>CAWVIV010000001.1:0-62767 GCA_963929435.1 uncultured Bacilli bacterium
AGATTTATTTAATCAGTCATTAGAAATAGGTTCTAAAGCTTGGCAAGAAAATACGGCTTTAACTAAGGAAGCTAACGAAAGATATAAAACATCAGAATCACAATTAAATATGGCTCAAAATAAAGCTAAAGCTCTAGCTATTACTATGGGTGATGAATTATTACCTCATATTAACGATTTATTAGACTTCTTAGGAGACTTAGCAGAAAGTTTTGCTGATATGACTGATGAAGAACAACAGGCAGTACTAAAGACTGCTGCATTAGTTGCAGGTATGGGTCCTGCTATAAAAATAGTTGGTAACTTAGGAAAAGTATTAGGAACTGCAACTAAAGGAGTAGGAACATTTACTCAAGCTATAGCACTAGTGCAAAACGGTATAGGAGATGCTAAAGGTTCTGCTGCAACATTAGCAAAAGTATTAAGTTCAATGGCAAGTCCAGTTGGAGTATTAACAACAGCAATAGTAGTTTTAACTACTGCTGGTATTGCATTAGCAAGTCAACAGTCAGAGGAAGAAAAACAATTAGAGTCATTAAATACAAAAATTAAAGAACAAGCCACAGCACGTCAACAGCTTGCCAATGAAAGACAAAAGGAAGTAGAGTCTTCGCTTAGAGAAATAGATAATGTTAGTATGCTAGTTAGCGAATTAAAAACATTAGTAGATACAAATGGTCAAGTTAAATCTGGTTATGAAGAAAGAGTTGGCTTTATATTAAATGAGTTAAATAATGCTTTAGGTACTGAATATCAGATGGTTGGAAATGTTATTCAACAATATGATGAACTTATAAACAACATAGATTTAGTTATAGCAAAAAAACAAGCAGAGATAATTCTAAGTAGCCAACAAGAGGCATATGAAAAAGCTTTAGAACAAGAAGCTGAAGCTACTAAAAATTTGGCAGATGCTAAAGAAGTTTTAACAAAAAAACAACAAGAATACAATAAAGCTCAAGAAGAGTTAAATAATTACTTAGCAGAACACGGCAATGATCAAGATTTACAATTCCAAAAAGAATATCAAAGACTTCAAGGTGCTGTTCAAAATGCTAAAAATGCATCAAAGGAAGCTCAAACAATTTATGATGATGCCGCAAGTGTTTACGAAGGAATATATAATGATATAACGACATATCAAACTAACTCAATAAGAGCTCAATCAGATAACTTAGAAGAAATAAATAAAATTATAGCAACTAATGATAGAATGATTGAAGAAAATGGAGAACAAAGAAAAGCAACCTTTGCAGAAACTGTTGCAATAGATGCTGCTGCTACACAAGCCTCAGTAGAAGAGTATAAAAAAAGAATAAAAAATGCAGATGACTCAGAAAAACAAATATTGGAAGCAACAAGACGAGGCAAACAAAATATTTTAAATGAAACTATATCATCTCTAAGAAGTATGACATCTGCTACAGAAGAAAATTCTAAAGAAGTAGTAGATGCTTGGAAAAATTTAGCCTCATCATCACTAGGACAATATCAAGCAGTTTTAGCAACATTGCCTATCGATACAAGAAATGCAGTCGTAAATATGACAGGTGTAACTTATAACGAAACAGAAGCAGTTGCTCTTGCTTGGGCTAATATGGCTATTACATCAGAACAGGAATTTAAAAATAACATTTCTATGTTAAGCCCTGATATGCAAGAACAAATTTTAAACTTAGTTTCTGTTATTAATGAAAATGGTGGCGAGGTTACTGATGAAGCTAAAACGCTTGCTGATAATGTTGTTAATGAATTAAATAGACAAGGTGAAGCAAAAGTTGCAGGGGTTTATTTAACAACAGCTTTGGCAGATGGGATGACAAGCGAAGAAGTAATGAATAAATTAAGAAATTCAGCAGCAACTGTAGCAGGAACCGCTTTAGGAACATTACAAAAAATTTTAGATGAACATAGTCCTTCACGAAAAACTAGAAAATTTGGTAATTTCATTACTGAAGGCCTTACTTTAGGTATTTTAGACGAAGAAAAAAATGCCGTTAAAGCAGCTAAAGATTTGGGTAATAAAGTTCTGAATGAGTTAGATTATTCAAATAAATTTGCTACTGGTTCTATTGATGCTAACATTAATCGGCAAATAACAGATGCTACTAAAACTATATTTACAACTCCTAATATTCAATTTAATGTTCAGACTTTAAATAAGGAAAATTTAGATTTAGCTTTCAACTATATTAATAAAAAGTTTGGAAGTCAGTATTAGAGGTGGTTATATGGCAAATAAGGTAAGAGAATTTAAACTTATAAACGAAAAGGGGCAAACCTATTCATTGATGGATATAGAAAACTATGCTTTATTAACTGAACCTGATGGATTAGGATACTCATATTCAACATCTTATACAAAAGTAGGAGAAGTTTTCATTAATAATATAAAAGAACAAGAGCAAGTACAAATAACTGGTATATGTAACTTTTTATATTATGAAAACTATACTAATCTTGTCAATTTTATTGAAAGTTCAGAAAGCCTTAGATTAAGTTATAAAATTCCTTTGAAAGATGGTTCACAAATAGAATATTTTAAAAACATTGAAATACAATCTTTAGGAAAAACAGAAAAAGAAGAAAATGGAATATTAAGTTGCCCTATTTCTTTTGATATGACATCTCTTTGGTATGAACAGAAAGAATATACTTATGATATGTCTGCAGGAGATAATGAGGTTCGTTGGGATTTTAGATGGGGTAGTAGATTTGCTAATTATAACTCAAGAAAGTTGGAATTTAATAATACTGGTCATACATTAGCACCTATTTATCTAGAAATAGATGGTGCTGTAACTAATCCTGAAATAATTGTTACTGATTCTAATGGAACAACATTATTTAATTTACTAATCAATATCACTATAGCTCAATATGAAAAATTCATATATAGTTCTGTAGATGGAGATATAAAGATACTTAAACAAAATGTAGATGGTACTTATGAAAATTTATTTAAACAAGCCTATATCGACATAGAAAACAATAATATTTTTAAATTACCACTTGGAACATCTAATATTACAATACAAGCTGATAACGAGATAGTATCTGCTAAATTAAATATCTATCCATATTATAAATCAATTTAGAGGTGGTTTATGGAAGATAGTGTAAAAATAATATTAGACAATGAAGAGTATGAATTAGTTTACAATGAACAAACTGACTTGTATGAGTTATCTTTAGAAGCTCCACTTCAAACTGGTGTCCACAACATAGAAGTATCTTATACATCAGGTGATGATACTGCTATAGATGATATTGACTTGATAGTTTTAAAATTAGAAGAGAGAGAAATACCTTCAGAAGAAACTATCGCTTATTTTCTTGATAAAATGACTCTTGAAATATTAGAAGTTGTTCAATTAAGTATTGAGGAGATAAATAGGGATTTAGAAACAAATGGTAATTCTTTATTTACAAGTATTAAAAAGTTAAATATTGAGGAAGGTGACTTTATATATTTAAAGAAAAATGATAAAACTAATTTTCTTGGTGTTGTAGTAAGTCAAGAAAAATCCTCAGATAGTGTTTTATATACAATAACTTGCAAAGACATTTTATCGTTATTTGATATTTCTATGTTTGTTGAGAATGAAGAAGTAATATCATCTACAGGAATAGAAGACTTTATTAAACAAACAATAGAAAGTGAATTTATAAATAATACTGATACATTTGTTAATAGAGAATTTCTTTCAGTAGAAGCTTTAACACATAGCAAGAAGAACATCAGTATAAGTAGTATTGTAACTGTTTCGAGTAATATGTATAATTTATTAACTTTTATTAACAATGCTATAAAAAATTATGATCTTGATTTTAACTTTATCTTAAATAAAGATACAATTAAACTTCAAATTGCTTCTAAAACAGAAGATAAAATGTTAATTGATGCTACTACCTCAGATATTTCAAATTATACTGAGGTTTTTTCATTAAATTATACTGCAAAAGTAGAATGCTATATTAATACTACTAAAACAAAATATTATAGATATCTTCTAAATGATAGAACAACGACAACTAATAAAAACGCTCCTAATAGAGTAAATGGAAAAACACAAAAGATAACTGTAGAAAATGAAGAAGATGCAGAACAAGCTTCTATTGATGTATTTAAAGGAAATTCTTATGAACATAATATAACATTTGATATTCTAAAGAAATCTAAACTATACGATGTTTCTAAAATTAATTTAGGAACACCAATTTTAATAAAAACTCAAAACAATATTATTCAAGATACTTATATTTCTAAAATTGTGGATAATAATCACAATTATTTAACATTAAGTTGTGGAAATATAAGAATTGATTATATTGATAAGGTTTTACAAGAAAGGAGAAATTAAGATGTTAAAAGGACATTCTTACGATAAACAAATATATTATTCAGTTGCTGATAGAATAATTAATAATACGTTTTTAAATGGTTCAAATGGAATATTTGAAAATGAGGGTGCTGGATGTGCTTTATCTTATACAAATAATACTGTTACTGTTAGTAATGGTTTTTTTATTGTACAAGGAGGACTTACTGAAGTTGTTAACTCAGAAACATTATCAGTAATTTTAGATGGTTCTTATTGTATTTTAGTATATGAATTAGACATGTCAAAAGATAATACTGACACAAGTTTTACTCAAGGTCAATTTAGAGTTTTAACTGGCCAAAGTTCCTATCCAGCTTTAACACAACAAAAGCTAACTGAAAATGCTGGTATTTATCAGTATGAATTTGCTAGATTTAGAGCATTATCAACTGGAATAACAGACTTTGTGGATAATAGAACTTTCTTAGATTATAATTCAATTTTTGAATATATAGAAAGCCAAATAGAGATGATAGAAGATAATGGTCTATATGTTACTAAAAATGAATTTAATCCAGTTAAAGAAACAGTAGAAGAACTTGATAGTAATCCTATATTAGTTGTTTCTGATACACAGCCTTCACCAATAGTAAACAAGACAATAGTCTGGATTAAACCAAAGGGGTAGTGATGTATGAATGAATTTGCAAGAGCTGGATTTAATTATGGCTCTTTTTATTATGCTTATATTTTAAAATGGCAATTATTGAGTCAAGACCAAATAAATAATAGGTCAACGATTAGAGTTCAAGCCAGTATTTATGTAGGTGCTAATAATATTAGTTGGTCTAGTGGTTCTGCTTCACTTTATAACACTTCTTTTGGACTGGCTAATACTTATTATCGAGGCGAAACAGTTGTTAATAGTCAAGATATAACAATATATCATGATTCTAATGGCAATGCTTCTATATATGTTGGTGGCTCTATTAATACTTCTTTTGTAATGAGTGGTAATTGTGGCGGAACAATATATTTGCCAAAAATTGATAGAAATGCACCATCAATTAGTCTATCTACTAAATCTATTGCAGAAGAAACAGCAACATTTAATTACAGTACAAACAGTACTCTTGATAGTTTACAAGGTAGATTAAATAGTGGAAATTGGCAAAATATATCAATGAATAATCCTATTACCTTATCTAACTTGTCTGATGATACAAATTATACATATCAGATAAGAGGTAAAAAAGCGAGTAATCAGATATGGGGTTCTAGTAACACAATTTCTTTTAAGACAGTAGCTGGTACTTTTGCTATGGTTTCTGTTAATGGAGCAACATTTAAAGATGCAGAAATTTATATAGTAACTGAAAATAGTGTAGAAAAGATATCTAAAGACCAATATGAAATTATAGAAGGTGATGACAGTTGATAAGAATAGACGAAGTAAGGTTAAATCCACAGAAAGTTTATCAAGGCAATACATTTTCTATACAAGTAAAAGTTTCAAAAGATGAAAAAGCTTTAAATAAATTAGCTTTTAAATTATCTAGTAAATTGGGAGGAGGAATTAAAGATGGACGAGCAACAAAATTTAAAAACTGATTATCAAGATTATACATATGTGGGCAATAAAAAATTCAATTTGATTAACAATTCTGATGGAACTGTATCGCTTGAAGATGTAACAGACTATGAAATAGAAGGCGATGATTTTGGATCAAATGATATAAATGCAACAAATCAAAGAATTAATGAGATGAATGCAATAGGTGTCTATCAAGGAACTTGTACAGACGAAGAACTAGAACAAGCAATTGCAAATAGTGATTGTAGAAAGGAAAGTGATAATAATGAATAAAGTTTACAATATGTTACATGGGGGGGGGGGAGCTTACTGCTTAACTCCTCTAATGATGAAAGGAGGGAGAGGCTAACATTTAATTCTCTCTCTCAAAAAGAGGTGGACTATGAGTAATAGTGTACTAATGGATAAAGATGAGAATATTTTAAATCCAATAATTCCAAGATATGAAAAGATGATTAGTAATGTTTTATACGAAAATGAAAATGGTACTAATAGTTCAATAACATTATCTGATGATATTAGTAATTATAAATATATTGAAATATTTTATAGGTCTAATGATAGAGATTTAAAATCGACAAGGGCTTTTAATAATAGTTCTTCGAGCATATATGTAGATTTAACTGTTAATCATATGGTTACTAATGATATGCTTTATATAAAAACTACTATTGTAAGAATTGTAAACAAAACTCTCACTGTAACAGGTTATGGTCAGTTAAATTTTAATACTACTGGTATAGGACATACAAATACTAATAATATCTTTATTACAAAAATATTAGGCTATAAAAAAGTGTGATAACTACTCATAGTTAATGAAGCTTAAGAGCGAAATATGTGAATGAAGTATTAAAAGATAAAGATGAAAACATATTGAACCCTATAATACCTAGATATGAAATATTAAAATTAAATATTGAAGATGGTATTGCTAAAAAGACTGGTAGAAAAGTAAATGGTAAAGATGAATATCTAATAAAGAAACAAATTACAACACCAGCCGTAAGTGACAATTTTAGTACAATATTTAGTTTTACAGATAACATTGCAGTCCACGAAATGTCTAATATGGTATTCCCAAGCAACAATTATAATGGAGACCAGTATCCTAATGTAAGCACAGTTGAATTTTTATTCAGAAATGGGACTGGCGTAATAGCAAGAGTTACATCAACTAATTCATGGTGGGCTAATAGGCTAGGTATTATAATGCTCTATTTTACTTACAACTAATGTTAAGTTAGAGACAAAAAAGGGAGAGAATTAAATAGCCAACTATATGGCAAATAATGTTTTAAAAGATAAGAATGGTAATATTTTAGATTTTATGATACCAAGATATGAGAAAAATTGGAAAATCTTATGGAGAAACGCAGGAACTAGTATTTCTTCTGGTACTAGAATAAAACTAAATTCTGATAAGTATGATTTAATACTATGGGTATTAGGTTTATCAGCAAGTAATTTACAAAATCAAGCAATTAGTTGCTGTTTAAAAGGTAAAAATTGCATAATAAACACAAGAAGTGGTACAAACATTAGTGTATATAGAATTTTAACATACATTGATGATAAAACTTATGAAGCTGGTATAGGTTATCAGAATGATGGCCATAATGATGATAATGCGGTTCCATTAATGGCTATTGGAATAACTTTAAGAGGTTGAAAAAGGAGGAACAATGAATGAAATAATTAACTCTGCGAAAGAAATAGGACAATTTATAGCATTAGTTATAGTAAGCCTATTCTTTTGTAAACAATATCTAAATAAATATTTTAAGAAAACAAATGTAGGGAAAATGTTGCCTAGGCAAAATAAGCTAGATTTGGAAATACTTAACAAGCTTGAGTATGTAAAAGAAATTTTAAATGCTGATAGAATTCACGTTTATGAATTTCACAATGGAGAGCATTATTCTGATTATAGGTCAGCTTATAAGTTCTCTTGTACATACGAAGTTTTTAAAGCAGGAAATCAACCTGTTCAACAAAAGTGTATAAACTTACCTACCAACTGTATGCCTCAGTTTATTCACAGAATTACAGAAGATGGTAAGTTTATCTGTAAAGATTTAGAAGAGCTTAAAACATCTATGCCTAGCACTTATAACTTTAAGAAGAGCATAGATGTAGGTTCTTTCTATGATATAGCAATTCACAACAAAGAAGGTAATATTATTGGTTTTATTGCTATTCATTGGTTTAAAAAAGAAAACATGAAAGTAGATAAAGATGTGATTAATCAACTAGTATGGTACGTTGAGGAACATTTAATAAATTCTAAATAAGAAAGGAGATGGAACTATGGAAATAACTTATGTAATTATAATAGCAATAGTTGCTTACATCTTAGGTGCTATCACAAAGATATTTATCAATAATGTACCTAATAAATACATTCCTATTCAGAATGTAGTAGTTGGAATTATTAGTGCATTAATATGCTTTTTCACAGACATAGAGCCTAATTTACTACAAGCATTAGTATTATGCCTTGTAGCGACTATGGGTGCAGGTGGAATAGCCGATTTATATAAGACAATAGTAAATTCAAAATAGTAATGAAGTAAATAAAATAATTTGAAGGAGGAATAGTTATGTTAAAAGGAATTGATATTAGTCATCATCAGAGAGGAATTGATTTAGCAGCGATTGCTACTGACTTTGTAATTATTAAGGCTACAGAGGGCAACGGCTATACTGATGAGATGTGTGACACTTTTTATCAAAAGGCAAAAAGTTTGGGTAAGAAATTAGGAGTATATCACTTTGCGAGACCTGATTTAGGAAACACTGCTGAAGCAGAAGCAGACTGGTTTATTAAAGAAACATTGGGCTATCATAAAGAAGCTATTTTAGTGCTTGACTGGGAGAGTGGAGATTTAACTAATGTGAGTTGGGCTAAAGCTTGGCTTGATAGAGTATATTCTAAAACAGGAGTTAAACCTATAATCTATATGTCTGCCAGTGTTATGAGTAGTGCAGACTGGTCTAGTGTAGTTAATGCAGATTATGGTCTATGGGTAGCAAACTACGGTACTAATGATGGTACAGCACAAGATAATGTGTTTAATAAATATCCATTAAAATACTGGAGCTTCTATGCTTTGTGGCAATACACATCTACTGGTAAATTAAATGGTTATAATGGCAACTTAGATCTTAATTACTTTAGTGGTGATGGTAGTGCTTGGGATAAATATGCAGGTGGTAGTCCTTCTAGTAACACTTCTAATCAATCTAAACCAGTAGAGAAGCCAAGTACTAGTGAAACTATTTATACAGTAGTTAGTGGTGATACCTTAAGTGGTATCGCTAGTAAATATGGGACTACTTATCAAAGACTAGCAGAATACAATAATATAGCAGATCCTAACAAGATTTATCCAGGGCAACAGATAAAGATACCAGGTAGTAGTAATAAAGGCTCTAATGCTACTTATTATACTGTGGTTAGCGGTGATAATTTAACAAAAATAGCAAATAGATATGGTACTACTGTTAATCAATTAGTATCTTGGAATAATATTGCCAATGCTAACTTAATATATCCAGGACAAAAGTTAAGAGTTAAATAATAAAAGGTAGAGCCAATTAGGACTCTACCTATTTTTTTATGTATAAATTGTGACAAAAAGATTATATTAATAGCAATATTATATAATAGGAGGTGCTTGACATATGGCCAAAAAGATACTAGAATATTTGCACGAACTGTGTTATTCTATATTTAGAGTAGAGGTTAGTGAAGAAGGTGAGGTTAGTATGGATAACAAGGAATTAACTGTTCTTGATGTTGCTAATTTTTTTAGAAGTAAAGAATCAATGACTCAAAAAAAATTACAAAAATTAACATACTATGCATATGTTCAATATATTATTGAATATAATACGGCTACTGATATTTCTAAAACATTGTTTGCAGAACAGCCAGAAGCATGGATACATGGGCCTGTGTTTCCTAGTTTATATCAAGAATATAAAAAATACAATTGGAAAAAAATACCTAAAACATTATTAGTAAAGACTAAATTTTCACAAGAAATTATAGACATGTTAAATAGGGTATGGAGAAAATATGGCGCGTATTCAGCAGATGAATTAGAATATATGACACATTGCGAATTACCTTGGCAAGAAGTAAGAAAAAATTTAAAAACAGATGATTATTCTAATGAACCAATAAAAATAGAAAGTATTTATAAATATTATATTTCAAGATGTTAGAAAAGAGAATACCAGAAAATAGAATCTGTTTTTCATTTAATTATTTTAAAGAGGAAAGTATTAGAATTCCAAATTTTAATAATTTTTATAAAGATAAACTTGCTAGTATTAATTCAGTCAATGATTTCATTGATGTAATAAGAGAAATGGGCAAATATACAAAGGACGAACTTTTTTCTAACAATATTAAGAAAATGTTTCATTTGAATCAAATATATGATAATAAATCAATTGATTTAATAGAAAGAGTTTTAGTTGATGGTTATGGTTTCCCTCAACAGTTTGTAGACAATTTCGAACGTAGTTATATAGAATTTTCTACTAAGAATGGAAAAAGAGTGATTGCAGCTTTAATGTATGGAACCTTGTTTGAGTGCTTATTTTTAGATCCTAATCATTTTATATGTCCTAAAAAAAGTAGAAATATTAAATTTAAAGAATCATTTATAATCCCTTCTGCATTTCAAAAATGGGATAAAGAAATTATTGATTTGGAAGAACCTATGTTAAAAGATTATCTTGAAATGCTTATTGAAGATTACGAAAATGGTAAATTTGAAAAAATTGATGATGCAATGGAAACATTAAAAGAAGTAGTAAAATAACAAAACTACACTTAATAAAGCCTAGAGGAATAACCTCTAGGTCTTTTTTTGTGCATCTCAATATTTTTACCCCTTATTTACCTCTTAAAAATATATTAATGTATATTTTGCTATATTTTTATATGTTGCTATTTGTTATAAAATAAAGCTTTTTCTTTTAAAATATTACTAAATATTATTGAAAGTCAATTCCCGCTGGAGCCACCAGTTAAAGCTAATAAAATCAACGCTTCTAAAAGAAGTAGTTGATTTTTTTGTCCACAGAATTTTGTCCACAACCTCAAAAAACTGTCCACAAGTATAGTTTTTATGATAATATAAAGGTGAAAGTGGTGTAGTAAAATGATAGAAATAAAAGATTATAATGATGAATATAAAGAAGATGTAAAAGACTTATTAGTAGAATTACAAGACTATCATGCCAAGATAGATGAACAAAAGATAATGACTGATGTAGATAACTACAAAGAAGAGTACTTTAATTTAGTATATAATGAGATTAAAGAAAATGAAGGTAAAATCTTTCTTGCCCTAAAAGATTCTAAAGTAGTAGGCCTTACTGCTTGTCTAGTTGATGGCTTACCATTCGGTCACAACTACGTTAGCACTTGTCCTAAAAGGGGGAGAATATTAAAATTAATTATCAAAGAAAATGAAAGAGGGCAAAGTATAGGCAGTTCTTTATTAGAAAAAGCTGAAGACTATTTAAAAAGTATTGATTGTAAATATATAGATATAGATGTATTTGGTACTAATAAGACTGGTTTAGAGTTTTATCTTAAAAAGGGCTACATCATAAGAACTTATAAAATAATTAAAGAAATATAGGACAATGATATGAGAAAAGATATAAAATATAAAGAAATAATAACAAGATTAACTCTAGAAAACTTTAATATTCTAAGGAAAGAATATAACCTTAATCATAATGCTATGTTAGGACTATTAGATTATGGATTACATAATAAAGCGATATCTGAAGATAAAAAATGGGTATTAAATAAACTTAAATATAAATATCAGTTTTCTTTAGTTTTAAAAGATTCAAAATATGGAATAATAAGTGATACTCATATAGGTAATATTAAAGATAGTCCCCACTATATTAAAAAAAGTACTAATCTTTTAGTACAAATAGGTATAAATAAAGTTTTTTCATATAGGCGACATCTTAGATAGTTATGATGAAAGATGTGATTTGACTCATGATGAGTTAATAAAATTACATTATAAGCAGATTGAAAGATTTCATGATATTTGGCCAACTAATATTACAACTTATGCCATCTTAGGTAATCATGATACTAAGTTTAAAAGACTAGGTATCGACTTATATAAAGAACTTTCAAGAGATAGATTTATTATCTTAGGTACAGGTGGAGCCTATCTTAAATGTTCTAACTATAAAATATTTCTAGAACATAACGTTCCAACATCAGCTTTAGTACCACCTCACTATAATTATGATTTAATATTAAAAGGACACTCTCATTTCTTTAAATACAAAGAAAATAGAAATATCTTTAGAGTAGCAAGCTGTAGTAACATCCAACCTAATAGTTACTCCCTAGGTTATTATGCTCCAGGCTTTGCCACACTCTCTACCACTAATGGTTTAGTAATAGATGGTTACAACTTCACCAAAGATGAAACAGTCCACACCTTAACTCTCAAAATAAAAGACTAGAATTTCTAGTCGTTTTTACATGTAGCGCCTAAACTTTCATAGACACTCTTAATATCATCAACACTGATTTTACCATCTTTAATCAATTGTCCATTAGCAGAATCAATTTCAAGTAATTTATCAGTATCAACTTTCTCATAATTAATATCAACAGTAGAAGTTAATTTATTATCAGTAACGTCAACATTATAATCATAATATTCTACATCCTTATAAGGACTATATAATGACTCTATCTGTTCTTTATAAGTATTAAGTATATCAGTATCGTCAGTCTCCACAGTCTCAACTGTTTTTATTCTAGAAACATAATCTCCTTTATACTTAACATTATATTTTAAGCTAGTCTTAATTCCATTCTGATTCATTGTTCTTGTACAAGTCATAGATTCCATACTATTACTATTACCACAACCTGTAACTAGTAGTAAGATAAATACTCCTAAAACTACTTGCCAAATTTTAAATTTCTTTTTCATCTTTTTCCTCCTACTATTAATTTATCACTTTTATTAAAATTTTACTACAACTTTCGACAAAATAGTGAAATATCTTTTGTTAATATCAAGATGGTGATAATAATGACAAAGAGTTTTTTTATAACAATGTTAGTGGCAATATTAATGGGAGCGGTTCTTGGTAATTTTTTATTTGAACAATACAAGCTAGAATCAGAAAGTGTTATCAAAGAAGTAAATAGTACTTATTTTTTAATGGAAGGCTCTTACAGTACTAAAGAACAAGCCGAAAAAGCAGTTACTAATATTGAGCCATATCTAATAGTTAAAGAAGATGCTAATTACATTGTCTATCTTGCTATCACATCATCTAATGATAATCTTGAAAAACTTAAGAAGATGTATAAAGAAAAAGGTATTAATGCTTCTATTAAGAAAATGAGTATAGAAAATGAAGAGTTTTTAGCAACCCTTGAACAAATGGATATCTTACTTAATAAAGCCAAGACTAATGATGAAGTTAATTCTATTAATGAAGTCGTCCTTGCTAACTATCAAGAATTTGTTTTAGAGTAAAATTTAAAAAACTGTATAAAATATAATTGAAGGGGGTATATTTATGAAGATAAAAGAAATACCAAAAAGTGAAAGGCCTAGAGAAAAACTCATCAAAAGAGGAGCGGACAGTCTTTCTAGTAGTGAACTCTTAGCCATTATCCTTGGAGAAGGTGTAAAGAATGTTAATGCTAATGAACTTGCTTTTGTGCTTTTAAAGGAAGTTAGAAGCTTAAAAAACTTTGTTAATCTAAACTATCAAGAACTTACTAAAATCAAAGGCATTGGTCCTGTAAAAGCGACTAAAATCCTTGCTGCCGTAGAACTAGGTAAAAGAATATTCTTAACAGAGGAAAAGGATAATGTAAAGTTAATAAATGCTAAAGATATTTATAACTATTCTAAATCATTTTTTTATGGACTAAAACAAGAGTGTTTTTATTGTATTTATCTTGATAGTAAGAAAGGTGTACTAAGTAGTAAATTACTATTTAAAGGTACTATGACTAAAAGTAATGTTCATCCAAGAGAGATATTTAAAGAAGCCTATAAAGTTAATGCCAGTTATATAATATGCTTACATAATCATCCATCAGGAAGTGTTAATCCTAGTCCTAAAGATATAGAGTTTACTAATTATTTAATAGAATTAGGGAGAATCCATGGTGTTTTAATCTATGACCATTTAATAGTTAGTGAAAGTAAATATTTTAGTTTTTTAGAAAATAATTTGCTAGATTAATTGCAAAAATAAAAAGTTATTAGTATACTAAACTTTGAAAGGAATAGATACTATGTATAGAAAAAGTAAAAAAAGAAGAAAAATTATTATTATCATTGTCGTTATAATCATAGCCTTTTTTGTTTTATTTTACTCTCTATCATCTAATAGAAAGTTAACAGTAGTAGAATCATTCTTTAAAGATGCCGCTACTATTGTTATGAAAGGAGTAATGTTACCCTTTACATCTCTTAATGCTGATAAAGATACTGACTTAACAGAAAGTTATGTAATCCAGAAGAATTTAAATGTTCATTTAGAAGAAGAAATAGAACAACTTCGTGATACTTTAGATTTAAACCAAACATTAACAGGTTATGATGTAGTAAATGCTACAGTTATTACTAGAAATAGAAGTTATTGGTATCAGACTCTAACAATAGATAAAGGTAGTAAAGATGGCTTAAAGAAGAATATGGTTGCCATTACTAAAGATGGACTAATCGGTAAAATTCAAAATGTTACTAATTATTCTAGTGAGATAAAACTAATAACTGCTAATGATGTAAATAACAAAGTATCTGTTTCTATCGCTACGACAACAGGAGAAACGACTGCCATACTTAGTGGTTATGATAAAGAGAACAATTTAGTATTAATCAGTGGAGTAGATAGCAGGGTAGATATTAATAAAGGTGATGTAGTAACAACTAGTGGTTTAGGTGGAATGTTTCCAAGAGGTATATATATAGGAGAAGTAGAACAGGTTACTAATGATAAGTATGGACTAAGTAAGACTTTAGGAGTAAAGACTACCCAAAACTTTAATAATATTCACTATGTTACTGTTCTTAAGGAGGAAAAACAATAAAAAGTCCGGTTTTCTTGAAAAAAAGTCCGGTTTTCTTGAAAAAAAGTCCGGTTTTCTTGAAAAAAGTCCGGTTTTCTAATTATAAAATGAAAGGAAAGTGATTATGTGATATTTCAAGTAGTAATAGTTATCATCTCTTTATTCTTAGATGGAATACTAAGTAATTTTCTTCCCTTTATGATGGGAGACTTATCTTTATTTACTCCATACTTTACTCTAATAAGCATTGTTATAATCTATCCCTTCTTTAAGAAAAAAGATAAAGATTATTATATTTTAGTAGGTATAACAGGTTTCCTTTATGATTTATTCTATACTAATCTCTTATTTACCAATGCTATTTTCTTTTTATTAATAGGACTAATAGTAAGCTTTATCTATAAGAAAATGGAACTTAATCTTCTAACAAATTTATTTTTAACTATTTTTGTTATAGTAATATATCAAACTATTTTCTCTTTAAGCTTATTTATCTTTAATGTTGTTCCTGTTAACATAAAAAGTACTCTTTATTTAATAAGTCATAGCCTAATACTAAATATTATCTATGGCGAAATACTATATTTAATTTGTAAATATATGCCACACAAAAGACATTTAAACTGATGTCTTTTTCGTTTACTTAATACATATAATTAAGTGGTGATATAAATGGTAGAATCAAAGTTTTATAAGAAAAAAGAACCTCATACTAACAATAATTTAAAAAAACATATAAGGAGTTTTATAACAAAAGTATTACTAACTATAATAGTAACTCTTATTCTTTTAATAGGCTTTAAAACTAATCTAGATTTTAAAAGTAACTTTAACAAGTATGTTTATAACACCTCTCTACCATTTACAGACTTTAAAGCTCTTTATGATAAATATTTTTTAGGTACAAAAAATAATGATAATGATACTAAAGAAGTCTTTAATGAAAACTTAGTTTATACTGATAAAAGCATGTATGAAGATGGCGTAAAATTAACAGTTAAATCTAATTACTTAGTAAAAGCCATAGATAGTGGAATAGTTGTTTTTATAGGAGATAAAGATAAGTATGGTAAAACAGTTATTGTTCAACAAGTTAATGGCGTAGATGTTTTTTATGGTAATGTTAATAGTAGTGTCAATATGTATGATTATGTAGAAAAAGGTTCTCTAATAGGAGAAGTTATAGATACAAATCTCTATCTAGCATTCCAAAAAGAGGGTAACTTTGTCGACTATAAAGAGTATATTAAGTAGAATAACTATTCATCCCAGTTGCTACTTTCTAATAGTTTTATCTTTTCTATCTGGATATTTTAATTTAATATTTATAACGACTCTTCTTCTTTTAATCCATGAAAGTGGGCACTTTTTTACCGCTTATATCTTTAATTGGGAAGTAGATAAAATAGTTTTCTATCCTTATGGAGGAGTATCTAAATTTACACATGAAGTGAACTGCCCCTTAAAAGAAGAGTTAATAGTTCTCTTAATGGGACCAGTTATGCAATTAATAGGTTATAGCATTTTATTAAAAATACCATATTTCTATAACTATCAAGAAATAATAACTACTATTAATTATAGCATTCTCACCTTTAATCTTTTACCAATCTATCCTTTAGATGGAGGAAGAATAATGCAGATACTTATCTGTTATTTAACCTCTTACCAGTTAAGCTTTAAAATAATTTATTTTATATCATTCATCTTTCTTAGTCTTATTGCCCTTATCTTTATCTATAATCCTACTATAAATATCTTATTAATGATAGTTCTTTTAGTAGTAAAACTAATAACTGAAAAAAGAAATATAAATTATTATTTAGAAAAGTTTATTTTAGAAAGATACTTACATAAATATAAGTTTAAAAAAAGTAAAATAGTAAAGAGGACTAAAGATTTTAAAAGAGATTATCATCACCTAATTAAGATTAATGATAAATACTTTTTAGAAGAAGAGTACTTATTAAGAAAATATAAAGATAAATTATAGTGACATATTACTACTATAGATGTTATAATTAAAAAGACAAAGAAAGTAGAAGGAGAAATATATGGAACAGATAATAATTAATATAATGGAACAAGTTGGTTATTTAGGAGTTTTTCTATTAATTGCAATAGAAAATATTTTCCCACCAATACCATCTGAGGTAATATTAGTATTTGGTGGTTTTATGACTACTTATACCACTTTAAATATACCTATAATGATACTTGCAGCGACATTAGGTTCTCTACTTGGAGCGATAGTACTTTATTATATTGGTAAAATCTTTAATAAAGAAAGATTAAAGAAAATAATAAGTGGTAAAATAGGTAAAGTATTAAGATTAAAAGCAAGTGATATTGAAAAAGCTGATAAGTGGTTTGATACTAAAGGTAATAAAACAGTTTTCTTCTGTAGATTTATCCCTATTGTAAGAAGTCTAATCTCTATTCCTGCTGGTATGAGTGAGATGCCTATGCAAAAGTTTTTAATCTATACTATATTAGGTTCTCTAATTTGGAATACAGTTTTAATAGTAGTAGGTAGTATAGTAGGAGATAAGTGGGAAACTATTGTTGGTTACTTAGATAACTTCTCTAATGTGATTTTGATAATACTAGTAATAATATTTGTAGTTGCAATGTATTACTGGTTTGTAATAAGAAAAAAGAAACAAAGTAAAAAGGCCTAATTTAATTTATATATAAAAATACTGTAGCAAGTAATATTGTTACAGTATTTTTGTACCTAAATCGTACCTAAAAAATAATAAAACCCTTGATATACAAGGGATAAATTCTATATGGTGGAGAATAGGAGGATCGAACTCCTGACCTTCACGGTGCAAACGTGACGCTCTCCCAGCTGAGCTAATTCCCCATCGCTTAAGAACAAATCGATTATATCATAGTAAAAAAACACTTGTCAATAGTTTATTTGCAAAAAAATATATGTTATTATTGTAGCAAGGAGTGAAGTAGATGAAAGTTTTATTATATGCAGAAGGATTAAAAGTAATAGGAGTAAGTGGTCTAGGTAAAGCGATACAGCATCAAATGAAAGCTTTAGAGTTAGAGAATATTCCTTATACTACTGATATAAATGATAATTATGATATCGCTCATATTAATACATATTTTTTTAAGTCATATTTTCTTGCCAGAAAACTAAAAAAGAAAGGAATAAAAATAGTTTATCATGCCCATTCAACAGAAGAAGATTATCGTGATGGTTTTATCTTTGGACATCTAACAAGTAAATTATTTAAGTGGTGGATAATAAAATGTTATCGCTATGGAGATATTATTGTAACACCTACAGAATATTCTAAAAATATCTTAGAGCATTATAAAGGACTAGAAGATAAGAAAATAGTCGCTATCTCTAATGGTTTAGAATTAGACTTCTTTAAACCAGATAAATCTTATAAAGACTCTTTCCGTAAAAGATATGGTTATAAAAAAGATGATAAGGTAATAGTAGGTATAGGAATATACAGTAGAAGAAAAGGAATAGTTGACTTTGTAGAACTTGCCAAACGTCTACCTGAATATAAGTTTATTTGGTTTGGTTCAAGTCCAGTCTCAGCTGCGACTAGTGATGTTAAAAAAGCTTTAAAAGATGCCAAAGACTTACCTAATATTAAGTTTCCAGGTCATGTACCACAAGAAATGATAAGAGAAGCCCTAGGAGGATGTGATTTATATTTATTCCCAACTTTTGAAGAGACTGAAGGTATTCCTATTATTGAAGCATGTGCTATGGAAACTAATACTATAATAAGAGATATCCCAATCTTTAATTATCTAACAGATGGAGTTAATGTTTATAAAGCGAAAGATGTAGATGAATTTGAAAAGAAAATAAAAATGTTTTTAAATGGCGAGTTAAAAAGTGTAAGTAAAGGAGCTAGAAAGATAGCAGAAGCTTGTGATATAAAGACAGTAGGTAAACAGTTAAAAGAAGTATATGAAGAAGTGTTAAAGAAATAGTTTTCAAAAGCTTTAAAATATGCTATTATTAAAAAGAGGAGGGATAAAAGATGAATGAAACTACAAACAACACACTAGAACAAAAAATAGACAGTTTATCAGAAAAAGAACTTAGACAAATATTGAAACTAGTAGTAGAAGCCTCTTCTGAAGTACAAGCAAATAATCTAACAGAAATGATTCTAAATAATGAAATTCTTAGAGATAGAGAAGACGATGAAGAGGATACTAAGAATAGTGCTCATCATATGTAAAAAACTCTGTAAATTAAATATCTAAATGATTATAATTAAGTGAATAATAATAAAAAAGTCAGGTTTAATGAAATGCACCCCTTAGAGTAGACAATAATAAAAAAATCATTTCAATTTCTTTTGTGATAAAATACACTTCCGAAAGGAGGTGTTTTGTTATGGCTTTAAAAGGGCAAAAATATTCAAAGTATTCCGATGAGCTAAAAAGTGAGATTATGACTAAGATTAATTCTGGGATGTCTATCAGATATGTGGCTAAGCAATATGAAATACCATCTGGAACTGTAATGACTTGGACAATGAAAAAGAATCATCCAGAATTAAACACTGGGAAGAAACGTGGGCGTCCAAAGGAGAAAAATTTAACAAAGGAAGATTGGAAAGAAAGATATGAAATATTAAAAAAATACCAGGCCTTCCTCAAGGCACAACGAGAGAAAAAGTAACTTTTATTAATCTATATAGAGATAATTATAAGTTATACAATATGTGTGCCGTATTAGAAATAAGTCCTAAAACTTATTATAAATATAGAAATAAGGAAGATCCTGATTATTATGATTATTTAATAATTAAAGAAATATTTGATGATTCTAAAGGCACATATGGGTATCGTAGAATTGTGGAAGGCCTAAAAATCAAATATGATGTTGTAATGAATGGAAAGAAGGTTTTAAGAATAATGAAAAAATATAATTTAATGCCTAACTATATTAGGAAATCAAAGAAGAAAAATAAGAACGAAAGAATTGAAGATAATGTTAAACCAAATTTGTTAAATAGGAATTTTACTACTGATGCACCTAACAAAGTTTGGGATACAGATGTAACTTACCTTATATTTAAAGGTTCTAGGGCATATTTATCAACAATAATTGATTTATATGATAGAAAAGTAATCGCTTATAAAATATCTAAACGAAATGATAATAAACTTGTTATGGATACTTTAAATGAAGCGATATCAAAAAGAAAAGATGTATCTGGATTAATCTTGCATAGCGATCAAGGATTCCAATATACATCTTATGAATACAAAGCAATTTGTGAATCTAATGGTATTACTATTTCTATGGCTAGAAAAGGTACTCCAATAGATGACTCACCAATTGAGAGCTGGCACTCTCTCCTTAAAAAGGAAACTTTGTATAACAATGATATCACATCTTTAGAAAATTACATAGAATTAGTTGAAGAATGGATTGAATTTTATAATACAACTAGAATTAAAGGAAAGAAAGTTAATAAAAAGAAAGGATATAAGAAAAATGATAAATAATGATGAATTAAAATATAAATTAGAAACAGTTATAGAGTATTTAAAAGATAATGGTGGATATGATTATAAATTATATAATCAAATATGTCCAGATATGGGAGAACCTGATTCTAATATTGTTGAATATGCAGAAGATGTTCTATACATGATTAATTTATTAATTGATAACAAATAAAGACAAGCTTTATTTGAATAAATATTATAATTACATAATAAAAATCAAGGGTCTAGATGAACTCACTTCGTTCGCCCTTGATTTTTTATTTGATGTCTACCATTTGGGGTTCACATCATAAAATTACCTGATTTTTTAAATATTATATTCTCTTTCTTTTTCATTACCTATATTTAAAATAATACCAACTAATATTAAGTAAGATAATAAACTACTACCACCATAACTAATAAATGGTAGTGTAATTCCTGTAATAGGTAAGAGTCCTACTGTCATTCCTATATTTTGTACTTGTTGAAATACAAGCATTCCAATAATACCGGCTAGAACAAATTTATCCCTTGAAGCTATTTTTTTAGTAGCCATATTAATTAATCTTGTATCAAAGAAAATGATAATTGCAATTAAAACTATCGCTCCTAAAAGTCCAAAGTTAGAAGCATAAACAGCAAAGATAAAGTCAGTACCAGACTCTGGAAAATATATTGGAGTCTGATTAAACCCATGTCCAAACACCCCTGCAGAACCAATCGCCGCTAGGGCATTTTCAAGTTGTAATCCACTACCATTTTGCCAATCCAAAATTCTATCAAATCTATAATATAAATCAGTACCAAAGATACTTACAAATAAATCTTCATTTAAGAAATAACATCCTAACACTAAACTTAGCATAATAGCAATTATAACTCCTAAAATAACAAACCATCTAAGCCTAATTCCTGATGTAAACATCATACAGAAATAAATTATAAAATAAATCATAACAGAACCAGTATCAGGCTCTAAGAATGTTAAAACACTAGGAATTAACACAACTATTAAAGTCTTTATAATAAAGATAAACTCTTCTTTAATACTAGGATGGTCTGTTGTCTCTCTAAAATTAGATATCATCATAGCAAGGACTAACATAATAAAAATCTTCATAAACTCACTTGGCTGGAAACTACCAATATAAGGAATAACAAACCAACACTTACTATTATTTATATCCGGGGCAAAGAGTAATAGAGATAATAGTAAAATATTTCCTATAATATAGAAAAACCAAGCATTCCTATAAAGATAATCATTTTTAAGCTTAAAAAGTATTACAATTATAACAACTCCTACTAAATACCATATCGCTTGTTTTAAAGCCAAGTTCCCATTATCAGGAGAAAGATAAGTCATCGCACTATATATAGTAGTAATACTTATAATAAAAAACAAGACAATAGGTATAACAATAGTTAAATCAATTTTCTGCCTTTTTCGCAAATCTATCACGTCCTTTCGCATCAAGTCATTACTATTATATCAAAAAATAGTACATTTTATTATATAAAATACATAAAATGTAACAGGAGGGAAAACTATGAAACAATTACCACCAATTTTTAAAGTGAGTAATAATATAAAAGATACTAATCAAAAATATTACTATGAGAAAGTAACTAATAAAATAAAACCTAAAGAAATTAAAAAAACTATTGATAATAACTTATCAATAGAAGAGAAAATAAATAAAATATTTAAGACTAAAGGCTATGCTTTTAATATTCCTGTCGAAATTACTTTCTCTAATAAAACCGTTAATACCTATCTAGCCTTAAAAAGAAATGATTCTATCATAACATTAGATAATGAAGTAATTCCTATATCGACAATTACTTCACTAGAAATAAAAAGCCCATCAGAATAAAGATGGACTTATTTTTTTATTAAACACCACTTATAAAGACATCAGGTAAACATCTAATAGCAGAGACGCAATCTAGATTAATAGTAAAGAATGTACTAGTTAAAACATAAGGTTCACTACTACTAGTATCAGGATTCTGTGCTAAAACTCTACAAGTACAACAATTACCTTCTAGGTTTTCAAGTCTAAAGATAGAAGAAGTACCATTAACTGTTCCAAGAGTATAAGGAAAAGACCATAGTTCACCAGTTGTACAATTATATAAGTTTATTGGTCTTGTGTTATAGCACACTAAACTAGGAGTAGGACCTAAATAAGGCTTATCACATCCTAGGACTTCGCAATCATCATCTTTAGCATTTTGTAAGCAAAGAATAGTCTCTAATATGGATGTTAAGCAACTTTTATCATCACACATAAATTATCCTCCTTTTATAAATTATCAATAATAATATCATCTAAACAACTAACAACACAGATACAATCTAAATTAATAGTTATAAACTCATTAGTAGCAAGATATGTTCTATTTATATCAGTAGTATCAGGATTAGGTCTTAAGATACGACATTTAACACAGCAATCATCTACTGACTCCACTCTAAAAACAGATGAAGTATTAGTAGTTCCATTTAATGTATAAGTAGTACTAAAGATATTACCATTCCTAGTATAGAAAGTAACTGGTCTTGTATTAAAACAAATAATATTAGGACTACTTCCTAAATAAGGTCTAGTACAAGACTCATCAAAGCAATCACTACCTCCGGCATTTCTTTGTAATATATCAATAACCTTTAATAGCTTACCTAAACAACAAGTATCTTTATTATTCACTGTTTACACCACCTCTTATCTATTATCTAATATAGGTTATGAGACTATTTTTATTTTGTGTAGTTAATAACCTATAACTTCTATTATTAGTTTATGAGACTTACTCTTATAATTTACACTTTTATTTTTTTTACTAATAGAGTATAATTGTTATAGGTGATAAAGATGAATTTATTAGATATACAATATATTATAATTATTGTAGTAATATTAATTATTTTACTAGCAGTTCTAAAAGCTAATAAGAAAGATGCTAATATTGATTTAAATAAACTAGTAGAGTATCTTGGCGGAAAAGATAATATTATCAGTACAGAATCTAAATTATCTAGATTTATTGTAACCCTAAAAGATACTTCTAAAGTTGATAAAGAATCGATTCAAAAGCTAGGTGCTAAAGGTATAGTTGAGATTAATAATCAATTAAAGATTATCTTAGGACCTGAATCTAAACAATTAAAAAAATATATTGATGAACTAAAATAGAGTTTTCTCTATTTTTCTTTGCATTTTAAATTTTTTTTCTTATAATATTTAATTAAAAAAGGAAGTGATATTAAAATGCTTAAAGTATTAAAAATAATTAAGAAGTATATAGAAAAAAGAAAAATAGATGTTAAAAAGATTGATTTAAATGTATTGTTAAAGCAAGATGAGAAAGCTTTTAGAAATATTCTTTTGGAAGAAGATACTAATAAGCAAATATCTTTAATATATTTATACTCCAATGAAACATTTAATAGTAAGGAAAACAAACATAAAGATGAAATAATAGAGTTATTTAAAAATAGTACATTAAATGAATATCAAGCAAGATATGGATGTAAAACTGCAATATCTAAAAGAGTTTTAGCCAAAGAAAATTGTCTAGATATTATAAAATTAATAACAAGGGCACAAGAAGATTATCAAGCACAGTATGGATGTGATGTTGCAACAGATGCAGATGTTTTAGATAATAAAAATTATCTAGATATTATTAGATTGATAACAGAGACGAAAAAAGAATATCAAGCATATTATGGATATGTTACTGCAGTAGATAGCAATGTTTTAGAAAAAGAAAATTGTTTAAATATTATAAAATTAATAACAAGGGCACAAGAAGATTATCAAGCACAGTATGGATGTGATGTTGCAACAAATGAAGATGTTCTAGCCAAAGAAAATTATCTAGATATTATTAAATTGATAACAAAGACGAAAAAAGAATATCAAGCATATTATGGATATGTTACTGCAGTAGATAGCAATGTTTTAGAAAAAGAAAATTGTCTAGATATTATAAATTTAATTGCAGGAGCACAAGAAGAGTATCAAGCTAAATATGGATGTAATGTTGCAAGAGATGCAAATGTTTTAGAAAAAGAAAATTATCTAGATATTATAAAATTAATAACAGAGACACAAGAATATTATAAAGCACTGTATGGAAGTGATGTTGCAAGAGATGCAAATGTTTTAGATAATGAAAATTATATGAATATTATAAAATTAATAATAGAGACACAAGAAGAGTATCAAGCACAGTATGGATGTAATGTTGCAACAAATGAAGATGTTTTAGAAAAAGAAAATTGTCTAGATATTATAAAATTAATAACTAAATCAGAAAATGTGAAACAAGCAAAAACCAGATATATTTTAATAAAGGAAGGTGTTTTAAATAAAGATAATTACCTAGACATTATTAGTTCAGTACCATCTGAGTCTCTTGACCAAAATGAAAAGCAATTAACTAGAAAATAAACTGTGTATAAAATTATTGAAAAACTAGATGTTTCAGAGGAAGAAGTCTTTTTAAATGATGAGTTTTTATTGTTAGTAGAAGCGGTAGAAGAAAATCCTGTAGTGGTTGATGAAATTAAAAGATTAATTAAGATAAGTACTAATTAAAAATAGAAAAATCTCTATTTTTTCTTTTTTACTCCATTTTTCGACAAATTTCTACAAAACTATAACATATACTTATTTTAGAAAGAGGGAGAAACATGTCGTATATTGAAGTTATAATTGAAAGTATTATTTTACTACTTTGTCCATTAGCATTATATCTATTATATACAATCTATAAAAAGAATCTATCTTGTGATGAAAAGGACTTAGGCTTTGAAATAGCAATTATCTCATCACTATATTTTGTTTTAAGATATGGAACTTGTTGTTATAATGATTATCCTATTATTTTATTTGATATTCCATTACTTATTTGTTATTACAAAAGAAAAATGTCTTTAGCAGTTTTTATATCATTAATACTAATTATTTATGAAACACTATTCCTAGGTATCAATCCTTTATTCCTAGCCTTAGAATATAGTAGTTATTTAATAGTATATTCTCTATTTACAAAAAAGAAACTAAAGCCTATTAATGTAGTTAACTATTTTATCATAATTAAGAGTTTTATGTTATCTTTAGCAGTATTCTGGTTTATTAGTCCCGAACGAAGTTATTCATCTAATTTATTTTATATCTTTACTATTATAATAACTTTATACTTTGTAACTAATATAATCATATCAATATTTGCAAAAGGAGAGAAAATAGTAGAGTTACATAATGACTTACAAAATATAGAAAAAGAAAAGGACTTAAGACGCTCTTTATTTAAAGTAACTCATGAAATAAAAAATCCTATCGCAGTATGTAAAGGATACCTTGATATGATAGATATTAATGATAAGAAAAAGGTAAGAAAGTATATTCCTATTATTAAAGATGAAATAACCAGAACTTTAGTCTTAATGGATGACTTCTTAGACTATACTAAGATAAAAATAGAAAAAGAAGATATGGACCTTATTATGTTACTTGAAGATTTAGAGGACTATTTAGAAGATTTATTTAAAAAGAACGGTATAAAAGCAGAATTTAATATTCCTGATGAAGATATCTATATAGAAGCAGACTATAATAGATTAAAACAAGTCTTTATTAATCTTTTAAAAAATGCTATTGAAGCGAAAGATAGTAGTAAAAAAGAAAATATAATAAAAATAAGTTTAGAAAGTGATAATGAGTTTATGAAGATAATAATTGAAGATAATGGAGTAGGGATGGATAAAGATACTCTAAATAATGTAAGTGAGATGTTTTTTACAACTAAAAGACGTGGTAGTGGCCTAGGTGTTAGTCTCTCTAAAGAGATAATAGAACAACATAATGGGACTATTGTGTATAATTCAGTAAAAGGAGAAGGGACAAGAGTAATAGTTACTTTACCTAAAGAGATAAATATGGCATAATATTATTGAAGTGATAGTATGTGGAATATAGAAGAAATAAAAAAAGATGTAAGAAGTAATTT
This sequence comes from uncultured Bacilli bacterium, assembly GCA_963929435.1. Taxonomy (GTDB): domain Bacteria; phylum Bacillota_I; class Bacilli_A; order RF39; family UBA660; genus Onthousia. The sequence goes on from CAWVIV010000001.1 coordinate 26,552, forward strand.
ATCGGATTATAGATATAATCATTCTCTTAGAGTTATGGAAGAAGCTGAAAAGTTAGCACGGCATTATCATTGCAATGTCGAAAAATGTAAATTATGCGGTCTAACTCATGATATGTGTAAAGAGTTAAGAGATAAGGAAAATGAAGAGTTTATAAAGAAGTATAATCTTTCTAAAGAGTTATTAAATCTTGAAAATAAAAATATTATTCATGGGGTTATCGCCTCTATTTTAGTTAAAGAAAAATATAACTTTACAGAAGATATGACCTTAGCGATTAAGTATCATACAACAGGTTATCCTAATATGGATTTACTTGCTAAGATTGTTTATTTAGCAGATAAAATAGAAAAAGGAAAAGACTATCCTGGTATAGAAGAAGAAAGACTTCTAGCATACCAAAACATTGATAAAGCAATTATTTTGTGTCTAAATAATCAAATAAAACATTTAAAAGAAAAGAATAAAGTTATAAATAAAATGGGTTATGATACTCTAAAATTCTTAGAACAAAATACTACTGATTGAAATATTTCTAAAATAATGCTACAATTTACTTAACTTGAAAGAGAGTGTGTTTACTATGAATGAAAATAAAGGTAAAGAAGTAATTAGTAATACTAATACCAACCAACCAAATAATTCTAAGCCAGTTAAAGATAATAAAGAGATGAAGAAAAAACTAATGAGAATGATGCTAATAGTAGTAGGAGTTCTTGTTTTACTATTAATTATTATTTTAATATTTTCTTTAGTAACTGGTGGTAATAAGGCTTATGAAGAGATTGAAGAAGATTTAAAAAATGCGGCTATAGAGTATTATAAAGTTCAAAGCGGATTATTGCCACAAGAAGAAGGGGAAACTGTTACTGTAAAAGCCAGTACACTAGCAGATGCTGAACTTATGAAACCTTTAAGTGAACTAAGAGAAGGAGAAAGTTGTAGTGGTAGAGTAGAAGTTACTAAAGTAGGAGATAATATAGTCTATACACCATACTTAGACTGCGGTGATAAATATACTACTAAAGAGTTATATAAAGCCGTATTAGAACAAGGTATTGTTACAACTGGTAATGGTTTATATGATTTAAATGGAGAAAAAGTATATAGAGGAGATAATGTTAATAACTATGTACAATTAGATAATGCTTTATTTAGAATAGTTAAAGTAACCTCTGATAATAAACTTCTCTTAATATTAAATGAAATGGAATCTAATATGTCTACTTATTTTGATGATAGATATAATCAAGAGAGATTATCTAATAGTGGGTTTAATGATTATAGAATTAGTAGAATGTATCAATATCTAGATGATTTATATAATAATAAACAAGATTATAGATTGTTAAGTAGTAATGATAAAGAAAAACTATCTACATTTAATTTATGTATTGGTAAAAGAAATCCTGCTGATACAACTAATAACAATAGTATAGAATGTACTGACGTTTTAGAAAATCAAATGATTGGACTTTTAACTGCTAGTGATTATCTAAATGCATCATTAGATGCTAATTGTAAAGCGACTACAGATAAGAGTTGTCAAAATTATAATTATTTAAAACTAAGTGGTACAGATTGGTGGCTAGTAACAGGAAGTTCTCTAAATAGTTATGAAGTATATTCTGTTAGAAGTAGTGGCTATTTATATGAAACTAATGCTGCTGGTTATAAAAAGGTAAGACCAACCATTATGTTAAATAACAATGTTATGATTAAATCAGGTAGTGGTAGTGAAAGTAATCCATTTATATTGAAATAAGAAAGAAGGAAAACATGAAAATAAAGTTGAATGAAATTTTTAGGACAATTGCATTAAGTGTTCGATATTGTTTTGATTATTATTCTGGATTACATGAAAAGAACAAAGGACCTATAATATGTCAAGAAAATGACATTAGTCATGTAGAAGACCAAAAAGCATATGTTAAGAAAAAAAATTATTATAAGTCTAGTTATATCGATTCAATTGAGTTTTAAAATAGAAAGAAGGTAAAAAAATGAGAAAACTATGTTTACAATATGTTACTTGGGGGGGGGCAGTTTAATAGTAATTTAGTTACTTTCTTTTATAGTGTAAGAAGAATAGAGTAAGAGAATTATTCTATTCTTTTTTGTGTGTAATAATTAAAGGAGGAAGAGATTATGGAGAAGAAAAATAAGAAAGCAACTATAATAATTATAAGCATAATGATAGTAATAATATTGGCACTTGCAATAACATTTGCATACTTTTCTACACAGTTAAATGGAATGGAAGGTATAGTAAAAGTAGGGGCATTAGATTTAGTACTTGATGAAACAAGTGAAGGGATAAGTTTAGATAATGCCATAGGCATAAGTGATAATGAAGGATTATCATTAGAAGGTTCAACTTTTAAATTAATAAATAATGGGAGTAAAGCAGTAGATTATACAATATATTTAGATGATAATACTATAAGTGATACTGATACTAGAATAGATGATAAGTATTTAAAGTATAATCTAGCTAAGAATGGAGAAAACAGTGGAGCGAAGCTTTTAACATCAATTGGTTCTAACCCTAATAGAATATTAGATAGTGGAACAATAGAAGGTAAAAGTACAAATGAATATAGTTTAAGTTTATGGATAACAGATGAGGTAGATGGAAATTATAGTGGTCAAGTATTTAGTGGTAAGTTAAGAGTGAAAGTTAGTCAAGAAAGAAAAACAGTAGCAGAAGTACTTCTTGCAGATAGTGCAAACAATATAAATACAGATGATCCAGATCAAACATTTATAACGGGAAGTAATCCAAATAATTATATTTGGTATAGTGGAAAATTATGGAGAGCGGTTAGTATAGATACCAGTGATAATTCTGTTAAATTAGTAACGCAGTGGAATATAAGTTCAATTTCCTATGATGATAATAGTAGTGCTTTTGAAGGAAGTTATATGGAAGAGTGGTTAAATGATACAAGTGTAGATGGCTTTCTTGGTAATTTACGAGATCCAGAAAAATTTATAAAAATGGATAGTAAATGGAATGCAACAGAGACTACATCTTCAAGTAAACCTGAGTCCACAACAATGATAGAGGATACTGTAGGAATTTTAAATCTTTATGAATATACAATGAGTGGCAATTCTACTAGCTATTTAAATAATGGACTTTATTGGTGGACTTTAACACCATATAGTTCATCTAACTTATGGAATGTAAGTAATAATGGTAATACACGTGCAAATTCACTTTTTGGTAATTTGTTGGGTGTAAGGCCATCCGTAAATTTAAAACCTGAAATAAAAATAGTGGATGGCAATGGTACAGAAGAAAAGCCATATAGATTAATGGGAGACAATGATACTAACCTTTCCGGAACAAAACTTAATACCAGATATAGTGGAGAATATATTAGTTTTGGTAATGATGAAAACAATTTATATAGAATAGTAAGTCATGAGACAGAAGGATTAACTAAGATAACAAGTGCGGACACTTTAAAAGAAAATGGAACCTTTAAATTTATAACTTTTGGAGATGATGTATATTATTCAAATACGAATATGATAGGAAGTTTTCTTAATGGAGAATATTTAACTAGCGGTTATTATTTAACAGAAGAACAAGTAAATATGATAGAAGATAATATAACATGGTATTTAGGGACTGTCGCAAGTGATAAAAACTATAAACTAGCAAAATATACAGATGAAACTATGAGTAATTTAACTTCTAATATAACAAGAGCTAAAGTAGGATTATTAAGATTTGGAGAATTAATGACAGGACAATTTGATAAAAATAGTACAAATGGTAACGGTTATTGGTTATTATCCCCGCGCAATATGACCATCGTGTATGTCGTTAGTGATTCTGGTAACATCAATACCATTCCAGCTCCTACATATGGCATAAAACCATCCCTAAATCTAAAATCAAATGTTATCATAACAGGAGGAGATGGAACTCTACAAAATCCATTTACGATTGAATTAGCAAGCTAAGAAGAGATTAAAGTTTCTCTTCTTTTTTGTATAATTATTATTTTTTAGAACAGTATATTATTAGGTGATAATATGACTAATAAAAAATATGATGCTTTAGTAAAAAAACATACTCCTAAAGAAAATAAAGCTAAATATGCTTTAATTGCCTTTCTCGTAGGAGGTCTTATGGGACTTTTTGGAGAAGTTTTAATTAGACTTTATATAATGTTATTTGATATTTCAAGAAATGATGCTTCTACTTATATGATTATAACTTTTATCTTCTTTGCATCTTTATTCACTGCCTTAGGTTTCTTTGATAAATTAGTAGCAAAAGCAAAAGCAGGACTTTTAATACCTATAACAGGCTTCGCTCATTCTATGACAAGTGCCGCCCTAGATTATAAAAATGAAGGCCCTATCTATGGAGTGGGTAGTAATGTCTTTAAACTTGCAGGTTCTGTTATCTTTTATGGAGTATTGTCTGCATGGTTCTTTGGACTTATTAGATATATATGGGAGGTTTTATCATGATACTAAATTTTAGAAATGTATACTTAGATAATGCTAGTACAGTCTGTGGTCCTTATGAAGCGAAAGGCCCCTTATCTAAAAACTTTGATAAGAAATATACTGAAGACTTATATTGTAAAGAAAAGTCTTTTGAAAAAGCCGAGATTAGACTACTTGAAGATAGTATAAAAATATTATTAAAAAAGACTAAATTAACCTCAAAAGATATCGACCTAGTAATAGCAGGTGACCTCTTAAATCAAATCGCCTCCTCTTGTTATGGAGCCTTAAACTTAAAGAGTTCTTTTCTAGGCATCTATACAGCTTGTGCTACTAGTATTGAAGGAATGCTTATAGGTTCTACTTTTATAGATAGTGGCAAAGTAAATAATGCTTTAGTCTCTTGTTCATCTCACAATATGTCAAGTGAAAAGCAATTTAGAAATCCTACAGAATATGGTTCTCCTAAACCAGAAACAGCCACCTTTACTGCCACCGGTGGTGCCAGTGTTCTTCTTTCTAATAAACCTAGTAGAATAAGAGTCGTTAATGGTCTTATTGGAACAATAATTGACTATAATCAAAAAGATGCTTTCAATATGGGTGCAGCCATGGCAGGCTCCGCTGCCGATACCTTATATAAATATTTAACAGAAACTAATACTAAAGCTAGTGATTATGATTTAATACTAACAGGTGACTTAGGTAAATATGGTAAAGAGATATTAAAAGACTTAATGCTTAATGAATATAATATTGATATATCTAAAAACTATAATGACTGTGGCACTATGCTCTATGACTTAGAAGAACAAAAGGAAGTAATGGCAGGAGGTAGTGGTCCTGTATGCTCTGCTTTAGTTAATTATAGCACGATTATTAAAGGCCTTATGGAAAATAAATATAAGAAAGTCTTACTAATCGCAACTGGTGCCTTATTTTCTCCTATAATGCTCTATCAAAAAGAAAATATCTTATCAATTGCCAATTTAATATGTTTGGAGGCGATATAATGTACTTTATTAATTCATTTTTATTCTGTGGAATTATCTGTTTAATCGCTGAGTTAATACTAGATAATACCAAACTTACTCCTGGTCATATTACCGCTATGTTTGTAGTAGCAGGTGCCGCCCTAGATTCCTTTGGTATCTATGACTTCTTCATTGCAAGAGTAGGAGGAGGAGCCTTACTTCCTATAACAAGTTTTGGTCACTCTCTAATTCATGGAGCCTTACTTTCCGCTGAATCTCATGGTGTAATAGGCTTATTAATGGGTATCTTTAATTTAACTGCCGCTGGAATAACAGCCGCAATTATCTTTACCTTTGTCTTTACTTTAATTTTTAAAGCAAAAGATTAAAAAACGTTAATAATAATAGTAGGAGGTCTTAATTATGAAGATACTTTTAATACTATTATTATTTTTTTGGTGGAATAATGTCTCGGCCAAGACTATCACTACACCATTTCAAAAAGTGGGAGAAGTTAATTCTACTTATGAAGTTAAATCTAATGAAAAAATAGAGAAGGTTACTTATTATAAGCAAGAAAAGATAGATAAAGCTTTTAAATATTTAGAAGAACCTAATGATGAATATCAAGTTAAAAGTGATGAAATAAGCTATGGTAAATATTCATCTTTTCGTAAAGAAAAACTTAATGATGACTCTTTAGATGAAGATATAAAGACTATATATTATTATAATGCCCTAAAAAAAATAGATAGTTTAACTCTAAAAGACGTAAAGCATCTCCTGATAACTAAAATAACACTAAAATATAAAGATAAAACTATTTATGAAGGAACTAATCAAAATATTAAACTATCTAAAAAATATAGTCCTGAATATTTAACTCTTGATATAACTTGTTTTCTAAATCAAGGAGATATTAAGGGAAGTTTTAGACTAGTAAATTCTAATTATATTAATGAAAAAATATCAGTGACTAAAAAAGGTTATAATAAAATAGAACTTAAGTTAATAAATCATTTAACTAAGACTCTTTATGATGAGAAAGCCTTAAAGGCCTCTAATATAGAAGATAAATTTTATATAAAAGTTATCTCTAAAGAAAATCTTTATCGTTATCGTAAGAAATATTATAAATGTTATAAGGATGAGAGCCTAACTGATACTTCAGTTCATGATGGTTACAAAGTAATAGATACAATCACTAAGTACTATCTTTATCGAAAAGAAACAATAGAAGTATATGATAATATAAAACTATCTAATTACCTAGATTTATCTAAAATTATAAAGACAAGTACTATACCATTAAGCGAGTTAGAGTTTAACTATTCTAATACATGTTCTAAAACTACATTAATTATTAAATATCAAGATTTTAAAGAAAATATAGATGTTACTTTTAATTGTGAAACTTCCACTAAAAGTAATGTTCATAAAGGTAAAACCAAGTCCATAAAAAGAGAATTATTAGCATTTTTGTTTAAGACATTATTTTTAAGAAAATTGTAGGTTAAAATAAATAACTACTTCTGTCGAAAGCCTTGCTAGTTAAGTAATATTTAACTATTATTAAGGCAAGAAAGGACTGATAACATGACAGAAGAACTAGCATTAAACTATATTGGTTTAGTTAAAAATATTACTAGTAAGTATAATTTTAGAAGTGATTATGATGACTTGTTTCAAGCAGGAATGGTAGGTTTACAAACGGCTTTACAAAAATATGATAGTAGTAAAGAGACAAGTTTTACAGACTATGCCTATCTTTGGATAAAAGGAGAAGTCTTAAAGGCCATTAATAATGATTATGGACTACATATGCCAAGTGATGTTTATAAACTTAGTAAAGATATTAAAGAAACAAGAGAATACTTGTCCCAAAACTTAGGACGTGAACCTACTACTTTTGAAATATCTTATATGTTAGGAATAAGTGAAGAAAAAGTTGTAAGTGTTATGAATGCTATTACTACTCCATATAGTCTAGATAATAGTTATTTAGATGATGATTATAATCTCTATAATAAAATCGCTTTAATAGAAAAAGGATATGATGTAGGAGTATTAGACTTAAAAGAAGCGATTAATGGACTTGAAGAAAGTGAAAGAGACCTAATTACTTCAAGATACTATCAAGATATGACTCAAAAAGAAACAGCAGAGACACTTGGTATGTCTCAAGTTCAAGTAAGTAGAAAGGAGAGTAAGATATTAGAAAAACTTAGAACACAAATTTCTTAAATTTGTTGAAATTTTGAAAATTGACCTCTATTTTAGGGGTCAATTTTGTATTTTCTCTAGGCGAATTTAATAAATTCAGCCTCTTTTTTTATCGAATTTTCAAAATCCTCTTTTTGCATTAATTTCCTCCATATGTTAGTGTACTTACCACATACATGTATGAAACCAATTTTTGAAAGTGAGGTAAATTAATGGAAAATAATGAAAATGATAACTTTGTAAGCCTTTTAGCAGACAGTACATTTAAGTATATGTTTAAAGATTATAGAGATTTTTTTAAAAAGGTAATTAAATCAACAACTAATGTCGATATAAGTGAATATGAACTTTATAATAATGAGATAAATAGTGGTAATATTGCAAGAGATTATAGACTAGATATACTACTAAAGAAAGATAATGATTTTATTATAATAGAAATGAATAAAAGTGCTGATAAAAGGACTTTATTAAAAGCTAGGAAGTATCTATATGCTATTGCAGGAGGAGGACTAGTAGAAGGAGAAGAATTTAAAAAGATGAGAACTATTCTTATTAACTTTAATAATTCTAAATATAAGAACGATAAAGAAGCGATCAGTGTTGGATATGATTTAAGAAATGAAAAATATAATGATGTTATAGATGAAATAAAAATTTATGACATATATCTTGCAAGTCTTAAAAATGTTCGTTATAATGGTAGTAACGAGAAAGAAACATATTTAGCAATGTTTAGAGCAGAGTCATTTGAAGAGATGAGAGATATTGCTAATGGTAATGAGGAGGCATTGAAAGTAGTGGAAGAACTAGAAAGATTAAGTGAAAATGATGAGTTTAGAGTCCTTTATGATGCTGAGAAAATGAGAAGAAAAGAAATAAACTCTGCAAGGCTTGATGGCTATGATGATGGTTTTGAAAATGGAATTACTAAAGGAAAAGAAGAGGGTGCTAAGACAGAAAAAATTGCTATTGCTAAAAATTTTCTTAAAGATGGTATACCTATAGAAGTAGTATCTAAAAATACAGGTTTAAGTGTAGAAGAATTGAATAACTTAATTGATTAAAATAAACATAATAACTAGTTCTAAAGTAAAGAAATGTGACTATTTCTTTCTTTTTATGATTATAGTAAATTAAAAGATGTATCTTGCAAGTCTTAAAAATGTTCGTTATAATGGTAGTAACGAGAAAGAAACATATTTAGCAATGTTTAGAGCAGAGTCATTTGAAGAGATGAGAGATATTGCTAATGGTAATGAGGAGGCATTGAAAGTAGTGGGAGAACTAGAAAGATTAAGTGAAAATGATGAGTTTAGAGTCCTTTATGATGCTGAGAAAATGAGAAGAAAAGAGATAAACTCTGCAAGACTTGATGGCTATGATGATGGTTATGATGCTGGTAAAACTAAAGGACTAGAAGAGGGTGCTAAGGAAGAAAAAATAGAAATTGCTAAAAATCTTCTTAATATAGGTACACCTAAAGAGGATATAATAAAGGTTACTGGACTAGGTATAGAAGAACTAGAGAAATTATAAAAATCTCTAGTTTTTCTTTAAAAAATAGTTGACAATTCTTTACCTTATTAATATAATGTTAATAACAGAAAAAAACTGTACTTAATTTTAAGTTTTCTTATTAATAAAACGTTAATAAGAAAGAGGAGGTAGTTATGAATAATTTAAAGTTGATAGTACTAGAGAATATTAAAGAGTTAGGAGAAAAAGTTAATAGTGATTTAAAGTTGATTAGAGGAGAAAAAACTAATTATATGATAACTGTTAAGGAAGATAGATTTTCTAATGGTGAAGGTAAAGTAAAAATAGAAGATACGGTTAGAGATAAAGATATTTATATTATCTCTGATGTTGGTAATTATGATATTACTTATAACATGCATGGTTTTACTCATCATATGGGTCCAGATGAACATTTTCAGGATATAAAAAGAACAATACTAGCTTTATCTGGTTATCAAGAAAAAATAACTTTAATAATGCCTTTGTTGTATCAAGCAAGACAACATAAAAGAAAAGGTAGAGAGTCACTAGATTGTGCCCTTGCTCTACAAGAATTAGAACATTTAGGAGTTAATCATATAATTACTTTTGATGCCCATGACCCAAATGTCTCTAATGCTATTCCAAATCTTCCCTTTGAAAACTTTTATCCTACAAATACTATTTTAGAAGATTTGTTACAGAATGAAGACTTAAAAGATACTTTAGTAATAAGTCCAGATATGGGAGCGATGGAGCGAGCAAGGTACTATGCAGAACTTTTAGATAGTGATGTGGGAGTTTTCTATAAAAGACGTGATTTATCAAGGGTTGTTAATGGTAAAAATCCAATAATTGAGCATACTTATATGGGTAGTGATGTTAAAGATAAAGATATTTTAGTAGTAGATGATATGATTGCATCAGGCTCATCTATGTTGGAAGTAGGGAAAATGTTAAAAGAAAAAGGTGCTAGGAAAGTATATTTTATTGCAACCTTCGCCTTATTTACAGAAGGAATAGAGGCTTTTGATAAAGCATATTTAGATAATACTTTTGATAAACTTTATACTACTAACCTTTCTTATATACCAAGAGAATTTAAAGATAAAGATTGGTTACATACAGTTGATTGTTCTTATAATATCGCAGAAATAATTAATGCTTTACATAATAAAGAGTCCCTAACTCCTTTATTAAATGGTAAAGAAAAGATATTAAAGTTAAGAGGTGAGAAAACTTTATGAAAATAGGTATCTTTGGAGGTAGTTTTAATCCTCCTCATAAAATGCATAAGAAAATAGCATTAGATTTGTTTAGAGAACATTATGTAGATAAAGTTATCTTTGTACCAACAGGTAGTAAATATAAATATAAAAACAATCTGTTAAGTGATAAAGTAAGATTTGAAATGCTTAAGTTAATGTGTTGTGACAATAATAATTTAGAAGTTAGTGATTATGAACTAAAAGATCATGTTGTGTATACTTATGAGACACTTAATTACTTTAAAAATAAATATAAAGATGATGAGATATATTTTATCTGTGGTACTGATAATTTAAGTTATATAGATAAGTGGAAAAGGGGGGAAGATATTCTATCTAATAATAAAATTCTAGTTATTAAAAGAAATACTGATGATATAAATGCTTTATTAGATAAATATAAAGACTATAAAGATAATATTATTGTTACTGATATAAAAGAAAATGAAATATCTTCTACTAAAATTAGAGAAATGTTACTTAAAGGTAATAATAATTTAACTACTTATTTAGATATAGAAGTTATTAAATATATTAGGAGGAATCATTTATATGAAAAATGTTAAAATAAGACAATATATTAATATTACTAATAATTGTAATGCTAATTGTGAATTTTGTTGTATGTGGTCAGATTCATCTAAACATACTTTTATGAATTTTGATACTTTTAAACAAATAATAGATTCTAAAGATAAACATTTTGAATTGCAACTAGAAGGTGGAGAACCATTATTACATGAAGATATGTATCTTTTTATGGAGTATGCTAGAAGTACAAAAAGATGTGATAAGATTATTATTTTAACTAATGGAATTTTGTTAGATAAGCATTTAAAAAGACTTGTTAACTTTTATAAAGAATATCAAATACCTATTGATATTAAAATAAGTATTAATTACTGGTTATATAATATAGATAATAAAATATTAGAAAAAGCTTTAGACTATTATTCATCAATTGAGTTTATAGATGGTATAAATATTATTTTAAATGTACGTTTAAGACATGAAGATGAATGGTTAAGGGAATTAATTAAAGATTATCATTTAGAAAATATTTCTAATATCTTTTATTTACAAAGTTATGGAAAGTTAGAAAATAATAAAGAATATGATAAGCCTGTAATAGTTCAAAATATAGATGATTGGTTTATATATGCTTGTGATGGTAAGTGCTTTAATAAAGATTTAATAGCAAGAAGCAATTATGAAAGGATGTTGAAGTAATGAATACAATTAAATTTACACCTATTAATGATATTCGTAAGGAAACAAGTAATGTAGAGACATATTCTATTAATGATATAGTTATTGATAATAAAAAATATAAATATTTTAGTGATGCTCAACTTTCTATTTATGTAACTAAAAAGTGTAATGCAGCATGTCCTTTCTGTATGAATAAATTTGAGAATAGATGTCTTAGGTCTAAGAACATCTGGTAAAAGTCAATAGGTAAATTATGGCAGTTTTAGTATAATTTCCTGCCATATCAAAAAAATTATTACACGACAAAAAGGTTTTAGTTAAAGCTAAAACAAGTGTTCGCTATTTAAATATTCCTTTCGGACTTTAGTCCTACAGTCATATTCAAATAGCGATTAACTGATCTTTGAATTTTGAACCGAGTCAATTGGTTTGTAGTATTGATTTTTTCGCAGCAATCCAAAAATCAATCTTTCAAGTTTACGAGCAGATAAAACGAGTGCACGTTTATGTTGATGTTTAGTAACTTCTTTATATTTAAGATTATAATAATCTTTTATAAAAGGGAAGTTCTGTCTAACACAGGAAGCAGTCGCTTCAACTAAATAATAACGTAAATATTTATTAGACTTTTTGGAAGATTTCTTATCTTGAGAATCAAATTCTCCAGATTGATTTCTTTTCCAATAAAGTCCTGAATATTTTGCAAGTTTGGAATTATGTGAAAACCTATCAATATTACCAATTTCAGCCATAATACCAGCAGCATAAACCTTACCAATACCACGAATAGAAAGTAAGATATGGTAAGTATTAGAATCTAATCCTAAGGCTGCATTTAAGATGGCTTTATCAATATTCTTAAGTTGTTGTTGATAAAATTTAATGGTATTTAAAGAACAAGCAATAGCAATATTAATTGGCTCATAAGCAGTCTGATCTAATCTGTATGAAGCACGCATAGCCTTATTTAAAGCAGTAACTTTATCATTTAAATTAGATGAATGGTTTTTACTTTTTTCGGAAATAAAGTTAATAAGTTCTTCAACAGAAGATTCAGCGATTTGATCTGGAGAGACAAATTCTTCTAAGAAAGCAGAAGAAGTGGCACCAAACAAATTAGAAAAAGGTAATTCATTTTTGTCTAAAGACATTAAACCAGAGAAAGAAAGATATAAATTAGTTAAAACATAAGTCTTTTCTCTTATCAATTCTTTACAAATATGATATCTTTGTCTTGTAAGACGTTGAAGTGCAATGTATTGAGAACCTCTAAATGGATGTAAAGCTTTAGTTCTTCCAACTCTCGCATAGTCGGCAAGAATATAAGCATCAATACCATCTTCTTTATCTAAATCATGAAAGCTTTTCTTGTATTTATCAAAATCACAAGCATTAATTTGAAAAACTTCAGTATGGAACTTATTTAAGTATCCATTAGAAGAAAGATAACAAGCTGGATGAAAAGAATACATACCAGTAGATTCCATAACAATAATGATTTTTTCAAAGAAGAATTTGTTTTCAATGTCTTTAATTTTATTTATAACCATATCATTTCCTTCTGGATTATTGGGAAATTTAAGGTTGAAATAAATATGTTGATCAAAGTTCATAACACAGAATTGGTTACCTTTTAATGCAACATCAACACCAATGAATAAACAGTTTTGCATTTATATCACCACCTTTCTTTTATGAATTTTTGTGAGATATGACAGACTACAGATACCCTTGCTTAAAAGTTTGACAACAACCTCGCTATAAGAATACATCTTTGTTTAAGGATAATATGCTGCGATTAAACTTAAAAGAGAAACATCATCTGAGTTAGAAGGATAATAACTAATAAGTAGGGATTCATTCTTAAAAAGTAAACACCATATAGGGTTACAAGGAGTGAAAGAATAGATCCTAGTTATTACATCTCAAAGAGATATAATAACACAAGGGTATAAATAATCCACAGTTTTAACTATTTTTACTTATAAAAATAGAATAAATAAAAAATAGTTAATATAAGTGATTTTTCACTTACAAAAACTATTATACGAGGAGTTAAATGATGAAGAATATTATAATTCTTTAGATTATTATTTAGATTTTTTTAAGGATATTAAACCTTGGGTCACTATTACAGGAGGAGAACCTACTATTAGTAAGCGTTTAATTCCAACTTTAAAAAAGCTAAAAGACAAAGGATTTAAAATACGTACTTTTTCAACTAATGGTAGTCACTTGTTAGATAAAGTTGATAATAAGCCTATTATACAATATATGTTAGAAAACAATGTTTTAAATAATATTAATATATCTAGAATAGCAATAGATGATAATGAAAATTCAAAGATAATGAAGCTTAATATAAAAGATAGTAATAATGATAATTTACGTAAAATTGCAACCTTTGCAAATACTAATGATATTGAAATACGTTTATCTTGTAATTTATTAAAAGAAGGAGTTAATGACTTAAAGACTATATTAGAGTTCAAAGATTTTTATAATAAACTAGGAATAAAAACAGTTATGTTTAGAGAGTTGATTCCTTTATCTTATGATAAAGATTATCACGTTAATATAGATAATATTTTTAAAGAAATAGAAGATAACAATGAATTTAAATTATTAAAAAAAATGGAAGGAATGTACTATACAGTAAAAGTTTATAGGTTTAATGATAATTTAGTAAAATGTTATAAAGAAAAGAAAAAAGTTGATAATAGTATTATTCGTGAATTTGTAATTTATCCTGATGGTAAATTAGATAATGGATATGATAATAAAACTTTAATGGAGGTAAAATAAGATGAGTGAATTTGAAAAAATTAGATATACTAGGCAAAGAAATTTTGATATTAATAAAAAGAATTTGATTAACTTTAATTTTGAAGGTAAAGATAAAAAAGTTTATAGTAATGTTAATCTATCTATTTTTGTAGATGATTATTGTAATGCTGATTGTAAATTTTGTGTCGCTCAGTTAAGATATGAAAATATGGCTTTAGCATATAAAAAGCCAAAGATTGAGGATGATTTAGAATATTATAAAAGATTAGATGAAGTACTAACTTATATAGAGCCACTTAATGTTACTGTTTCTATTACAGGAGGAGAACCTACATTATCACCTAGATTTAAAAAAATTATTGAACTTGTGGATAAACATAATATAAGAAAAAGAACGATTACTACTAATGGAAGTGCTTTACTTAAAAAACAAGATGGTAAAACAATTTTAGATTATTTAATAGATAATAAGTTTGATCATTTAAATATTAGTAAAGCTCATTATGATGAAGAGATTAATAAAAAAATTATGAGATATAATAAAGGATATTGTAGTAATGAAGATTTACAAAAGATTATACCTTATGCCTTAGAACATGGTTTAAGGCCTAGACTTAGTTGTATTTTATTAAAAGATGGTATACATGATGTTAATGGTATGGCTTCTTATATTGAATTTTATGAAAAGATGGGAATTGATAATATTATTTTTAGAGAATTAATGGATTATGAAGAAAAGACAATGTGTAATAGAGAGAAAATTGATTATAATAAGAGAAATAAAGTAAGACTTAATGATATATGGAAAGAAATTGATAAAGATGAGAGATTTGTTCCTTATAAAAATTTATTAGGTTACTACTATTATGTAGAGATGTATGATTATAATAAGGTTCGAGTTTGTTCTGAGTCTGCTGATTTAAGAGTACAATCTGAAGAAAAAAATAATAATCAAGATATTGTCTATGAAATGGTATTTCATCCTAATGGTAATTTATGTGGTAGTTGGGTCGATAATGAAGATATTCTATTAAAATATGAAAAGAAAGCCTTTTAAACATATTATAGTTGCAGGAATACCTAGGGTGGGTAAAACGACTATTTGTTTAGAACTTGCTAAGTATGGATTTACGCATTATAAGATGGATTCTATTAAAAGAGGAATTTGTAATATCTTTAATTTAAATCAACATGATTGGATTAGTATTAGTCCTAAAATAGCAGAGTTGATAAATGTTATTATAAAAGAGAATAAAACAGATACAACAAGAGGGAAAGAGTATTATGTTATTGATACTTGTCATTTATTACCACAGGATTTGGTGTCTATACCTAAAGATGTATTAATTATATATTTAGGTTATAAGGATATTAGTTTAGAAGAAAAAGTAAGAGAATTAAAGAAATGGGATAAAGATTATTATTGGTCTTATAAATTAAATGATGAAGAATTAATTAAGATGGTTGATGCTAATATTAGATTTAGTAAAGTAATTTCTAAAAAATGTAAGGAAAACAGTATATTATATTTTGATACGAGTTATAATAGAGATGTAGTGTTAAAAAAAGTATTAAATATTATTTTAGAGTCATGTACAAAATGAAAGGGTGATATGATGAACTTTAAAGAGATTATTCATATTTTACAATTAGGACAAAAAACTATTGCGACAATGGAGTCTTGTACTGGTGGCGGAGTAGTTAATGCTATTACTAATTGTGAGGGTGCAAGTGAAATATTGAAATTTAGTGCTATAACTTACTCTAATGAATATAAAGTTAAGATGGGAGTTCCTAAAGAGGTAATAGATAAATATACTGTCTATAGCATGGAAACAGCAATAGAGATGAGTAAAGCGATTAGTGCTTTTGCAGATAGTAATTATGGTATAGGAATAACTGGTAAACTTAATAGAAGTGACCCTAATAATCCATGTGGTGATGACAATACTGTTTATATTTGTATTTATGATAGAGATAATAATAAATTTTATAAAGAAAAGATGACTGTTAATAAAGAAAGTCGTGCCTTAAATAAAGAGCATATTATAGATAAGATTATAACAATGTTACTAGATATAATTAAGTAACATTTTTCTTAAAATTATGTTATAATCAAATTATGAAAAAGAGGTGTAGTATGGAAAAAGTTTATAAGAGTGAAGAAGAGTTTTTAAAAGATTATAATGCTAAAGACTTTGAGCAGTTATCAATGACCGCTGACATCCTACTTATTAGTGTATCTAGTGAAGAAGTTAATAACTATCGTAAAAATAGTAAGAAGATGATGAGTATTCTTTTAGTTAAAAGAGATGACTTTCCTTTTAAAGGTAAATGGTGCCTACCTGGAGGATTTTTAGACCCTAAGACGGAAACATTAGAAGAGTGTGCTAAAAGGGTATTAAAAAGAGAAACTAATCTATCTAATATCTATTTAGAACAATTATATACTTATGATGCTCTTGATAGAGATCCTAGAACAAGAGTAGTATCAACGGCTTTTATCGCTTTAGTAGATAAAAATAGATTAACAGAAATGATTAATCCTAATGCTTGTTGGTTTGATGTTATGTTAATAGAAGAAAAAGATAATATTGTAGATATTTCTTTAACTAATGGAGTAGAGAATATTAATCTATCAATTAAAAAGACTTTAAGAGAAAAGACAACTGATAGATATAGTTTTAAAGCGAGAAAAAATGTATTGGCTTTTGACCACGATATAGTCGTATTAGCAGGATTAGAACGTTTGAAAAATAAATTAAATTATACTGATATTGTCTTTAATATGATGCCTGAATACTTTACATTAGGAGAGTTACAACAAGTTTATGAAGTAATACTTAATAAAAAGTTATTAGATCCAGCTTTTAGAAGAATTATTAAAGATAAAGTAGTTAAGACTAATAAAATGAGAACTGGAGAAGGACATAGACCATCAGTATTATTTAAGTATAGGAAGAAAAATGATTAAGATAAATAGAATAAGATTATTTGTTAATAATAACTTAAAGTCTAGGAAAATTGCCGATATTGTTAAATCTAAATTAAAAGATAATGGCTTTAAAATAGTTACTAAAAACTATGATTTAGGAATAGCGATTGGGGGAGATGGAGCATTTCTAAGGATGGTTAAAGATAGTTCTTTTGATAGTAAATGTTACTATATTGGAATAAATACAGGTACTCTTGGATTTGCCCAGGAAATAAGTTTTGATGAGATAGATACTTTTATTAAGAAACTAACTCTAGGAGAGTTAAAATGTGATAAAATTGGGATTGGAGAAATAGAAGTAGAAACTAAAAATGGTACTTTTAAACATTTTACTTTAAATGAGTTGGTGTTAAGAGAACAAGAACTTAATACTTCTAAGTTTAAAGTCTTAATAAATGATGAATTATTAGAAAACTATGTAGGAGATGGTTTGTTAGTATCAACATCATTTGGTTCTACGGCCTATAACCTTAGTTTTGGAGGTTCCATTGTCTATAATACTTTTCATACTTTACAACTTACACCTATTGCTCCATTAAACTCTAAGAGTTATAGAAGTCTTTTAAATTCTTTAATAGTTCCTGCTGATAAGATAATATCTATAAGACCAGAAGTAGTTAGTAAAAATGTTCTTATTAGTATAGATGGAGATAATTATAGATATAATGATGTTATTAGAGTAGATACTTATATAAAAGATAAAGAGATTAAAGTACTTAGAATGAATGATTATGATATGATTAAAAAGATTAATGAGAAGTTTTTAAAATAATTATATTAGAGATATTTATGTATCTTAACAATATAATTATTTTTTTTAGTTTGTTTTATTTTACCAATATATTTAAATTTACCATATTTTCTAATACTAAAGATATCTTCTTCTTTTAAGAGATATGAGGGATTAGTTAATACTTCATAGTTTAAAATAACTTCTTTATTCTTAAATTTATCTTTTACTTTATTTCTAGAAGTGTTAGTAATTTTAGATACTATAGTATCAATTCTTTCACTTTTAGTAGTTAGTTCTAATTCTTTAAACTTTCTTTTATAATCTTTTAGACTGTTGATATCTATTTCTTCTAGTTCAATGTAGGTGTTCTTAATCTTATTGAAGTTAGTTAAAAAATAATCTTTCATAGACTCTAATAAATAAAAGTAATAGTTATTATCATTTATTATAATATCACCAAATAGTTCTTTGTCTATATTTAAAGAAAAGATACTACCTAAAATATCTTGATGTCTAAGAAAGTCTTTAGTTATTATTTTAAATAATACTACTTTAGGTAATTTATCTTTATAAAGAATTACTTTTTCCGCTTCTATAAACGGCTTAAAGATATTAAACTCATCTTTTTTGAAATGTTTACTTACTTCTTTAACCTCGTTAGGTTCTAAAAAGAAAGTAGGTTCACCTCTATTTAATCTATCTATATTTTTCTTAATATTATACATAGTTATCCCTTCTTAATTGTTTATTATTTTATCATATATTCCTTTTTTTAGAAAATTATTGTACAATAAAGTTGTAAAGGTAGTGATAGAATGTATGATGTAATAGTAGTAGGAGCAGGTCCAGCAGGACTTTTCGCATCCCTTAACCTTGCTCGTAATAGTAAGTTAAAAGTACTACTTGTAGATGAAGGCAAGTTTAGTGAAAAACGTGTTTGTCCTATGAACTCTAAAGGAACAACTTGTGTTAACTGTAATCCTTGTAATATTTTATCAGGATATGGAGGAGCAGGGACTTTCTCTGATGGGAAACTTAACTTTATTCCTAAGTTAGGTAAAACAGATTTATTTAAGTATATGGAGAAAAGTGATGCTTATAAATTAATTGATGAAGTGGAGACTATCTTTAATGAGTTTCATATGGATAGTGATACTTATCCTAGTAATATGGATGAAGCTTTAAAACTAGATGAGAAAATTGCCAAGGCCGGAGCGAATCTTTTGATTATTAAACAAAAACATTTAGGAAGTGATTATCTACCTAAATATATAGAAGATATGGAGAAGGCTTTAAAAGATTTAGGTGTTACTTTACTTGATAATTTTAAATGTAGTGATATAAAAAAAGAAAAAGATTATTATGTTGTTTCATCTAAAGATGGAGAATATAAAACTAAAAATGTTATTGTCGCTCCTGGTAGAACAGGTGCTAAGTGGGTGCAGGAGTTAGCCGATAAATACAATATTCCATATACATCGCAAAGTATAGAAATAGGGGTTAGAGTAGAAGTTAGAAAAGAGATACTAAAAGAAATTACAGATGTTATTTATGACCCTACAATCTTTATTAAGACTAAAACTTATGATGATGAGATTAGAACATTTTGTACTAATCCTGGGGGGTTTGTAGCGAAAGAGAACTATTATGGCTATATATGTGTAAATGGACATGCCTTAAAAGATGTAAAGTCTGCTAATTCTAACTTTGCTTTTATCTCTAAGGTTAACTTGACAGAACCAGTTACTAATACTAGAGAATATGGTGAATCTATTGCAAAGCTTGCTAATACTCTTGGTGGTGGTAAACCTATTTTACAGACTCTTAAAGACTTAAGAAGAGGAAGGCGTAGTACTAAAGAGAGGATTAGAAAAAATTATGTAGAACCAACCCTTAAAGACTATACGGCAGGAGATTTAGCTTTGGCACTTCCTCATAGAATTATTACTAATATCTTAGAAGGACTTGAAACATTAGATAAAATAATACCTGGTGTTAATAATGGAGAGACTCTTCTTTATGGACCAGAAATTAAATTCTTTAGTAATGAGATTACTACTGATAATAATATGAAGATTAATAATGAAAATATTTACTTTGTAGGTGATGGAGCGGGTAAAGCTGGTAATATTGTCGCTGCCGCTGCGACTGGTTTAATCGCCTCAAAAAATATAATTGAAAGGATGGGAAAATGAAAGAGTATATGAAAGAATATATAAAAGATATTGATGATAAAATTAAAGCTAATCATAAATTTAGTAAGGAAGAAATAGATGATTTTCTATTTAAGATGGAGTTATTTCAAAAAGAAAGAGTTATACATTTGGTAATAACATTAACTTATGTTTTCTTTACCATCCTCTTCTTATTTTTAACAAAATATATATTTGCTATGTTTATAATTTTCTTTATTCTACTTGTTTTTGATGGCTTTTATGTATATCATTATTTCTTTTTAGAAAATAGTGTTCAATATATGTATAAACAGTATGATAAAATGAAAAATAGTAGTATAATTAAGAATAATAGAAAAGAGGGATAATATGAATTTACAAGGAAAAATTGCTGTAGTAACTGGTGGTGCGATGGGTAATGGTAAAGGAATAGTAGAATCATTACTTAAAGCAGGTGCCTCTGTTGTTATTTTAGATAAGTCGAGTGAATTAACTAATACGGTTAATGAATTAGGTTCTAAAGGCTATAAAGTCTTAGGTATTAATGTTGATATTAGTAATAAGAACTTATTAGTCCAAGTTGTTGATATTATTAAAAAATACTATGATCATGTTGATATCTTAGTAAATAATGCTGGTATTTGTAAATTAGAAACATTTGAAAATATGACTGATGAGTTGCGTGACTTACATTTTGATATTAATATTAAAGGAACATGGAATGTTACTAAAGTATTACTTCCTATGTTAAGAGCAAGTGGAAAAGCAAGTATTATTAATTTATCTAGTGTAACTGGAGAAATGGTTGCAGACTCTGGAGAGGTTGCATATGCAACTACAAAGGCTGCACTTATTGGTTTTACTAAAGCTTTAGCTCGTGAAGAAGTAAATCATAATATTAGAGTAAATGCTATTTTACCTGGTTATATTAGAACACCTATGGTTGAATCTATGGCAAAAGAAACTAATCCAAGTGACCCAGAAAGTGTTATAACTGGTATTGCCAAAAGTATTTCTATGAAAAGATTAGGAGACCCTAGTGAGTTAGGAGAACTTGCATGTTTTCTTGCAAGTGATGCTTCTAGTTATATAACAGGTACTAGTATAGTGATAGATGGTGGTTCAACTTTACCTGAAACTGTTACTATGGGCGTTTAATAAAAAAGACTGCAATGATTAAATTTTCATTACAGTCTTTTTAGTAGCAGCCTAATGTAGAATTAGGCAATAACCTTCAATTTTGTGAACATAACAAAAGCCATGAACGCCGAAGCTAGGCTGGGGCTACTATTTCCCATTGATATTTATGTATGTTATTATATACTGCACAAAGCGATTTGTCAAATGCTTTTTAGGTTATTCTCAAGTATAGTTAACATTTCATTTTTCATCTCATCTGTTGCATTATTCCAAATTATTTCCATAAATACACCCATACCAGGTAGAGTTACTTCATCTTTAGAATTAATAGATTCAACTATCGCTTCTTTAATACTTTCCTTATTATCATTCTTAAAATTATTTAAAATATAGTCTTTTATACTCATAAAATCATCTCCTAGACATATCTTTACCAATATTTTTAAATTTATACTATAATTTTTTTTCTTTTTCATATATAATTAAAACAGAGGTGATAAAATGTCAACAGGAATGATTATAGGTATTGTAATAGTTGCAATTATTGTTATTTTAATAATTTGGTATGTAGTAACATATAACTCATTAGTACAACTTAGAAATAGAGTTAAAGACCAATGGAGTCAAATCGATGTTCAATTAAAAAGAAGAGCAGATTTAATTCCTAATTTAGTAGAGACTGTTAAAGGTTATGCTAAACATGAAAGTTCTACTTTAGATGCTGTTATTAATGCAAGAAATAGTTTTAATACTGCTTCTACTAAAGAAGAAGAGATAAAAGCTAGTGGCGAGTTAACTGGTATGTTAAATAGACTATTCGCTCTTGCAGAAGCATATCCAGATTTAAAAGCTAATACTAATTTTATGTCTCTACAAAATGATTTAAGAGATACTGAAGATAAGATTAGTACAATGAGACAATTTTATAATGATACAGTACTTACTTATAATAATAAAGTACAAACTATTCCAAGTAATATAGTTGCAAGTATTTCTCATTTTAAAGAAGAAGAATTCTTTGAAATAGATGAGAAAGATAAAGAGACACCTAAAGTATCATTTTAAGACTTGCTTTATGCAAGCTTTTTTTCTAGAGGAGTGAATGACTATGAATATAAACAAAATATCAATTATAACAGTAATAGCAGTACTTATCATTATATTTTTACCAGTAGGATTTTCATTTTTAGGAGGAGAGCCTACTGATAAGTTTTTAAGTGAGATAGAAATACTTGATAATGGTTCTATTAAGGTGAGGGAACTTATTAAAATGAATGGTGAGTATAATGGTATGGATAGAGATATTAGTTATGCTAGTTATAAGAATGCACCCTATAACGGGAATATAAGTGCTATAAAAGGAAAAAGTGATTTATATGATGGTAGTGGCATTACTGATATTAAAGTAGGGTCTATTAGTGATGATGGAAGTCTTACTTTTGATGACTTTAATAGAAGTGTTAATTATTTTGATGAAGTTAGTTTTGCAAGTAATGGAGCATCTTCTAAATATACTTATGATACTTTTATGAATGAAGTTAATTTAAAGCTTTATAATCCTAGTGATTTAGATGAAATCTTTTATATAGAGTATACTGTTACTGATGCGGTAGTTGTTCATAATGATGTTGCAGAACTTGCTTGGAATACTCTAGGTGATGGTTATAGAGAAAATATTGGAGATTATGAAGTTAAAGTAATACTACCAGGTAGTGATAGTGATTATAGAGTATGGTTACATGGACCTTTAAATGGTAGTATTGATAGAACTAATAATAAGGAAGCTTTAGGTAAATTTAACTTTTTAGGAGCATATAATCCTGTTAGTGTTAGATTAATCTTTAATAAAGATTTAGTACCTAATGCTACTAAAATGAGTGGTTTAACTGCTAAAAATGCTATTATAGATTATCAAACAGAGTTAAGTGATGAAGCGAATAGAGAAAGAGAGCGTATTCAAAGACAAAATATGACTTTAATAATAGTAAGTAGTATCTGGGGTGTTATTGCTATTTCTCTTGCAGTTGGTGTTTATTTAAGAGAGAAAAAGATGAAGGAAACTGCCTTTAATATGGAATACTTTAGGGACTTTCCAGGAAGTTATGGTCCTGAAGTATTAGAGTATCTCTTAGATAAGAATGTTACAGAGAAGAGTTTATCTGCTACAATATTAAATTTAATCTATAAGAAAGTATTAAAAGTAGAAGTTATTGATAGAAAGTTAAAAGATGATTATAAACTAATATTACAAGAATATGATGAATCTAGTTTAACTGAAACAGAAAAGATAGCATTAAAACTTATTATCAATGAGATAGGTAATAGTAAAGAAGCCTTATTATCTCATATAAAAGAGCATTGTTCTAGTTTAAGTAATGCTAATAGAGTCATGGATTTATATAATGATTTTATTAAGACTAGTAAAAACTTAGGCAAGAGTGAAAACTTCTTTGCTAAAACACCAGGGAATAGTGGCATTTACAGTTATATTCTCATTACTTGGTATAGTCTTAACATTTATTAGTTTTACTTTAGATTTAGTTTGGTTAGGAATAATAATTATTATTCTTATGATAGTTTTAATTATCTTCGTTGTAACTAGAAAGTTTTATACTAAAAAAGGAGCGGAACATTATGCTAAATGGATGGCTCATAAGAGATTTTTAGAAGACTTTAGTAGATTTAATGAAAAAGAGTTACCTGAGGTAACTTTATGGGATAAATATTTAGTTTATGCAGTTGTCTTAGACTGTGCTGATAAGTTATCTAAAGAAATGGAACTTAAGATGCCTAATATGGAAAGAGACGATACTGCTTATGTAGGTTATAATCCATACATGACTCATTATATTATAACTACTAATCTTTATTCTAGTATAAATAGTGGAATTCATACTGCAGTTGCATCATCACGTTCTTCAATCGCTGCTAGTCACTCTTCAAGTGGTGGAGGCTTTGGTGGTGGCTCTATCGGTGGAGGAGGTTCCTTCGGTGGTGGAGGCGGTGGAGGCCGTTTCTAATCCTCAAGAAAACATAGTATAATTTTAATAATTACATAAGTATTTTCTAAATAACAATAGTGAGTACAATTAGGAAAGATAATAAGCTCGCTATTTGTTATTTTTTTATGCATTAATTTACCATCTTTTAGAGGTGTATCTATATCTTTTTCTCCCCATAGTATTAGAGTGTTTGTATTAACAGAAGATAAATATTTAGTAAGGTCTAAATTAACAATATTTTTAAAAGTTTCACGCATATTTTCATCTAAGGATTGATAATCACTACTTGAAAACTTATTAAATAGATAAGTCTTAAATTTATGTTTAAGCTTTTTAGGAAGATAATTGGCAATACTTTGTAGAGTTTTATATAATTTTAATCTAAATTTTTTCTTTAAAGTCATCTTAGGTTTAATACCAGCACTATCGATTAAGATTAAGTTTTTAATAGGAATATTATATTTAGAAGATAATAGTATGGCAATTCTTCCCCCAAAAGAGTGAGCGATGATATTGGGATTAGTTATATTTAAGTCATTAAGAAATTTAATGATCATTTCACTGTAATCATCCATAGTTAGATTATAATTAGGAAATGGTGTATTACCAAAACCAGGATAATCTATTATATATACAGTATAATCTATCATTAAGATATTAATCATTTCTAAAAATGTATTTCTAGTTTCTCCCCACCCAGGAAGTATTACAATAACTTCTGTTCCATCACCATATTTTTGATAAGATAATTTTATATCTTTATAGTCAATAGTCATATTCAACACCTATTATAAGATATGTAAATAAAAATAATTTGTTAGTTGAAAGTTAAGTTATTATTTAGACAATCTTTTTTCTTTTACTTTCTTATAAATATAACTAATTAATAATGCTCCTAGTAATATATAGATAGGTACCTTTAACTTCTTTACAAAATTATCTAAGATTATCCAGTTGTTACCTAGGGCATAACCAACATAGACAAAGGCAAAGGTCCAAGGAATACTACCTAGTGTGGTATAAATAACAAACTTAAGAAATGGTACTTTACTAACTCCCATAGGTAGAGATATTAAAGTTCTAATTATAGGAAAGTTTCTTCCGATAAAAGCAGCCCAAGGCCCATATTTATTAAACCATCTATCGCATTTTTCTACATCTTCTTCTTTCATAAAGAAAAACTTACCATAAGTCTTTATAAAAGGCCTTCCTCCAAAATATCCAAAAGCATAGATTATAATTGCACAAAATACACTACCAAGAACTCCTATTAGTAAGGCCATAGAAAAAGAAAATATTCCTCTTCCTGCTAATATTCCTGCTGTCGCTAATATTAACTCGCTAGGAATAATTATTATAACCGCTTCTAGTACCATACCAAGAAACATCCCAAAATATCCTAAATTAGTCATTAAAGAAGTAATATAAGAATCCATTTAATCACCTTTACTTAAATATATGTTAAAAAAAACTCTTTATCTCATAAATATTAAGTATAATTTTAGTAAATAATAATACTGAGGTGTTAAGAGTGAAAGTTAAACCATTAAGAGTCTTACTTATAGTAACAATATTTATTAGTGTAATATCTATAGGTTGCGGAATCTTTATTTATAATGATATGAAAGAAAGAAAAGAAGCTTCTTTAAGTGTTTCAAATACTAGAAAATCTTTAATAAAAGATGAAGATGTTTTAATTAAGATAAAATCTAATTATAGTGGTGTTGTTAAGACTACTAAAGATACTAAACTTTATATAAATGATAATGGTAAATATAAAGATGTTGGCAAGATAAATAAAGATAATATATTAGAACTGGAATCTATTGATAACGTTAGTTTAAATAATAAATATTTTAAACTAAAAGATAGTGATTATTATGTAACTTATAAAGATGTAGAAGCTACTGATGAATCTATTAATAAAAGATATCTTAACTATATAGAGTTTCCATTAGAGGTTACTACTAAAGAGAGTGTCGTTTATTATGATGATAGTTTTAATGAATTGTTTTCTTTAAATATTCCTATAACTTCTAAAGTAGTAGTTAATTTAGATGATTATTATGGTATATCTTTATTATCAAGATTAGTCTATGTTAAAAAAGAAGATGTTAGTAACACTATAGAAGTAGATAGTAGTGAAGAGATGGCAGAGAGTATTCCTGCAATACTTTATCATTTTATCTATTTAGATGGGTGATACTAGTTGTAACGATATAATTTGTCATAGTGAAGAACAGATAGACTCACACTTTAAGTTTTTAAGTGATAATTATGTTTTTACATTAAATACTAGTGAAGTGTTAAGCTTTATTAAAGGTGAAATTAATCTTCCTAAAAAGTCTATCTTAATTACTATTGATGATGGGGCAAGAGCCGAGAACTTTATTCCTTTTTTAGAGAAGTATGGTTTAAATGCAACTTTGTTTTTTAGTTAGTTCATGGTATCCGGTTAGTAAGTTTCAATCTCCTTATTTGGAAATAGCTAGTCATACTCATAATATGCATACAACTGGTGTTTGTTCTACTGGTCAAGGAGGTGGGATTAACTGTTTACCTAGTGATGAAATCTTAAATGATTTAAAGCTTAGTAGAGAGACATTGAATAATACTAAAGCCTTTTGTTTTCCTTTCTATGAATATAGTAATTATTCTATTAATTTAGTTAAAGAAGCAGGCTTTGAAATGGCTTTTATTGGAGGTTCTACCAAAATAAAAAAGGGTATAGACCCATATAAAATACCAAGATATCCTATTTTGAGTAGTTTTGATGTAGATTATATAAGTAACTTAGTGTTAAGTTAAAAAATATGATATAATTTAATTATCAATTACTTTTATAGGAGGTATATTTATGGATGATAAAACAATAATTACAGAATTATCAAATATGACTTTACCAACTTTTATAAGAAAGTTTAATTCAATGACTTTAGATGAAAAAACTAAATTACTTAATAATCCCTATTTAGATGAATTAAATGAAGCAATATTTTCTTCTTTATTTTTACAAGTTCAAAATATGACTGAAGTTAGAGAATTACTTAATAATAAGAAAATTTTTCATAAAGTATTAACTTCTCCTAAAAATAAGAAAAAAAGAAATATTCTTAATATTATAGGTGAAGAAAATTTTCCATTACTAAAATATATTTTTGAAAGTGATTATATTTTAGATTATAAAGAACAATTCCTTGACTATATTGATTCTATTAATTATGTACAGTTTAAAAATATATTAGAAAATATTAATTTAACAAAATTAAATAATTTGTTTTTTAAAGATTACAATCTTGAAGAGTTAGAAAATATAATTGGTGTTTCTTCTCTTAATAAAGATATCTCTTCATCTTTCTTTCAAAAAGTGAAAATGAATATCTTAAATCCTTTAGGTGTTTTAAAAATTAAAAATGAAAAAGAATTAGTACTTTATACTAAATTTGGCTTGTTAATAGAGGTTTTAGAAGAACTACCTGAAATAACTTTAAAAAATGGTGTAGTTTTACCATATCAAAATATCTTAGATGTAAAAGAAGGTAAAGTAAATAAATTAATATCTCTATTAAAAGAAAAAGGTGATTATTTAGAAGAAGATCTTCTAGAAGTAAGCTTAAAACTTTATTATATTTTTGATTATGATAATGCTAGAAATATTATCCTTGATAAGTTTACTAATATTACTCCTAGTGCTATTAATAGAATTATAGATTTTAACTTTAAAGACCATAGAAGAGAATATCGTACTAAACATCAAGAACGTTTTTATCATTATGGAATGGAAAATGAAGTTATAGATGCTCTAAATAATAATGATTATAACTTTTTCTCTAATCTTTTATATGATGCTGATGAAGAGAAAATTTTATGGTTAAGAGATGAGTTTTTAAAGATAGTATCTATGAATAAAGATAATAAAA
Organism: uncultured Bacilli bacterium; assembly: GCA_963929435.1. Lineage (GTDB taxonomy): Bacteria > Bacillota_I > Bacilli_A > RF39 > UBA660 > Onthousia. Next base: position 54,951 of record CAWVIV010000001.1, read on the forward strand.
ACTTAAATGAAGCTTTAAAAGTAAAATTATTAGAGTTAATTAATGAAAGAGAAAGTAAAGCGAAAGAGGATTATGCAAAAGATATAAGAAAACGTTTATCTTCTAAGACTGATAAAAAGTTATCTGTAAATGATTTAAAAGAACTGTTTAAAGATGTTTCTCTTGTTAATTTATTAAATAATTATGATCAAGATATACTTGTAAGATTAAGACAGTTCTTACTAGGTAACCTTAAAGATAATAATGATTGCCTTCTTCGCTTAATTATAAATAAAGAAGCCCTTGGCTTAAATAATTTACTTGGTAAGTTAATAAATCAATATGATGTGATAGAGTCTATTGCCAAGAAAAATAAATTATCTTTAAATTCAATCCTTGATGTTATTGATATAGTTAAAACAAGTTTTTTCTCACTTAAACCTAATGAACAAGATATATTTTTATCAACAATTGCTAACATAATTTCTTCTAAAGAATATTGTACTGGTAAGAGTGAAGAAGAAATATTAAAAGAAATATGTCAATTACATGTAGAAAGAAAAAATAAGGTTTATGCTTCTATTCCTACTATAGAAGGGGAAAGTGATAGTTTTTCTTATAGAGTCGCTCCTTTTGATGCCGAATATTTATTAGCAGCAGGAGTAGATGCTAAAAACTGTTTTCGTATTTCTGGAAAAGGAGAAGATTTCTTCCGTTATTGTCTTACAAGTAATCAAGCTGTTATTATGTATTTTACTAATGAAAAAACTAATCATACTTATATATGTCCAATAATTCGTAGCGGTAATGCTATTCATTGTAATGGTGTGGATCCTAAACTTCCTCTAGATGAAAGAGACGACTTTTTTAAAGCTTTTACTAAGGCAATGAATGAAATAATCATGATAAGTTCTAAAGAAAGTATTGAGAGTGAAAAAATTGAAGTTGCAACTATTACTAATTTACATTTAGAAGATTAGACCTGTTCGGCAAGCTCAATTATAAATTTTGATTATATAAACAACAAATTATTCTTAACCTTTTTTCATATCTATTCATATGATTTCTATAAGTTTCTTTCATAATACGAAAAATTTTAATAGTTCTATTTGTATGTTCTATTTTAATACGTTCTGATGATAATACTTTGTTATGTTCTTTTTCTTCTTTAGTAAGTTCATGATACTTACTCTTTTTATATGGAATTATTGCATTATCAAGTTCTTTTTGAACACCTTGATAACCACTATCAAATTTACCACCAATACCTAGTTCATTTAGAATATCTATAATATCACTATCTTTAAGCATTTGATAATCGTGAACTTTTCCTTTTTCATTATGTACATTAATAATCCTTGTTGTATTTTCGTCTATTATAATTTGATTTTTAGTTGTATGTCTTTTTTTCTTCCCAGAATAGTTTTCTTCTTGGTTAATCTGAGGTCTTTCAATACCTTGTTCTTCAACATCCCCTATAATATATTTAACTTCATATCCTTCTTGTTCTAATTTGGCTATTTCACTTTTTATATCTTCTAGACAAAATAATGGATGTTCTGATAATGTATTTTCTACCCATTTAATACTATCACAAACTGTTGATTGGCGAAAGATCATAATCTAATCCCATTTGTCTCATTGCTCTGTATTCTCTCCAATAGGTTAAAGCAAGTACTAGTTTACATCCTGGACCAATTCCTTTAAAACTTCCTTTTTCATGTATTTGATTGTACTTTTCTTTTAGTATTTCTAACATTTTAAAAAATACTTCTCTTTTTACACCAGTATGTAGTTTAAATTTTTTATCATCCTCAATTTGTAACCATTTTTCTAATTTTATTTGGATTCCTTTTTTTTAACATGTTTATCAGTTGTTGAATTATCTTTTAAACATTCTTCAATGATTTCCTTATATTCCCTTAAATATTGTTTTTCTTTTACATTTTCATTGATTGCATTAAAAATTATAATTATAAGCATACCTACTATTACACCTATAAGTGATATTAATATATATATCATTATCATCACCACTTTTATATTCTTGAATCAATGATATCATATTTTGGCTATTTTGTTCAATAACCTTGCCGAACAGGTCTATTATTTTAGAGAAAATAGTTATTTAAAATATCAACTTGAAACCTATATACCAATAGATTGCCCTTGCTATACTGACTATAATAAGAAAGATAAAGAGAACTATATTATTTCTAAAAGTGATGATTATAAAGAAAATAAATATTATTTAGCGAAAGACAAGTTTTATCAGAAAAGAAAAGAAGATTATGAATTTAATATTGATAAAGAATATGATAAAGAAAGACTATCTTTAATAGTTAATTCTATCGCTTATTCTGCTATTGATTATAAAAATATTTCTCCAGCTTTAAAAAATAGAGCTAAAAGAACTTTTAAACCAATTGATGTTAATACTTTTAAATATATAGTAGGAAATAAAGACTGGTATGTGGCAATAGACGATCAATATAATATTTTAGCAAATTTACTACCTTACGATGAAAGAGCTAAAAAAGAATATATTAAGCATTTATCACAAGCTCCTTTATTAATAGAAAATATGGAAAAAGAGGAGGAAGAGTATGGAATTAGTAGGGAAAATTTATCAAAAAATAAATAATAGTAGTGGCTATATTTTAGGAAGCGATGGGAAGTTATATTTATATTTTTGTTATGATTTCTTAGAAGATTTTGATGATAAAATAGGAGAAGTTGTTTTATTTAAGCCTGTAGATTCTAAAATATTAAGAGCGACTTATATTTCTAAATATTATGGTGATAATTAAGTTAACATTTACGAAAATTCGTAACTAATTTATTACATTTTTCCTTGCTATAGAGAAATCAATATGATACTATATTTATAGGGACATTTGATGTGAGTGTCGTCTTCTTTCTGTATATGAAAGGAGGCTTGAAAAATATGAAAATCAAAACTTTTATATTAAGACTTTTAAAGTCTCTTGCTTTTATTATTTTAAGCCTTGCCATATTGGTAATAGCCATTAAAATATAAAAACGACACTCTAATCAACGCAGATCAGAGTGTCTAACCAAACAATTGGAGATGACATTCACTTGCAAAAACAAATGTCCCTCTTTTTAAATTTTATGCAAATTTCTTTTACGTATTCATAGTATCATAAATATTAACTTTTGTCAAAATTTTAGCTTAACTTTATTACTTTTTCTAGCTTCTAATTAATAATTATTATATAATAAGGCCAGGGGAGGTTTATTTAGTATGAAAACGTTAGATGATTTTGTAATCAATGAGTCTGATTATTACAAAGATACATTTGAAGAATTAAAAACGGAATATTTTGAATTGAAAAATGATGTAAAAAGGATGAAAAAAGAAAAAGTAGAATTATTAGATAAAGAAGTTCATAGTTCAGAGTTAAGTTTACGCGATAAAATTTATTTAGTAGAGTTATTAAATCTTGATAAAAATAGAAATGCAAAAAGTCCTTATGAAATTCAAGACATAATATATAAACTTTATAATGCTTTTCCTGATTTAAGGGAATATGTTGATGTAAATGATTTGCTAGCAGAAAAGGAAAGAAGAATACAAGAAATATTATTCGAAAAAATAACTTTTGATATAAGAGATGAGCATGGATATAAAAGTTTTTGTGAACATCAACTTGTACTAGTAGATAATAATTTAAAATGTGTATGCTGTGGTTTTTCTACTGAAGATTATAATTTAACAGAACAAGATTTAGAACTGTTAGTACAATCTGCAAGAAGACGAGGAATAATTTTTAATGATGTAACAAAAGAAGATTTACCACTTTTAACAATTTTAAAGAATGAAAGAGAAAAATATAAAAAGCAAAGAACATCTATTGAAGATTTTGAAGAAAATTGGGAGATGAGTAAAGGTGATTATGCCGAGGAATTATATTTAGATAATGAACAAGAATTATTTAACATTAATTTGCAAGTTAGACGAGCTCATATGTTAGATAAGGGAATTTTAAAAAAAGGAAATACTAGAGTTTCTAATCCTAAATATTTAGATGAAGAAACGTGTGATAAGTTATTATCTAGATTATCTGAAGATTATAAAGAACTTGAATCAATTGATACAAGATTTAAAGACTTATTAATGGAGGAAATATTGACCGCTAATTATGAGATTTTAATTTTATCTGGAGAAAGAATACCTAGGTTAGTAGAAAAGGCTAATACTGAACAAACACTAACAGCTTTAGCTAAAGCAGTTTATAATATGTCTAGAGATGATATAAGAATGAATAGAGATTATTTTGAAAATGAAAAAGATGCAGTTTTTTATGACTGTTTAACTGCTAATCAAAAGGTTAATAAAAAAATAATTGAGATGAAAAGTATAAAATCTATTAGTATATAATATTTACGAAAATTCGTAACTAATTTATTACATATTTTTCTTATTCTATAGAATTTAATATGATACTATATTTATAGGGACATTTGATGTGAGTGTCGTCTTCTTTCTATATATGAAAGGAGGCTTGAAAAATATGAAAATCAAAACTTTTATATTAAGACTTTTAAAGTCTCTTGCTTTTATTATTTTAAGCCTTGCCATATTGGTAATAGCCATTAAAATATAAAAATGACACTCCAATCAACGTAGATCAGAGTGCCTAACCCAATAATAGGAGATGACATTCACTTGCGAAATTAAATGTCCCTCTTTTTTTATTTTATGCAAAATTTCTTTTACGTATTCATAGTATCATAAATATTAACTTTTGTCAAAATTTTAACTTGATTATTCACTAGTTATAATTTAATTTTGCATAATTTTTTAATGTAATTATTAAGTTCACTATTTTGAGAATAATCAGTTTTAGTATAAAAATCTACAACATTTTTCTCTTTTATTTTTAAAATATCTTTACTATTAGGGTTAGTATATACAAAAATTGAAGTTCCTCCATGTTCTTTAACATATTTCATGGCATAATAGTCTGTAAAGCCATCTCCAATATATATTAACTCTGAACAATCATCAATGTTATTGCCATTTTTTTGTAATATATCTTTTATAGCAATAACTTTATTTTTATCACTCATCAAAAAGTCTATACTAGAAGCTTTATTGTTAGAATCATAATTAAATGTTGTAGCATAGATATCTTTAAAATATGGTGCTATAGATGTTTTTTGTAAAAATACTTTTATTCCTGAACTTAATAAGTAATTATTAACATTATTTTTACAAAGCATATCTAAAAATTCCATTACACCTTTATTATAAATAACATCATTACAACCTAAACAAAAATTTTCATCAGTTAAATCTAATTTGGCATTTTTGATGATTTGAAAATAAGTATCATATATAGCTTTATATAAATCTATATTTTCTTCTGTTGCTCTTTTCTGTGATAGTTCTAAAAAATGAGGATTTAAAGCACCGTCTTTCATACCACATTTTTCTAAAATTTCAAATTTAGGTAATGAATATGGTGTTAATGTCCCATCAAAATCATAAACTATTATTTTTACCATAAGTTTTTACTCCCATTAAAATATCTAAATACTTTTTAAATTAAATGTATTTCTTGTATACAGGATAACATAATTTTTTCTAAATAGATAGATAAAAATATAATTTTATTATATAATTATTTTAGAAACGATAGAAAAGAGTGATGATATATGAAAAAAATAATGGATGGAAATGAAGCTTGTAGTTATGTTTCATATAATTTTACAGAAGTTGCAGGTATATACCCTATAACTCCTGCATCTCCTATGGCAGAACTTACTGATAAATGGGCGAATGAGGGTAAACTTAATTACTTTAATCAACCTGTTAAAGTAGTAGAAATGGAAAGTGAAGCAGGGGCTGCTGGTATGGTTCATGGATCCCTTCAGGCAGGATGTTTAACTACTACTTATACTGCTAGTCAAGGTCTTTTATTAATGATACCTAATATGTATAAGATAGCAGGAGAATTACTTCCTTGTGTTATTAATGTAGCAGCTAGAAGTCTTGCAACTCATGCTTTATCAATCTTTGGTGACCATCAAGATGTTTATGCTGCTAGAAGTACAGGTTTTGCTATACTTGCCTCATCTTCAGTTCAAGAAGTTATGGATTTAACAGGTGTAGCACATCTATCTGCTATTAAAGGTAGAGTTCCTTTTATGAACTTCTTTGATGGCTTTAGAACAAGTCATGAACTACAAAAGATAGATGTAATTGACACTAATAAATTAAAAAAACTTGTCGATAAGAAAGCACTTGATGCTTTTCGTAAGAGAAGTCTTCATCCAGATAATCCTGTAACTCGTGGTACTAGTGAAAATGATGATATTTACTTTCAAGCGACAGAAGTTAGAAATAAATATTATTTAGAATTACCTGATATTGTTAACGAATATATGCAGGAGATTAATAAAATAACAGGTAGGAATTATGCTCCATTTAATTATTATGGAAGACGTGATGCTACTAAAGTAATAGTTGCCATGGGTAGTGTGTGTGAGACTATTAAAGAAGTAGTAGATTATTTAAATGACAATGGGGAAAAAGTTGGTGTTGTAGAAGTACATTTATATAGACCTTTTTCAAGAGAATATTTCTTAAAGAGTATCCCTAAGACTGTTAAGATGATTGCTGTTCTTGATAGAACTAAAGAAGCAGGAAGTACAGGAGAGCCATTATTCCTTGATGTAGATAATATTATTAAGTCATTAGATACAGATATTAAAGTAGTAGGAGGAAGATATGGACTTTCTAGTAAAAATACTAATCCCGCGATGATAAAAGCAATATATGATAATTTGAGACTATTAATCATAATTTTACTATTGGAATTGATGATGATGTTACTAATTTAAGTATTCCTTATGATAAAGAGTTTAACTTACCACATCGTAATCAAACATCATTCCTTGTTTATGGTTATGGAAGTGATGGGATGGTTTCAGCTTGTAAAGATTTAATGAAGATAACAGGAGATGCTACTGATGCTTATGTTCAAGGTTATTTCCAATATGATTCTAAGAAGAGTGGTGGGGTTACGCTTAGTCATTTAAGATTTTCTAAGAACTCCTATTAGGTCTACTTATTATGTTGGTAGAGCTAAATTGTTAGTTTGTACTCAGGATGCTTATCTTACTAAATTTAGATTTATTAATAAAATAAAGAAGAATGGAGTATTCCTTCTTAATAGTAGTAAGACTGATGATGAGATTCTTTCAATGATAAGTAGCGAAGATAAGAAATATATCATTGATAATAATATAAAAGTTTATGTAGTTAATGCTTATAAAGTTGCTAAAAAAGAAGGACTTGGCAATAAAATCAGTGCAATTATGGAAGCTTTAATCTTTAAGTTTGGACATATTATTGATAGTGATTATGCTATTAATAAGTTAAAAGATAATCTTGATATTAGATTTAAACTTAAAGGGAATAATATAGCAGAGAAAAATAAAAAAGCAGTTGATAATGCTATTAATACCACTCATTTACTTAAGATAGATGAAAATAGTGATGATTATGTTCCTGTTAGTGAAGTTAGGTCAAGTTTATTTGATATTATTGATAAAAGAGAAGGCGATACCCTTCCTGTTAGTGCTTTCTTAGATAGACCTGATGGAACAATGGAAGGAGGACTATCACGCCTTGAAAAACGTGATATTAGTGAAGTCGTTCCTAAATACAAGAGCGAAAACTGTATTAGTTGTAACTTATGTTCTCTAGTTTGTCCTCATGCTGTTATTAGACCATTTTTACTAGATAAAGATGAAGTAGAGAAGGCTCCTACTAGTTTGAATGATAAACACGCAGCGCTCGACTG
>CAWVIV010000002.1:0-34742 GCA_963929435.1 uncultured Bacilli bacterium
ACAGTCGAGCGCTGCGTATCCTTTACTTCTTTTGTATCTCTATTACTTTAATTTTATTAGTAGTAATAACTTCTTTAATCTTATCATAGTCAAAGTCATTATTAACTAAATCTACTTGCATATAATTGATACCAAAACTCTTTAATGATGATGAATTATCTACAAGTCCTATAACTTCATCCATAGTATCATAGGGTTTACCTGTTATACTTAAAAGAGTATCTCCAGGTCTTAAAAGAGCAAAGAATGCCACAGTCAAAGCATGAGAACCTGATATAAACTGATTACGCACTAAAGCATCTTCACTCTTAAAGATATCACTATATATCTTTTCTATCTTATCACGTCCTACATCATTATAACCATAACCAGTAGTAGCATTAAAATCAGTCTCAGCGACTTGTTCCTTAATAAAGGCATTTAATACTTTCTCACTATTTATTCTTTCTAAGTCATCTACTTTACTTAATTCATCTTTAATCTTTAAATCAACTTTTTTAATTAACTCATCACTCATCTTTTAACACCTCCATCTATTCTAATAATAGAATCATTTATATAACTAGCTTTATCAGTTCCAAGGAAATAGGCAAGATTGGCAATTTCAGATGGTTCTGCAAATCTACCTAGTAATATTTTATCTAATTCTTTTTCTTTAAAGTCATTACTTATTTTTCTAGACATATCAGTATTAATCCAGCCAGGACAGATAGCATTAACTCTAATATAAGGAGCAAAATAAATAGCAAGATTATGAGTCAAAGAAATAACTCCTGCTTTAGAAGCATCATAGTCAATAGACTCTGGATATGGAGTATCAATACCATTAGTAGATGAGATATTAATGATATTACCAGTCTTTATTTCTAACATCTTAAGACCTATTTTTTTAGATAGCAGATATGTTCCTACTAAATTAACTTCTAATGTTTTCATAAATTCACTCTTAGTTTTTAATTCAAAGTCTTGATCTAAATCAATAGAAGCATTATTTACTAAGATATCAAGATGACCAAACTCATTATAAATTTCATCTATCATAGAATCAATCTCTTCTTCTTTAGATATATCACATTTAATTACTAAGGCTTTTACATGATAAGTAGACTCTACATAGTCTTTTAATTCTAAAGCCTCATCTTTACTATTATTATAATTAATAACTACATCATAACCATTCTTAGCATATTCTAAGATAATAGATTTACCTAATCCCCTACTACTACCTGTTACAAGTACGTTCATATTTATCAACTCCTGCTAATATTATAATGGTATTTATAGTAAATTTAAAGACCAAATTAAAAGGAGTTTTCACTCCTATTCAGCTTTTATTACATATGGATTTGAAGCAGTCCCATCTCCAGATACAAACCCGTTTTCAGTAGTCACATTGATAACCGGACGCACATCGGCGTTGCCATAGACAGTACCATTACTACCAAAAATCTCAAACTCAAACCATACAGACGCCCCCCTATAATCGAAATAAGCCGGTGACATACTCCAATAAGGCATATTAGACCTGCCAATACTTAAATAGCTATTGCCTACTACTCCAAAACTTTCTCCTGCTAAAACTAACTCATCTATTGTTATTAATCCTGCTTTTAATCTATATGAACCTCCATAACTTTCACTTGTAGTAAGACATTTTAAAGTTGGGGTCACATTCTCTTGCATTTCTAACCCCATTACCTTTCCATAAGCTGAGGCCAATCTATCAAAACTTGCAAATACATTTCCTCCTATCATTGTTTCTTCTCTATAACCACTACTATCACTACATAATATTCCACCTGTTACCTTACTATCATATATTGTATCTCCTAAGGCATTTTCATACCACGTATCTACTTCTTTCTTTATAAAACTATCTGTTCCATTATCATATGTATATCCTGTATATTTTGGATCATTATACTCTAAATTATAAGGTGTACTACCTATTATATATGAAGTGGCTAAATCACTATTATCAGGATTTATACTTGTTCCATTATAAATTAATCTTAAACTTCCATCACCATTTATTCTTACTATCTTCCAGTACATCTTATCCCCTGCACTAGCAAGCTTTACTTTATTGCTTTCACTACAACTACTATTATATTCTTGGCATGATGCTAAACTTTGGAAATAACCGCCATCATAATTATATACATAATAATCATTATCATATTGTCCAAATTGAACATTATTATTTGTTACTGCTCCTCTAAAGTAATAACTAACACCATCTTCATCTTCCATACTATATAATCCTGTAGTCTTTTGACTTTCATCAGTTTCATATTGAAGTTGTCCATCATAAGATACCCCAGATAAGTACATACCATTACTTGCATAGTTAAACATATTTGTTGTCTCTTCTTGTACTTCATTATCTTCTAGTATCTGTTGAGTTGTTAGAGGAACATACTTATCTCCTGCTTTTCCATAGACATTTATTTGTACTGTAAATGTTAATCCTCCTCCATCTCCTTGAGGATTATATCCTTCATCAACATACATTCTTAGTCTATAGTTATTACTTTCACTACTATTCATACTACTTGTATATAAACTCATCTCTCCTGATGGACGTCCTGTATATGTATTTTCACTTGCCTCTTCATTATAAGTTTCCGGTACCATTAAGGCTTCTTCATTATCTCTATTTAACTTTGTTAGATATAACTTTATATTAGAACCATCTATTTTTCTATCTGATGTTGTTATATCTTTTGCACTTATCTCATAGTTTATATTTACATCTCCTGTTATTTTACTACTTATACTAAAATCGAAATATTCTCCTGGATTTAATCTCACCATTCCTGTTTTATCTGTTGTTGGTAAGGCTCCATTTAAACTTATAGTATTACTTGTCTCTTCATAAGTCATGGTTATCGCTCCTGTTGTTATACTATTTATACTACCTATTCTACTATAGTTAAAGGCTGCATAACTTACTCCTACTATTGCAATTACCATTACTATTAACACTACTATTATTACTATGTTTTCACGTTTTTTCATTTTCTACACCTCTTATAAATCTCTAAATTTCTTCTTATAATATAAAACTATAGTTGTTCCAAGTATTAATATTAATAACATTCCTATAACTATATAGATACTACTCATAGTAATAGGATTCTTTATTACTGTTACTTTTATCTCATATGTAGTTAATCCATCACTACTTACTCCTGTTATTGTTGTAGTTCCTTCTTTTAATCCTAATATCTTACCATTCTCTATTCTTGCTATAGAATCATCTTGGCTTGTCCATGTTACATCATTTGGTATTGTTACATTATCAAAAGCATTTTCTGTATTACTACTACTTCCTTCTTCTGTTGTTATTACGCCTTCATATTTTGTAGGTTCTGTTACTACATATGGATCATCTTCTGTTCCAGTACCCTTTATTACTGTGTTTTTATCTAAATTAATTACTGGTCTTACTCCAAGAGAATCTAATACATCATTATAAATAAGAAACATATTGTAAGTCCAAACAAGTATATTATATCGAATAGTTGAAGCATAACCGCTTATTTTCAAATATGCCGTTGGAGTCATTGTCCAAAAGTTAGGCTCAATATATGTCGACGTCGACCTTGTCGTTTGAAATCCTCCTAAGTAACTATTACCTGTTACTATCAGTGCTTCTCCTGCTAGAACCATCTCATCCGCCGTAATCAACCCTGCTTTAAGTCTATAACTTCCTCCATAACTCTCAGTTGTACTTGGACATTTTAATGTCGGTGCATTAGATTTTGCATCATTAATAAGACTTTGTCCTAATCTATCAAGACTCGAAAAAACATCAATACCAGAATCAGGAAAGCCATATTCTGTATCTTTCTTATATCCACTACTATCACTACAAAATCTTCCTCCAACTACTTTACTGTCATATACAGTACTCCCTAGTGCATTCTCATACCATGTATCTACTTCTTTCTTTACAAAGGAATCTTTTCCATTATCATAGGTATAACCTGTATATTTTGGATCATTAGACTCTAAATTATATGGGACATATCCTACTAAAGAAGAATTATCTAAATCACTATAATTATGAGCAATACTTGTTCCGTTATAAATTAATCTTAAACTTCCATCGCCATTTACTCTTACTATCTTCCAGTACATTTTATCTCCAGCATTTGCAAGTTTTACTTTATTAGCCTCACTACAACTTGAATTATATTCTTGGCAAGCTTCTAAACTTTGGAAATACATACCGCTATAGCTATATACATAATAATCACTATCATATTCTCCAAATTGAACATTATTGTTATCTACATTTCCTCTAAAATAATAACTAGTCCCATCTTCATCTTCCATACTGAATAACCCATTTGTTATTTGACTAGGTTCACTTCCATATTTGGATCCCTCTTCAGTGAATGATGCAATATAACTTCCATTACTAGCATAATTAAACATATTCTCTTTTTCTTGTTGTAAAGTATTATCTGCTAGTATCTTTCTTAACATCTGACTACTATTATTACCATCTTTATAAGGCTTATAACTTACAATACTTTTATTATCTGTAAATACACTAAATACTGTAGTTAATATTACTATTACTAAAGTCAATGATATTATTATTTTCTTTTTCATTTTTCTCCACCTTTCCATATATTGCCCTTATTATCTACTCTTTATACTATAATTAAATACTAACACATAAAATCCTAAATATCAATTATTATAACATTATAAAAAGAATAGAATATTCCTCTACTCTATTCTTTTTACACTATGAAAGAAAGTAATATTATTACTTATATTTACTAAACTGCCCCCCGGTAACATATTGTAAACATATTTTTCCCATATTTTTACCTTCTTTCAAAATTATCTACTAATACTACAAAACCTATCTCACCTTTAGCTTCTCTAGCAGCTTGCCAACATGAACCTATATTAAAACCTCCATCTGGTAGCCATGCCATAACAAGATTTACTATAGTTGGTAAAAAGAAAACAATAATTGCTGCTGCTATTTGCGAAATAAGTTTTCTAATAAAATGTTTCTGATCTGGATCAGTTATTACCTTTATAATTGTAATAATTAAACTAATAACCAAAATAATTGGAACAGCAAGACAAATAATATTAAATGCTGTCTGTGTCAAAGTTAAAATATTAACTAAAACATAATCACTACAAGCATCCGCTGTCGCTAAAATAAATGCCATCTAAAACACCTCACTTATTTTTCTTATTACTAACTGCTATTCCATCACCAACATCATAGATAGTAGTTATATAATTATCATTATTCTTTAAAAATGTAATATAATCTTTTATCTTTCTTACTATTCCTCTTACATTTCTACTAGTAATTTCTTTTTCATTTTTATGAACAAGCCCATGAAAGTACATATTATCAGTAATAATAAAACCATCATCTGTTAAATTCTTTTCAAATCTTTCAAAAAAATTAATATTTTGAGCCTTTGCAGCATCTATAAAGATTAAATCAAATTTCCCCTCTATTTTTGTTTTTAAAGCATCATTAAATATTAAAGTAATTCTATCTTCTAACTTCATATTCTTAATATTTTTTAACGCTTCAAGATATCTTGCCTCATCTCTTTCAATAGTTGTAACTTTTAAATTTGGGCTACATAAAGTCATCATTATAGCAGAATACCCTATTGCACTACCAATCTCTAAAACATTTTTAATTTGATGTTTTATAATAAAAGTAGTAAGAAAATCAATTCCTTCATTTTGCATAATAGGAATTTTATTCTCTATGGCATATCTTTTTATGTTTTTTATAAGAGTATAATCATCATTTACCATATCCAATCACCATTTTCTTTTAATTCTTGTACTTTTTCTTCATGTTCCCTAGCACTTTTAGTAAAATACACATTTCTATTTTTATCTGCTACAAAGTATAAATAATCACTTGTACTAGGATTAATAGTAGCATCTATACTAGATAAAGACGGATTACAAATAGGCCCTACAGGAAGTCGTCCTGCCATAGCACTACTTCTCGTATTATATGGGTTATAAGTATTAAACATTTCACTAGTTAAATCAGAATCCATCTCTTCTTGAAATGCATAATAAGTAGTAACATCACTACCAAGATTCATTCCTTGTTCTAATCTATTATTAAATACACTTATTATTAATCTCCTATCTTCATCCTTTACTCCTTCTAACTCGGCTATACTAGCTAGAGTTATAATACTATGAATATCACTATTCTCTAATTTACTCTTATATGGTGCTAACTTTGCTTCTTCTTCATCCAAAAGAGTCCTTATAATCTCTTCACTAGTTAAATTAGTTTTAATAAATTCATAAGTATCAGGAAAAAGATAACCTTCTAGTGGATAATATATATTTTCATCTAAAATACTATCCGTTAAAAACCAATAATCATTTATTAAATTATTTAATAGATTAGAATCTCTAATTGTATTTAAAAATTCCTCACTAGTTATATTTGTATTTTCTTCTATAACTTTAGAATAATCTTTTACTGTTTGTCCTTCTTTAAAAGTTAATCTAACAACATCCTCATTAGTTCCACCTTTTTCTAAGATAGAAACAATCTCTTCTAAATTCATACTTTTATCTAAAAGATATGTCGATGCTTTAAGGCTACCTATATTATTTAATTTCAAATAAGCTTTAAAAAAGAACTCATTTCTTATTAATCCTTTATCATAAAGTGTCTTAGCTATATTACTTGTAGACATTCCTTCAGGTATAACAACTTCAATATTAGCATTACTACTACTATCAATTGGACTTATATTATATTGATAATAAATAAAACTTATGATTAAAAGTAAACCAAGAAAACCAAGTATTAAAGCTAATATGCGTGTTTTCTTCATACTGCCAATCCCCTTTATTACTAAGCCGCATTACCTTCAGTGCTATTTCCACTATCCCCTGTTTGTGCTCTAACTTCTTCTTGAATTGTTTCAAGAATCTTTTCTATTACTTGCCATTCTTTCTCAGTTTCAATAGGATCTAACTTAGTAGAATCAGTTCCTGGATAATACACACTTGCATATACTTGAACATTTCCTTTATCATCTAAACTATTATCTGTATATACTATATAACTTTTCTTAGTTTCTTCATTATCAAAGGTAAAAAGTACATCATAAATAGTTTCTTTGCCATATTCATCTCTTAATTTAAATTGATTTTTTCCATCCATGTTATTTTCTCCTTTTATCTAAAAATGATTGTAATATAATTGTAGCAGCTACTTTATCAATAACCTTCTTGCGTTTTTTTCTACTAGTATTTCCTTCTAATAAAAGAGACTCAGCACTTTTTGTAGTTAAACGTTCATCTTCTAAATAGATAGGAATATTAAGATTAGATTCTAAAAACTCTTTAAATTTAAGAGTAGCTTCTGCTCTTTCTCCTAAAGTATTATTCATATTTTTAGGTAATCCTAAGACAAGTGCTTCTATATTAAATGATTCTATAATAGATTTTAATTCTCCTAAACAAGATTCAGGATTATTATCATGATGCAAAACTTTATAGGATGTTGCAATTAAAGCAGTTTTATCGCTAATAGCAAGTCCTATAGTTTTAGTACCCAAATCAAGACCTAAATATCTCATTATTTATTTAACATGCTTGTAAGTAAAACTTCAATTATTTTACTTCTATCTATTGTCTTAATTTTACTTCTAGCATCTTGATAACTTGAAATATAACCTAAATCGCCACTAATTAGATAACCTACTATTTGATCAATTGGATTATAGCCTCTTTCTTTCAATGAATTATAAACCTCTAGAAGTACTTTATGAACTTTAGCTTGATCATTACTAACTAGTTTAAATAATCTTGTTTTATCATCCATAGTATCACCTCACTACAATTACTAAAATAAGTTTAGCATTTTTTTATAATAAGTTCAAGTAAAAGCTAATAAAAAAAGCATGCAGAAAAAACGGTTCTTCCGAAAGTTTGCGGATTAACCAATAATAGAAAGTAGGATATATTCCTACTTTTTATTATGAACTTAATATTTGTGCAACAATCTCTTCTAAAGCAAAGTTGTCTAAAGTAGACAAAAAACATAAATAACTTTTCTTAAAAAGGTTGCATAATTTCTGTTTTCCATATACAATACGTTTGATAAGTTTGAATTTGTTGTTGTTACCTTCAACAAATCCAGAATTTATTTCAGAAGATATTGCGTTTCTAACGGCGGCAATATCTTTTTTTAAACCATTACAAAATGATGGTATATCATCTTTATATAACTCTATAAATATATCTAATAATTCTATATCATTACCAAATATAATATCGTGGAAATCAGTAAATATTGTTTTAATAGTTTTTATTATTGGATATTTTTCTTCAATAATAGGTAAATACTTTCCAATTTCATTATTTTTCTTTTTCTCATCAATTGTTAATAAATTTTTTAAAAGTTCTTGTCTTGTAATAATGGTAATATCATCAGGATATTCCATTTTAATATCTTGAAGCGGGAATTTACTTTTATATGAAATATTATTGTTTTTGGCTACCATAATAATATAACTACTAAGATTACTAATCGAACCCTTATATCCTTCTTTTAAAACATAAGCCAAAATATATTCTTGAGGTATATTATCTATTAACATTTTATAAACAATATTACGATAGTTATCTAATAAGCTTTTTCTATCTTTATATTTTCTCATCTCACTTAAACTTTCTACTTCTTCATCACTCATTTTAGAATATTTTAATAATGTTGAATATGATATGTTAAATTCTTTGGCAAGAGCCTGTTTTCCATGACAATCAATAGTTTTTAATCTCTCTCTTAATTCTTTTATTATTTTTTGTTTTTCAATTCTTCTTTCTTTTTGCTCTTTATATTGTTTGGAGTCAAAATCTCTTTTTCTATTATCAAAAGTAATAACATTTCCATTTTCATCTACTGGAGGGAGATTATCATATTTTAAACTATTCAGAATCTCTTGATTTATTGAGACTTGATATTTTGAAACTTTTTCTATTTTACCATCTAATATTTCTCCACCCTTTATAAATATTTTCTTTGGTATTTCTTTATAAAAAATATCTTTTAAATAAACAATTAGATTTTGAAATAAATGGAATCTATCTGCTACTTGAATACAATTAGGTAATATTTCATTAATTGCAGATGCATATTCACTGGCTCTATCTCTTGCAATTTTTTTAATTTTGGGGTGTTCTTTTAACCATTCCTTGACTGTATTTGCATCTCTTCCATCTAGTAGGGCAATTAGATGATGATCTTCTAAATCATAAATTGCTGTTGCATAACTTTGACCTTTTCTTTTGGCAACATCATCTATTCCTATCCCTTCTACTTCTTTATTATCCTTAACTTCTATTTTTTTTATAAGATTATCAATAGTATCGGCACTTACTTTCACTCCTAGAAAAGAAAGTACTAATGAACTACAACTTGAACTTAAATATATTGAAATGCCTAAGATAAATTGGACTAAATAATCTGTCATAACTTTATATTTCCTAACAAAATCAATTTCTTCTGTAAATACTTTAACTTTACAATTTGGATTTGTACACTCATATTTATGAGACTTTATTTTTAACCATACTGTTTTATTATGTATTGGAGTGTCTTGAACTGTCCTTATGTAATATTCATGGTATTCAGAACTTATATGTTTACATTCAGGACACTGACATTTTTCTTTCTTTGATTCTATATTTAAAATAATTTCATTTGATTTTTCTTCCATGTTTATTACTGGATAATTTTCTCCATATAAAAAAGTATTATTCATGCTGCTTCTCCTTCTATCTTAAACATAATACCAAAATTTTCCAACAATAAAAAGTAGGAATATATCCTACTTCCTATTATTGGTTAATCCGCAAACTTTCGGAAGAACCGAAAAAACGCATGTTTTTATTACTTATATATTAGTTTATTTTATCCAAGTTTTTTTCATATATATTATATGCCTAAATCCGTCTCTAACAGTCCTAAGATGAGATTTACCATTACGGCCAGCTTTATTTAAGGTAGTAGGAATTTCACACATTTTCTTTTGAGATTTAGCAAATTTATATATTATTTCGGTAGCAAATTCCATTCCAGTTGTTTCTAGCAATGGTAAATCTTTCTTTATTACTCCTCTCAATCCACAATGAAAGTCATATATAGGAACTTTATAAGCATACCTACCAATATATGATAGAACTCTAACACCTATTTTATGAGATAAACTCATAGCATTTTTTGAAATACCACCCTTAAATCTATTACCATTAACTAGTGAATAACCCTCTTTTAATTTTTCTATGTATGGTGCTAAGTTAGAAAAATCATAACTGTCATCACAATCACCATAAATAATGTATTGCCCTTTCGCTTCTTTTAAGCCATGTCTTAATGCATTCCCATAACCTTTATTTTTCTCTATGATTACTCTTGCTCCCAAAGACTTAGCTATTAAAGAAGAATTATCAGTACAGTTATTATCAACTATTAATATTTCCCCTTTTATATTATTATCTTCTAAATACTTCTTAGCTTTCTTTATACATATTCCTATAGTTTCTTCTTCATTTAAACATGGCATTAAAATTGTTAATTCTAGACTACTCATCTTTACCTATTTTTATCAACCACCCTGCACTGAAAGTACAGGGTTTGATGTGAGGACTGGAACTCCTTCTATGCTAAAGCATACTATTGCCATCATTTACAAATATATCTTCTATTCCATTCTTTTGATTTTCAATATATTCTTCTATAGTTTGTCTAGTTACTTGCCCTACACTTCTACAAAAATATCCTGTCGCCCACATATGTTGTCCCCAAAATTGCTTCCTTAATTTTGGAAATTCCTCTTGTAACTTTTTAGAGCTTCTTCCTTTTAGATATTGCATTACTTGTGCTACTGACAAGGTTGGTGGAATACTTAACAACAAATGCACATGTTCTGGTTGTATATTACCTCTTATTATTGTTATTCCTTTTGCCGAACAACCTTGCATCAGTAGCTCTTTTAATCTATACGCAATTTTGTATGTTAATATTTTCTTTCTATATTTTGTTATCCATACTACATGTATTTGCACATCATACTGTGTGTGGGCTCCTTTTTGCATCTTTCTCACCTCTGTTTTATCTTACTACTTTTTATTTACAAAGGCTAGTCCTCAAAGGATTTATGTGACTGAAAGTCAATGGATATTATCCGCCAGTGCCTAGCATATTATATTTATAAACAATTACCAAAGAAGTACCTAGTATTAGAATAAAAACTATTCCCATAGCAATATAAAACATAGAACTAGTATTAGGATTAGTAATATTTTCTTCATTTTTTTCCCATTTAGCATATAGATTTAAAACATCCGGCTCATTCTTACTTATCATTGTTACTCTCGTATCTTCTTCAAAATTAGGTGATGTATACCAACCTAAAAATTTATATCCTTCTCTTATAGGATCAGATAGTAATATATCAGTTTCTCCTTCATAATAAGTGGTTGGATTATCATTAGCTCCATCAAATGTATTATGATAGACTATCTCTTTAGATACATCATCTATATATTGATAATAAATATTAATATTAAAGTGTAGAGAGGAAGACATATGTATAACATTGCTAGTTATCTTAACAGATTTACCTTTTGGTAACTTTTCACCTGTAATTTCTTCATATGACAAAATGGTATATGAACATGAATTTCTTTCTTCATTCTTACATGTAAATCGTTGTTCTGTTTCATATAGTTTATTATTTATATAAACATTTATAGCATCATTAAAATACCAAGATGTTTGATTGCATTGCATTGACGAACGATTAAAAGTAAAAATATCTCCCGGTAATAATTCATAACTAAAAGTTAAATCTTCAGAAGAAGGATACTCACACCTATAATTTATAAAATCAGCAAGTTCATATTCCTCCGCTTCTACTTTAGGCGTAATCATAAATACAAGTATTGCAACTAAAATTATTAATAATTTCTTTTTCATAGCTAAACTCTCCTTTATCTATTTTACAATTTCTTGTATTTATAAACAATTACCAAAGAAGTACCTAATATTACTATAATACATATTCCTACAGCAATATAAATCATGGAACTTGTATTAGGATTAGTAAAGATGTTTTCTTCTTCCTTTTCCCATTTAGCATATAATACTAATTCATCAGGTTCATCTTTATTTATCATTGTTACTCTTGTATTTTCATCAAAATCAGGTGAAGTATACCAACCTAGAAATTTATATCCTTTTCTTACAGGATCTTTTAATAAGATATCTGTTTCTCCTTCATAATATACTGTAGGATTATCATTAGTAGCATCATATAAATTATTATAGACTACCCCTTTTGATACATCATCAATATACTGATAATAAAGGTTAATATCAAATTGAAGACTTGATGTCCAATAAACTATTGTACCAGCTATTTTAACATTCTTACCTCTTGGAGGCTTTTCATTAGTTATTCCTTCATATGATAAAACTGTATACTTGCAGTTTTCTCTTGCTTCTGAATCACAAGTAAATTGTTGATTAGTATTATATAGTTCATTATTTATATAAACCCTTACTTTATCATCAAAGGTATAATTTCCATAAATTTCTTTTAGATTTGAACGATCAAAAGTAAGTATATCACCAGGATCTAGTTCAAAATCCCATGTTGGAAGAGAACTAACAGGAAAATTTATGCCATTATATAATTCATCTAGTTTAATCTCTTTCGCTTCCACAACAGGAGTAATCATAAATACAAGTATTGCAACTAAAATTATTAATAATTTCTTTTTCATATTTTCAACTCCTTTTACTAATTGTTATTATTATCATTTATTTCTAATTTTATTATACCACTTTATACAATTTTTCTATATCATTTTTTGAACTTTTGCAGGATAAAAACATGAAATAAAATTAAAACAGTAGAATAAACCTTTAAGTAAAAGAAAATTTTACTGTTTTTTTATTATAAATTTGATTTTGAGTTAATTTGTGGTACCCTTATATATAAAGAGGGATGAAAAATGGCTAGACCAAGTAAAAAAAGATTTGAATTAAGTATTAGAGAAATTAATTATATAAAAAAGCAATTGGGTATTACTAAAATAGAAGACGTTGATAAAGCAGCAATGAAAAACTTAAAAGAAAGACTAAAAACACTAACTGATAGTAGAATTAAGAAAAAAACAAAATTTAAAATTTGGGATATTATTATTTGTACAATACTAGCAGTTTTATTTAATGCAAATGACTGGGAAGATGTTCATGATTTTACCATCACACATTACAAGTGGTTAAGAGAATTTTTACTAATGACAGGAGGGATTCCTTGTACAAAGACTTATGAAAGAGTCTTTGCCATAATAGATTCTAAAGAATTAGAATCAATATTTACTGAGTTTTTATTAACTTTCTCATTATCTTCTACAGATAATGATATTATTAACTTAGACGGAAGAATTAATAGAGGAAGCTCTAGAAATGAAACTAGATATAATGATAAAGTAAAGCCATTAAATGTTTTAAATGCTTATTCAAATAAATATGGAATTTGTTTAGCAAGTGAGCAAATAGATGATAAAACAAATGAAATAACAGCCATACCAGATATATTAAAGAGATTTAATGTAAAGGGTAATGTTATTACTTGGGATGCTTTAAATACACAAACAGATAATGTAGAAGCAGTAGTTAGTTTAAAGGGAGATTATGTAGTGCCTATAAAAGGTAATCAAGGTAACTTTTATAATGATTTAATTTTATATTTTGATGAGAAAAAGTTAGAGATGATAAAAGCAGGACAAACAGGAACTGCCTATTTAGACTATAAAGAAAAAAGAGGAGAAAATCTTATTCATTATGAATACTACCAAACAGAAGATGTTAAATGGTATTTTGATAGAAAAAAATGGAAAAAGTTAAATAGTATAGGCTTAGTAAAGAAAACAATAAAAACTTTACAAGAAACAAAAGTAGAATATAGATATTATATATCAAGTTTATTTCTTAATATTGAACTTTTTTCTAAGGCTATAAGACATCATTGGTCAGTAGAAAATAAATTACATTGGCATTTAGATTTTACATTTAAACAAGATGATAATACTACAGTAAATAAGAAGGCATTAATGAATTTAGAATTAGTTAAGAAACTTTGTCTAGGAATACTAAATAAAGTAAAACCATTTTATAATAATATAAGTCTAAGGAGAATAAGAAAAATATTATCGTATAATTTTGAGAAGGGATTAGTAGATATAATGTGTTATTTATCTTTGGCTCAAAAATCAAATTTTCAGTAAAAAAATAGCAAGAAAGCCTTTTAATATATGACTTTCTCTGCTATTCATAATTTATTTCATGTTTTTATCCTGGAACTTTTGACAAAATAAAAGCAAAGAAACTATAATACTTGGTAATAATGCTCTATAAGTAAAGAAGAAATGATCATATGAATGATTAAATAAGACTAAATATCTAAGTATTGGTACTAGACTTATTAAAACTAATATTAATTCATATAAAGTAAATTTTCTTTTAATAAAATTATAAGTTAAAAAGATTGTATATATAATTGATACTATTATAATAAAGACTTTATCTAAATAACAAAATGGAATAACTTGAATTATATTAATCATAATACTATCAAATATTCCTAAAGTAAAAGTAGATTTATTTATTCCTCTTTCTAATAGATGATCATTTAAAAATGAAGATGGGTTTTGATTAAAAAAAATTACTAATATTAACCATTTTAAAATCCACATTATACTATAACTTAAAAGAAATGCTATTAATGATTTAATAAAGAAGTAAAAAGTTTTCTTTGTTACTTTATTATCTTTATAACTAAAATAATAAATAACTAAAAATGGTAAAGTAAATACTAGCGTTTCTGTTGTTAAAAAATCAAAAAAATTAGCTAGGACTCCTCCAACAATAAATAAACAATATATTTTTTCTTCTTTAGCATTAATAAATTTAAATGATATTAGTGTTAGAATATAACTTAATAGAAACATATAGATGTACTCTAAACAGAAAAAAGTAACATAAACCTTTACTAAGATATTTGCTAATAGAAAAATAATTGCAAATAGTTTATCTCTTTTAAATAGTTGATATGTAATCAAAATTATTAATATTGTTAAAATTACTGATAAAAATATTAGTATTTCTTTATAGTTAAATATTAATAAAAGTGGTTTTATAATAACAATATTTCCATGCCAATACCGATAATATTCTTTATTAGGCTCATAATCATGAATAGCTTTCTCCCTAAAATTAACAGTTTCACCATAACGAACTGTACTATAATATTTAGTTAAAAATATCGAAGTAAGTGGTTTTTTAGGATTTAGTGAATATGTTAAATTTAATGTTATGGGATCTGGATAATTGTGAATTAAATTTGAAGTACTTATTGAATTATTAAAATAGAAAAAAGCAGGTTTAGAATAAATATATTCTGCACTTTCATTTATATTTGTTTTTATTAAATCTTTAGGAATAGATGCAACTAAAATAAAACTTAAAATACATATAATTGTCGTAATAATAAAAGTTAATATATATCTAATAACATTTTTCATAATTAAGACTCACCTACTAACTTAGCATGTACTACAAGTCTACCTGTATTATCAGTATTACATGTAGATAAAGTTATTATTTTAGAGTTCTTATCTAATGTTTCATTAATATTATAAATACTCCTACTTTTTAAAGTATTTAAGAAATTAACATAAGCCTCATCACTAACAAAGCTAGTAGTTAAATAGTAAACTTCAGGATCTATTTCATAGACAGAAAAGATATTAAAGGTATAAGTTTTATCTTTTGTAATTAACATTATTTGATTAGTATTATTTTGATAATATGACTCATTAAAAAGTTTATCTAAAGGTCCAAACATAGTATTATCTAGTCTATGATGTCCATAGATAATTGTATTGAGAGATAAATTATCAAACGTATTACGATAATCAGCAAAAATAGAACCTTTTATTGAATAATTATGATTAAAATCATGATCTAAGTAATAATCATTATTATCTGTCTGAACAACAGGATAACTTATATTAGTTCCTTTTACTATTATGTAAGCGATAGTATCTGAATTAGTAGAGATTAGACTATCAAAATCAACATTTACATTATAAGTAGTACTATTTTCTTGTGATTCATTATTTTCATTAGTAGTATCATTATCAATTGTACTTACATTTTGATATGTAAATATTTTTACTTTATTAGATTGTTCAAACGAATTTTTAGGAACAAATATATTTACTAAAGAAATAATTGTAACTACATAAAGGGTTACTAGTAATAAACTCTCAGGTGAATCTTTTTGTCTTTCAAAAAACTTTTGCAACTTAGTATCTTTTTTTCTAGTGAAAATATATATAATTTTATTAATTATGGTGCAGATAAAAATCTGTAAATTACTAATAGTTAAAGAAAAGCCTACCATAGCATAATGAATAGGTAAAAATATTTTTTTTAATAGTTTCATTATGCATCACCCTTTCTATTATTAAGTATAACAAAAATAGATGGATTTTACCATCTATTCTGAAACACTTTCAAATTGTGAGTTGTATAGTTCGGCATAGAAACCATTTTTCTTAAGTAATTCATCATGGGTTCCTTGTTCTACAATATCGCCATCTTTCATTACTAATATAAGGTTAGCATTTTTAATAGTAGAAAGCCTATGAGCGATAACAAAGCTTGTTCTACCTTCCATTAAGTTATCCATGGCCTGTTGGATTAATTGTTCCATTCTGGTATCTACACTACTTGTCGCTTCATCCAAAATTAATATTTTAGGGTCTTTAAGGATAACTCTGGCAATAGTTAATAACTGTTTTTGACCAGCAGATACGTTATCACTTTCTTCATTTAGAACCATATCATATCCTTCTGGCATTGTTCTAATAAAGTGATCAACGTGACTTGCAATCGCAGCATCATATACCGCTTCATCACTTGCATTTAAGTTACCATAGCGAATATTTTCTTTAATGGTATCACTATAAAGCCATGTATCTTGTAAAACCATACCAAAGAGACTTCTTAAATCATCACGTTTCATATCTCTAATATCAACTCCATCTATCTTAATAGAACCTGAGTTAACATCATAAAACCTCATTAGTAGTTTAACAATAGTTGTCTTACCAGCTCCTGTTGGTCCAACAATGGCAATCTTTTGTCCTTTATGCATCTTAGCACTAAAGTCATTGATAATAATCTTATTTTTATTATAACCAAACTTAACATCTTCAAAAGTTACAGTATTGCCCATTTTATCTAAGTCATAAGTAACTTTCTTAACATCAGGTACTTCTTCTTTTTCTTCTAAGAATTCAAAGACTCTTTCTGCAGATGCTACCATTGACTGAATCATATTACCTATTTGGGCGATTTGAGCAAGTGGATTCATAAAGTTTCTGATATACTGAGTAAATGATAAGATATCTCCAACCTCTATTTTATTTTGGATAACTAAATATCCACCTAAAATAGATATTAAAACATAACCAATATTACCAATAAAATTCATAATTGGATGCATCATACCAGAGAAAAATTGTGACTTCCATGCTGAATTATATAATTTCTCATTAGTTTTACTAAAATCTTCTATAGTCTTTTCTTCACCATTAAATAATTTAATAACAGTGTGTCCTGAATAAGCTTCTTCAATTGTACCATTGATATTTCCTAAATACTTTTGTTGATTTAAAAAGTATTTTTGAGAATGTTTCATAATAAAACTCATCATAAATAAAGCGATTGGGACAATTACTAGGGTTACTAAAGTCATTAGAGGACTTATTGTTAACATCATTACTATTACACCTATTAAAGTTGTAACAGAAGTTAATATCTGTGATATAGATTGATCTAAACTCTGTGATAAAGTATCGACATCATTTGTAACTCTTGATAAAATCTCTCCTGTTGTTTTACTTTCAAAATAAGAAAGCGGTAATTTATGCATTTTATGAGATATCTCTTCTCTTAAATTAAAAGTAACTTTTTGGTTTACACCACTCATAATGAAAGCTTGTAAATATTGAAATATGGCACTTATTATATATAATGATAAAAGAGTTAAAAGGATAGTTCCTACTTTAGAAAAATCTATACCATTAGTAGTACCTGTTACTTTACCAACAAGGCCATTAAATATCTCTGTAGTTGCTTGTCCTGATATTTTAGGACCAATTATTGAAAATACTGCACTACAAATAGCAAAGATAATAACAAAGATTAAACTTATTTTATAATTACCTAAATATTTAAGTAATTTCTTTAAAGTGCCTTTAAAATCTTTAGCTTTTGCAGTTGCACCCATTCCCATTCTTCCACTAGGCATTTTCTAACTCCTCCTTTGTAAGTTGAGACTCAGCTATTTCACGATAGACAGAGCAATTTTTAAGTAAGTCTTTATGAGTACCAATACCAACTACTTTACCTTCATCAAGCACTACTATTTGATCTGCTTTTAGTATTGTATTAATACGTTGAGCGACAATAAAGATAGTTGAGTTTTTAGCATATTCATATAAGGCTTTACGAAGTTCAAAATCAGTCTTAAAGTCAAGGGCAGAGAAACTATCATCAAAGATATAAATCTCTGGATCTTTAGCGATAGCACGAGCGATAGAAAGTCTTTGTTTTTGTCCACCAGATACGTTTGTACCTCCTTGACTTATTGGACTCTTATAACCTTCCTTTTTAGCTAGTATGAACTCTTCTGCTTGAGCAATACGTGCTGCTTCTATCATTTTCTCATCAGGCATATCTTCATTACTATATTTAATATTAGACTCTATGGTACCTGAAAATAATACACCTTTTTGAGGAACATAACCAATTTTATCATGTAAATCACTCTGTTTAACATCTTTAACATTTATACCATCAACTAATATTTCTCCTTTAGTAACATCATATAATCTTGGTATCAAGTTAATTAAAGTACTTTTACCACTACCAGTAGAACCAATAAAGGCTGTAGTTGTTCCTGGTTTTGCTGTAAAGGTTACATCAGTAATAACATCCTCATCACTATCAGGATATCTAAAACTTACATTTTTAAACTCAACAAGTCCTTTAATTCTCTTACTAAATGTTTTAGGTTTCTCTGGATCTTTAATAGAAAGATCAGTCTCTAATACTTCCATGATACGATTTGCAGATACATTGGCACGTGGTAACATAATAGAAAACATTGATATCATTAAGAATGACATAATTATTTGCATTGAGTACTGGATAAAGGCTAACATATCACCAACTTGTAATAAGCCATCATCTATTTTATGAGCACCTATCCAAATAATTAGAACAACAATACCATTCATAATAAACATCATACCAGGCATCATTAAGTTCATTACTCTATTAACAAATAGGTTTGTTTTCTTTAAGTTAGTGTTTGCAACGCTGAATCTTTCTTCTTCATATTTTTGATTAGAGAAAGCTCTAATTACTGGAATACCGGTAATAATTTCTCTTGTTACTTGGTTTAATTTATCAATAAGTTTTTGTACTTTCTTAAATTTAGGCATAGTAAGGGCAAATAAAGTGAATATTAATGTTAAGACACAAACTATTCCTAACCATATAATATAAGTCATTGATGGAGCAGTTTCAAATACCTTTCTAACTGCACCAAAAGCAATTATAGGGGCATAGATAAATAGTCTTAATGTCATAATAATCATCATTTGTACTTGTTGAATATCATTTGTACTTCTGGTAATTAATGATGAGATACCAATAGTTTTATATTCAGCAGTACCAAAGTTTAAGACTTTTGTAAATTCTTTCTTTCTAACTCTCTTAGATAGACCTGATCCTACTCTAGCACCAAGTAATACTGTAAGAATTGTTGATGCTACACTAATTAGTGATAGTCCTAACATCTTAAGGCCTGTAATTATAATGTAATTAGTTTGAATAGCATCAGTATCAAGTCCAACTTCGACATATTCTAACTTGATAGCAGAAACAGCACTTTGACTTATAATACTATCTGGCATTGAAGAAAATTGTTCATTAATAGATTTTCTCATATCATTAAGTTCAGTGGCTGGTAACATTTTAATGATATCTATTATAGCCATATTTTGCATAGACTCTGGCATATCTTTTTTAATTTCATTTTGAATGTTAACCGCTTCACTCTCTTTACTTGTTAACATATAATCAACTAATATTGCTTTCTCCAAGTCACTATTAGACTTATCTTCATCTTTAATGACATAGACTGGCTCTTCATCTAAAATATCATAGTCATGTTCATCACTTTTCTTAGTGATTAACTCATAATTAGATAAAATCTCTTTTTTGTCTTTATCACTTACAAAAAGTAAAATCTCGTCTAACTTAGATTTTCTAACTACTTTAGGATTAACTTCTTCTATACCGCCTTGTTGTACTCCTACATTAATAATATTAGAAGTATACTGAGGTATAGTTAAATCACAGTTCGCTTGAACTATTAACAGTAAAATAATTAGAATAACTGATAAAATATTATCTTTTAAATATCTAAATATCTTTAACATAAATCATACTCCTCCTATTTCTTTTCTATACTGCATCCATATTTTAAGATATCAAGTTGTTCATAATAGTCTTTTAGCATTTTTTTATCAAGACTATCCTCTTTTAACAACTTAAATAACGTGACCATCAAAAGATGCATATTAATGGCAAAAATTACTTCAATATGACGTCTAGCCTTATCATTAAGTAATTCTAAATTAATGTTAGGAATAAGTTCTTTTAAGAGTCTCTTATCTCTAAAACCAAAGGTTCTTTTAGACTCTTCCATAATAGTGACATTTTCTAAAGATTTCTTAAAGAAGTTAATATTATTATTTTTAAAGGAATTATAACTTTCTTCAATGTTATCTTGAAACATCTTAAAAAGGTCTCCTTTATTTTTTATTAAGTCTTTCTTCATATTATTACTAAGTATTTCCCCATATTGTTCTAAAAGATAGAAATACAAGTCTTTTTTATCTTCAAAATACATATAGAAACTTCCTCTAGAAATACCTGCTTCTTTAATAATTCTATTAATAGATGCGTCATTAAAATTATTAAGGGAAAACTCCTTAAAACTAGCATCTATTAGCTTTTTCTTCTTTTCATCATTTAATCTTAGAAATGTATCACTAGGCATATTACTTCCTCCTAACAGTCACTATATCATTATATGTGACAAGTTGTCATATGTCAACAAAAAAATAAAAAGTAAGTAAAATTACCTACTTCTCAAACTTATTTATTAATATTTTAATTTTATCTTTTTCTTGTTTTTGGTTCATTATCACTCTCACCATCAAAACTAGGAGTGTTTTCTTGCATGCTAACTTCTTTATCAGATAAAGATTTGGGTGGGTTTTGTTTTTTACCAATATAATTTATAGGTATTCCTAATTCTTTTGCTACTTCATCTATTAATCTAGATAAATTCCCATTCATATCCATAATCTTACCACCTTCCAATATTATTAATTTTTTTAAATATTTTTTCGCTTTTACTTATTCCTTTAACAACTCTTGCATTCATTTCCAACAATATATTTAAAGGAATCTCTTTTTCTCTTTCTAAATATTGTTTTAAATATTGTAATATACCAAACTGTCCTATAATAATTGCAAGATTATCATTAGTTGGATTGTTAAGTGCAATAGATGCTTCTTTAGATATTGCTTTATAACTTCCTTGTAATGTCAAATAACAATTATGTCTTACGTCTAATCTAGATATATGACAAATAGTGTTCTTTTCACCAATTTTAGAAGCCATTCCTACCATTAATAATGTTTTAACTGCTTCATCTTCTGGAATAGTCTCTTTATTATTAAAATATTCATTTATTTTAGAAATTTGTTTTAATAAAACTTCTTTACTATTAACTTTTTCCTTTTGCATAATTTTCTCCCCCTTTATTTATGACTTGTTATTACTTTTTGGAATTGTTCATGTCTTCTTTTTATATTCTTTTTAAGTTTATATTGTTCACTAAATTTAACCCCACTATCAATTTCTATGATATCTTTGTACTGCTCTGTTACTAGTGTTAATGAATCAAGTGTTAAATCATCTAAGGCAGGTTCTATTTCACTTAATAATAAATCATAATGTCTGTAAAATTCATCTGGTAATTGATTTTCATCATCACGCAAGAGAATAACAATATCTCTTATTAATTCAAGTGTCTTAACATAATCAATAAGAGATAAATCTCTTTCTGTTTGTAACTTAGCTATATTTTTTAATAATTGTGTATCTAAAGTTTTTTCTTTATTAATTCTACATCAACAATTTTATCTGTTTTCTTAGGCATTCATATTCCCCCTTAAAGGTTCTTATATTATACACCAATTCTTAAAAAAATGCAATAAAAAAGTCCAAAGAAACGTTTTGGATCTACGATAAAACCTATACTTATGTACAGGTGGGTGTATATAGTCAGTTCTTAGGATCCCTAACCAGTGGAAAGGTCTTCAACACGAACGTAACAATCATCAATACTCCCTTATCGTCTCTTTAGTCGGTTTTATACTGAGTCATCCGCTTCGATTTCTTTAGACAATTATAGTATAGCACAGTTATTTTAAATTATTCAATATTTTCTAATGCTTTTGTAAAATTTTCAATCAAGTGAGATACAGTGGCACATCCCATGAAAGCGACTACTCCATCTTTATCTTTTAAAACTTTACTAACAGTATCATCATCTACAAGTTCACTATCTGGAATTAGTTCTATAATATCTTCTGATTTAATAGGTGGATAGTCTTTAGGATCTTCTCTATCACATTTAATTGGGGTTAAATATACTTTATCTGCAACTTTTAGGGCATCAGCAAATTCTTTTTTAAAGCGTGATGTTCTAGAATAAGTATTAGGACGAAAGACAACTGTTAATTTCTTATCAGGATATTTTTGCCTAATCGCTTCAAGGGTAACTTTAACTTCAGTTGGATGGTGAGCATAGTCATCTACGATGATAGTATCTCCTACTTTTGTTTCTGCAAAACGTCTATTAGCATTTTTAAAAGTCGGTAATAACTCTTTAATCTTTTCTTTGCTAACCCCTTCATCTAAGGCAGAAATAATAGATGCTACAGTATTCATAACCATATGATGTCCATATAACGGAACAGTAAAAGTATCTATTAGTTCATCTTTTTTATATAAAGTAAAAGTTGAACCGGTAGTCTCTAACTTAATATCTTTAATAATATAGTCATTAGATTCATCTTCGCCATAGAATACTACTTTATTTTTAAAGTTTATCTTTCTAATATTTAAATCATCACCATTAGCAATAACAGTCCCTGCTTTATTGGCAAATTCTTCAAAAGCTTTAATAATATCTTCTATATTTTTATATATTTCAGTATGTTCAAGTTCAATACAAGTAATAATAACTTTCTTAGGATGATAGGCAAGAAAATGGCGATTAAACTCATCAGATTCTATTACTAATAATCTATTTTTCATATCAATATGACCAGTTCCATCACCTATAAAATAGTTACAGCCAATAGTATTTTCAAATAGATGTTTTAATAAGGATGTAGTTGTTGTCTTACCGTGTGTTCCACTTACTGAAATAGTATCAAATTCTTTAGTTATCTCCCCTACCACTTCATTATAGGGCTTAAAAGTTAAACCTAACTCTTTTACTCGTTTCATTTCAGGGTGTTCATTACTAAAAGCACGAGAAGCAGTTACAATAGTATCTTTATCTAAAGGATGATTTCCATCATAAAAAATCTTTATACCTCTTTTTTCTAGTCCCTTTTGAGTAAACTTATAATCTTTCGCATCATCATAACCTGATACAACATTTCCCATATCATATAACATCTGAGCTAGAGTACTCATACCTGTTCCTTTTATTCCAATACAATAATATTTCATAAGACTTCCTTCTTTCTTTATTCATTATACCTTATGTTATATAGATTTTCAAATATACTTGAATTTATTATATATTTATGATACCATGAATATGTAAATTTCTTTTACATATAAAAAAGAGGAATACCTAGTTTGCGATTTAGGTGTTACCTTAAAGATAGATTTCTATCTAAAAATAATTAAGAGATCTTTCTTAAAAGATAGGCAAATTTTCTTTCACAATTCTTATAGAGTTGTGAAATTTTTATTCTATAAAAAGGTAGGTAATAACTATGTTAGAATTATATAAAAAATGTAATTTATGTCCAAGAAATTGTTTAGTCGATAGGACTAAAACTTTAGGATATTGTAAAGCCACTGATAAAGTTAAAGTTGCAAGAAGTGCTCTTCACTACTTTGAAGAACCTTCTATATCTGGTAGTAATGGTAGTGGTACTATCTTCTTTAGTAATTGTAATTTAAAGTGTTGTTATTGTCAGAATAAAGAGATATCTACTGATGGCTTTGGTAAAGAAATAACTATAGAAAGACTTTCAGAAATGATGTTAGAGTTAGAAGAAAAGCATGCTAACAATATTAATTTAGTTACACCTACTCACTATGTACCTAGTATTATAGAGGCGATTAAACTAGCAAGAAAGAAAGGTTTATCTATTCCTATAGTTTATAATACTAGTGGTTATGAAAGTGTAGAGACTTTAAAGTTATTAGAGGGTTACATTGATATTTATTTAACTGATTTTAAATATTTTGACAATAAATTAGGTAAAGATTTATCAAAATGCTCTAATTATTTTGAAGTTGCTAGTAAAGCATTAGAAGAAATGTATAGACAAACAGGTAAAAATAAATTTAATAAAGATGGTCTAATGACTAAAGGGATTATTGTTAGATGTTTAGTCTTACCTACTAAGAGCGATGATACTAAGAAAATAATAAATTATTTATATAAAAAATACCAAGATAATATTTATCTTAGTATTATGAATCAGTATACACCAGTTAACTTTATTAAAGATTATCCATACTTAAATAAAACTATTAGTGAAGATGAATATAATGATGTAATAGACTATGCCATAGACTTAGGTATTAAAAATGCTTATATGCAAGAAGGTGGTACTTGTAGCGAATCATTTATACCTGCTTTTGATCTTGAAGGTGTTTAAGTCGTTCTACTTTAGAATAAATACAACCACAATAGTCTTGTCTATATAGATTATAAATATGAGATAATTCTATACTTCTTTTATAACCATTTTTCTTTTTAAAGTCAGCATATAAATAATTAATATTATACTTTTTAGATAACTCTTCCCCTATTTCATTTAACCATTTACTATTCTTATAAGGACTAATAGATAAGGTTGTTGTAAAATAATCAAAGTCTTTTTCTTTGGCAATTCTTGCTGTTTCTTCTAGTCTTAAGTTATAACACTTATAACATCTAATATCTCCTTCTTTTAAGTCTTCTAGACCACGAGATATATCTAAAAACTTCTCTTTATCATAATTACAATCTAAAATTTTAATATCATAACCTACTAATCCAATAAACTTCTCTAGTTCATCTTTTCTTTTAAGATATTCTTTATAATCAGTAATATTTGGATTATAAAATAAAATAGTTATATCAAAGTATTTAGATATTTTCTCTAAGACTGATGATGAACAAGGAGCACAACAAGCATGTAATAATAGTGTTGGCTTATTATTTAAATCAATACTATTTAATATCTTTTCACATTCTAAGTTATAATTCATTCTTCTTTTTGCCTCCATATCAATTTAAGTTTTTTCTGTTCTTCATATAGTCCATTATAAGCTTCATTAATATTGTGGTAAAGCTCTTTATTTTGTAAATAGAATTCTAAAAACAAACTGTGATTCATTTTAAATTTATTAAGATCATTATTGACTGTAGCATCTAACTCTAAACATTGTTCTTTGGTAAGTGGCTTTACTTTAGAAAAATCAATGTTTTTTATCTCAAAAAAGTTATAATTATAAAGTGGTGAACCATTATCAAAGTTTGAATTAAAATTATAAGCTAAACCTTTATCACTATAGAATAATAACATAATATCAACAGTTATATCAGCAAAAAATTCTAAATCGCCATCATTTATATAATTAAAAGTATGATTATGCCTATTTTTACATATAGGTTTATGATGAATTTCATTTAAAAATCGTAATATCTGTAATAAATTTTCATCAAGGTTATCTATATTAGGATAAGTATCCACTGTATAATTTTTTATATTAAAATTATCAAGAATAAGTTTTCCAAAACTAGCCGTATGACGACAACAAGCCTCACCACTAAAAACTTTCATTCCCATATTAAAATCTTTTTTTGTTTTTAAATCACATATTTCTTCATCTATTTCCTTATAAGTATAACTTTCTTTTTCGGAAACAATACCATTATGAATCATATAGCCAGTAAGAGTAATTAAAGATATACCAGAGTTAACATTAAGAGTATTTGCAAAGGATGTAAAGTTGCCTAAAAATATAGAAAAATTTTCAAACAATGCTTGTTGTTTTGTATTTTTATAATAATCACCTTTATATTTTTCTTGAGCTTTTTTTAATTTTATTGCTTGTATTTTTTCTTTTATAATCATGATATACCCCCTTTTTCTAGATAGATATTTTAACATAAATGATATATAATGTCAAAATGTTCATTTCTTATATTATAGAATTATATAAATAAAGCCCGCACCTAAGTACGAGCTTATGAGTAATAGGCTTTTGCATCACGCAAGCATCTCATCGAATTCTTTAAAAGAACCCTACACTTTAGACTTTAACAGTCCGCGATAGACGATGTCTTTCTATCCTCTATTAATCAGCCATAATATACAATACTTAAAGTTTTAAATGTATTGTAATTATTAAATTAAGGACAAAATCCTTAGATGTGTCATATATTTTATAGCACACCCAGAAAAAGTCAATTATTAAATAAAACTTTTTACATTCTTATTATGACATTTAATCAATACTTTTACTATAAGAATTTCTCTCAAATAAAAATATAATCTCTTATCACATTTTTCCTAGGACTTTTACTTTTATTTATCCGCCTTACCTTAATACTAATCTTTTCTCTTTTTCTGATATTCTACCATATGATTTATTAATTTTATGATAATATCTTTCATTTTGAAAATAAAACTCAACAAATAATTTATGATTTTTAGTAAATAACTCTATAGCATTCTTAACTCTTTGATTAATTTCCTGTTGTTCTTCTATTGTTAAAGTCCTTATTTCATCATAGTTAATTTTTTTATAATAAATTCTTCCATAGTTATATAAAGGAAAAGCCAATGTCTTATTTTTTGTAAGATTGTTTGCAAAAGGATAAGCAAAACCATTATAAGCATATCTTAGATATAACATGCTACTTGTTATATCAGCAATATATTCATAACCATTATCATTTATATAATTAACAAGATGGTTAGCAATATCGTGATGAAAGATCCCTATATTCTTATATTTATTATTAAAAGCTAATAATTTTTCTTTAAGTTCAAAGTTATCTGTTGAATATATTTCAACAAGACTATTTTGAATATTAAATCTATCTAACATAGCTTTAGCAAAAGTAGCAGTATGCCTACAACAACCAGTACCACTAAATACATTAATAGCACACATTAGTACATTATCGCATTCTTTTCTAAGAATATCTTTTTTAATATCATCAAAGCTATAGGAATACACTTTTTCTGAAAGATATCCATTATGAATTAAGAAAGAACATAATGTTATTAATTCTGTTCCATTTTTAATATCCAGTGTATTTGCAAGAAGTTCTATATTATCTAATACTATATTAAAGTTTTCTTTTATTTTAATATAGTCTTCCTGAGTTTGATAAGTTAATAAGTATTTAATTATTTGTGATAATATCTTTATTTCGTGGATATTATCTTTAATTTCTAATAATTGCTGTTTATTTAGTTCTATGTATCCTCTTATAAATTCATCTATAAACATAATTATCCCCCTTTAATGCTATATCATTGTATCACTTTATAATAATCATATCAAGCATAAATCTTTTTCATTTAGCATATCTATTACTGGTGATATCATGTCTAACTTTACTTATGCTTTTATTTTATCTACTTTAGCAGGGCTTTCTACTTTAATTGGTTTTATTCCCTTACTTTTTAATTTAAAGAATGAAAGAACTATTATTCTGTCTTCTCTTTCTTTTGCAAGTGGTGTGATGATTTGTGTATCTCTTACTGATTTAATCCCTGAATCTTTTAATCTCTTAACTTCTATATTTAAAGGTTTCCCTGCTCTTTTATTTTTATTAATATTTATTTGTCTTGGAGTTATTATTTCTATGTTAATAGATAAGTTTTTACCTAGTAATGATAATAAATCTATTAGTAATAAAAAACTATATAGATTAGGTCTTGTTTCAATGCTTGCTATTATTATGCATAATATTCCTGAAGGAGTAGCAACTTTTCTTTCTAGTTCTACTAATATGAGTCTTGGCTTATCTTTGGCCCTTGCTATTAGTTTTCATAATATCCCAGAAGGAATAAGTATTGCTATTCCTATATACTTTAGTACTAAATCAAGACTTAAAGCTTTCCTTTATACTTTGATATCTGGCTTATCAGAACCTTTAGGAGCGATACTTGCTTATTTATTTTTATCAAATATTATTAATAACTTTATTATGAGTATAATTCTAT
Organism: uncultured Bacilli bacterium; assembly: GCA_963929435.1. GTDB lineage: Bacteria > Bacillota_I > Bacilli_A > RF39 > UBA660 > Onthousia. The sequence goes on from CAWVIV010000002.1 coordinate 28,760, forward strand.
CTATAATTGCAGGGATTATGATACATATTAGTATTTATGAATTATTAACTGAGTCTTTAAGTTATAAAAAAAGAAAACTAACCTTTATCTTTTTTAGTATAGGTTTTATCTTTATGTTAATATCTCACTTCTTATTAGGTTAATTTTTCACTTCTAATTGATTAACACTAATTTTTATTGTACAATAGAAATATGAAAAAAATATTAATTAGTTTAATTCATCTTTATCAAAAGATGCCACTAACAAGTCATGGGGCTTGTCATTTTTATCCTACTTGTTCTAATTATACTATTGAAGCGATAGAAGAATATGGTTCTATAAAGGGACTTTTTCTTGGCTTTAAAAGAATACTTAGATGTCACCCTGGAGCAAGGTTTGGATATGACCCAGTTATTAGAGAGGAGAAAAAGAATGAAAAGAAGTGTTAAAAATTTAGGTAAGATTGCTTTTCTTGGTATAGCAATTTTATTAACTACTACAGGTTGTAAAAGTGATGATATGGAGGATATTGAGATAGTTACTACTAATTATCCTAATGAATATATTATAGAAAGGCTTTATGGAGAGCATGCTAAAGTTAGTAATATCTATCCTGATGGAGTTGATACTAGTGATTATAAATTTACTAATAAGCAAAAAAGAGATTTCGCTAGTAAAGACTTATTTATCTATACAGGATTAGTTGATAGAGAAAGAAAGTTAGCAGTTGACTTGTTAGATTATAATGAAAATTTAAAGATAATAGATAGCTCTTATGTTCTTGATAATGACTATAATATGGAAGAAGTATGGTTAGACCCATCATTTATGCTTATGATGAGTCAAAATGTAAGACTTGGATTAAAAGAATATATAGAAAATAATTATTTAAAAGAAGAAATTGATAAAAATTATGAAGAGTTAAAAGTTGATATTTCAGAACTTGATGCTGATATTAGACTTGCTGTTGAAACTGCTCCTTATAAGACTATAGTTGCAACTGATAATAATTATAAATTCTTAGAAAAATATGGAGTTAAAGTTTATATATTAAATGATGATACTAGTGAAAAAGATTTAGTTGAAATAAATGATTTAGTAGAAAATGGTGATATTACAAAAATATTTAGTTATGAAGATATAAAAACTACTAATAATGTTCAGAACTTAATTAATACTTATCCTAATAGTTTAGAGGTTATTAATTCTAATAGAATAATAGTTTTGAATGATGACCAAAGAGAAACAGAAACTGATTATTTAACTCTTATGAATCAGAACTTAGATAATATTAGAGAAGAGTTATATCATAGTAATAGTTAAAGAGACCAAATTTAAGGTCTCTTTAATTTTCTATTCTAAGGCAATCTGGAATGGATTTTGTAGGGTGCCATCTCCACCTGTTATGATGACATTTTGTTTTAGGTTTAAGGCTGGTTTAATACCATATGCATACGAAGGACTATTGTAGTATGCAGTACCATATCTGTCTATGTTACGAACGTTAGATGAATTATTTGGCGTTAAAGTCCAAAAAGTTGTATTATTATTGAAGTCATCAAATTTTCCAGCCATTAATTCTCCTAATCTCAACAATCCTACCTTAGCTTTTGTACTTGTAGCATAACCTGACATACTAGTATCTATATATTTGGCCAGTTTATATGAAGTACCATTTTCTACTGCTCCCAAATACCATGTGGTGTTATCTTCTATCATATTTACTTGTTCTTTTGTTAAATAATAACCACTATCTAAATATTCTCCGTTAAGAAAACTTCCTATTGTATTATTACTTGAGGAATATTCATTATCTCCAAAAGCAGATGTTTTAAATGTTTCATTTTCTTTTAATGGTTCTGCACTTGTTATCTTAGTTAAGCCTTCAGTCTCATGGCTTACTATTCGATATAAGTTGTTCTCCCCAGTTCCAAAAGAAATATATTCACCACTATATCTTGTATTTAGTTGTACTCCTCCTAAATTACTATCACTATCTCCTTCTAATCTATATGGATTATCTTCTGTTCCTTCTCCATCCACTATTTTGATACTAGAATTTAGAATTATAGAAGGACGAACACCATACGCACTTGCATTTACACCAGTATTAAGTGCAAGCCCAGAGACACTCATGTAACGAATGGTAGATGTGTTATATGGAGTTAATGTTATCCATGTTAAGCTATTATTTAAATAACCTATACCACACTGATATTCATACAGATTAAGTAGTCCTACAGTATCTGTTACTATCATTTCTCCATTTGGTCTTGTTATTTCTCCTAAATCTCTATCATCCATAGTAGAGTCCCATTTAGTATCGGTTACTATAAAATTCTCATAATTCCTTAAATTACTTAAAAAGCCATCTACTGTGGTATCATTTAACCATTCTTCCATATAACTTCCTTCAAAGGCACTACTATCATCATCATAAGAAATAGCACTTATATTCCACTGGGTTACCAACTTAACAGTCTTTTCTTCATTATTAACAGACACTGCTCTCCATAACTTTCCACTATACCAGATATAATTATTTGGATACTGTCCTGTTGTAAATGTATCTACTCCATCATCGTAGGTATTATCTTTACTAATATTACTCAATACTACTGTTCCTACTTCTCCTTTATAGGTTATCTCTTCAAATAAATGTCCATTTTCTGGTAATGTTAAATCATTATAATCTAATCCTACACTTACTCCTAAATTAACTGTTACACTTTTTCCTGAATTATTTATTACTCTTATTATATAGGTATTACTTGAACCTGTTGTATCTACTTTTTCTAATTTTATTCCTTTCTCATCTGGTAGAGGATTTGTTCCTTCTTCTGCTATGTAACCTACTTTAGTATTAGATGATAAGGCTCCTACATAATAAAAGTTAAATCTTGCGGTTCTATTATTAGGATTACTTAAGGTAATTGTAAAATCTTTTACTGTATTTGAGGATACTGTTAAAATATTTCCTTCTTCTCCATCTACTTCTAACTTATAAGTTAGATTACCTGTTACTATACTTATAGCATTCTCTTTTTCTTTTGTTACAGTAAACATCGCATAAGAAAAGTATCCTCCTAATATTAATAGAGTTACTATAATCATTACTATCATATATATCTTACTGAAACTTGTTTCTAATAATATCTTTTTCATACCTTTACTCCTTCCATTATTACACTCAAAAAAGAATAGAATTATCCTCTATTCTTTTAAGCCATAATGAAAGAAAGTATTTACTAGATACTTACTAAACTGCCCCCCCCCAGGTAACATATTGTAAACGGGTGCTAGTATTTATTTTTCTCATTTTTCTACCTTCTTTCTAATATTTGATAATCTTATGTTAACACATTTTTAAAATAATCTCAATATATCATAAAATGTTACATATATCATTAATAACATTAATAAGAATAACCCTACAGCATGGAACTTTGCTTCTGTCTCAGGTTTAACAGGACTTCCTTTAATCTTTTCAATTATTATAAATAAAATATGTCCTCCATCAAAAGCTGGTAGTGGTAAAAGATTAATAAAGCCTACATTTATTGATAAGAATGAAAATAAATAAAGTAAACTTGCAAGTCCTCCACTTGCTTGCGAACCTACTACTTCATATATTCCTACTGGTCCACTTAACTGATTTAAATGAATTCCTCCAGTAAATAAATTAAGTAGTGTTACTCCCATCTGTTTAAATAAAGAACCTGTTTTAACTACTGTATACTTTAAAGATGCTAATAAGCCATGAAGTTCTTCTCCTTGCATCCCTATACCATAAACATATCTTTCATCCCCATCTACTTTAGTTTTTTCTGGTTTTATTTTATATGTTTCAATGCTTCCATTTTCTTTTTTTACTTTAAACTCATTAGCTTTATCAGTATCAGCGATTGTTAGATAAAGGGAAATATCATCTATAGTCCAAATATCATGACCATTAATTTCTAATATTTCATCCCCTTTTCTAAGTCCAGCCTTATATGCAGGAGTATCTTTTTCTACACTAGATAATATTGGTTCAGTTGAAGTCGCTCCCCAAACTAGAGAAATAAAAAATAACACTAAGATAGCAGAAATAAAGTTAAATCCTGCTCCAAAGAACATTACTAAAAACTTTTGCCAAGGTTTCTTACCAGGTAATGTCCTTTCTCTTGGTAAGTCTTCCTCTTCTCCTTCTTCTCCTGCTAACTGACAAAAGCCTCCTATAGGAATGGCTCTTAAGGAATACTCTGTTTCACCTTTTTTAAAACTAAATAGTTTAGGCCCCATACCAAGAGCGAATTCATAAACATATATTCCTGTTAATTTAGCGAATAAGAAGTGGCCTCCTTCATGTATAAAAATAATTGAACCTAGTAATATTATAAATAATATTAATGTAACCATGTTGCCTCCTAAATTAATCCCATTACTAATATAAATGCTAAAATTACAAAAATTAGACTATCTAAACGATCTAATATACCTCCATGTCCTGGAATAAGATTAGAAAAATCTTTAACATTAAATGTTCTCTTAATAGATGAAAATACTAAATCACCAAGTTGTCCTACTACTGCTAAGAATAATGTTGTAAGTATTAATATTGCTAAAGAAATACCTGGATCTATTACAGTATAATAAAATGTAGTTGCTACAAAAGTCCCCATTAAAACTCCACCAATAAATCCTTCTATTGTTTTATTTGGACTAATAGTGGGAGCTAATTTGTTTTTGCCTATATACATACCTGTTATAAGAGCGAAAGTATCTGTTATAACAGTTATAAGTAATAAGTAAATTAAATAATTTAAACTATAATTTCTAACTACTAAAATTAAATTAAATGCAATATTTATAAAAAGAAGTGAACCAACTAAATATAATGCATCATTAATATCATAATCCATTTCCTTTTTATTCTTTAATAGTATTGGTAAAAGATAAATTAAAACAATAAAGCTTATTAATTGATAACTCATCGTATAACTAAATATATTTTGATTATAAATTAATACACTAGAAAAAATAATCAATAAAAATGAAGCTATTTTAATCAAAGTTGGAAAATGTTTTTTCTTCTCTCTTATTGTTATTAATTCGTACATCGCTCCTAAAGAAAGTATAGTCATTAGTATTGCAAAAGGTATACCTCCTATAAATAATAATGGTACAAATATTAATATCATAATAATAGCACTTAATACACGTTTTTTCATATTAGTACTACCTCCAATCTTATAATAAGTATAATATATTTTTTACTTTTAGACAATAAGCTTTAAATTATTTATTAAAATTCATTATTAGTCGTTTTACTGTATTACTATCATTTACATCAAGATAATTTTCTTTTATAACCTTACTATTTATACTTGTACTTAATAATTCATTTAATTCTTTAGTTCTATCTAATAGTGATAAGTTTTTAGTTTCTTCATATTTGGTAATACTAGCAAGATAGGCAATTAGATGAGGATAATCGAATAAAGGAATATTATCTAATTCCATACTTGTATCTATTATTCTTAAATCTTTTAAACTAATATCTTTCCCATGATATAAATCATCCATTAGCTTAAAGAGTTTAATCTGTCCTCTTGTTGTAATTAAATTGCTATTAATAGCGATTGCAGCATCTGATTTATATCCTAAAGGCTCTAGATATTCTTTAAATAATAGTTCATTATAATAAGCTAAGTATTCACTAAAGATAAACCACTCTTCTGTATATTTATTATTATCATTATTATTATGAATCTTATGAGTATATTCATGAGTGATACCTAAAGAAGTTGAAATATTTTTATAGTTTACGACTTTTATATCATTAAAGACAAAATCTGTTATTCCTTTGACGATAAGTAAATCTTCTGCTTCTTCTTTAATATATTTAAACTCATCATTAAGTTTATCTTCATCACTTGCATTCGAATATTTTAATAACGTATCAACATCATACATTAAAATAGTTGTATTAGCAAAGTCTTTAGACGCAGCGCTCGACTG
>CAWVIV010000003.1:0-79354 GCA_963929435.1 uncultured Bacilli bacterium
ACAGTCGAGCGCTGCGTATTAAATAATAGATAGGGGATGTCTTTATTTCAAATTCTCCAATTAACTCTTCTACAAAGCCATTAAAACCTGTCTTAAACTCATAGATACCATAATCTTTATCATTTTTATCAAAAGTGTTTGGAATACCATAAAAATTATATCTTGCAAAGTTATGTTCTATAGCATATTTAATCATTTCCCACTGGATTAGATATTGTGAATTATACATCATAAACTCTTCATAGTTACCACTTGATAAATAGATTATTTCAGGATCTGTCATAATAAACATAGAACCTGATAGAGTTATAACATTTCCATGTTCTTTTTTAATAGACTCTGCTTCTTTTATTCTTTTATTTATACCATTAATCGCTTCATTAATAGACTTTCTTTTACCATCATTATATTTAGCATCTGATAACTTTGATAGCTCTTCTTCTTTTTCTTTCTTTTCTTTATTTAATAGTTCTAAATGTTTATCTAAGTCTAATTTGGTTATTAAATATTTTATTTCATCCTTAGGTTTAAATAGGTCATACATATTCTCAAAATATTGTAAATTTCTAATGGTAAAACCTTTTCTTTTACCAGTCTCTTCCATAATCTTATAGAATTCTTTTAAGTCTTTTTTTTCTAGTTCAATTATTTCTATACCATTTTTTAGAGTCTTTCTAATCGTATTTCTAGTATTTGGTTTCATATTCTTTAGTATTTCATCTTCTGTTTTATCTTTAATATCTAAAACATACATCCAAGATACTTGTTCACGGTTTTCAAGAGGAAGTAGTTTAAAGCCTAATGACTTTATTTCATCTACTATTTTAGTATTATTAACTCCTCCTTCTACTTCTTCTCCTTTACCATTACGTTCTTTATTTATAACGTAAGGATCAATTCTTAGAAAACATAACCTTGGTGTTTTTTAACAAAGTCTGTTAATAATTTTAGAAACTCAGTCAATGCTTTTTCATCATTATAATCTACTAAAGGTCCCTCTTGGTGTATAAAATTCATACTTGTTAAAGTGTCTTTTTTTACCTACTAATAGAGTTGCCCCTACTAACTTGTCATTATCGTATAATCCTAAATAATAAGAAGACCATCCATTTAATTCTCTTAGTTTACCTATTTCTTCTGTTTGCATAAAAGTCCTATAAGGACTCTTTTTAGCATAATTTTCAAACGTCTTAACATCTATTTCTTTTAATGTCATTTTATTTCCTCCTAAACTTACTAGTTATCTTATTTATTAGTTTACTCCCAAAAACTTCTTCTATTAAATTAAATTTATAAGCGACAAAGAAATATACTAATATACCAATAAGAGCATAGATAGCGATAATTGGAATATTTAATAATCTTACTGATGATGAAATTGGTATTACTAATTTTACAAGTGATAAAACAATAAGCATAGCGATATCTGCTAAAATTATTTTACCTAATAGTTTTACTGTTGGCATGTAACTTACACCACATTTTCTTCTTAGGAAGATTAAGCATAAAACTATACCTACGGCATAACCTAATATCGTTGCAGTTATAGAACCATAAACAGGAACAAAGCCTAAATTATGGAAAAGATTAATAAGAGGAACATTTAAAACAAATTTAATTACTACTCCTACTACTAAAGATATTAAAACTTCTTTATAATATTTTAATACTTGGACAATTGATACTAAGGCTGTATAAGTTGAGATTGTTAAAGCGACAAAGACAAAGTATCTAATTATAATGGCACCATATTCACTATTGTTACCATAGAATACTTCCCAAACTGGGTCTGCTAAGAATGATAGGCCTAAAGTCATTGGAACTGATATGAATAGTAATACTTGTAAAGTTTGATTTATTTTATGATTAATATCTTTTTTATCTTTTTTTACCGAAGCGGATGTAAGGTTTGGAATTAAACTTACAATAATACCAGTTGAGATAGAAACAATAATCATATTTATCTTATTACCCCAAGTAGAGATTACACTCATAATGTTTTCAGCTTGGGCAGTTGTATAACCAATATCATTTACCATAGTCTTGACAATAGTTGTCATGTCAATAAAGTCATAACATGATTTAAAGACGTCAATCATAATGAAAGGTAGGGCATACCAAAATATTTTTATTAATATTTCTTTGGTTTTAATTACGGGTTCATCAACATCAAGAGCTTTCTCATGTAATTGCTTTTTGTTATTTCTAACTTTATCTAATAAGTAGAAATAAGCGACTATGGCACCAGCGGTCGCCCCAAATACAGCGATACCTACTCCTGTTTGTAAAGACAAGTGAAAAATATTGATAGCAAGGAAACTACCTGCTACTATTACTATTACTCTTGCAAATTGTTCTATTACTTGACTAATTGATGGTGGTGTTATAAATTTATGCCCTTCTAAATAACCTCTATAAATACTTAGAGTTGGTACAATAAGGATAGCGGTAGCGATTACTCTTACCACCATGGTTACATCTGATAAGGTATTACCACCTTCTAGGTCTCCAAGAATAGCTTTGGCAATTGATGGAGCGAAGATGAAAAGAATGATAAAGATAGTAAAGCCCATGATAATGGCAAGTCGTCTACCTAGTTTAAAGGCTTTTTCTTTAGCATTATAATAACCTAGGGTTTGATATTCACTAATTATCTTACTAATTGCATTAGGAATACCGGCACAACTTAAAGATTGAAATAAATTATAGATTGTATAGGCATAACCATATAAGGCCCCACCTTGCCCTCCTATAATTGCATAAAATGGTATTACATAAAGCATACCTAGTATTTTACTACCTACTATTCCAAGTGTAGCGATAAAAGCTCCATTTAAAAAGGAGTTTTGTTTTAATTCTTTATTTTTCTTTGTCTTTGTTTTTGCCATTTTACGTCCTCCGATTTCTTTAAATATAATACCATATTATTGAAAAGTTTTAAAGTAACTTGTATAATTAAAGAAGATTGAGGTGATTTAATGGAACTTAGAGAATTAACAAAAAAAGAGTTTGATGGTTATGCTCTTAATCACCCCTTAGGTAGTTTTCAACAAACAAGTTCTTGGGGGAGATTTATGGAAGGAGATAAATTTCATGCTTATTATGTAGGAGGAGTTGTTAAAGAGAAAATTGTGGGAGCAAGTTTACTTCTTTCTTATGAGAGAAAAAAAGGTGAGCGAATTTTCTATGCACCCCGTGGTTTTTTAATTGATTATAAGAACGAAGAATTATTAAAGGAGTTTACGGAAGAAGTTAAAAAGTTTATAGTTGAAAAGCATGGTGTATTTTTAAAAATTGACCCTTATATTTTAGTAAGAGATAGAGATAGTGACGGAAATATAATAGATGGTGGCGTTAATAATGACTTTGTAGAAGTTAATTTATGCCATGCTAACTTTATTAGAGTTAATGATAGGATACAACCTAAATGGCTTAGTAGAATTAATTTAAAAGATAAAAATATTGATAACGTTTTTAAGAATTTTAGTCCTAAAGCTAGACAGACAGTTAGAAGAAACGAAAGACTTGGATTTAAAGTACGTGATTTTGATTTTAAATATATAGATAAGTTTATGGATATTATTAATGAGGAATCTAAAAAGTATAATACTGTTGTACCAACAAGAACTTTTTATGAGGATTTAAAACGGACTTTTGACGGAAATATTCAGTTTAAGGAAGTTTATTTTAAGAAAGATGAAGTTATTAGTAATATTGATAAGATGATTTTAGATGTTAATAAAGAGAAGGAAGTTAGAATAAATAACTATCATAATTCAAAGATGACAGAGGAATATTTTATTGATAAAGAACTTGAAGATGAAGAAGATATTAAAAGACTAGAGAGTTTAAAAGAATACTTTTCTAAATGTAGTGATGATGTTAGTATGGGTATTTATATGTTTATAACTACAAGTAATGAAGTCGTAGCATTAAATGGTGGTATAGTAGATGAATTTAATAAGTTAGATGCTTCTTATACTCTTCATTATGAAATGATTAAGTATGCAATTGATAATGGTTATAAGTATTATAATTTATATGAAATTGGTGATATTACTGATTCTAATAATAAATTAAAAAACTCATACAACTATAAAAAGAACTTCGGTGGTGAAGTTGTTGAATTAGTTGGGGAGTATGATTTAGTAATTAATCCTAAATATACTGATATGGCAAGAAAATATTTTCCAGAGTATTTAGGTGTTAAAACTATATTTAAATAGTTTTCATATCTGATACTTTGACATTTATATAGAAATATGGTATTATGTATTTGTCAAAGAAATTGGCATAAAATAAAAATGAATACATCTATTAGAATAGATGCTTTCATAAAAATAGTTTTTAAGGGCATCTAATTCCCAAAGGAATTAGATGTTATTATTATCTATAGATAAGAGAGATAATAATGAATAGCAAAATAATGATAATTATGAAAAATGATTTTTCTCGTTTATTCATATATCTTGCTCCTTTCTTTTATTTTTATTAATAAAAGAAAGCATCTAATTCCAAATAAATGTATTCATATATAGTATATCATTAAACCCGTATCTTTCATAGTACGGGTTTTCGTAAATATATTATTTGTAATCTTATATTCTAAATAAATATTCTGTTAATGCATCATAACATTCGTCTCTTTCTACTAATTTATTATTTTCTCTCATTTCATTTAATGTAGATATATTTACAAATTTAATAGCTTGTACTTCTTCTTTTTGAAATCTAATATTATTTTCGTTTATACCTATTTGTCTTAATATAAAGAAATCATAAAATTGATTTTCAATAAAATCCTCTTTAAAAACTTGTTGTTTTCTAAACGAAGTCATAAATCGAAAATCCTTCACTTCAACATTATAACCTAAACAGACAGTTACTTCTTCACTAATTTCTCTACTTGCAGCTTGTAAAGAGTCTTGTCCTGCTGAAAGATGTACTGCTACTGATATATCCCACATATTAGCATTTTTCTCTTTGTTAGCACTTCTTTGTTGAATTAAAATTTCATTCTTTTCATTTATAATGGCTACAACAATTGCTCTATGCCATAAACCTTGTTTATGAACTTCACTACGTGGTAGAACTTTTCCTGTTTTTATACCATTTTCATTTAAGACATCAATTAACTCTTCTTTCATAATATAACTATCTCCTTAAATATAAGTTATTGTATATAGTATATCATAAAATAGATTTAATAGTAAATTATCATAGCAGAAAAACAATAAATCTGTTCTTCACCACTAGGAAAAGAACTAATGGCATACTTAATATCTACAACTTCTCCATCTAAATCATCTAAAAACTCATTCATAGCTTTTTGTAAATCAGTTTCATCTTCATAGTCAAATATTTTTACTTTCATAGAAATATCACAGCCTTTCTACTCTATTTTAAAATACTTTATCCACAAAAATTGTGGAAAAAAGCAAAGGGAATTATCTTTTTCCACTTTGCTTGTTTAAAACTATTTTACAACGATATTTACTATTTTACCTTTGATAACGATAATCTTAACTATTTCTTTACCTTCAGTAAATCTTTTTACATTGTCTTGTTCTAAGGCTTTTTCTTTAACTACGTCTTCACTATCATCAACATTTATTGTTATAGTAGCACGAACTTTACCATTTACTTGAACTGCTATTTCTTTTTCTGTTTCTATAAGTTTAGATTCATCATAAGTAGGCCATTTTTCATAACATAATGGTTCATATCCTAAAGATTCATTTAACTCTTCGGTAATATGTGGAGCGACCGGATTTAATAGTGTTAATAATAAATGATAATCTTCTTTAGTAATACTATCTAAATCATCATAGGCATTAGTTAAAATCATTAATGAAGATATATAAGTGTTATAGCTCATCCTAGAAAGTGATGAATCTATGTCTTTTATTGTCTTATTTTGTAAAACCACTAATGAATCTGTAAAGCCAGTTTTATCATTAACTTTAGATTTTAGACGTTCTACTTTATCTAAGAATCTCTTACATCCTCTTAGGGAGTCTGTACTCCATGGAACATCTTGAGTATAATCACCCATAAACATTTCATAAGTTCTAAGTGTATCAGCACCATATTCTTTTACAATATCATCTGGATTTATGACATTACCTTTACTCTTACTCATCTTTTGATTATCAGGTCCTAAAACCATACCATGACTTACTCTTGTATAAATCATTTCTTTAGATGGAACTAGGCCAATATTATATAAGAATTGAACCCAGAATCTTGCATATAGTAAATGTCTTGCTGTATGTTCCATTCCACCATTATACCAATCTACTCTCTTCCAGTATTTCATAGCATCCATTGATGCAAATTCTTTATCATTATGAGCATCCATAAATCTTAAGAAATACCAACTAGACCCAGCCCAGTTAGGCATTGTATCTGTCTCACGTTTAGCAGGACCACCACATTTTGGACAAGTGGTATTAACCCAGTCTGTTATTTTAGCAAGAGGAGACTCTCCTGTATCAGTTGGTTCATATTCGGCAACATCTGGAAGTAATAAAGGTAAGTCTTTCTCATCCATTGGTTGCCATCCACATTTTTCACAATATATCATTGGTATTGGTTCTCCCCAGAATCTTTGTCTTGAGAAAATCCAGTCTTGTAGGCGATAATTTGTTTTTTCTCTACCTAAGTTATGTTCTTTTAAGTACTCTAACATTCTTTTAATAGAGTCTTTTTTATTGGTATAACCATTTAAGAAGTCTGAGTTAACCATTTTACCATCGCCTGTATAAGCTTCTTTAGAAATATCTCCTCCTTCGATTACTTCGATAATTGGAATATTATATTTCTTAGCAAAATCATAGTCTCTTTGGTCATGAGCAGGGACAGCCATAATAGCACCTGTTCCATAACCCATCATGACATAGTCAGAGATATAGACGTCAACATTTTTACCACTTACAGGATTCTTTACAGTTATACCTTCTAGTTTTACACCAGTTTTATCTTTGTTTACTTCAGTTCTTTCAAAATCACTTTTACTCTTAGCATATTTTTGATACTCTCTTACTTCATCCATATTAGTAATAATATCTTTTAATTTTTCTAGAATTGGATGTTCTGGTGCGACTACCATGAAAGTTACACCAAACAAAGTATCACATCTTGTAGTATAGACAGTTAATTTATCATTAGTCTCTTCAATAGTAAAATCTATCTCAGCTCCTGTTGATTTACCTATCCAGTTTATTTGCCCTAATTTTACTCTATCGGCAAAATTAGTATCATCTAAGCCCTTTATTAAGTCTTCAGCATAATCACTCATTCTTAACATCCATTGTTCTTTTTCTTTTTGAACAACTTTACTACCACATCTTTCACAAACACCACCAGCAGCATCTTCATTTGACAAAACACTTTTACAGGTTGGACACCAGTTTACATCTTTCTTGGCTTTATAAGCCATACCATGTTTGTAAAATTGTAAGAACTGCCATTGTGTCCATTTATAGTATTCAGGGTCAGTTGTAGAGAATTCTCTATCCCAGTCAAATGAGAAACCTAAAGACATCATTTGTCCTTTAAAGGTTTTAATATTTTCTTTAACAGCATCTTTTGGATGAATATGATTTTTAATAGCATATTGTTCAGCAGGTGCTCCAAAAGCATCCCATCCCATAGGGAATAAAACATTATATCCTTGCATACGTTTTACTCTTGCTAAAACATCTTGAGCAGTATAACTTCTAACATGACCTACATGTAGTCCTGCACCTGAAGGGTAAGGAAACTCTACTAATATATAATAAGGTTTCTTATTCTTATCTCCTGTTATAGCTTTAAAACATTTATTATTTAGCCAATAATCTTGCCATTTTTTTTCTATTTCATTAATTTTTTTCATTTTTGCAACATCCTTTCTTCTTGTATATTCTTCCTACTATATCATAACTTACAAGTATTAAGAGCATTATTAAGACAAAACCTATTAATAATTGTAAGTAAAAACTATCTAATAATGAGACTATTGTTACTACTAGTGATATATCAAAAGCACTAACAGCACTGATTATATTTAAGAGTCTCTTATAATTTAATTTATTTATATCAAGGTTATATTTACCAATCAGGTAATTAACCTCTACAGGTTTCTTTCTTCTCTTATCTTTCTTAGCTTTTCTTACTAAGAATAATTCATAGATTATATATATGAGTAAGAAAGTCATTATAAATAATATCAATTCATCTAACATAATACTCCTCCTAATGAAAATAGATTCCTATTAACAAGAACGAGCTAAACCCGTGGTACCATCTTGCTTCATAGAAATCTATGCACTTTTAAAGTTATATCGGACTTATCCGTAAATGTTTAAGGTTATCAAGTTCAAAAAGCTATTTTATTTGTTTCCACCAACCACAAACTCTCTATTAAAATAGGTCTTTTTTACTACTACAACCACATTTAGAAATCTAGTATTATTATATAAAATATTAAAGCTTAATGCAACTACTTTTTGTTAATACTGTATGTCTTTTCTCTATAGACTCTATCGGTATGAACAATGGGAATACATATTGGAAGCATGTCTTGTTCAGAAATTCGACAAAGACTAGAAGACTTTCTATTAAAAGTAGGGAACATTGTAATTATCTTATTAGTATTAGGGATAGTTGCAACACGGAAGAAGTTTAGACTTAAACCTTTTTCACTTCTACCAATATCTTTAAAATAAAATATATAGGTATCTGAAAAATCCCATTTAAGCTTTATTTCTCTTTTTGCAAATTCTATATTTCTAGTAGCCACTAAAAACAACTCCTTTAAATCATACTGACTATAAAATATTGAACTAGTATTTTCATTTGGATTATTATTAGGACTAGTATGTCTTAAAGAGATATGTTTTAGAGCTTTATTATAATCATATTTAACATATTGTTCTTCTTTATAGTCTAATTCTTTAGGTGTATCTATCTTTTTATTTACAAATAGTTTCGCTATGTACTAGAATTTGCGTGATAATTATAGTCGCTATATATTACATTATAGTCTAATCCACTATAGTTATTATATACATTAGAATATTTAATGTTAGATGTCTTACTAATAGTATTCTTTTCAATCACTTCAACTTGTTCTAATATCTCAGTTGTATAATTTAAATATTTGTCAAACATATACCAGTCTAAATATCCTTGAAGATGGTTTGTTGAAACACCATGGAAATTAGACAAAAACACTTCTAATCCAGAATGTAATGAGTTAATATTTGCTAAACTATCTCCATCTTCATTTGTATATGTACCAGACTTTATTTGAGTCAGATTCCAATCGTTTTCTTTGGCAACGCTTTCATATGAACTCTTACAATCTGTTATTAATTCAGAAACATTTTGCAATTTTGAAGTAAGAGAATTTCTAGCCATTTCTGAAGTAATAGGTCCATTACCTACAATTTCAAGAAAAGTATTATCATACTCATCTATAGCACTTTCAACACAAACTTTATGGCTATTAATTCCTCTTTTACCATTACCTTTTGATTCTCTTGGTTTTGAAAATCGTGGCATATTTTTTTGTTTAGTACCTTTTAAATTTATTGATATATAATATTCATCAACTTCTACTCTGCCATGAAGTTTAATATTTTCCCTTATTTTTCTAAGTACATCTAATATTTTATGCCTTAGAGTAAATGCAGTAGTAACTGATATACATACTAATTTTGCTGTCTTTCTAATGGAAAATTTATCTCTCATACATTCGAAAAACTTTATAAGTTGTTTATACGTTAAATGAGTATGATGAAAAATAGTATTAGATAAATCATTAAACCTTTTATCACAATCTTTACATTTATAAGTTTGAATACCTTTTTTAGTATGTCCGTTTTTAACAACATTACAACTATTACAAATAGGACAGCATACTATATTTTTTTCATTCTTTACTATCTCATAAATAACATTACTACTTTTTTCTTGTTGATTTAAAAGTAAAGTTAATTCCTTAATTAATTTTTCTGCTTGATGTGGTAATAAATTTTCTATATTTAATTCTTCTAACATTTTAAATATACCTAAAAAGTATTTTTGATTAGCCAGCCTTATTATATTCATTTGTCTAGGATGAATTTAAAATTGACTGGCTAATCAAAAATACTTTCCTTTCAAATTCATCCTAGACACTTTTATTATATCACTTCTTGTTCTATCACGCAAATTCTAGTACATAGCGAATAGTTTTAAAAATACTTGTACTCTTCTTAAATACCGTTTTGCTTTTATCAAATCTTTATCTTTTTTTAAATCTTGAAAGTTTCTATTCTTACTTTTCTTCCACAAATTGTATAATTTGTCATATTTTTCTAACTTGATATAGACTTCACTTAGACTTTTAAAAACGCAAAAATAATTAGAATCTTGGCTTTTTAATATCTCTAGTGCTTCCTTTAACTCTCCTCTTTGGGTGTAAATGTTAGCAAGGGTACTAGATATTTCTGGGTCATTATTAAAATCCAGATAACCTTTAAGTAAAGCTTCTCCTTTACTAATTTTTCCCGCTTCAATACATTCTTTAGCTTCTTTTAAAATTGTCATTTTTATATTGTTTTCCATAGCTCTTCTCCGTTTTAATTCATTGTAGTACAAAATCGGGAGATGAGCAAGAGGAAAGAGTTGCCAAATAACGACATTATTTTAATTTCTTTTTTACTTTAGAAGATTGCTCGCTTACTAGATAACCACCTACAAATCCTATGTAAATCCCTGAAGCTGTACCTAAAATCCAAAAAGCTGTATCTTCTAAATTTGCTTTATTACTTTCTCTTACTGTTATTACACTATTGTAATTGATAGTTTTAATATTTATTTCTTCTAGAATATTTTTATAATTATATGGTAATTCTCTAGCCTCTACTTGATATTCATCATGGTTATCATAATTAGTTATTGTAGATAAAGAGGTACCATTCTCAAATTGATTTTGTTTTGTAGTTATTTCCTCATCTGTTAAACTACCATTTGAAAAACCATAGGCTTCTACATCATAATTATCTCCAGCTTGTGTATAGCTTTTTACTTCTACTTCATTAGTATCTTTAAGTTCTTCTTCAGTTAAATATTGAGTTGTTGGCTTTAACTTTGTCAAACCTTCTGTTGTTCTAATTGTTGTATCTGTAGTTACCATATAAGTATCTATATAATCTCTTATAAATGGTTTCTTATCAATTAAAGCAAGTTGTATTCCTCCTGCAATTAAACCTCCTGTGATAGCTCCTATTGTTAAGTTTCTAACATATTTACTTTTTTCTTGCATACTACTTCCTCCTCAAGATATTTTTTATTATAACACTTTTTCTTTTATTATCAACAAAAAAGAGACATTATTTTGCAATGTTATTAACTTAAGAAAAATTAAGATAAAGGATTTAATCTTTTGTCTTTTTTTGTTATGATTAAAAAAAGGATGAAAAGAGGTACCAATGGGTTATAAGAAATATAATGTAGATAAAACAAAAGAACGAATTGATTCAGAAGATTTTGTAAGTTATTGTAAAAATAATGAAAAAGATTTTACAAGAAAAAGGAAAGTAACGCCACAAGATATAGTATTATATCAAATTAATAAGAGAGGATTATCAACAAAAATGGAAATATTGAATTTTAATAGTATAAATGATGTACAAAATATTAGTTCACCAGGATTTTTTAAACAAAGAGAAAAACTAAATCCAGAAGCTTTTACATATTTAATTCAAGAATCATTAAAAGATTTTTATCATAAATTTTCAAATGAAGTAAAAACATATAAAGGGTATGTATTAAAAGCAATAGATGGAAGTGATTTTGAAATACCAAATACCCCAAAAGCAAGAGAAAAATATAATGGTAAGTTACAAAATCAATGTGCAAGAGTAACAGTTTCAACTTGTTATGATGTATTAAATAAATATACTTTAGATACAATTGTAAGTCCATATAATTATAGTGAACCAGAAATGTTTAAAAAGCATTTAGAAACATTAAAGAGTAAAAATATATTAGGAGAATTTAAATCAATATCAATAGCAGATAGAAACTATAAAAACTTGAGTTTTTTCTATCAGGCAATAAAAAATAAAGAATTATTTTTAATTAGAATTTCTTCGGCAGTATATGAAAAAGAAAATCAAGCAATGAAAACTAATGATGAAAGTATAGAAATAAAATATGAATATAACAGAATTAGATATTATAAAGATAAAGATCCTGAATTATATAAATATTATATGAATGGAAATACAATTAAACTTAGATGTGTAAAAATTATTTTAGATACAGGTGAAATAGAATATTTATTAACTAATTTGGATCCAAATGAATTTTCTACTGAAGATATTAAAGAACTTTATAATTTAAGATGGAAAATAGAATTAAATTATAAACATTTAAAAAATAATTTAAAAATAGAATGCATAACAAGTAGTAAAGAGATATTAATCAAGCAAGATATATATAGTCAAGTATTAGTAGCCAATATGCTTCAGTCATTTATTAATGATGGTAATGAAGTTGTTTTAGAGTTTAAATATAAAAATAAAGTAAAAATAAATAATAATATGGCAATAGGAATATTCAAAAATACATTAATTTATATTTTCTTAGAAGAAGATAGTAATAAACGTGCAGAAATGATGGATAAATTTATGGAAGCTATTATGCAATATATAGTTCCAATAAAACCCGGAAGAAAAAATGAAAGAAATGCTAATTCTAAAAATAGATATCATATAAATCAAAGAAAAACATTTTAATAAAGTTTAAAAAATAATAATAAAAACTTGTTTTCATAGTGACATAATTTAAAAGTAAAAATAAAATTTTGATACAAATAAACAAAAAGAATGACATTTCCTTTAATTATGTCATCCTTAAGTTAATAACATTGCATTATTTTGTCTCTTCTTTAGTTTCTTCATCTACTAATTTAATGATAGCAAGTAATGCTCCATCTCCACGACGTTCACCTAATTTAAAGATTTGTGTATATCCACCATTTCTAGATGCATAACGTGGAGCTAGTTCATTAAATATTTTATTTACAACAGCTTTATCATTGTGAAGAAAAGCTAGGGCTCTACGACGACTACCAAGATCTCCCTTCTTACCATAAGTAATCATTTTATCAACAGCTTTTCTAACTTCTTTAGCTCTTGTTTCTGTAGTTGTTATTTGGCCATTTATAATTACTTGTTTAGTAAGAGTTGCTAACATACTTCTTCTGTGTTTATTATCAACGCCTAATTTTCTATATGCCATAAGTTTACCTCCTTAATCATCATCTCTTAGGTCAAGCCCTAATTCTTTGATTTTATCTAATACTTCTTTTAATGATTTCTTTCCTAAGTTACGGATTTTCATCATATCGTTTTCACTCTTGTTAACTAAGTCTTGTAGAGTATGAACACCTGCTCTTTTTAAGCAGTTATATGCTCTTACTGAGAAGTCTAAATCTTCAATAGATGTCTCTAATGCTTTAGTCTTAGGGTCTTCAGTTTTCTCTATCATCATACCACTTACATTAGAAATATCACTTAATTCTGTAACTAGTTTAAAGTGTTCAATTAAGATTTTAGCAGCTAGGGCGATAGACTCTTCTGGTTTAATAGAACCATTAGTCCATACTTCCATTACTAATTTGTCATAACTTTCATCTTGTCCAACTCTAGCACTTTCTACTTCATATGAAACTCGCTCAATTGGAGAATAGATAGCATCCATAGCAATAAAGCCATTTTTCTTATCATCTTCTTTTAGATTAGAGTCTTCACTCTTAACATAACCACGACCATTAGTAACAATCATAGTCATGTTTAAAGAACCACCTTTAGCAAGATTTGCAATTACATGGTCTTTATTGATTATTTCAATATCGCTATCTGCTTCAATATCTCCTGCTGTTACTACTCCTTCTCCTTCTTTTTTAAGAGTAATTATTTTAGTATCTTCTGTATGATTCTTAACAACTACTCCTTTTAGGTTAAGGATAATTGTAGTTACATCTTCGATAACTCCATCCATTGTTTGGAATTCATGTAGTACACCATCAATTTTAACAGCACTAATAGCACTACCTGGTAGTGATGATAACATCACTCTTCTTAAAGCATTTCCTAAAGTTGTACCAAAACCTCTTTCTAGGGGTTCTAGTTCAAATTTTCCATAGAAATTATTTTCTACATAATCAGTAATTTTATAAACTGGTTTTTCAAATTCTATCAATTTATTAACCTCCCTTTTATTATCCACGAGGACGCTTTGGTGGACGGCATCCATTATGTGGAATTGGTGTAACATCTGTAATTCCTGTTACTTCAAGACCTGCTGTTTGAAGTGATCTAATTGCTGTTTCTCTTCCTGGTCCTAATCCTTTAACAAAAACTTCTACTTTACGCATTCCCATATCATAAGCCGCTTTACCAGCTTGTTCTGCGGCCATTCCTGCTGCGAATGGTGTTGATTTCTTACTTCCTTTAAATCCTAAAGCACCAGCTGATGCCCAACTTATTGTATTACCATCTTTATCAGTAATAGTAATAATTGTATTATTGAAAGTTGCACCAATATGTACTACACCTTCAGGTACATTCTTTTTAACTTTTCTTTTTCTTGTTTTATAAGCCATAATAACCTCCTAACTACTTTTTCTTGTTAGCTACTACTTTACCTCTACCCTTACGAGTACGAGCGTTTCTATTTGTTCTTTGACCTCTTACAGGTAATCCTTTTTTATGACGTGTTCCTTGGTATGAATTAATTTCCATTTTAGTTTTGATATTCATACTAACTTCACGACGTAGGTCACCTTCTGTTGGATGTTTATTGATTTCATCTCTTAGAGCGATTAACTCATCTTGAGTTAAATCTCCTGCTTTCTTAGTTGGGTCAACTTTAGCATTTTTACAGATTTTCTTAGCTAAACTTCTACCAATACCATAGATATATGTAAGTGATATACATATATGCTTGTCATTTGGAATATCTACACCTTTAATACGTGCCATAACTTCTCCTCCTTATTAACCTTGTACTTGTTTGTGTTTTGGATTTTCACAAATTACTCTGATTTTACCTTTTCTTCTTACTATTTTGCATTTTGGGCAAATTTTCTTAACACTTGCTCTTACTTTCATTTTTATCCCTCCTATTATTTACGATAGGTAATACGCCCACGTGTTAAATCATAAGGTGATAGTTCTAACATAACGGTATCCCCCGGTAAGATGCGAATGTAGTTCATTCGTATTTTACCAGAAACGTGAGCTTCTACTATATGTCCGTTTTCTAGTTGTACTTTGAACTTACCACCTGGTATAATTTCTAGGACTTTACCTTCAACTTCAATAACATCATCTTTAGCCATTAAACATCATCTCCTGTTAATATAATAACTCCTTCATTAGTAATTGCAATTGTATGTTCAAAATGTGCTGATAATGAAGAGTCAACGGTTACAACGGTCCAGTCATTATCTTCTACATAGATATCTGGACTTCCTAAAGTTAACATTGGTTCAATGGCAATAACCATGCCATCTCTAATTTTAGGTCCTGTTCCTTTAGTACCATAGTTTGGAACATCAGGGGCTTCATGAACACTAGTTCCTACCCCATGTCCTACTAATTCTTTTACGACACCTAAGTTATGTTCTTTAGCATATTTTTCTATTGCATAACCGATATCGCCGATTCTATTACCAACTTTCGCTTGTTTAATACCTTCATATAAAGCTTTCTCTGTATGTTCTAATAGGTATTTAGCATCATCACTAACTTCTCCTACTGTATATGTCCAAGCAGAATCACCATGATAGCCTTTATAACAAGCGCCTATATCTATTGATATTATATCTCCATCTTGAAGTACTCTTTCTCCAGGAAAGCCATGAACAACTTCATCATTAATACTTATGCAAAGTGTAGAAGGAAAACCTTCGTATCCTTTAAATGAAGGAGTCGCTCCTTTACTTCTAATGAATTTTTCGGCAAGAGAATCTAACTCTTTTGTTTTGATACCAGCTTTAATATAGGGACGTAAATACTGATGTGTAAGATAGACAATATGTCCAGCTTCTTTTAATAATTCAATTTCTCTTTTACTTTTTAGAGTAATCATTATTTACATCCCCTTTTTTAAAACTGCATCTATTTTCTTAGAAACTTCCTCAACTGAGTTATTTCCATTGATTACATATAATATACCTTTTTTAGCATAATAGTCAAGTAGTGGTTTAGTTTTTTCTATATATAAATTATATCTATTTTTAAATGAAGTTATGTTATCATCATTTCTTTGATATAATTTACCTCCACACTTATCACATATTGACTCTTGTTTAGGTTTTTCATTATCGGAATTTAGATTATAAACACTTCCACAGTCTTCACATATTCTTCTTCCTGTTATTCTTTTTTCAAGTGTCTCTTCATCTATATTTAGTTCTATGACATAGCCTAACTCTTGATTAAGACTATTAAGTATCTCATCATATTTATAGGCTTGTTCGATATTTCTTGGAAAACCATCTAAGATATAACCATTCTTACAATCATCTTGTGATAAACGGTTCTTTAGAAGTTCATAAGTAACTTCATCTTTTACTAGACCTCCACTACTTAATACTTCAGAAATATATCTACCTAATTCAGTATCTCTTTTCGCTTCTTCTCTTAAGATGTCTCCTGTAGAGATATGAGGTAAGTTATATCTCTTTTCTAAAATAGCACTTTGTGTCCCCTTACCAGCAGCGGGTGGGGCGATAAAAATTATGTTTTTCATCTT
Organism: uncultured Bacilli bacterium; assembly: GCA_963929435.1. Lineage (GTDB taxonomy): Bacteria > Bacillota_I > Bacilli_A > RF39 > UBA660 > Onthousia. The sequence goes on from CAWVIV010000003.1 coordinate 16,801, forward strand.
CTACTATAACCCTTCTTATAATTTCTAGAAAGAAGACTTCCTTCTATTTGTTTATAAGTTTCTAGAGCAACTCCTACAACAATTAGTAATCCTGTACCTCCAATACTAACACTTGTTGGTAAGCTTGTTACATTTGAGAATATTATTGGTAAGGCTACGATAATTGCAAGGAATACTGAGCCTAGACAAGTTATTCTTGTTAACACTTTTGACAAGTAAGTTTTAGTTTCATTACCTGGTCTTATTCCAGGAATGTATCCTCCACTTTCTTGAAGATTTTTAGCAAAGTCTTCTGGTTTGAATATCATATAAGTATATACAAATCCAAATAGGAATATAAATATTACATAGATTATAAATCCTACAGGTGTTGTATATGTTAGATAGTTACTAACGAAAAGACTAAAGCTTTCATTATTTATTAAGCCCGCAATAATTCCGGGAATTGCCATTAGACTTGATGCAAATATCACAGGTACAACCCCAGCGGTATTTACTTTAATTGGTACATATGAAGAATTACCTCCATATGCTGTTGATTTATTAGCATATTGAATTGGAACTTTTCTCTCTGCCATTTGGACAAAGATTACACCAACGATAATAGCAAAGTAGATTATAGCGAATAAAATGAACTTAACTACTCCTAATGTTATTTGTTGTGCTGTTCCATCAAAGACTACTAATCCCTGGAAAGCATCAATAAACATTTGTGGTAGTGTGGCAATAATACCTGCCATAATGATTAAACTTAAACCATTACCGATACCTTTTCTTGTAATTTGGTCTCCTAACCAAAGTAGAAAAGCTGTTCCTGCTGTTAGTACTACTGATATATATAAGTATTCACTAGCACTTGCAGTTCTACCTAAGAACATAAATGAGAAGGCATAACCTTGTATGAAGGCAAATAGTATTCCCATATATCTTGAATAGGTATTTATTTTTTGTCTACCTACATGTCCTTGTTTATTTAATTCTTGGAAATAAGGAATTAGCTCTCCCAATAGTTGCATAACAATCGTTGCTGTGATATAAGGCATAACACCTAAAGCAAAGATTGAAAAGTTTTGCAAAGCTCCTCCACCCATAGTATTAACTAATTCTAGGAAACCTAGGTTACTAGTAATACTATCTGTTCCAGGAACTTGAATAGTTGTTCCAATTATAAATATTGCTAATGCTACTAAAGTAAAACCAATTCTTTTTAGTAAATCTCTATTTGTAGGCTTAAATAATTGCTTCAATAGAGGCATCTTAGATCACCTCGGCTTTACTTCCTGATTCTTCTATTTTTCTTAGGGCACTACTTGAAAATCTATGAGCTTGGATAGTTATTTTCTTTTCAAGTGTACCATTTCCTAATACTTTAATTCCATTAAGTTGTTTTTTAACAATTCCTCTTTCTTTAAGTAATGCTGGTGTAACAACATCGCCATCATTAAAGACATTTAAATCTCCGACATTGATAACTGCATATACTGTTTTAAAATCATGATTACTAAATCCTCTTTTTGGAAGGCGTCTATATAGTGGTAATTGTCCACCTTCGAATACTGGTGAAACTCCGCCACCACTACGAGCGTTTTGTCCTTTTTGTCCACGTCCAGATGTTTTACCAAGTCCTGAACCTCTTCCACGTCCTACTATCTTTTTACGGAAAGTAGCACCTTCATTTTTCTTTAATTCATGTAACTTCATTATCCTAAAATCTCCTCTACACTTTTACCACGAAGTTTTGCAACTTCTTCAGCAGTTTTAATACTCTTAAGACCATTTATAGCAGCATTTGCCATATTTAGTTTAGTTCTAGCTCCAAGAGATTTTGATACAACATCACGAACTCCAGCTAGTTCAAGGACAGCTCTTACACTACCTCCAGCAATGATACCAGTACCTTCTTTAGCTGGTTTTAACATTACTCTAGCAGCTCCACTTACTCCTATTACTTCATGAGCAATAGTTCTTCCATTTATTAAATCTATAGTAATCATATTCTTATTAGCATCTTGAATTGCTTTCTTAATAGCATCTGGTACTTCAAAAGCTTTACCTGTACCGATACCAACATGTCCTTTACGATCTCCAACAACAACAACTGCTGAAAAACGACGTTGACGTCCACCTTTAGTAACTTTAACTACACTTTTAAGTTGAACGACTAGTTCTTCGAATTGTTTTTCTTTGGCATCGTTTTTTTGTCTTTGCATATTTACCCTCCTTAGAACTCTAGTCCATTTTCACGTGCAGCATCTGCTAATGCTTTAACACGTCCATGATAAAGATATCCACCTCTATCAAATACTACTTTTTTAATGCCAGCTTTTTCACATTTTTTAGCGATACTAGCACCTACAGCAGTAGCTGCTTCAATGTTTGATTTATTCTTTAAATTTAAATCTTTATCTCTAGAAGAAGCAGATACTAAAGTAGTAGAACTCTCATCATCAATAACTTGTGCATAGATTGCAGTGTTTGATCTAAATACATTTAATCTTGGAACTGCACTTGTTCCACTTAAATGAGTTCTAATTCTAGCATGACGAACTTCTCTCATGCTATTTCTTGACTTTTTACTAATCATATATTTCTCTCCTTCCTACTAGCTTAAGCAGCTTTCTTTCCTTCTTTACGTCTAATATGTTCATCTTTATAGCGAATACCTTTACCTTTATATGGTTCAGGACGACGTACTTTTCTTATATTAGCAGCAAATTCACCAACTAAGGCTTTATCAATACCTTTAACAGTTATTTCTGTATTAGATTGTGCTTCTACAGTAAGCCCTTCAGGTATAGTCATTTCTACAGGATGAGAATAACCTGCATTAATAGTTAATTTTTTACCACTTACATTGAAACGATATCCAACACCTACTATTTCTAGTCCCTTCTCATATCCTTTAGTTACACCTGTAATCATATTTTGAAGAAGTGCATTCATTGTTCCATGCATTGCTTTTACTGCATCGCTTACTCTTGTTAATGTTATTTCATTATCTTTTTGTTCCATGCTAATTCCTTTTAGCATTTTTTGGCTCAAGCTTCCCTTTGGGCCAGTAACTGTTACGATTCCGTTTTCTTCTTTAACTGTTACTCCTGCGGGAACTTCAATTTTACGATTTCCAATACGGCTCATTCAAAACACCTCCTTTTACCATACATAAGCTAAGACTTCGCCACCAAGTTTTTGTTTTCTAGCTTCTTTATCTGTCATAATTCCCTTAGATGTAGAAATGATTGCAATTCCTAGTCCATTTAATACTCTTGGAACTTCATCATTTTTAGCATATACTCTAAGTCCTGGTTTAGAAATTCTCTTTAAGCCTGTTATTACTCTTTCTTTGTTTTCACCATATTTTAATGTTAGAACAATTGTACCTTGTACATCGTTTTTCTCTAACTTGTAATCTTTAATAAATCCTTCTTCTTTTAAAATTCTTGCTATTTCTAATTTTAATTTTGATGAAGGAACTTTTACTTCTTCATAACGCATAGCATTAGCATTACGAATACGAGTTAACATATCTGCAATTGTATCTGTAACTACAGCCATCTTTTTTCCTCCTTTTCTTTACCAGTGTCTACCAACTTGATTTTTTAACGCCTGGTATTTGTCCTTTATAAGCCAATTCACGGAAGCAAATACGGCAGATTCCAAATTTACTCATAACTGCATGTGGTCTGCCACAACGTGAACAACGAGTATATTCACGTACTTTGTATTTTGGCTTTCTACTTTGTTTTACAACCATACTTTTTCTTGCCATCTTTTTCCCTCCATTACTTTCTAAAAGGAAGTCCTAAACCTTTTAATAGGTCATATGCTTCTTCATTAGTTTTAGCAGTTGTTACGAATATAATATCCATACCACGTACTTTAACTATTTCATCATAGTTTATTTCACTGAAGATTAATTGTTCTTTTATACCTAAGGTATAATTACCACGACCATCGAAAGATTTTGGATTAATTCCTCTAAAATCACGAACTTGTGGAAGTGAGATAGATATTAGTTTATCAACAAAGTTATACATGTTATCACTTCTAAGTGTTACTTTACAACCAATCTTTTGTCCTTCTCTTATCTTGAAACCAGCGATAGATTTTTTAGCTTTTGTAACTACTGGTTTTTGTCCTGAGATTTTTTCAAGGTCTGATACTGCTGCATCTAATAATTTAGAGTTTGTAGTAGCATCCCCAACACCCATATTGATAACAACTTTTTCTAGTTTTGGTACTTCCATTATTGATTTATAACCATATTTACTCATAAGAGCTGGAACTACTTCTTTAGTATATTTTTCTTTTAATGTCATTTTGTTACCTCCTTCCACTAATCTAGTACTTCTTTAGATTTAGTACTTATTCTTACTTTTTTTCCATTTTTATCTGTTGTATGAGCAATTCTTGTACCTTTTTTAGTCTTAGGATCAATTATCATAACATTAGATGCGTCAATTGGTGCTTCTATTTCTAGAATTCCACCTGCGTTATTTCCTGTAGGTTTTTGATGTTTCTTAACGATATGTACTCCTTCTACAATAACTTTATTTTCGCTTCTAAGTGTTCTGATGATTTTTCCTTCTTTACCTTTATCAGCACCGCTTATAACAACGACTTTATCTCCAACTTTTAACTTCATAACTTTCCTCCTTATAGTACTTCTTTCGCAAGACTTACTATCTTCATATAGTCTTTATCACGAAGTTCACGTGCTACTGGACCAAAGACACGAGTTCCGACTGGACTTTTATCATCTCTAATGATTACGCATGCATTATCATCAAATTTGATATAACTACCATCTTCACGTCTTACTCCTCTTTTACTTCTAACGATTACAGCTTTTACAACTTTACCTTTAGGAAGTGGTGAATTTGGTATAGCATTTTTAACGGTTCCAACAACTACATCTCCGATATTTCCAGTTTTAACATGACTTCCTCCTAGCACTCTGATTACTAATAATTCACGTGCTCCTGAGTTGTCTGCAACTTTTAATCTACTTTCTTGTTGTAACATAGATTATCCTCCTTTACCTTAAGAGTTATAGAATAACTGCTTCTTTTACGATTTCTTTTAAGTAGAAATGTTTAGTCTTAGAAATAGGTTTAGTTTCAACTATTCTAACTACATCTCCTACTTTTGCTTTATTTGTTTCATCGTGTACACTGTATTTTTTAGATGATTTAACTCTTTTGTGATATTTTGGGTGCATTTTATGTGTTTCAACTAAAACTGTAATAGTTTTATTGTTTTTTGTACTAACAACTTTACCAACTAATTCATGTGTCATTTTCTTTTCCATAACTTACCTCCTAATCAACCTTTTCTTCTTTCTCACGTTCTTTTAAAACGGTTTTTAGTCTTGCTACTTGGTGTCTTAATTCTCTTAGTCTAGAAGGTTTTTCTAGGTTACCCATTGCGCCACTAAATCTTAAGTTGAATAGTTCTTCTTTAGATTCTTTTAGTTTAGCATTGATTTCTTCATTTGATAATTCTCTAATTTCTTTAACCTTCATTTTCGACACCTCTACTTTCTTTCTTTACAAATTTGCAAGTTATTGGTAATTTATGGCTTGCTAGTCTTAATGCTTCACGAGCAACTTCTTCAGAAACACCTGCTACTTCAAACATGATTTTTCCTTCTTTAACTACTGCTACCCATTCTTCAACATTACCTTTACCTTTACCTTGACGAGTACCGATAGGCTTTTTAGTTAGTGGCATATGTGGGAATATGTTTATCCATACTTTACCACCACGTTTCATATAACGAGTCATGGCAACACGAGCTGCTTCGATTTGATTTGCTGTAATCCATGCTCCTTCTTTAGCTTGTAATCCATACTCACCAAAGTGTAATTCACGATTACCTCTTGATTTGCCTTCGTAAGGTAATCTGTGAACACGACGATATTTAGTTCTTGATGGTATTAACACTCTAATTACCTCCTTTAGCTTTTCTTTCTTTTCTTTCGTTTACTTCTTTAGTATCTTTACTTACTTTATTCTTTGATGGTAGGATTTCACCTTTGTAAATCCATACTTTTACACCAATTTTACCATATGTTGTATCTGCTTCACTTGTAGCATAATCAACATCTGCTCTTAATGTATGTAGTGGGATAGTTCCTTCTGTATATCCTTCGCTACGAGCCATATCAGCACCACCTAAACGTCCTGATACTTTTGTTTTGATACCTTTAGCTCCTGCTTTCATAGCATTTCTAATTGCACGTTTTTGAGCCATTCTAAATGATGCTCTATTTGTAATTTGACTTGCAATTGAATCTGCAACTAATTGTGCATTAAGGTCAGCTTTTTTGATATCAACTATTGATATTTGAATATTTTCACCAACGACTTTTGATAGTTTATCCTTAAGTTTTGTAATTTCTTCTCCACCGCGACCGATGATAACACCTGGACGTGATGTATGAATAGAAACTTCACATTTCTTTGGAGTTCTTTCTATTTCGACTTTGGCAATTCCTGCATTTTTAAGATTTTTTTCAAGGTATTCTCTAATTTTAATATCATTTACTAATGTTTTAGATACTTCACCTTTAGGAGCATACCATTTAGCTTCCCAATCTTTGTTGATGCCAAGTCTTAGTCCGTTTGGATTAACTTTTTGTCCCATTATAGTTCCTCCTTATTATTTTGTAGCTTCAGCCACTGTTATTACGATGTGACTTGTTCTTTTATCTTTATGTCCGATGCGGCCACGTGAGTCAAATAATACTCTTTTCATTACTGGACCAGCATCTACACGTGCTTCCTTTACATATAAATTGTTAGCATCCATACCATTATTGTTAACGGCATTGGCAACTGCTGAATTTAAAACTTTCTTAGTAAGGATAGCAGCTTTCTTATTTGTATTTTCTAATATTGCTAGAGCATCACTTACTTTTTTACCACGAATAGTATCGATTACTAAACGAGCTTTGATAGGTGATATTCTTTGCATTTTAGCGATTGCTTTTGCTTCCATTTTCTAACTCCTCCTAGTTTTATTATTTTTTGTCAGAGCCATGTCCACCATTTTTACGAGTTAAAGCAAATTCTCCTAATTTGTGTCCAACCATGTCTTCAGTAACATAAACGGGGATAAATTCTTTACCGTTATGAACTGCAAAGGTGTGGCCGATAAATTCAGGAAAGATAGTAGAACGGCGTGACCAAGTTTTAATTACTTCTTTTTTTCCAGTTTCATTTAATTTTTGAACCTTTTTTAATAGTCTTGGAAATACATAAGGTCCTTTTTTTAAACTTCTAGCCATATTTTATCCTCCTATTTACTATTACGACGACGTACAATAAATTTGTCTGTCTTTTTATTATTTCTTGTTTTATATCCAAGAGCAGGTTTACCCCATGGAGTAAGAGGTGCCTTACGTCCAACTGGAGCACGTCCTTCACCACCACCATGTGGATGGTCATTAGGGTTCATAACAGAACCACGAACTGTTGGGCGAATTCCCATATGACGTTTACGTCCTGCTTTACCAAGTTTAACTAGGCTTGCATCTTCGTTACCAACAACACCAACTGTAGCCATACAAGTACCAAGTACTTTTCTTTGTTCTCCACTTGATAATCTAATCATTACATATTTTCCTTCACGTCCAAGGATTTGAGCAGAACTACCAGCACTTCTTGCTAAAGCTGCTCCTTTACCTGGGCGAAGTTCAATGTTATGAATAACAGTACCTACTGGAATATTCATAATAGGAAGAGCATTTCCTACTTTGATATCTACGTTTTCACCACTTATTACTTTATCTCCTACTTTTAAGTTCTTAGGAGCGATGATATATCTTTTCTCACCATCCATATAGTTAATTAATGCAATGTTTGCGGTTCTATTTGGATCGTATTCTATGCTTGCTACAACACCAGCGATATCTTTCTTATCTCTTTTAAAGTCGATAATACGATATTTTCTCTTAACTCCGCCACCTTGATGACGAACAGTTATTTTTCCTTGATTATTACGTCCAGAGTTTTTCTTAAGTGTTACAGTTAAGCTTTTCTCTGGAGTAGATTTAGTAATCTCTTCATTTGTTAGAGTACTCATTCCTCTACGTCCTGGTGTAGTAGGTTTATAATTTCTTATTGCCATATTTTAGTTCCTCCTTCTAACCAAGATCAATTTGTTCACCATCAGCTAGAGTTACAATAGCTTTCTTATATCTATTTGTAAGTCCAGTATAGCGACCAACTCTTCTTTTTTTAGGTTTAACATTTAATGTTCTTATTTCTTTTACATGTACTTTAAAGATTTTTTCAATAGCTTGTTTAATTTCAATTTTATTAGCTTTAGAAGAAACCTTAAATACATATTGATTTTTCTCTCCTAGAGTTCCACTTTTTTCTGTGATAACAGGAGCTTTAATTATTTCTAAGTATTTAGTATCCATTATTTAAGAGCCTCCTCTATCTTTTTAATAGCTTCACTTGTAAAGACTACTACATCAGAGTTAACTAAGTCTAAAACATTTAATTCATTAGCTGCTATTAAGGCAACATTTGGAATGTTTCTAGATGCTAATATTACATTTTCTGTAAAGTCATCTACTACAAATAGTACTTTCTTATCAGCTATTTTTAATGTGTTTAATAAAGTCATCATTTCTTTTGTCTTTGGAGTTGTAAATGTTAACTCTTCCATAACGATTACTTCATTATCATTAAATTTATGACTTAAAGCACTCTTTAATGCTAATCTTCTTTCTTTACGGTTTTGTTTTTTACTGTAATCTCTTGGTACTGGAGTTCCATAACGTCCTCCACCTACCCATTGTACAGCTCTTATTGAACCTTGACGTGCATGTCCAGTTCCTTTTTGTCTCCAAGGTTTACGTCCTCCACCGCTAACTTCTGAACGGTTTTTAGTAGAGTGTGTTCCTTGTCTCAATGATGCTCTTGCTAAAATAATTGCATCATATAATACTTTATCATTTGGGGTAATAGAAAATATTTCTTCATTTAATTTTAATTCATTTACTTTTTCACCTTTAAGATTTAAAAGATCTATCTTTTTCATACTTTTTTCCTCCTTTCACTACGCTTTAATAAATTTAATTATAGGTAGTGATGATTATTCGTTTGTTGCTTCGCCAGACTCAGTAGTTGTAGCTTCTTCTACTACTTCTTCAGTATTAGTATTTTCTTCTACTTCTGTAGTAGTTTCTGCTTCTTTCATCTCTTCATAAGTGATTAAGTCTTTAGCAGTGTTTTTCTTACCTGGTTTCTTTACAGCTGTTTTAATTACAACTAATCCTTCTTTTGGTCCAGGAACATTACCTTTAATTAAAATTACATTATTTTCTAAGTCTACTGCTACGATTTCAAGATTTTGAACAGTAGAGTTTACGTTACCCATTTGTCCTGGTAATTTCTTACCTTTTAATACGTGCATCGGTCTCATTGTTCCTAAAGAACCAACTCCACGATGATATTGTGAACCATGTCCCATAGGTCCACGACTTTGATTGTGACGTTTGATTACACCTTGGAAACCTTTTCCTTTGCTTACTCCACTAACGTCTACAATTTCGCCAGCTTCAAATACACTAGCATCTAATACTTGTCCTAAAGTGTAATCAGCTACATTTACGCCTTTTATTTCTCTTAAGAAGCGCTTAGGTTCAGTATTAGCTTTACTGGTATGACCCATTTTTGGTTTATTACTTAGTTTTTCTCTAACTGTCTTATAACCTAATTGAATTGCTTCATAACCATCTGTTTCATTAGTTTTGATTTGTGTTACAACATTAGGTTCAACTTCTACAACAGTTACAGGAATAAGTTTACCATCAGTAGTGAATACTTGAGTCATTCCTTTTTTTGTACCTAAGATTCCTTTCATTTTTAACTCCTCCTATTTTAGATTGTTTTGATTTTGATATCGACACCACTTGGTAAATCAAGATGAGCTAGAGCATCAATCGTTTCTTTACTTGGGTTCTTAATGTCAATTAATCTCTTGTGCGTTCTTCTTTCGAATTGTTCACGGCTATCTTTATATTTGTGAACAGCTCTTAAAATTGTGAATTTTTCAATTTCTGTTGGTAGAGGTACAGGTCCAACTATATCTCCTCCAGTTCTTTTAATTGTTTCAACAATTTTAGTTACAGCATTGTCAAGTATCTTATGATCATATGCTTTTAACTTAATACGAATCTTTTGTGTTGACACTATTTACGTCCTCCCTTCGCCTATATCTAGTATAGACTTGCTCCGTGTGAATAACCCGATAACCAGTTAACAACTCTTCCTGGTGTATCGACAACCTCCCACATCTAAGCAGTCACACGTAATTAATAATAGCATAGAAAACGCAAGAATACAAGCATTTTTTGAAAGTTTTTTGCAAAATCTGTTACAGTTCAGATAGAACATGACAAAAATTAGGTAGAACTATCAAGTTCTATCTATTTTTATACCCGAACTGTTTTATTACTAAAAACCTCTTTTAAAGAAGAATTTAATGATTTTTTATTTTTAGAACATGTAGATGCAAAACTTCTTATAACTACAAAGTTATTCGCTCCTTCAATACTTCTAAACTTACCAATCTTTTGTCTAATCTTTGCAAATCTTAAATCTGCTTCCGCTCTGTTATTAGAAAATGGAACATAAAACTTCTTCAAAAATAGTAAATGATTATCTACATATTTTTCTAAACGATTTAGTAATCTTCTCTCATCTTTTTTATAAGAATTTGTTTTTAAATCTTTTTTATATTCAAGATTACCTTCTTTTAAGATTTCTAAATATCTATTTTTAAAGCTTTCATATTCTGTATCAGAAATTCTTTCTATACCAGATGCTATTAATTCTTCTTTTCTATTCTTCATTTCTATTAACAATGAAGAAAGTTTCTTAGCCCATTTATGTTCAGTAAAATCTGTAACTCCTTTTAAATATCTTAAAGCATGAACATTACATTCTGCATTTCCACTTCCATAATTGTAATACATGATAAAGTGGTCATGGACTAATATACCATTAAATTGCTTTAAAAGTCCAAAGTCCTTTATCGCTTTTTCACCTCTTTTTTTACTAACATATTGTAAAGTATACTTATCATTTGAAATATTATGTATGTAATACTGTTCTCCATTAATTTTGATTGGAGTTTCATCAACATGTAAAACGAGACTATTTAATAATTCTTTTTTGATTTTTTCATATTCTGTATTAGATAGTACATCTGATAGTCCATGAATCCAACTGTATATAGAACCTTTTGATGGAATTAATTTATTATCAGTAAATTCACCAAGTAGTGATTTTATTGCATCTAAAGAAGAACCTTTCATATACATTAAGGCACTTATTGATTTTATATTATTTCCATATATTACCGGACTAGAAGTAATGTTTTGAGGAGTAGTTGGATAGTAAACATGTTTTATTAAGACTTTTTCTACTTTAATATCTATTTCATAAGTTACAATTGGTGTATTATTTTCTGTTAATTTATTTTTATTTTCTTCTACTATTATTATTCTATCAATTTCTTTATTTTCTATCATTTTATCTATTTTTTCTTTAGTTAAGGTTTCTCCTTTATGACCAACTTGACCACCTTGTTTTTTACCTGATTTCTCGCGGTTATTGGTAATTACTTTTTTATATCCATTAGTAGAAGAAGGCTTACTAGAGTTAGAACTATCTTTATCATTATTATTTTTTAATCTTTCAATTTCAAGTAATAATTTTTGATTTTTTTTATTTACCTTTTCTAGTTCTTTTGTAAGTTTCTTATTATTCTCATTTAATTCAGATATTATTAATGACATATTAAAGATAGTACTATTTGCTTTATCTAACTTTTTATTTAATTCTTCAAATTGTTTATAAAAATCATTTACATATCCTTTTGTTGTCATATCAAATACCTACCTTTGTTTTAATTATAAATAAATTGTGTTTTAATTAACAGTCTATTATTTTCTTTTATCTTCTAGTAAAATAGTAATAAAAAAGATAGATTTGACTTTTATTTAGTCTTTTCTATCTGAACTGTAACCAAAATCTGAATTCTACAAGTAAATGCCCGTCTTAGTATAGGACGGGTTTTTAGTTGTCTAATTAAACGTGCAGTTAGTTGTCTAATAACTTATAGAAGTAATAATAGAAGCTATTATGCTTATAGTGGGTATTTAGTTGTCTAAATTCTTTTTATTAATTAATATAAGCTTAATAAGGAGATGATGCCATATGAGAGTTTAAATATAGGTAAGTGTTCAAAAAAATAGCAAAGAAAGGAATATTAGATTAATATGAAAAAGAAAGTAACAAATGTTCACTTCACCTTAGAAACAAGAAAACTTATTGAAGAAAGACTTAATGAAAGTAAAACTATAACAGAAATATCTAATGAATTACAAAGAGACAGATCTAATATAGGAAAAGAAATAATGAAGCACAGAATCGCCACTTTTCCTTCTACATTTAATTATGATCATCCTTGTTTAAAACATGTAAATTGTTCAATGAAAACATACGAATGTTATAAAACTTGCAAAAATATAGAGATTAAATTGTGTGAAAACTTAATCTCTTCTCCACATGTCTGCAATGGTTGCCAAAAGAAAAAATATTGTAGACATGTTAGATATTATTATAATGCAGTTGAAGCAAATAATGAATATGTAAATTCTTGGAAAAAAGATAGAAGTAAATTACGATATACACCTTTAGAATTAAAGATTTTAAACAATGATTTTAAAGTATTAGTATTAAATTGCAAATCAATATACCATGCACTTATTGTTATAAACAAAAGAGGTTTTAATTTTAAAATAAGTACTATTTATAAACAAATAGAAAGAGGACAACTCGCCTTAAAAAAATCTGATTTGCCAAGATGTAGAAAAACTAAACAAAAAGAAGTTAAGGATAAATCTTATAAAAGAGATATAGAGGGACATACTTATGAAGATTATAACTCATACAAAGAAGAAAATCCTAATGCAATAGAAACACAAATGGATACCGTTGAGGGTATTAAAGAAAATGATGCACCTGTGTTTTTTACTATTGAAATTGTAGATATTAAGTTTATTCTTATATTTAAATTAACTTCTCAAACTGCCAAAGAGATTTCTAACAAACTAAAGTTATTAAAAGAAATATTAGGAAATGAAATAATTGAAAAAATATTTGAAATACTTTTAACAGACAATGGCAAAGAATTTATTAGATTAGATGACTTAAAAGAAATATTACCCAATGCTAATATATTTTACTGTCATCCTTATTCATCTTATGAAAAAGGAAATATAGAAAATAATCATGAACTTATCAGAAGGGTTATTCCTAAAGGAGTATCATTAAAATGTTATACTCAAAAAGATTTGGATTTATTGTGTTCTCACATTAACAGTTTATATAGAGAAAGTTTAGATGGTAAATGTCCTTTTGATTTAGTAGAAAATTATATATCAAAAGATGTACTAGATAAACTGAATTTGAAAAAAATAGATGATGATAAAGTGGTACTTGTACCTAAATTATTAGGCGAAAAAAATATTAACAATATCAAGAAATATCTTGATAAAAAAGAAATTGAGGAGGCAAATATAACATTATGAAAAATGATGAATTTATTATTAAAATAGATGCAATTATTGGATATTTAAAGAAAAATGGAGGTTATAAATATAAACTTTATAATCATACTTGTCCTTTATATGATAAAGAACCTGATTCTAATATTGTAGAATATGCTAGGGATATAAAAGATTTTTATCTAAATACATACAATTATGATAGTTATGAAGAGTTTATTATAAGTGAAATATGTACTATTATTGAAAATAATTTAAAGATGTTTTTACTAAGTGACAATAAGCTGTTAAAAATGAAATGTTATTGTAAAGATAAAACTGACTGCAAATACAAATCAACACCCTATGATTTAATTATTGAGTTTGTGGAAGAAGCTTTGTTAGATTTATTAAATACTGAACATTTATATGATTATAGAGATATCAAGTGAAAAGAAGCCATATAAACAGGCTTCTTTTCACTTAATATTTAACGGGCTATAAGTTGTCTAATTCAAACATCAACTGCTTTTTATAGTCATTTCCTTATAACCTATTCTTAACGGGTTATTACTTGTCTATTGATACCACTTATTTTATCACGGGCATTTACTTTGAGAATTCACTAGTTTTTTGCAAAAAAATTGACAATCTTACTTGATAAAGCAGATAATGAGATAAAGAAGTTGTTTGTTGAGTTTGACTATTATTATAAAAAATGATATAATATGCCCCAAAAAAGAGGTGATGTTTATGGGTCCAGTTAATGGTATTAATCCTAATAGATTTGATTATTTTCCTTTGGAAGAATATGTTCGTAAAATAAAAGTAGAAGATTACGTTTTGGAACACATGGAAGAAACTAATAAAGATTTTGATGATTATCTTGAAAAATTATCTAAATATGATAGCTATGCAGTCATTTATTATTTTATTGATTCATTAAGCAAAGAAATGCGTGCTTCACAAGCAATTGAACATCATTATCGTAATACAAATGATATCTTATCTAAAAATATATTTTTTAATACTTTACAAATGAGTCATGCTCAAATTAAACGCCTTCATAACTTTGCTTTTCCAGAAGGGGAAGATGAATATCGTGATGATGATGTTAGAGTTAGTAGACTAACCCAAAGCGGTGATGAAGAAATTTTTTGGTGGGGCGCTAAAGCTAAAGATGTTAAACATTTTATGGATGATTTTATTAGATTTTATAAAAGTAATTCTTTATCTGTTTTGGATACTAACCCATTTTTGAAAAGTTCTCTTGCTCATCTTTTATTTGTTAGAATTCATCCATTTTCTGATGGCAATGGTAGAACTGCTAGATTAATTCATAATATAAAATTTACAGAAGCAATTAATAAAGTATATGGAATGAAATTAAAAATTTGTCCTTTAAATCTGTCACAGAATATTTTACTTAATCAGCCTACTTATGCTAGGCGAATAAATGATATTTATTTTGATTTGGAACATGATTCTAATGATGAGATTAACAAATGGTTTGATTTTATGCTAAATATGGTTGATGAACAATTATATTTTAGTACTAATAGATTACCAAAATTAAAGAAAAGTTTTAGTAATATTATTAAATTAAGAGATACTGATAATGAAGAATTTATTAAAGAAGTTGATAAAATGAAAATTAAGGTTTAAAATAATCTTAATTTTTTAATTGGAGGTAGACAGTGAATAAACTAATTGATTTACATATTCATAGTAATTTATCTGATGGGGAATTATCTCCTAAAGAAATAATTGATAGAGCTGTTAATAATGGGGTTAGTGTTATAGCAATTGCAGACCATGATACAACTCTTGCTTATAATGATGATTTATTTAATTATGCGAAAGAGAATAATGTTAAATTAATCACCGCTGTAGAAATATCTACTAAGTATAAGGGAATAGGTATTCATGTATTGGGATATAACTTTGATATTAACAATAAGCTATTGACGGATAAGTTATACTCTAATAGAAATGCTAGACATATTTATTTACATAATGTGGCAGTAAAGTTAAAAGAGCTTGGGTATATCATTGATGTAGATTACTTAGATAAGATTGATGCTGTTACTAAAGCCCATATCGCTTCTAATATTGTAGATAATAAAGATAATGAAAGGTTACTATTGAAAACTTTTGGTTATATTCCAGAAAGAGGAGAATTTATTGAAACTATTATGAATGAAGGATGTCCTTGCTATGTAAAGAAAGAAACTATAAGTCCTATGGAAGCTAGTAGTTTGATAAGAGAAGCTGGTGGTAAAGTAGTTCTTGCTCATCCTGTCGCTTATAAATATGAAGATGGCTTAACCGATAATGATATATTAAATCTAGTTAAAGAAATGAATCCTGATGGTATTGAAGCTAATTACATATATGTAGATAGAAATGGTAATAAAATTAATGAATGTATACACTGGAATGACTTTGCTAAACATCATAATCTTATAACGACGATAGGTTCTGATTTTCATAAAGTAGATAATGTTCATTCTGATATTGGTCTTATCAATGAAGATATTATATTAGATAATAAAGAAGTTAATACCATTATTGATAACCTTTTAAATTAAGTTTTTGCACAGCCTTTGTGGAAAAACTTTTTTTATTTTCTTCTTTCAATATTATAATCTTCTTCTTTCTTACTAGCTCTTATAACACTACCTTTACCATATTTCTTAATAATACTATCCATTACTTCTTCAACTTTATCTTCTACTTTTACATCAGAATCTTCAAATAAAGACAATTGACTAATAGCTTTCTCTTTTAAATCACCTAATCTTACACCTATATTTCTAATAGGGTCTTCTTTCCAACTAGCTTCAAAGATGGTTTTAACGGCTTTATAGATTTCCTCTGTTACATTAGTAGGATTATCTAAAGTAATTTGATGAGAATAGTTTTTAAATAAATTATTTCTATAAGTAACTGCGATAGTTCCTGTATATAGTTTTTGCTCTCTCAAAGTAAATGATACTTCTTCTATTTCACTAAATAATATTTTTAATAATTTTTCTTTTCTAGTTACATCATAAGGCAATGTTCTTGAGATACTAATACATTTATTTTTAGCATTTCTAGGCTCTACTTTACTATAATCTATTCCTAAAGCTGCTTCTTTAAAGTAATCTCCCTGACTTTTAAAATGTCTTCTAAGTAGGTTGATGTTCGCTTCTGCTAAATCTTTAATAGTATAGATTCCTAAGTCATTTAACTTTTTAGCAGAACTTTTTCCTAACATAAATAAGTCATTTACTTTTAATGGCCACATTTTAGTCTTAACTTCACTTAAATAAAGAGTATGTACTTTATCTGGTTTTTCAAAGTCACTGGCCATTTTTGCACATAGTTTATTTTCTCCGATACCTACATTAACAGTGAAACCAAACTTTTCTTTAATTTCATCTTTTATTTTATGGGCTAGAGATACATAATCATTACCATAAAGAAGTGTTGTTCCAGTAAGGTCAAGAAAGCATTCATCAATAGAGTATTGTTCTATTATAGGGGAATACTGTGAAAGATAATTATATAACTTCTTAGACTGTTCTTTATAAAAGGCATAGTTAGGAGGAAATACTTGTAAGGTTTTACATTTACTTCTTGCACTATATAATGTCTCTGCTGTTACTATTCCATATTTTTTAGCGATAGGACTTTTAGCAAGGACAATACCACGTCTTGCCTTTTCATCTCCTCCTATTACAGAAGGAATCTTTCTAATATCTTGTTTATAGCCATGATTTAAAAGATAAACAGCAGTCCAAGATAGAAAGGCATTATTAACGTCAATATGAAAAATAATCCGTTTCATAGTTTTTCCTCCTTCTCTTCTTATATTATATAATACGTTAGTTCTATTTTAAAGAGAAAAAAATAACCAATTAATGGTTATTAGTTTTCAACATTTTTGTGGATAAACTTTTATATCAAGTTATTTCCTGTCATTTCGTCTGGTTTTTCTATATCCATATATTTTAGTATTGTAGGAGCGATATCTCCTAGTTTACCTGTTTTTATTTCTTTTATATTATGGTCTGTAATAATAAAGGGAACCGGACTAGTTGTGTGAGCAGTTATAACTTCTCCTTTATCGTCTTCCATGATTTCAGAGTTACCATGGTCTGCTGTTATAAACATCGTAAAGTCTTTTTCTTTACTTGCTTCATATAGTCTTTCTATATTTTCATTAACTGCTTTTACTGCTTCTACCACTTTATCAAATTTACCAGTATGTCCTACCATATCACAGTTAGCAAAGTTTAGGATGATTAAATCATATTTATCTATTACTTCTATTAGTTTATCTGTTACTTCATAAGCACTCATAGCAGGATACATATCATAAGTTGCAACATCTTTTCTTGGAACGATTATTTTATCTGTATTAGGAATATCTTTTTCTTCTCCTCCATCAAAGAAGTAAGTAACATGTGGATATTTACTAGCTTCTGCTATTCTTAATATTTTTAGACCTTTTGATGCAGCATATTCTCCTAAGGTATTAGTTAAGTGCATTGGTGGAAAAGCAGGTGTAGCGATAACTGTATGTTCTGGTGTCATCATCGTAACTAGTTTTACATTTTTAAAGTCAACTCGTGGGAATTCTTTAAAGTCTTTATTAGTAATAGCGGTGAATGTTTGAGTAATACGGTCTGGTCTAAAGTTAAGCATTACCATACCATCATTTTCTTTAAGGGTTCCATCATCTATTAATTTTGCAGGAACAATGAACTCATCAAAGATATTTTTCTTATAAGACTCTTCTATATAATCTTTATATGAATCTATTTTAGGGCCCTCTCCATGTACTAATAAATCATAATATTTCTTAGTAACGTTCCACATTCTTTCTCTATCCATAGAATAATATCTTCCAGAAATATCTGCTAATTTACCGAAACCTACTTCATTTAGTTTATCAGTTAATTCATCTAGGAATTTAAGAGCAACATCTGGAAGTGTATCTCTACCATCTAGAAAAGCATGAACATAGACATTATGAAAGTTTTCTTTTTTACATAAGTCTAACATGGCAAAGAAGTGATTAATATGAGAATGAACTCCTCCATCACTTAATAAGCCAAATAAATGTAGACTTGAATTATTTTCTTTACAGTGATTAATGATATCTAATAAGACTTTATTTTTAAAGAAACTACCATCTTCTATCGCATGATTAATTTGCATAAGAGGTTGGTCTACAACACGTCCTGCTCCTATATTTAAATGTCCTACTTCACTATTACCCATTTGTCCTGCAGGAAGTCCTACTGCTTCACCACTTGCTTCCAAAGTAGTATGAGGATATTCCTTCCATAAATTTATAATATTTTCTGGGTTAGCGGCAATTATAGCATTACCTTTCTTTTCTTCTCTATATCCAAAACCATCTATTATTGTTAATAATACTTTTTTCATCTTTCACTCTCCTTAATATAATTGTTCATTTAAACAGAATATTGCATATATAGGTAGATACCTAACATTTTTCTTTGTTGAAAAGTTACTTTCTGTAATACGATAGGCATCTGTTACAATATATTTTTTCATAAAGACTGATAGACTCTTTACTTTAGAACCTTGTTTAGTAGCAAGTTCTATAGGAATAATCTTACCCATTCTATTTTGAATAACAAAGTTTACTTCGGCTTTTCCTTCTGACTGATAATAGTATAGCGAATAACCTGACTCTACTAAAGTATGAGCGATATGATTTTCATATAGGGCTTGCTTAACATTTTCATCTACTCTTAATCTATCTTTAGTTAAGTTATATCTCATACTTAAAAGTCCATCATCTGGTAAATATAATTTAAAACTATCAAGTTCTCTACAACTAGATAAAGGAGACTTTGCTACTCTTATTTTATATGAACGATAGACTAATTGATTAGTTACAAGGAAGTTAATAGAGTTTTCAAATTCTTTAGCACGTCTACCATACCCTAAGACACCATACTGGAATTTTTTATTATCTTTTTCTAGTTGTTTAGGAATACTTTCCATTACTTCAATACCACGTTCTATATCGATTAGGTTTTTACTATTAAGTAGTTCACTTTTATTTATATCAAAGACTCTTTCTTTAATACTATCTAGGTATCCATAGTGCTTATTGGTTGCAAAAGCTTCTACTACTTCAGGAAGTCCTCCTGTTATTAAATAGTCATAAAAATAATCTAGGGCTTTAGTATGAACACTACAACTTCTATGATTATCATAAGCATATCTTATCTTCTCTGCTACTTCTTTTTCTCCTATAGCCCACAAGAATTCTTCATAATCCATTTCGGTCATGATTTTATATTGGAATTCTTCTCCTCTAAACTTTAATAGAGAATCTCTACTAGATGTTATAGCGATAACATGATAATCATTTTTATCATAACCAAATAGTTTTATTCCTTTAATAATCTCTTCATCTGTAACATTATCAAAGATTAATAAGGTATCATTTTTAACAATAGGAACTTCTGATATTATACTTAAAGCTTCTGCTAGTCTGGTAATAGACCTTTCTTTTTTAAACAAGTCTTTTAAAATAGTATTATGGTCAGTATTAAAGTAAGCGACATATTGATAGTTTTGTTTACCAAAGTCTAGGGCTGTATAAGTCTTTCCTACTTGCCTTGTTCCAATGATTAATAAGGGTTTTCTTATTAAATCTGTTTTCCATTTCAATAAGAATTTATTAATTTTTCGTTCCATTTAGTGTAGTCACCTCCCACATCTTCTAATATAAGTATATATTTATTCTTTTGTTTAGTCAATATTTAAAAAAAGAAAAAAAAGCTATAAAATTTTGGGTTAATTCTACAGCTCACATCTTACATCTTTAAAACTAATTTTGCATATCAACATCTACTTGTTCTAAAAGACTTTTATACTTTTCTAATTTTTCATCTAATCTTTTTTGACACTTTTTAAATACTGTTACCAAGTCTTCGCTATCGCCTGTTTTTTGGGCTTTATATAGAGCATTTCTATATTCATCATCATATTTATCATCTATAGCGATTAAGTCAATATTACATTCTAAGCATTGTTTTAGAATAATAAATCTACCTATTCTGCCATTGCCATCTTGGAAAGGATGAATTTTTTCAAATTTATAATGGAAATCTGCTATATCTTTTAAGGTAACTGTTTCTAGTTCGTTATAATCAGATAATAAATTAAACATTAAGTTATCAACTTCAACAGGCAATGCTAATTTTAAATCTACACCTCTTAATTTGTTTTCATATTTTTTCCACATACCAATATTGTGTATCTCATCGTCAACTGTTCCTTTTTTTAGTAGTTTATGCCAATTAAATAACATAAACTTATCTAATTTTTCGCCACTATCATTAATTACTTGGTCAAAGACTTCTAAAGAGTTCTTTGTTTCAATTATATCGTCTAGGGAGTGGCTACCTTCAACTTTCTTTTCAGTTAAAAGTTTTTCTAATTCATCTTTAGAGAAAGTACTTCCTTCTAAATGATTAGAATGATATAAAAACTCTATTTTTAAATCTTCATATATTGAATTAGTAATTTTTGATAAATACTTCATTTTTTTACTATTAATTTTCATAACATCACCCACTTATTCATTGTTTTAATTATACCATTAATTGTTTTTAAATGAAAGCAAAATAAAAAGACTACTACTGCTCGTCTTAATAGTTTTTACTGCCTAATTGCATCTTGATGAAATTCAAGACGAAGTTTATCTGCGACTGTGACAATAAATTCTGAATTAGTTGGTTTAGCTTTATCGATATCAACACTATGCCCAAAGATATCTTCCATTAACTGCCAATTACCTCTATTCCAACTTACTTCGATAGCATGTCTTATGGCACGTTCTACACGAGATACTGTTGTATCAAACTTCTCTGCTATATCAGGATATAGTTCTTTAGTAATTCCACCTATTACTTCGGGATGTTCATAAAGTACGGTAATACCTTCTCTTATATATTGATAACCTTTAATATGTGAGGGAACACCTAACTCATGTAATATCTTGGTTATTGATACTTGTAAGTTATTATATTTCATATCAATAGTTTTCTTATCATAATCATTCTTACTACTACACTCTAGTATTCTCTTTTCTAGTTCTGTTAATTCAAAAGGTTTCAATATAAAATAACTAATACCTAATTCACTAGCTTCTCTTATAACTTCTTGAGTATTAAATGAAGTCAAAACTATTACTTTCTTATCTAGTTTCTTTTCTTTCATATCTTTTAGTACACTCATACCATCTTTATTAGGCATAATAAGGTCTAGAACAATTACATCATAATCTTCTTGGTTATTTTCTATTAGGTTTAATCCTTCTACTCCATCATTTGCAGTTAAAGTGACATCTATTTCTTTATTATCTTTAAAGTACTCCTTCACCATTTTAACTAGTTCAATATTATCATCAATCATTAATACGTTGGTCTTTTTCATTTTCTCTCCTTCCATATACTACCACGCATCTTAATTATATAACAGAAAGATAAATAGTTAAAGAGTAAAAAAAGAGAGAATTTGTCGAAAAAGAAAAAAGTTTTAATCTTTAATAGTTAAAACCTTTTTCTAAGTAATTCTAGTTTGAACATAATTCTCAATTTTTTAGCTTACTATTGTAACTTATCAAGAAACTCTTGTAAAGAAGAAAGTTTTAAAGATATTCCTCCTAGTAGAAAGCCATCTATATTTTTAACTTGTTTTAATTCATCAATATTATTTTCATTGGCACTACCACCATATAAGACTTTCTTTTGATATGTTTCTTTTAACATGGTAGTTACTTTTTCAATATCATTATTAGTTGGAACAATACCTGTACCTATGGCAAATATTGGTTCATAGGCTATGATAAAGTCTTTAGATTTATCTATATCACTTAGTAGATAGTTCATATCTTTTTTTATTTTATCAACATATTCTCCACTTTCATGTTCTTCTAAAGTATCTCCTATACAAATAATTGGTATTAAGTCATTAGAAAAAGCTTGTTTTAATTTTTGTTTACTTACATCAAGATTTTCATTCATCTTAGTAGCTCTTTCACTATGATTAATTAAAGTGTAAACTGCACCCAATGACTTAATGGCTTTTGCAGTAACTTCTCCTGTATAAGCCCCCATTGTTTTACTACTTACATCTTGTGAAGCATAGGTTATGTTATTAGGTATTAATGGTAAGTAACAAATGCTAGGTATTAAAATCATCTCATGATTATAGGTATTTAAGTGTTTATAATCTTCTAAATACTTTAATATCTCATCTTTTGTAAAATTACTCTTGTGATTTAAGGCTACTATCATTTTTCTTTCCATCCTTCCATTTGTTTTTAAGTTTTTCCACAAGTCTTGTTGATAAAGATTGTTTTTTATTATGTTTAGTAATCGCTACTTTATAAACTTCTAAAACGCTATCTGCAAAGCTTGATAAAGAATATTTCTTAACTGAACCTTCCGCCTTATCTGTTAAATTTTCTAGTTCTAATTTATTAGTAGATAACTCTTCTACTATTTCTAAGCACTCTTTTTCATCTTTAAAGATACGTCCATTAAAGTTATCTACAACTACACTTTTAAAGGCATCATCATCAATACAGATTACAGGAAGTGATGCTGCTAAGGCTTCTATTACTGTTAGACCTTGTGTTTCGGTAGTTGAAGCAGTTATAAAAGCATTACTTACATGATAGTAGTTTGGCATATCAACCCATGCTACTTTACCTGTAAATTTTATTCTATCTTCAAGACCTCTTTCTTTAACTTCTTTTTTATATTTCTCTTCATCTGGACCATAACCTACGATTAGAAGTTTAACATTTTTGTTCTTAGTCTTTTCAATGATATCAAAAAGAAAGGGAACATTTTTCTCCTGAGCAAGTCGTCCTACAAAGAGCATAACAAAGTCTTTTCTCTTATAACCTAGTTCATGTTTTAGTTTTAATACCTTTAACTTATCACTATTTTCTTTATAAAATCTAGAGGCATCTAGCCCTGTAGGAACGATATATATATCTTTATCATAGTGATATTCATCTCTAAATAAGTGATATGTCTTTACAGTTGGAACAATGAAAGCATCTGCTGTATTATCACAATAGAATTTACTAAAATACTCTACCGCTTTCTTACATCCTAAATCAAAGTATTTAATATTTCTAGAAACATACCAAGTATAGTCTTTATACATAGTGTGATAGGTATGTACTAAAGGAATATTATATTGTTTTGCGAATAGTCTTGCAAATATTCCCATACTAAGTTCTGTATGAGAATGAATTATTTCTAAGTTCCATGATTTTATTTTATTTATTACTTTTAAAGGATAGATACTAGACATTCTATAATCATATATTCCTAAAGGGATACCAGGAATTCTAAGTATTTTCTCTTTTTCATCATAATCATAGGTCTTACTATCTTGTCCTACGGTAACTATATAAACAGTATGACCTTTTTGTTCAAGAGCTTTTTTTAGGGTTTCTACACTAGTTACTACTCCATTGACAGAAGGTACATATGCATCTGTAAATAGACCTATTCTCATAAAGTTTCCTCCTTTAGTAATATTTTATTTTTCAGGGATATTTTTTAGTCCTGGTAGTTCTTTACCTTCAAGATATTCTAGAGTTGCTCCTCCACCTGTTGAGATATGATATAGTTTATCGGTTACGTTACAAGCGGTAGCGGCAGCGACAATATCTCCTCCACCAAGAACGGTTTTAGCATTTATTTCTGTTAAGTAAGTTAGAACATCATCTGTGCCTTTAACATAATTTTTAAATTCATAAACTCCTAGTGGTCCATTCCACATAACTGTTTTGGCATTACTCAAATTATTCTTAAAGATATTAACAGTATTAGGACCAATATCTAAGCCCATCTCATTATCAGTTATTTCTGTTATATCTTTAACAGAACCTTCGGTATCCTCATATTTATCATTACAAATAACATCTACTGGTAATATTATTTTATCTTCATTTTCTTTTAATATTTTTTTACAGAAGTCAAGGGCTTCTTCATCTAATAGAGAGTTACCAATATTATAGCCTTCTGCTTTTAAGAAAGTGAAAGCCATACCTCCGCCGATTAAAATTTTATCGCATTTAGGTAGTAAGTTTTCAATAAGTCCTATCTTATCACTTACTTTAGCACCTCCTAATATTATCATAAATGGTCTATCAGGATTAAAAAGATAAGATAAAGCATTTAACTCTTTTTCCACAAGTAGTCCGACACAACTAGGTAGATAGGTACTTATACCAACATTTGAAGCATGGGCACGATGAAGAGTACCAAAAGCATCATTAATAAAGATGTCTCCTAAACTGGCCCAATATTTAGCAAGTTCCATATCACAACCACTTTCTTTTTTACCATCTAAATCTTCATAACGAGTATTTTGCATTAGAATAATATCTCCATCATTCATATTAGCGACAGCTTGTTCTAACTCTTCTCCTCTTGTAGCATTTACAAAAGTTACTTTTTTATCTAGTAATTCACTAAGTCTAGTGGCAACAACACTAAGGTCATTTTTAGTCTTATCTTCTTCTGTTTTTACACGACCTAAATGAGACATTAAAATTATCTTATCATTATGTTCTAAACAGTATTTAATAGTAGGTAAGCTTTTTACTATTCTTGTATCATCAGTAATCTTACCATCTTTTATTGGAACATTAAAATCACATCTAATTATTACTTTTTTATTATCAATATTTAAATCTTTAATAGTTTTTTTCATATATAATCCTCCTAGTAATATTGTAGTATTTTTCTTATATTTTTTCAATATTGTTGCTATAACATTTTTGTAATATAAAAAGACGGTTCCTATCAAAAGTCAAACCAGTCTTTTAATTAATTACTTAATAAAAACTCAAGTACACTTATAAATGGAGTTATTCTTTCACCGTTTATATATATTTTGTAATTATCTTTATCTATTTTTTTTAGTAATTATTGCAAGATAAAAATGACTTTCGCCTTCTGCATTAACTTTTTTAAATTTTGAAGCTAGTAAATCTTCTATTGTTAATTCTTCTTAGTTTAGTCTTCCAAAATATAAAAGCATATTTTTTCCAAAATTCCATTTTATAAACGTTTTTCTTTTATAGTTGAATATAATGTTTTACTCTTTAAATCTGTTGCCTTTATATTGTTTTCTTTAGCAAAATCGTATAACCAATACATCCAGCCATAATCATTTTCTTCTACTGCTTTACTTGCTGCTTGTTCAAAGTTTTCTATTAATACATCACGAGGTAAAGTTGATAGCATTTTCCAGATTTCCTCAGCACCTGGCCAATTCATATCTTGTAGCCATATAAAGAGCTTAGGTATTATATCGGCAATTTTAGGGTATCCTCTTTTGGTTAAGATTAAGGCTTCATAGTACCAATTACCCTTATCACCAACTTGAACAAACTTCTCATTATCAAGGCTTTCGTCTTCACTTAAAATATCTACGTATTTTTTTCATTTCATCAACAGATAAAGTCTCATTAATAAATTTATTATAAGTTTCATTACTATTCATCTAAAATTACTCCTATTATTAAAACTAAAAAGAGCCTAAAGCTCTTATAGATTTGCAACGTATTTTGCTACTCTAATCATTTGGGCAGTATAACTCATTTCATTATCATACCACGCTACTACTTTAACTAGTTGTTCTCCATCTACTTCACTAATTGAAGTTAATAGACTATCAACTAAACTACCATAGTGCATACCTATTGTATCACTTGAAACAATAGGGTCAGTTGTATATCCTAAAGTTTCATTAGTATTATTTTTAAGTGTTTCATTAATTTCTTCTACAGTTGTATTTTTATTAAGCTTTAATACTAAATCAACAACTGAACCTGTAGTTACAGGAACTCTCATAGCAGTACCTTCCATTCTTCCTTCAAGGTTAGGTAGTACTTTACCGATAGCTGAAGCTGCTCCAGTTGAGGCTGGAACAATATTAGCAGCACTGGCTCTACCACGACGAGCATAGATTCCTTTTTTATGAGCAACATCTAGTGTAGCTTGGTCATTTGTATAAGCATGTACTGTTGTCATATATCCTTGTTTAATACCAAAGTTATCATCTAATACTTTTAGAACTGGGGCTAGACAGTTAGTAGTACAACTAGCAGCAGAGATAATCTTTTCACTTCCATCTAATATGTCATGGTTAACATTATAGACGATAGTTTTAACATCTCCTTTAGCAGGTGCAGAGATAATTACCTTTTTAGCACCGGCATTGATATGAGCCATCGCTTTCTCTTCACTTGTAAACTTACCAGTACATTCTAAAACGATATCAATATCTAAATCTTTCCATGGTAAGAGATTAGGGTCTGTTTCAGCATAGACTTTAATCTTCTTATCTCCTACTACGATATTATCTCCTTCAAAAGATATTTCATCAGCTCTATACCTTCTATGTGATGTATCATATTTAAGTAAATAAGCAAGTTGTTCTGCATCTGTTAAATCATTAATAGCCACTACTTCCATTTCTGGATCATTATCTAGTAATCTAAATGCTAATCTTCCTATTCTTCCAAACCCATTAATTGCAACTTTTTTCATTATTCTTCCTCCTCTTCATCTCTTGGTACAAACATACCATCTTCTTTCTCCACTGTTTTTACAGGAGAATCTTTTTCTATTCCATTATTATAGGCTAAAACCATAACAGCGATAAGGACAACGACAAATATTCCTATAAATATTAGCATTGTACTCATACCAAAACCTCTATTATTTAGTTTACCCATTTTATCACCTCTTATTAAATTATTTCCACAGCAGCGAATTTATTGATAATTTCTTGATATATTTGATACCAAGAGTATACTCTGATAACATTTTTACCTGTACATCCTTGGTTATATGGAGCATCAAATACCATAACAGGAATAATCTTAGAGATATCATCAACATTACTAGCTTTATCTTCTATCATCAGGTCAAGGCCTATACTTAAACATTTTTCTCTTTTATTACTTGTATTAATTACTATCTCATCATATTCAATATTATATTTATCAAGCCAAGCTTTAACATAGTAATCTATCATGCCACTATACTGATGAGTTAAGTACTGATTATCTCGTGCTGATAATATTATGATTTTATGTCCATCTTTTCGTAGTTTATGAATAACTTCACTGGCATAGGGTCTTACAGGAATAGCGATTAATAAATCAAAGATGTATTGTCGCCAGAACTCTATGTTCTCTTCACTTGTTAAGTGAAACTGTTCTTCCATATAATAACCTTTAGGATTAAAGCCTCTATTGATATTTTGTTCTAAACAAAACTTAGAGCCACAGGCAAAATGCCACTCTGCTACATCATTTAATACGCCATCTAAATCAACACCTATACGCATTTTAACCAATCCCTTCTTTTATTATTGTAACAAAATCCATAAAAAAAAGGAATAGTGTTTATAAAATTTGACACTATTCCAGTTACAGTTCAGATAGAACATGACAAAAATTAGGTAGAACTATCAAGTTCTATCTATTTTTATACCCGAACTGTTTTATTACTAAAAACCTCTTTTAAAGAAGAATTTAATGATTTTTTATTTTTAGAACATGTAGATGCAAAACTTCTTATAACTACAAAGTTATTCGCTCCTTCAATACTTCTAAACTTACCAATCTTTTGTCTAATCTTTGCAAATCTTAAATCTGCTTCCGCTCTGTTATTAGAAAATGGAACATAAAACTTCTTCAAAAATAGTAAATGATTATCTACATATTTTTCTAAACGATTTAGTAATCTTCTCTCATCTTTTTTATAAGAATTTGTTTTTAAATCTTTTTTATATTCAAGATTACCTTCTTTTAAGATTTCTAAATATCTATTTTTAAAGCTTTCATATTCTGTATCAGAAATTCTTTCTATACCAGATGCTATTAATTCTTCTTTTCTATTCTTCATTTCTATTAACAATGAAGAAAGTTTCTTAGCCCATTTATGTTCAGTAAAATCTGTAACTCCTTTTAAATATCTTAAAGCATGAACATTACATTCTGCATTTCCACTTCCATAATTGTAATACATGATAAAGTGGTCATGGACTAATATACCATTAAATTGCTTTAAAAGTCCAAAGTCCTTTATCGCTTTTTCACCTCTTTTTTTACTAACATATTGTAAAGTATACTTATCATTTGAAATATTATGTATGTAATACTGTTCTCCATTAATTTTGATTGGAGTTTCATCAACATGTAAAACGAGACTATTTAATAATTCTTTTTTGATTTTTTCATATTCTGTATTAGATAGTACATCTGATAGTCCATGAATCCAACTGTATATAGAACCTTTTGATGGAATTAATTTATTATCAGTAAATTCACCAAGTAGTGATTTTATTGCATCTAAAGAAGAACCTTTCATATACATTAAGGCACTTATTGATTTTATATTATTTCCATATATTACCGGACTAGAAGTAATGTTTTGAGGAGTAGTTGGATAGTAAACATGTTTTATTAAGACTTTTTCTACTTTAATATCTATTTCATAAGTTACAATTGGTGTATTATTTTCTGTTAATTTATTTTTATTTTCTTCTACTATTATTATTCTATCAATTTCTTTATTTTCTATCATTTTATCTATTTTTTCTTTAGTTAAGGTTTCTCCTTTATGACCAACTTGACCACCTTGTTTTTTACCTGATTTCTCGCGGTTATTGGTAATTACTTTTTTATATCCATTAGTAGAAGAAGGCTTACTAGAGTTAGAACTATCTTTATCATTATTATTTTTTAATCTTTCAATTTCAAGTAATAATTTTTGATTTTTTTTATTTACCTTTTCTAGTTCTTTTGTAAGTTTCTTATTATTCTCATTTAATTCAGATATTATTAATGACATATTAAAGATAGTACTATTTGCTTTATCTAACTTTTTATTTAATTCTTCAAATTGTTTATAAAAATCATTTACATATCCTTTTGTTGTCATATCAAATACCTACCTTTGTTTTAATTATAAATAAATTGTGTTTTAATTAACAGTCTATTATTTTCTTTTATCTTCTAGTAAAATAGTAATAAAAAAGATAGATTTGACTTTTATTTAGTCTTTTCTATCTGAACTGTAACCTATTCCATAAATTCATCTTCAAGTTTTTCTAAAGGTTCTTCATCAGCGAACTCATCTTCTAGGGTATATTCTACATCACGGTATTTTTTAAGACCAGTTCCTGCTGGTATTAATTTACCAATTAGAACGTTTTCTTTTAATCCTTCAAGATGGTCTACTTTACCATGAATTGCGGCATCTGTTAATATTCTTGTTGTCTCTTGGAATGATGCTGCTGATAGGAATGAATCTGTTTCAAGTGAAGCTTTAGTAATACCAAGTAATACTGGACGACCTGTAGCAGGGCGTTTACCACTGATTATTACTTCTTTATTACCTTCAGTAAATTCTCTAAAGTTTACAAGAGAACCAGGTAAGAACTTAGTATCTCCACCTTCAACGATTCTAATCTTAGATATCATACGACGAGCGATAATTTCAATATGTTTATCGGCGATATCAACACCTTGAGAACGATAAGTATTTTGTACTTCTTTTAAGATGTATTCTTGAGTTGTAATTGGGTCTGTTACATCAAGTAATTCTTTAGGTGAGATAGCTCCTTCTGTTAATTTATCACCGCAAGATACTGTATCACCTTTTTCTACACAAAGTTTTGCACCATAGTTAGTTGTATGTTCTTTAGTTTCAACTTTGTTAGTAATACTAATCTTGTATTTACCATGGTCTTCAGCAATTTTAGTAACTTTACCATCAATTTCAGCGATAGTTGCTTTACCTTTAGGGTTACGTGCTTCGAATAACTCTTGAACACGTGGAAGACCTTGAGTAATATCTTCACCACCGGCAACTCCTCCTGTATGGAAGGTACGCATTGTTAACTGAGTACCAGGTTCACCGATTGATTGGGCAGCCATAACTCCAACTGCTTCACCAATTTCAACAATGTTTCCTGTAGCAAGGTTTTTACCATAACATTTACGACAAACACCTTTTTCAGTATTACATGTTAGAATTGACCTAATTTCAACTTCTTCTATTCCTGCTGATACTATCTTATCAGCGATAGATTCAGTAATATATTCATCTTTATCAACAATTACTTCTTTAGTTTCAGGATTAATTACTTTCTTACTAGCGAATCTTCCTACAATACGGTCATATAAGCTTTCAATAACAGCACCTGTTTTTTCATTAACAAAGTCACGTACAACTAGTCCTTGTTCTGTACCACAATCTTCTTCTTTAACGATGATATCTTGAGATACATCAACTAAACGACGTGTTAAGTAACCAGAGTCTGCTGTTTTTAAAGCTGTATCGGCACTACCTTTTCTAGCAGAGTGTGTTGATAAGAAGAATTCTGATACGGATAGTCCTTCTTTAAAGTTTGATGTTACTGGTATTTCAATTGGGTCTCCATTTGGTTTTTGCATTAGTCCACGCATACCTGCAACTTGAGTAAACTGAGAAATACTACCACGTGCTTTTGAGTGCATCATGATGAAGATTGGGTTATCTACTTGTTTTTCAGAGATTTCTTCAAGTTCAGCTTGAACTTTATCTTTAACTCCATACCAAGTTTCAATAACTTTCTCATGACGTTCTTCTTCAGTAATTAAACCACGAGTATATTGTTTATTAATTTTATTAACTAAAGCTTGTCCTTCATCAATATATTCTTGTTTATGTTCACTTGTTGCAACATCACTCATTGAGATTGTAATACCTGCAATTGTTGAGTAATAGAAACCTAAGTCTTTCATCTTATCAAGCATTTCTGATGTTTCTGTTGTTTTATAACGTTTAAATACTTGGTCTATTACTTTTTCTAGGGTACCTTTAGCGAAAGGTTTAACTAGAGGCATTTTACTAATCTCTTCTTTGATATTAGCACCTTTAGGTAAGAAATACTTATTAGGAGTAATATTTTGAATATTGTCATCTGTTGGTTCATTAATATATGGGAATGAATCTGGTAAGATTTCATTGAATTTAATTTTACCAACTGTTGTAATTAAGTATTTACCTTTTTGAGATGAAGTAAATAGTTTATATTTAAATGAATCTACAGGAACGGCAACTCTTGTATGAAGAGTTATCTCACGTCTTTCATAAGCCATTAGGGCTTCATTAGAGTCTTTAAATACTCTTCCTTCACCATCTTCTCCTGCTTTTTCCATAGTTATATAGTAGTTACCTAAAACCATGTCTTGTGCTGGAGTAACGATTGGTTTACCATCAGATGGTTTCAAGATGTTTCCTGAACCTAACATTAGCATTCTTGCTTCTGCTTGGGCTTCTTCTGATAGTGGTACATGGACAGCCATTTGGTCACCATCGAAGTCAGCATTGAAAGCAGGACAAACTAATGGGTGTAGTCTTATCGCTTTACCACCAACAAGAATTGGTTCAAATGCTTGGATACCTAATCTATGTAGTGTTGGGGCACGGTTTAATAGGACAGGATGTTCTTTAATTACATCTTCAACAATATCCCAAACTACTGGGTCTCTATTTTCAATAAGACGTTTAGCAGCTTTGATATTATGGGCAATATCTCGCTCTACTAGTCCATGAATAACATGAGGTTTAAATAGTTCTAGAGCCATCTCTTTTGGAATACCACATTGGTACATCTTAAGTGATGGTCCAACAACGATAACTGAACGTCCTGAATAGTCAACACGTTTACCTAATAGATTTTGACGGAAACGTCCTTGTTTACCTTTTAACATGCTTGAAAGTGATTTCAAAGCACGATTTCCGGCACCTGTTACACTTCTACCACGACGCCCATTATCGAATAGAGCATCAACTGCTTCTTGTAACATACGTTTTTCATTTTGAATAATGATACCAGGAGCGCCTAAATCTATTAGTTTCTTTAAACGATTATTACGGTTAATAACACGACGATATAAATCATTTAAATCACTTGTTGCAAAACGTCCACCATCTAGTTGAATCATTGGACGAAGTTCAGGTGGTATTACAGGAATACAATCTAAAATCATCCATTCTGGTTTTTGATTTGAACGATAGAATGCATCTAGGACATCTAGTCTTTTTAATAGTCTTGTTCTCTTTTGTCCTTGAGCAGTTTCTAGTTCTTTATTAATTACATCAATATCATGCTTTAAGTCTACTTTCTTAAGTAGTTCTTTAATCGCTTCAGCACCCATACCTACTTTGAAACCGTTACCATATTTTTCATAATAGGCACGATATTCTTTTTCAGATAGAGTTTGTTTATTCTCTAGAGGAGCATTTCCTTTATCAATTACTACATAACTAACAAAGTATAATACTTCTTCAAGGTCTCTTGGACTCATATCAAGAACAAGTCCCATTCTTGAAGGTACTCCTTTAAAGAACCAGATATGAGAGACAGGACTAGCAAGTTCAATATGTCCCATTCTCTCACGTCTTACTTTAGATTTTGTTACTTCGACACCACAACGGTCACATACAATATTTTTATAACGAACTCTTTTATATTTTCCACAGGCACATTCATAATCTTTAGTTGGTCCAAAGATTTTCTCACAGAATAAGCCATCACGTTCTGGACGAAGAGTACGATAGTTAATTGTTTCTGGTTTTTTTACTTCACCATAACTCCATTCACGAATTTTTTCAGGAGAAGCGATACCAATTCTAATAGCATCAAATTTATTTACTTCTATCATTATTCCTCATCTCCTTTACTTAATTCGTCTTCTACATTTATTAATTCTTCATCAGGCTGTTCTTCATCTTCTAAAGAAGCCTCATCTGTTTCTTCTGTTTCAGGATTTTCTTCTTTAGTCTCTTCTGTATTTATTTTAGTGATGTTTACTTCTTCATTTAAAGGCTCTTCTACCTCATCATCACTTTCTTCTATTTGTTTTAAGCCAAGGCTTTCTCCTTCTTCATTAATAATTGAGATATCAAGTCCTAAAGCTTGGAACTCTTTCATTAATACTCTAAATGATTCTGGAACTCCTGCTCTATTAACTTCTTCTCCTTTAACGATGGCTTCATAGACTTTAACACGTCCAACGACATCATCTGATTTAACGGTCATCATTTCTTGAAGAGTATAGGCAGCACCATAAGCATATAGAGCCCAAACTTCCATTTCTCCAAATCTTTGGCCACCAAATTGAGCTTTACCTCCAAGTGGTTGTTGTGTTACTAAGGAGTAAGGTCCTGTACTTCTAGCATGTAGTTTATCATCTACCATGTGGTGTAGTTTAATCATGTACATTACACCAACAGAGATACGGTTATCGAATGGTTCACCAGTACGTCCATCATATAGAACGGTTTTACCATCAGGGTCCATTCCAGCTTCGGCCATGATTTCTTCAATATCATCGATATGAGCACCATCGAAGACTGGTGTTGCGATATGTACACCTAACTTCTTAGCAGCCATACCCATATGTAATTCTAGGATTTGTCCTAAGTTCATACGAGATGGAACACCTTGTGGGTTAAGCATAATATCTACGGGACGTCCATCTGGTAAGTAAGGCATATCTTCTTGAGGTAAGATTAGGGAAATAACACCTTTGTTACCATGACGACCTGACATTTTATCTCCTACTTGAATTTTACGTTTTTGAATGATATAAACTCTTATTACTTTAGATACACCTGCTGGTAGTTCATCGTTATCTTTACGAGAATAAATCTTGATATCATGAACAATACCATCTCCTCCATGGGGTACACGAAGGGAAGTATCTCTAACTTCACGAGTCTTTTCACCGAATATAGCATGTAATAGTTTCTCTTCACTAGATAACTCAGCCATTCCTTTAGGAGTTACTTTACCAACTAAGATATCTCCTTCTTTAACTTCAGTACCAATTGTAACGATACCATTTTCATCAAGGTTCTTCTTAGCTTCTTCACTAACATTTGGAATGTCACGAGTAATTTCTTCTGGTCCTAGTTTAGTTTCACGACATTGCATCTCATAATCTTCTAGGTGAAGTGATGTATATTTATCATCTTTAACTAGGTTTTCATTAAGGATTACGGCATCCTCATAGTTATATCCATTGAAAGTCATGAAAGCGACTACAACGTTTTTACCTAAAGCAAGTTCTCCTTGGTCGCAACTATTACCATCAGCGATAATATCACCCATCTTAACTTTATCACCAACTCTAACAATTGGTCTTTGATGTGAACAGATACTAGAGTTTGCAAGTTCAAAGTTGGCAAGGTAATATGTATCTTTACCTTTAGCATTAGCAATAATGATTTTCTTAGCATCTACATAGTCAACGATACCATCAGCTTTAGCGATAACACATACTCCTGAGTCTTTAGCAGCGATATGTTCAACACCTGTTCCAATGAATGGAGCTTCTGTTTTTAATAATGGCATAGCTTGACGTTGCATGTTAGCACCCATCAAAGCACGAGTTGCATCATCATGCTCTAGGAATGGAATACAACTTGTTGTTACTGATACAACTTGTTGAGGTGATACATCGATGTAATCTACTTGTTCAGGTTTAGCAAGAATGTTTTCATCACGGAATCTTGCAGCGACTGTTTTATCAATAATAACATTATCTTCATTAGTATTAACTGTTGATTGAGAAATGATATAGTCTTGTTCTTCATCTGCTGTTAAGTAAACTACTTCATCTGTTATCTTACAGTTTTCTACTTTACGATATGGAGTCATAATAAATCCATATTCATCTATTTTAGCGTAACTTGCTAATGATGTTATAAGTCCAATGTTTTGTCCTTCTGGTGACTCGATAGGACAGATTCTACCATAGTGAGAAGCATTAACGTCACGTACTTCTACACCTGCTCTATCACGAGATAATCCACCTGGTCCTAAAGCTGACAAACGACGTTTATTAGTAAGTTCAGCGATAGGGTTAGTTTGGTCCATGAATTGTGATAATTGAGATGAACCAAAGAATTCTTTCATAGCAGCGGTAACTGGTCTAATATTGATTAATGTCTTAGGAGTTACTTCTTCCATCTCTTGAGTAGTCATTCTCTCACGAATAACTCTTTCCATACGAGAGATACCAATTCTAAATTGATTTTGTAATAATTCTCCTACTTGTCTAATACGACGGTTACCTAAATGGTCAATTTCATCATAATTACCTACACCATGTAGAAGGTTTAAGTAATATGATACGGCTGCATATACATCTGATATTGTTAGACGTTTAGAATCTATTGTTTGGTCATTACCAATAACAATTAGTTTTTTCTTCTTATCATTTGGGTCAAGAATTGTAATCTTTTGAATTTTGTTATATGTATCAAGTTCATCATTAATCTTTACTTCTTCTACACCATAACCATTTTTAAAGATTTCTCTTAAATCTTCTAAAACATCTTTAGTTACAACTGTTCCTTTAGGATATTTAATCTCACCATCAATTACTATATCTTCAGCAAGGGTTTGATTTAACAAACGGTCTACAATATTTAATTTACGATTAAATTTATAACGTCCTACTTTTGCTAAATCATATCTAAACTCATCAAAGAATCTTGTTATGATATGGTTTTTAGATGAATCTAGTGTTGCAGGTTCACCTGGTCTTAATTTTTCATAGATTTCAATTAAGGCTTCATCTAAGTTCTTAGTTGCATCTTTTGCAATAGTATTTTTAAGGAAGTCATCTTCACCAAATAGTTTTAAGATATCATCATCACTAGAAAGACCAAAAGCACGTAATAATGTTGTTAAGGTTACTTTTCTAGTTCTATCTATTCTTACATATAATACATCTCTAGCATCTGCTTCAAATTCTAGCCATGTACCACGTGTAGGAATAATTTGTGATGTGATTAACTCACGACCATTTTTGTCGATTTCTCTATTATAGTATACACTTGGAGAACGAACTAATTGAGATACAACAACACGTTCTGCTCCATTTATTATAAATGTACCACTATCAGTCATAATAGGCATATCACCTAGGAAGATTTCTTGCTCTTTTACTTCACCTGTCTCACGATTAAAAAGACGCACTTCTACCTTTAGTGGTGCTGCATAAGTGGTTTCTCTATCTTTACTAGCTTTAATTGAATATCTTGGTTCTTCAAAATGATAATCACCAAACTCTAAAGATAGTGTACCTGAAAAGTTTTCAACTGGGAATAAGTCTTCAAAAACTTCTTTTATTCCTGTTGTAATAAACCAATCATATGATTTTTTCTGGATTTCCAACAAATCCTTTAGCTCATAAGTATTTCTTATTCTTGAATAATTTCTTCTTTCACGTTTTTTTCCATATTTTACAATTTTATATGACACTAAAATTCACCCCATTACCATAGTTTTTTACATTTATTATTCCAAAAAATAATACATTGCCAATTTATATTATTAACACAAACTCATCAACAAGTCAACACATTTTTGCAACTATTATATAAAAACCTTTACTTTTATTAACAATACTTACATCATAGTATTTTTTTAAGTCGGAAATTGTCGACTTAGCACCTTGTTCTTTTCTTATTACTAAATACATTACACCATCAGGCTCCAAATGACTTCTAGCATTAAGCAAGATATCATAAACTATTTTTTTACCTGCTCTAATCGGTGGATTTGTAATAATAGTTTTATATTTTCTAGTGACGTTTTGATAACAGTCGCTAAGAAATACATTTATATTAGTACATTTATTTTCTTTAATATTTCTTTTTGATAGATGTAATGCTCTTTTATTAACATCTATCATATCAACTTCTAAGTTAGTTTTCTTATTAACAACAATTCCTAGTACCCCATAACCACAACCAACATCGAGTATTGGTCCTTTTAATTCGTCATATGGCAAAGACTCTAAAAGTAATCTACTACCATAGTCTAGACCATGTTTGGCAAAGACACCATTATCCGTATAAAAAATAAAGTTCTGATTAAAAATGGTTGTTGTAGTTTTCTTTAAATTACTAGGGAGATTCTGGTCATTTTCAAAATAATGACTCATTAACATCACCTCTAAACAAAGAAAGAGACAAGCCATTATACTAAAAGTATATAGTTTGTCTCCTTTCGTAGTGTTATAATACACTATTTTTCCTATTTCGTCAACACTTTTTTCGAAGTTCTTCTCTAAAATTGCCATTTGACAGTTTAAAATAAGATAATGCTCTATTTTAATAACATGTTATTCTTGTTAACATTGTTATTTGAATAAATTGTGGAAGTGCTATTATAAACGCTATGTACTAGAATTTGCGTGATAGAACAAGAAGTGATATAATAAAAGTGTCTAGGATGAATTTGAAAGGAAAGTATTTTTGATTAGCCAGTCAATTTTAAATTCATCCTAGACAAATGAATATAATAAGGCTGGCTAATCAAAAATACTTTTTAGGTATATTTAAAATGTTAGAAGAATTAAATATAGAAAATTTATTACCACATCAAGCAGAAAAATTAATTAAGGAATTAACTTTACTTTTAAATCAACAAGAAAAAAGTAGTAATGTTATTTATGAGATAGTAAAGAATGAAAAAAATATAGTATGCTGTCCTATTTGTAATAGTTGTAATGTTGTTAAAAACGGACATACTAAAAAAGGTATTCAAACTTATAAATGTAAAGATTGTGATAAAAGGTTTAATGATTTATCTAATACTATTTTTCATCATACTCATTTAACGTATAAACAACTTATAAAGTTTTTCGAATGTATGAGAGATAAATTTTCCATTAGAAAGACAGCAAAATTAGTATGTATATCAGTTACTACTGCATTTACTCTAAGGCATAAAATATTAGATGTACTTAGAAAAATAAGGGAAAATATTAAACTTCATGGCAGAGTAGAAGTTGATGAATATTATATATCAATAAATTTAAAAGGTACTAAACAAAAAAATATGCCACGATTTTCAAAACCAAGAGAATCAAAAGGTAATGGTAAAAGAGGAATTAATAGCCATAAAGTTTGTGTTGAAAGTGCTATAGATGAGTATGATAATACTTTTCTTGAAATTGTAGGTAATGGACCTATTACTTCAGAAATGGCTAGAAATTCTCTTACTTCAAAATTGCAAAATGTTTCTGAATTAATAACAGATTGTAAGAGTTCATATGAAAGCGTTGCCAAAGAAAACGATTGGAATCTGACTCAAATAAAGTCTGGTACATATACAAATGAAGATGGAGATAGTTTAGCAAATATTAACTCATTACATTCTGGATTAGAAGTGTTTTTGTCTAATTTCCATGGTGTTTCAACAAACCATCTTCAAGGATATTTAGACTGGTATATGTTTGACAAATATTTAAATTATACAACTGAGATATTAGAACAAGTTGAAGTGATTGAAAAGAATACTATTAGTAAGACATCTAACATTAAATATTCTAATGTATATAATAACTATAGTGGATTAGACTATAATGTAATATATAGCGACTATAATTATCACGCAAATTCTAGTACATAGCGATTATAAATAATAAAATGTAGTATATCTGTTAGTAATCATATCTAATCAGCAAAATTACTACTGTTCTTGATTAACTTTATAAAGTTAGAGTCTATTATTTGTAATTCTTTCAAGAAGACTCCATGCCACTTTATTTTCAGCTATATCTTTATAATTGTTATTTATCATGCTATTTATTTCTTCTATAGTAAAAAATTTGACTTCCGATACTTCATCCTCTTGAAGCTTAATTTTAGATAAATCTATTTCTTTAGTAATTAAGTAATATTCATTAAATTGTTTGTTAATGATATTTGTATCAATATTTATGGCTGTAGCACATACTAGATATTTTATATCATTATCTGTTATATATAAATTTAGTTCCTCTTTTGCTTCTCTTATCACGGTTTGTATTCCAAATTCTCCTGCCAAAACATGTCCTCCAAAGGATACATCCCACTTATTTGGCCATATTTTTTTATTAGCACTTCTTTTCTGTAATAGTATTTCATCCTTATTATTAATTATTAAAGCATTAACTGCTCGATGCCACAAACCTTTTTCGTGGCATTCTTTTTTTGTTGCAACTTTATCTGTAAACTCTCCTTGCTCATTCAAAACATCATATTTTTCTTCCATTATTTTTTTCCTTTTGTTTAGTATAACATTTTTTTATCTATAAAAATAGTCATTACCACTTAATATATATTTACTTATTAATATTTAATCAAGAAAAACGGCGCCTGCTATAAATCTACCATTTTTACTTATATTTCCTTTCTTATAGGCAACATGAGAATAAAAATCATCATCTGTTCTTGTATCTTTGTTTGAAACTGTAATATTTTCTCTTTTTAGTCCTTTTTCTAATAATTGATTTACAATAGCTTTTCTTAAATCTATATAATAAAATTCTTCTCTTTTTTCAATCGCATTTTTCCATGCATCTTTATTTGTGGCAATTGGAGGATATTTGTCATAAACATAACTTTCTTTTGAAATACAAGGAGTAAGATAGGCTTCTATATTTTTGCTATCAACATTACTTTCTTTTACTAAGGCAGATAACATTTGTTGGGGCAGTAATCTATTTATATATTCACCTCCACAATGAGCGATAGCTAGCATCCAGTTTTCTTCATTTATTTTTGCTAGTAAAATTAACATAGGACAATCTGCAACCTTATCTGCTACTAAAATATTTTTTATACTGCTATCCATAATTAAAAAATCATCATGAAAGTATTTCTCACCATTTAAATATTTCATAACATTTTCTTTTGTTAATATTTCATAGGTTCCATCTTTATAATTAAAGGTTTCGTCTTGTTCTTCATAAATTGTTTTTTGAACCGGTATTAATATATTGACATTATTTAAATTATGTTTTTGTAAAAAGTTCTTCTTATTTAACTTAAACTTACTTTTCCTTTCCTCTTCTGTTAGATTTGGATAAAACATTTTATCATCTGACATAATTCCGTCTTCTCGTTTTGAATAAATTATTTTAAGCTTCATAACATTCTCCTTCTAATCAATTATAACAAGTTTAATTTAAAAGAAAAAGAGGTTTGTTTCCTCTTCTACTCGTTATTACTTGTATTATTTATCATAGGAGCTAGGTCATAAAGGGTTCCATCTTTAGTTTGAGCTAGCACTGTAACACTACTACTTGTTCCAGATGTAATATTAGCTGTATAGAATTTAACAACATCTTTAACATTTGATATAGTTTGATATGTTGTAAGTCCTTCTACTCCATTAGTAGATAAGGTTTGATATACAGGAATATAGGCAATTGTTCCATCTTCCATTAAGAATAAGATAACATCTCCTGTTCTATCTTGTCCAATACCACTAAATAAAACATCATTTACTTTGTTATTAAAAGTTATTGTTTGACTTTCTAAAACACCTTCTTCTACACCAGTTAGGTCCCAATTTAATAGATAGGTATTAGAAAGAGTAGCTCTATTATAACTTAATGTAGCAACTTTACCTGTTTTATCAATACTAACATTAATAGTGCCACTATAATTTGCTAAAGTGTATGAACTTTCTCCTCCATTCTTTATATTACTAGTATCAAAATCTAAGGCGTAACTTTGATCTTCATTTTCTGTATTATCTTCAATTTCTTCAGTTTTATTACTTTCTTCACTATGTACCTTTAAATTAGCACTATATACACCAATATATGCTATTATACAAATAAATAGTGCAAGTAATAACCCAATACAGATATTAAGACATATATTGCCTTTTTTCTTCTCCTTTTTTGCCATTTCTATACCTCCTCTATTATTAAGTTTATCATAAACAAAAAGAAAAGAAAACGACAAAATAAGTTATAAGTGTAAACTTTGCGATTATTTAGTTAAAACAAAAAGAAGCTAATTACTTAACTTCACTTATTAATAATTATAATTCCCTGTTGCACTTACTATTGGTTGTAAATCATATATTGTACCATCAGACTTTTGAGCCAATATAGTTGAT
This sequence comes from uncultured Bacilli bacterium, assembly GCA_963929435.1. Lineage (GTDB taxonomy): Bacteria > Bacillota_I > Bacilli_A > RF39 > UBA660 > Onthousia. The sequence continues at coordinate 58,428 of CAWVIV010000003.1, forward strand.
CCGGGTTTTAAACACTTGCGAAATATAAAAACTGCGGAAACCATTGAAAAATGGTTATTTTTTTGTCAAATTTTTAATTTATATCTTGCGTACAATACACGTACAATGATATAATTGCATTGTGATGATATATGAGAGTAAGAAAAATTAAATCTAAAAATTCAATCCATTATGCCATTATTAAAGATATTACTAACATCAATGGCAAAAGAACAACTTGCGTTTATGAAAATATTGGTAATATGGACAAGCTTAAACAAAGAGCCGGTGACATGGACCCTTTAGAATGGTTAGATAACTATGTAAAAGAGTTAAATTTGAAAAGTAAAGAAGAAAAATTACCAGTTATTATTACTAAAGACCCAACACGTTTAATTGATAAAAATTGTCGTTGTTCATTTAATGTTGGTTATCTTTTTTTAGAATGTATTTATTATAAATTAGGTTTAAATAAAATCGCCAATAAAATTCAAGATAAATATAAATTCCAATTCGATTTGAATGATATTTTGTCTAAATTAATATTTTCTAGAATTATTTATCCTGCTTCTAAGCTTAAAACTTTAGAATTATCTAAAAATTTTATTGAACAGCCTAATTTTGAATATCAACATATAGAAAGAGCCTTGCCTATCATTAGTAAAGAAATGGGCTTTATACAGTCAGAACTTTATAAAAATACACAAAAATATTGTAAACGTAATAACAAAATTTTATATTATGACTGTACTAATTATTACTTTGAAATTGAAGAAGAAGATGACTTTAGAAAATATGGTAAATCTAAAGAAAATAGACCTAATCCACTTGTTCAAATGGGACTATTTATGGATGGAGATGCAATTCCACTAGCATTTAATATAACTCCAGGAAATACTAATGAACAAGAAACACTACAACCTTTAGAACAAAAAATTCTTGATGATTTTAATCTTGCAAAATTTGTTGTTTGTACAGATGCAGGTCTTGCATCTAATGAAAACAGAAAATTTAATAACATAGAAGGTAGATGTTTTATAACTACTCAATCATTAAAAAAAATGAAAAAGCATTTAAAAGAGTGGTCATTGGATTTAACTAAAGGTTGGAAATTACCAGGTAGTGATAAAGTATATGATATTTCTAAATTAAGAGATGACAACGAATTAATGAAAAATTTTTATGATGATACTTTCTACAAAGAAAGATGGATTAATGAAAATGGACTAGAACAAAGATTAATAGTTACCTACTCAGTAAAATACCAAGAATATCAAAGAAAAATTAGAGAAGGGCAAATTCAAAGAGCCTTAAAATTAATAGAAACTAATCCTAAAAAAATAGGCAAAGCCAAACAGAATGATTCTAAAAGATTTATTACTACTATTAACACTACTAAAGATGGTGAAGTTGCAGAAGAAAAACATTTTGAAATAAATCAAGACATTATTAACCAAGAGGCTATGTATGATGGTTTATATGCCGTATGTACAAATTTAGAAGATCCAGTTGAAGAAATAGTAAAAGTAAATCATAGTCGTTGGGAAATTGAAGAGTCATTTAGAATTATGAAAAGTGAATTTAAATCTAGACCAGTATTTCATAGAAAAGAAGATATGATTAAGGCTCACTTTACTACTTGTTTTTTAGCCTTAATTGTTTATAGATATTTAGAAAAAGAATTAGATGAAAAATATACTGTTACAGAAATAATAGATACATTAAAAGAAATGAATATGAAATTAGAAAATAAAGATTCATATATTCCAAATTATACTAGAACTGACTTAACGGATGATTTACATGATAAATTTGACTTTAGAACTGACTATGAAGTCATTGATATAAAAAAATTCAAAAAAATTTTTACTCAAATAAAAAAGTAAAAATTGTACGCAGTTTTTTAAGACAATAGAAAGCTCTCTTAATCCTTGATATATAAAGAAATAAGAGAGTTTTTATATGCTCAAAGTGTTTAAAACCAGATCATAAACAAAAAGAAAAGAAAACGACAAAATAAGTTATAAGTGTAAACTTTGCGATTATTTAGTTAAAACAAAAAGAAGCTAATTACTTAACTTCACTTATTAATAATTATAATTCCCTGTTGCACTTACTATTGGTTGTAAATCATATATTGTACCATCAGACTTTTGAGCCAATATAGTTGATCCTATTCCTTCTTTAGCAGAATCATAAAATAAAACTATATCTGTTAATTCTTGTAGCGAACCATATGATTTTAAATTGTTTGGATCTGTTTGTAAATTATTTCTAACTGGTAAGTATTCTACAGTTCCATCTTCCATTAAAAACAAAATAGTATCATTACTAAAATCTGTACCAAATCCTCCAATATAAATATCTTTAAGTTGTTTAGAAAATTGTATTTCTTTAGTAGTATTAAAGTATTCATCATCATATCCGTCAGGCAAGTACATATCAAAGCCACCAGTAATATTAGAATTAAACCTAATTGTTACTATAGTCTTTGATTCATCTAAAATAGCTACTATGCCATCAAACTCTCTAGATAATGTGTAATTATTTGCATCTTTATTAGTTATTTTTGACTGGTCAAATCCTAAGTTGTTAATAAAATCTTCATGATTAGTTGTATCATTATCTTCTATAGTATTATCTTCTTCAGTAACGTTGCTATTTTCTTCTTGTGTCCCGAATGTTAGATAACCTAGACTGTATGTTGCGAATACTACTCCTCCACAAATTATTATTCCTAATAGTATCCCTACAAAAACATGAAGTACCGTTTTACTCTTTTTCTTTTCCATTTTTTCACCTTCCTTATCTTAATTTTAGCATAAAAGTATAGAAATTTACAAAAAAAGAAGTTGATGCTAACTACTTAACTTCAACAGTAGCACCAGCTTCTTCTAATTTAGCTTTAATTTCATTAGCTTCTTCAACAGAAATGTTTTCTTTAATTGGTGAACCAGCATTGTCAACTAAATCTTTAGATTCTTTTAATCCTAGTCCTGTAATTTCACGAACTACTTTGATAACTGCAACTTTAGCAGCTCCAGCATCAGTGATTGATACTGTAACTGTAGATGGTCCAGCATCTTCAGTAGCTGTGTTTCCTGGAGCAGCAACTGCAACAGCTGATGGATCTACACCAAACTCTTCTTTCATTGCATCTACTAATTCTTTAATTTCTAAAAGATTCATTTCTTTTAATGAGCTAATAAATTCTTCTTTTGTTAATTTTGCCATTTTATTTTCCTCCTTATAATTAATTTTCTTCTTTTTCTTTTTGTTCACTATATAAATTTAAGCAGATAGATAGGTCGCGAACAAGTCCTATCATACCACCTGCAAGCATAGTAAGTAAGCCATCTCTTGATGGAATCTTTGCATATTCAGCAAGTTTTGCTTCGTCTGCAACTTCACCATCAACATAACCAATCTTTAATGTTAATGCTTCATGGGCTTTAGCAAAATCAGATAATACTTTGATTGGAGCTATTTGGTCTGTACTATAAGCAAATGCACTTGGTCCTTCTAAAGCAGAAGTTACATCGATATCTAAATCTTTAAAAGCTCTAGCCATTAAAGTGTTTTTATATACTTTATAACTTGCTCCGGCATCTCTTAAGGCACGTCTTAGCTCTTTAATCTCAGCATCTGTTAGACCACGATAATCAAATAATACAAAAGTAGCATTATTATTAACATTATCTTTAATTTCATCAATAACTTCTTGCTTCTTTGCTAAGATTTTTTGATTAGCCATATTTTCCCTCCTATTTTTTAGTCAGTTTATAGCACCGTTTAATAATTTAAAAGTTCTTGAGACTACCCCCAAGAACTTTTATTTATAAAAATTAGTCCTCGGTAGGATTTACGTTTTTACCTACTGTCTTGGGTACTTGTTAACTGATTTCTTTCTTATTATATTCTATAATCTTCTATTTGTCAAAAGAATTAATTTGAATCTTAATTCCAGGACCCATAGTAGATGAAATAGATATATTTTTAATATAGTCTCCTTTTACTGTAGCAGGTTTAATTTTAATAATTTGACTAACTACAGCATTTAGGTTTGCTAATAGGTCTTCTTCAGTAAATGATACTTTACCAATGATAGTATGGATATTACCAAAACTATCTGTACGATATTCAACACGTCCTGCTTTAGCATCTGATACAGCTTTAGCAACATCTGTTGTTACTGTTCCTGTTTTAGGGTTAGGCATTAATCCTTTTGGTCCAAGGATACGTCCTAATTTACCAAGTAAAGGCATCATATCTGGAGTTGCAATCATAGTATCAAATTCAAACCAATTTTCATTAGCTATCTTATCTAAGTAATCTTGGTCTCCAACATAGTCTGCTCCTGCATCCACAGCCTTTTTAGCATTATCACCTTTAGCAATAACTAAAACACGGTTTGTTTTACCTGTTCCTTTAGGTAGAACGATAGCACCACGTAATTGTTGGTCTGCTTTTTTAGTATCAAGATTTAAGTTCATTGCAACTTCTACTGAAGAATCAAACTTAGTAATACTAGTTTCTTTAACTAATTTTACGGCTTCTTCTTTAGTATATAGTTTATTCTTTTCTACTTTAGTAGCAGCTTCACTATATTTTCTACTTCTTCTTTTCATTATTTTTCCTCCTTATGTGGTTATTCGGGTAAGCAATTAGTGTTACATCCTCCCACATAGGTATAACCTATATGTTTAGTTTTTAATCTTCTTTCTTTTCTTCTACGGCAACACCCATGTTTTTAGCTGTTCCAATTACTGTCTTCTTAGCAGCTTCTAAATCATAGCAGTTTAAATCTGGTAATTTTATTTCAGCTATTTCTGTTACTTGAGCGTCTGTAAGTGTTGCAACTGTTTCATTCTTTCCTTTTGTTGAACCTTTATTGATTTTTGCATACTTCTTAATTAAGAATGGAACTGGTGGAGTCTTAATTACAAAGTCAAAGCTTCTATCATCATAAATAGAAATTTCAACTGGTAAAATATCTCCCATTTTATCTCTTGTTGCATCATTATATTTAGTACAAAATTCCTGTAAATTGATTCCAGCAGGTCCTAAAACTGTTCCAACTGGTGGAGCAGGTGTTGCTTTTCCTGCAGGAATTTGTAACTTAATTTTCTTTACAACTTCTTTCTTTGCCACGAAAAACACATCCTTTCTTACTCGTTTTCGCGAGTGGTTATAGTAGCTTTTCAATATCAAGAATGTTAAATCTTGATATTTTGCATTTAATGCACTTTTTGCTTCCCACTAATATTAATCTATATCAAATTAATATAGCCCCTAAATAATAGCATAATTTTTCTTGTTTGACAAGACTTTTATGCTTTTTCTATTTGTGTTAATTCAACTTCAACTTGAGTTTCTTGTCCAAACAAGTCAACATTAAGAACAATTTTCTCATTAGCACTATCAACTTCTTCGATAACTCCATACATTCCTGTAAATGGTCCACCGATGATTTTAACTTTAGTTCCTGGTTGTAATTCTTTATCAATATCAATTCTGCTAATACCCATGTTCTTTAAGATATGGTCTACTTCACTAGGTTGTAATGGCGTAGGTTTAGCACCTTTACCACTTGAACCGATAAAGCCTGTAACTCCTGGAGTATTACGGACTATATACCAAGCTTCATCTGTCATAATCATTTCCACTAAGATATATCCTGGGAATAGTTTCTTTACTTTAGTCTTTTTTACTCCATCTTTAATCTCGGTTTCTTCTTGTTCTGGAACAATTACTCTAAATATATAATCTTGCATATTCATAGATTCAGCACGCATTAAAAGTTTTTCTTGAACTTTCTTTTCATGTCCTGAATAAGTATTAACGACATACCATTGTTTTTCCATAATCATGTTTCCTTTCTATTTACCTAATGAGTGTAGTGCTGCTAATATTACATCTATTAAATAGAAGAATAATGAACAACAGATAATAAATACTATTGTTGCAATAGAGTATTTAACCATTTCTTTTCTTGATGGCCATTTTACTCGCTTAAACTCTGTTTTAACACCACTAAAAAAGTTAGCTATTCTTTCAAATATATTTCCCTTTTCTTTCTTTTTTCCTTTAGAAGAAGTCTTTTTAGTTTCTTTTTTAGATACTTCTTTTAAAGAGTCTTTTTTCATTTCTTTAGTTTCTTCTTTTTTCTTTGCCATATACACATCTTCCTTTGTATTTTTTTCTAAAAGAAAAACACTTCTCAGTGCTTAAGCATACATTACCACAAACTTCTTTCTTAGTCAAGAGATTTTGATATTTTTATAATAATGTGATATAATATGTTCATTATTTATTTGAGGGGGAAATTATATATGATACTATGTCCAGATCATTATTTGCAAATTAGAGATTTAAAAATATACAATGACAAAGTTAAAGACAATTTTAAATTAGTAGCTTTAGGAGACTTACATGTAAGTAGATTAGTTGATAATAGGAAGCTTGACCCTATAAAATATCAATTAGAAAAAGAAAATGCTGATTATCATGCTTTCTTAGGTGATTTGGTTGATAGTCCTAAAGAATTAGATAAAGATGATAAGAGAAAAGAGTTAAGGGACTTGATAAAGGCTTCTGCTAGTATAGCACCTACTATGATTATTTTAGGTAGTCATGATTATGTTATTGAAGAGGAAGATAAAAAGTATATTTCTTATAATCAAGAGTACTGGGATGAAATTAGTAAAATTCAAAATGTTCATTTATTAAATAATGATTGTTATAAAGATGATAATGTTATGTTTATGGGCTATATGCAGACTTTTGATTATTATTATAAAAATGCTAGAAAAACTCATTGTGAAGATTTAGAATCTTTTTATGATGATTTTGTTAATCATCAAGAGTTATATAAAAACTTACCTAAAGATGTTGTTAATATTGGTTTAATTCACTCTCCAGAATATGCTAAGTTAAATAATAATATAGAATTATTAAAAGAATATGACTTATTAATTGGAGGTCATGACCACGATGGATGTATTCCTTTAGGAATTGGAAACTTTAGAACAGGAATTATTAGTCCTAAGAAAGAAATACTTCCTAAAGAAGTTAGAGGTTTTAGAACACTTGATACGGGAACAGATATATTAATTAGTGGTGGTATTGTAAAAATGCATAACTCTTCACCTAAAATTCTTCATCCTCTTAATCATTTATGTCCTATGCAGATGGATACTATTACTTTTACAGGAGAAGAACAAGAAACTGAGATGTCAAAAAGATTAATATATACAAAAAAATAGGAATGCTTAACAGTGTTACTATTTTATTCTTCTATCATATTACTATATACTTTCATTTTACTATTATGTTGATTTTCTTTAATACAGAGTTTTAGTGGTGAAAAACCTAGCTTTAAACTATATGAATTATCACTACGACTACTTCTATCTGTAGTATCATATACCTTATTTTCATCAATATTGCGATAAGATATATATTTCTTTATAATATCTATGCTAGTTAATCCTAAGCTTTCAAAGTCATATTCTACTAGTTTATCAATATATAAAGATAATAAATATAATTTTTCATTTTTTGCAAATTGTGGTTTAGTTATAATAGGAACTTCTATATTAAAATTACCTATATCATTATTTTTTTCTTGTTTTACTAACCTTGCTTGATATTTAAATAGAGATGTTTTTAAAACTTCTTCGCTAGTTCTATTAAAGAAAGTTGTTAATCCAATGTTATTAACTTAAGAAAAATTAAGATAAAGGATTTAATCTTTTGTCTTTTTTTGTTATGATTAAAAAAAGGATGAAAAGAGGTACCAATGGGTTATAAGAAATATAATGTAGATAAAACAAAAGAACGAATTGATTCAGAAGATTTTGTAAGTTATTGTAAAAATAATGAAAAAGATTTTACAAGAAAAAGGAAAGTAACGCCACAAGATATAGTATTATATCAAATTAATAAGAGAGGATTATCAACAAAAATGGAAATATTGAATTTTAATAGTATAAATGATGTACAAAATATTAGTTCACCAGGATTTTTTAAACAAAGAGAAAAACTAAATCCAGAAGCTTTTACATATTTAATTCAAGAATCATTAAAAGATTTTTATCATAAATTTTCAAATGAAGTAAAAACATATAAAGGGTATGTATTAAAAGCAATAGATGAAATGCACCCCTTAGAGTAGACAATAATAAAAAAATCATTTCAATTTCTTTTGTGATAAAATACACTTCCGAAAGGAGGTGTTTTGTTATGGCTTTAAAAGGGCAAAAATATTCAAAGTATTCCGATGAGCTAAAAAGTGAGATTATGACTAAGATTAATTCTGGGATGTCTATCAGATATGTGGCTAAGCAATATGAAATACCATCTGGAACTGTAATGACTTGGACAATGAAAAAGAATCATCCAGAATTAAACACTGGGAAGAAACGTGGGCGTCCAAAGGAGAAAAATTTAACAAAGGAAGATTGGAAAGAAAGATATGAAATATTAAAAAAATACCAGGCCTTCCTCAAGGCACAACGAGAGAAAAAGTAACTTTTATTAATCTATATAGAGATAATTATAAGTTATACAATATGTGTGCCGTATTAGAAATAAGTCCTAAAACTTATTATAAATATAGAAATAAGGAAGATCCTGATTATTATGATTATTTAATAATTAAAGAAATATTTGATGATTCTAAAGGCACATATGGGTATCGTAGAATTGTGGAAGGCCTAAAAATCAAATATGATGTTGTAATGAATGGAAAGAAGGTTTTAAGAATAATGAAAAAATATAATTTAATGCCTAACTATATTAGGAAATCAAAGAAGAAAAATAAGAACGAAAGAATTGAAGATAATGTTAAACCAAATTTGTTAAATAGGAATTTTACTACTGATGCACCTAACAAAGTTTGGGATACAGATGTAACTTACCTTATATTTAAAGGTTCTAGGGCATATTTATCAACAATAATTGATTTATATGATAGAAAAGTAATCGCTTATAAAATATCTAAACGAAATGATAATAAACTTGTTATGGATACTTTAAATGAAGCGATATCAAAAAGAAAAGATGTATCTGGATTAATCTTGCATAGCGATCAAGGATTCCAATATACATCTTATGAATACAAAGCAATTTGTGAATCTAATGGTATTACTATTTCTATGGCTAGAAAAGGTACTCCAATAGATGACTCACCAATTGAGAGCTGGCACTCTCTCCTTAAAAAGGAAACTTTGTATAACAATGATATCACATCTTTAGAAAATTACATAGAATTAGTTGAAGAATGGATTGAATTTTATAATACAACTAGAATTAAAGGAAAGAAAGTTAATAAAAAGAAAGGATATAAGAAAAATGATAAATAATGATGAATTAAAATATAAATTAGAAACAGTTATAGAGTATTTAAAAGATAATGGTGGATATGATTATAAATTATATAATCAAATATGTCCAGATATGGGAGAACCTGATTCTAATATTGTTGAATATGCAGAAGATGTTCTATACATGATTAATTTATTAATTGATAACAAATAAAGACAAGCTTTATTTGAATAAATATTATAATTACATAATAAAAATCAAGGGTCTAGATGAACTCACTTCGTTCGCCCTTGATTTTTTATTTGATGTCTACCATTTGGGGTTCACATCAAGATGGAAGTGATTTTGAAATACCAAATACCCCAAAAGCAAGAGAAAAATATAATGGTAAGTTACAAAATCAATGTGCAAGAGTAACAGTTTCAACTTGTTATGATGTATTAAATAAATATACTTTAGATACAATTGTAAGTCCATATAATTATAGTGAACCAGAAATGTTTAAAAAGCATTTAGAAACATTAAAGAGTAAAAATATATTAGGAGAATTTAAATCAATATCAATAGCAGATAGAAACTATAAAAACTTGAGTTTTTTCTATCAGGCAATAAAAAATAAAGAATTATTTTTAATTAGAATTTCTTCGGCAGTATATGAAAAAGAAAATCAAGCAATGAAAACTAATGATGAAAGTATAGAAATAAAATATGAATATAACAGAATTAGATATTATAAAGATAAAGATCCTGAATTATATAAATATTATATGAATGGAAATACAATTAAACTTAGATGTGTAAAAATTATTTTAGATACAGGTGAAATAGAATATTTATTAACTAATTTGGATCCAAATGAATTTTCTACTGAAGATATTAAAGAACTTTATAATTTAAGATGGAAAATAGAATTAAATTATAAACATTTAAAAAATAATTTAAAAATAGAATGCATAACAAGTAGTAAAGAGATATTAATCAAGCAAGATATATATAGTCAAGTATTAGTAGCCAATATGCTTCAGTCATTTATTAATGATGGTAATGAAGTTGTTTTAGAGTTTAAATATAAAAATAAAGTAAAAATAAATAATAATATGGCAATAGGAATATTCAAAAATACATTAATTTATATTTTCTTAGAAGAAGATAGTAATAAACGTGCAGAAATGATGGATAAATTTATGGAAGCTATTATGCAATATATAGTTCCAATAAAACCTGGAAGAAAAAATGAAAGAAATGCTAATTCTAAAAATAGATATCATATAAATCAAAGAAAAACATTTTAATAAAGTTTAAAAAATAATAATAAAAACTTGTTTTCATAGTGACATAATTTAAAAGTAAAAATAAAATTTTGATACAATAAACAAAAAGAATGACATTTCCTTTAATTATGTCATCCTTAAGTTAATAACATTGGTTGTTAATCTTTCTTTTGTATACTCATCTAAATCAAAATTGTTATTAAGGTTTTCTTGATAAATTGGTTTAACCTCTTTAAAAATATCCATAGCATTCATTCTAGCTTGTTCTATTTTATCCACAGTTATATCTCTTCCTTTCTAATAGAATTGTACCATATATTTGTTAATAAATGTTTTAAATATTACTTTTTCCACAAATATTGTTGATAATCTTTTTATCTTCTATACTTTTTTCACAGTTTCTGTGGAAAATATACTATTCACTCTTCATTTCAAATAAAGCATTCCTTAATTCCATGGCACGTTCAAAGTCAAGGTTCTTAGCTGCTTCTTTCATTTCAGTTTCAATTCGCTCAATTTCTAACATCTTTTCTTGTTTAGTTAATTTCTTCTTAGGTTTAGCAGAGTCTTTAGTATCAACATTACTTATTACTTCTCTTATTTCTTTTTCTATTGTTTTAGGAACAATACCATGTTCTTTATTATAAGCTTCTTGGATTTCACGACGACGTTTTGTCTCTTTAATGGCTTTATCCATAGAGTCTGTTATATTATCTGCATACATAATAACATGGCCATTAGCATTTCTAGCACAACGTCCTATTGTTTGGATAAGACTTCGCTCACTTCTTAGGAAGCCTTCTTTATCGGCATCTAATATAGCGATTAAGGATACTTCAGGAATATCTATTCCTTCACGTAAAAGGTTAATTCCTACAACGACATCATAGATACCACATCTTAAGTCATGAATAATTTGCAAACGTTCTAGAGTTTTAATTTCTGTATGAAGGTATGCTACTTTTATATCTAAGTCTTTTAAGTAGTTAGTTAACTCTTCACTCATTCTAATAGTTAAAGTTGTAATTAAGACTCTTTCATTTTTCTTAATACGCTCATTTATCTCTCCTACTAAGTCATCTATTTGTCCTTCTGTCTTTCTAACTTCAATAGTTGGGTCAAGTAGTCCTGTAGGTCTAATGATTTGTTCAACATACTCACCATGTGTTTTTTCAAGTTCATAATCACCTGGGGTTGCAGATACATAGATAGCTTGCTTTATCTTCTTTTCAAACTCATCAAATTTTAAAGGTCTATTATCAAGGGCACTAGGTAAACGGAATCCATAGTCAACTAAATTTTGTTTTCTTGCTCTATCACCATTATACATTCCTCTTACTTGAGGTAAGGTTACGTGGGACTCATCTACTATTAAAAGATAATCATCACCGAAGAAGTCCATAAGAGTTGTAGGAGTTTCACCTGGTTTACGTCCTGCCATAGGTGCTGAATAGTTTTCAATACCATGACAGAATCCTGTTTCTTCTAGCATCTCTATATCATAGTTAGTTCTTTGCTCAAGGCGTTCTGCTGCTAGTAACTTATTTTCACTCTTAAGTTCTTCTAAACGTTCTTGTAACTCTTTTTTTATCCTTTTAATCGCTTCTTTTAATTTATCATCACTAATTACAAAGTGACTAGCTGGGAATATACTAATATTTTTCTTATTAGAGATTACTGTTCCTGTTAAGACATCTATTTCACTAATTCTATCTATTTCACTACCAAAGAACTCTATTCTATAACCTGTTTGATTTTGATTAGTAGGAATTATTTCTAAGACATCTCCTCTTACTCTAAAAGTACCACGATGAAAGTCTAAATCATTTCTTGCATATTGCATTTCCACAAGCTTTACTAAAACTTCATTTCTCTCTATTTCTTCTCCTACTCTTAGAGTTAACATTTTATTTTTATACTCTTCTACTTCTCCAATACCATAGATACAAGAGACACTAGCAACAACGATGGTATCTTTTGATGATAATAGGGCAGAGGTTGCAGCATGTCTTAATTCATCTATTTCATCATTTATAGATGAGTCTTTTTCAATATAAGTATCAGTACTAGGAACATAAGCTTCCGGTTGATAATAGTCGTAGTATGAGACAAAATATTCCACATTATTTTCAGGAAATAACTCTTTCATCTCTGAATAAAGTTGTCCTGCTAGAGTTTTATTGTGGGCAAGAATTAAAGTCGGTTTATTAACTTCTTTAATTACATTTGCCATAGTAAAAGTCTTACCTGTTCCTGTCGCTCCTAATAAAACTTGTTCTTTTTTACCTTCTTTTATTCCTTCTACTAATTCTTTTATTGCTTCAGGTTGGTCTCCACTTGGCTTAAATTTTGATACTAATTTAAACATAGGTATCACTCCTCGCAAGTATTATATCATTAAATTATGTAGAGACAAAGAAATTTGTTTATTAAAACTATCTTTATAAATAAAAGGGGCTGTTGGGAAATTAAATAATTGATTTCTTGACAGTCTCTTTTTTTTGCTTTACATATGGAAAGGTCTCTTTATGTAAATTATTAGGTGTGTCCCAATAATTATCCTTAAACTTACTCTTTTCAAAAGAATCGAGCAATCTTCTTATGTTAACACTCAAGCATCACTTCACAAGAAACATTTTTTAACCCGCGTCTTCTTATTCTTTCATAATTCATATTGTTCTTAATTTGGCCAAATGTTCCTTCAACTTGAATACTTCTATTTATTCTTATTTCAATTCCTTTTGGACTCAATAGGTTATTTCTTGCCTGTTCTTTCAATAACTCATAGTCGGGATTTAATTCGACTTTTCTAAAGTTTTCATCTTTATTTTTTATATTTTTTTTGCATACATATGAATAGTTACAGTTATTGCAACCTTCAAATATATAGAGTTTTGTATCTTTGACTCTTTGATGAGCGGTATTGGTTTTAAATGATATTTCTTTTCCAATATTAGTATTTAAACACATTATACCATCATCAAATGTATAAAAAAGTTGAGGCCTTTTGCCACTAGATTCACCACTCCATTGTTGAAACTTCAAATAGTTACCTATGTTGTGCTCCCTAAGATATTTGTAATTGGTATAAATACCATAACCAGAATCTCCAACTGCATTTTTTGGATAAGTTCCATAATATATCAACCACCCTGCACTGAAAGTACAGGGTTTGATGTGAGGAGTGGAACTCCTTCTATGCTAAAGCATACTATTGCCATCATTTACAAATATATCTTCTATTCCATTCTTTTGATTTTCAATATATTCTTCTATAGTTTGTCTAGTTACTTGCCCTACACTTCTACAAAAATATCCTGTCGCCCACATATGTTGTCCCCAAAATTGCTTCCTTAATTTTGGAAATTCCTCTTGTAACTTTTTAGAGCTTCTTCCTTTTAGATATTGCATTACTTGTGCTACTGACAAGGTTGGTGGAATACTTAACAACAAATGCACATGTTCTGGTTGTATATTACCTCTTATTATTGTTATTCCTTTTGCCGAACAACCTTGCATCAGTAGCTCTTTTAATCTATACGCAATTTTGTATGTTAATATTTTCTTTCTATATTTTGTTATCCATACTACATGTATTTGCACATCATACTGTGTGTGGGCTCCTTTTTGCATCTTTCTCACCTCTGTTTTATCTTACTACTTTTTATTTACAAAGGCTAGTCCTCAAAGGATTTATGTGACTGAAAGTCAATGGATATTATCCGCCAGTGCCTAGCATATTATAATAATTATCATATAAAGGCGTAAATGTATAATAATCTGTTCTATCTTGATATACCCCATACATTACAATTAGTAGATTAGATACTAATACTTGAACATTATATGCTGCATGAAAATCATGACTAAGTTTAGAATAATAATCCTCTTTTAACATCATTGCAGTTGCATCTTTATCTGTTTTAAAATATGAATTTCTATTTTCTCCACATATATGTTCTTTCTCTTCATACTCTAATAGCTTAATTAAATATTGATATGCAAGTTTATAATTTTTAATTTCTTTAGTAGTTCTAACACCTTTACCACTTGGTAAATTATAGATATCAATATTATTCCTATATACATAATCTTTTAATATTGAATTGAATTTACCAGTTTTAATTAAGTCTTTATTATTAGCTTCATCAATATATCCCATTTCTCCTAATAGACTTTTTATTTTTATATCTAGTTTTTGGTGGAATTTAGTAGGCTTCCAAACAAATTTATATTTATTAGCATTAGCTTCTAATTTGCTTCCATCAATATAAGCATCTGTAATAATTAAATTAAATCTTTTGATTATATGTTTAACAATAGTTGTAAATATTTCGTATTGATATGGGACTATATAATTATTGATGAAGTCACCAATAGTTGAATAATCAGGAACTTCTCCTTCCATAATATATAATACCCTTATATCAAATATGCATTTATCTTCTATGTCTCTTAAAGATGCTTTGAATTTTGCAAAACAATATATAATTACAGCGAGTAGTTTATATGGATCATAACCTTTTCGTCCTTTACACACACTTCTTTTTAACTTTACACTTTTTATTATTTTCCAGACACCTGATTCTTCTAAAAAAGTTAAAAATTTATCAATTTTCTCAAATTCCTCATTACATTTATCTGAGGGTACTAGAAAAATAGGCCTTTTTGTAGTAAAATATTCCATGTGATACAACTCCTTAAGCAAGATAATTGTATCACATATCCCTTAAAACTTTCATGTTTTAAGGGGACTTTTTGTTTTATACGAAAAAAAGACTGTCAAGAAATCAATTACTTAATTTCCCAACAGCCCCTTTTCAATGCTTTTCGGTAATTTGTAGACTTTTTATTCGGCAATTTGTGAGTTTTTTATTCGGTAATTTGTAGTTTTTAAGGTTACTATTTAATTATCTAAAAATTTAAGTGCTAACTCTTTAATCTTCCTAAATCTATGATTAAGTCCTGACTTAGTGATTTTTTTACCAGTCTCTAAACTGATAATCTCACTTAATTCTTTTAATGAAGCTTCTTGATATTTCTTACGATATTCTAAAGCTTCTTTAGTCTTATCATCAAGTAATTCTATTGCCATATTATCTTCAAGTATCTTAATATAATTTAACTGTTCCATCGCCGAATCTATTACTCTATCCATATTTGCTTGTTCACAATTATTAAGACGATTAGTTTTATTTTTAGCATCCCTATAAACTCTTATCTCTTCATAATAAAGCACTGCTTTACTACAACCAATTATCTTTAAAAAATCACTTATCTTATCAGCTTCTTTAATATATATCATAAATCCTTTATCACGACTTAATAATTTAGCATTAAGTGAATAAGTATTAAGAAGTTTCTGAACAAAAACAGCTTCTTCGCTTCTTTCTATTAAAAACTCCAAATGATATCTACTAGTCTTAGGGTCATTAATACTACCACTACTCAAGAAAACTCCTCTTAAATAACCTCTAACCTCATCATCAGACTCTACTAAATAACTAGGAACAACTTCACTATCAATACAAAAAGTTTCTTTAATAAAGTCATCTCCTTCAACAATAACTAAAGCTTTAAGTTTATTTTTACTGAAGTTATTATTATCTAAAAGCTCTTCACTATAAGATATCTCTTCATAACTATCAAGTAATTCTTTTAAGTATGCTATAAGAGCATCATTCTCACTACTAATAGTAATAGAATCTTTAATTATTTGATAATTATTACGAAAAAAGCCTGAGATTAAAGCTATTTTAGCAGTCTCAGTTATTTTTAATGTAGTTATTTCATTTTTTACTGTACCAGTAAAAGACATAAGACATTCCCCCTATTTCATTAAGTAAGAAAAGATTAAAGAACTAAGTCTCTGACTATGATGCTTAAGAGTTCCATCGGCAATAGTAAGTAAATCTGCTTCAATAAATTCAGTATCTAACTTAGATAAAACTGGATAATCTATTTTAACAGGGTCTTTTCTTTCTTTATTAGAATACCTTAAAGCCATCTCTTCACTTATTTTAGAATTAGAGGCAATAACAGCATCAAGCTTATGTTTACCTAAATAACTATTTATAAGGTTAACATGGTCACTTACAGTAAAGTCATCAGTCTCTCCAGGTTGTGTTACGATATTACATAAATACATAATAGGAGCTTTTGTCCTATCTAAACATTCAATAACTTCTGTAGAAATAAGATGAGGAAATATACTAGTATAAAGACTACCCATACTAAAGATGATTAAGTCTGCTTCTCTAATAGCAGTTTTAACTTCTTCTAACACTTTAGGTTGTTCTTTATAGAAAAGTTTTTTTACTTTTTTCTCACTCTTAGTAATAGAAGCTTCTCCTTCTACAATACTACCATCCATCATTTCTGCCATAAGTGTTACATTGGCATCTTCTGTTAATGGTAATACTTTATTTTTAATATCTAAAAGAGTACAAAGTTCATTAATTGATTCTTTTAAACTCCCTGTAATATTTAAAAGAGAAATAAGTATTAAGTTACCCAAAGCATGTCCATCCAAATCGCTCGTGGTATTAAAGCGATATTCTAACATTTTTTTAATATTATCACTAGTAGAAGATAAACTACTAAGTACTTGTCTAATATCTCCAACAGCAGGAGCATGAAACTCTTCTCTTAATTTACCTGTACTTCTTCCATCATCAGATACTGTAATAACAGCAGTTATATCTAAAGGAAAATCTTTAAGGCCTTTAAGCAAATAAGAAAGCCCTGTTCCCCCTCCAAAAACAACTATTTTTTTATTATTCACACTACTCATCTCCTTGAAATCTCTAATGCAACTTTAGCTGCTTCTCCCATGGCAATAACAATTTGATAGTCATATTTATTTAAAGCATCACCCACGGCATAAACTCCATCTATAGAAGTCATTAAATTATCATCTGTTTTAACATAACCTCTATCATCTAAAATATCTAATGATGATAAAAAGTTAGCATTAGGAATTTGCCCAATATAAATAAATACTCCATCAGTAATTATATCATTACCTTCTTTTGTCTTAATAGTAATTTTATCATCTTTAGAAAAACTTTCTACTTCTCCTCTTACAAAAGAAATATTATCTATTTTCTTAATCATCTCTTGCAAATAAGCTTTCGCTCTAAACTCATTACGATATAAAACAGTAACAGTTGATGCTAACTTACTTAAGTATATCGCTCCTTCAAATGCTGCATCAGAAGCTCCCACAACAACTACATCTTTATTTTTATATAAAGCCCCATCACAAACAGCACAATAACTTATTCCTTTAGTTCTAAGTTCATCTTCACCTTTAACTCCAAGTAATTTAGGCTTACGACCAGTAGCAATTATTACATAATCACAGATATACTCACCCTTACTAGTAATAACCTTTTTCTCTTTATCTATCTTGATATCCTTAACTTCTTCATATTTAACAGGAACGCCTAAATCAGTAATCTGTTTTAACATCTTTAAAGCTAAATCACTTCCACTGATAGATTCATATGAAGGAAAATTCATAATATTTCCATTATCAACTATCTGTCCTCCTGGCATAGACTTCTCTAAAATAATACAATCAATACCTGCTCTATTTAAGTAAAGCGCTGCAGTCATTCCTGCCACACCACAACCTACAATTACTACTTTATATTTATTATTCATAAAGACCTCCTCTAATTATTTAATGTAAAAAAGTTTCTCTATCAATAGTATATACATAAATATCAGTTAATTCATCTAAAAAGGTATACTGAACCTTTTTTATTTCTTTTTTTCTACAAAATCCTAGCTTTTCCATAACTTTCCATGATGCTATATTGTCTATTGCTGCTTCCAGTTATTATTTTTTTAATATCACACTCTGCAAACATATAATATAACATAGCTCTAGCAGCCTCAGTACAATAACCATTACCTTGATATAAAGGATCAATATACCACCCTACATCATAAACATCTACAAAAGATTGTTTATCATTATTCACATGACAATCAATCTGCCCTATACACTTATCAGTATCTTTTAAAAATATACTCCAACAAAAAACATCTTTATAATTAGCATGTCCTATTTTTGCTTTATAATATTTTTCTTGTAAATTCCAATCAGTAAGTTTATTTCTAAATTTAATGGGAACAGTTAAATAATATTTATTGACATCATCAAGCATCAATATTTCCCAAAGTCTTTTTTGTTCCTTCATTGTTTGAGGCTTTAAAACTAATCTATTGGTTTCTATCTCCCTACTCCCCTTAAATTTCATAAAGCACATCCTCTCTATATAACTTCTTATTTCTTCGTAAGAAAACAAAGTAAACTCCTACGATAAACAAGACAACAGATACAAGCTGAGCCACTCTAATAGGACCTAACATCAAACTATCTAGTCTCATCCCTTCTATTATAAATCTAATGAATGAATACCACATCATATAAAATCCCATTAACTGTCCAGTCTTTAAGTTCTTATAAAACTTTCTAATTAATAAAAGAATTATAAAACCAATTACATTCCAACATGACTCAAAGAAGAATGTTGGCATATAATAATCTCCATTAATATACATACCTCTAATAATAAATTCTGGTATATATAAGCTCTTTAAATAACCATATGATGTAACATACCCATAAGCTTCACTATTAAAGAAGTTACCCCATCTTCCTATCGCTTGGCCTATAATAAGACCTACTACTAGTATATCCAAAAGTTTTAAAAGATTTAATTTATGTTTCTTACTATAATACCAAAGATATAGAAGTCCACCGAGTATCCCTCCATGAATAGCAAGACCACCATGCCATATATAAAGTATCTCTATAGGATTAGACAAATAATATGATAAATTAAACAACACATAATAAGCCCTTGCTCCTAAAAATGCAAAGATAATAGTATAGAAAAACATATCAAATAGTTCATCTTTATTAACTTTTTCTTTTCTAAGCTCTAAAAAGACAAGGACTCCTCCTGCTATAACTCCTAAAAGAATAAAAATAGAGTAATAATATATCTTTATAAAACCTAAGTCTAACAATACCCTATCCATGATGTTTAACCTTTCTAATAATTGGTTTAATGACAAACTCTTCTATTAAGACATTAGCCACAGAAATTAATATTGATATAGCAAGAGCAACCCATATATCCAAAAGATTAAAATATTTACCTAAAATCCAGTCTGTAAGTTTTAAAATAAATAAATTGATAAATGGATAGAAAAGACCAAAAGTAAGAGCCGTCACTGGTATGGTAAATCTAACTAACAAGGGTTTAACAGTCTGATTTAAAATATATATTATAAATGAAGCTAATATTGAAAAAAGAAGAGGATGATGAGGGTCAATATAAAAAGTTTTAAAAAATTTAGAAACTAAAAAGAAGACTATAGAGTAACTTGCAAAATACAAAAGCCATTCTAAAAATCTATTTAATCTGATTTTCTCTTTTGTCGTTACAATTATCTTCATAGTCTCCTCCTATAATTTATAACATTTTCTTTAAGAATTGTCCTGTATAAGATTCTTTAACTTTACTAATCTCTTCTGGAGTACCAGTAGCAACTACACTACCTCCTCCATCTCCTCCTTCTGGACCTAAATCAATAATATAATCAGCACATTTAATAACATCTAGATTATGCTCTATAACAAGTACTGTATCTTTATTATCGACTATTTTCTGTAAAATTGCAAGTAGCTTCTTAATATCTGCAGAATGTAGTCCTGTTGTTGGTTCATCTAGAACATACAAAGTTTTACCAGTTGGCTTTTTCTGTAACTCTTTAGCAAGTTTAACTCTCTCTGCTTCCCCTCCACTTAGTGTTGGGGGCACTTTGTCCTAGTTTAATGTATCCTAGTCCTACATCTTCAAGCACTTGAAGTTTATTTTTAATCTTAGGAACATTACTAAAGAACTCTAAGGCCTCACTAACTCGCATATCTAAGACATCTGCAATGTTCTTCTCTTTATAGTAAATGTTTAAAGTCTCTCTATTATACCTCGTACCATGACAAACTTCACAAGGAACATAAACATCAGGTAAGAAATGCATCTCTATTTTCTTAACACCATCACCTCTACAAGCTTCACAACGACCACCTTTTACATTAAAAGAAAATCTATTCTTCTCAAAGCCATACATCTTCGCTTCTTTAGTATTAGTAAAAAACTCTCTAATATCATCAAATACCCCAGTATAAGTAGCAGGATTACTTCTAGGAGTTCTACCAATAGGTGACTGTGATATATCAACAAGTTTATCAATATTATTAAGTCCTAATATTTTATCATGTTTACCAGGCTTAACTTTGGATTTATATAAAGACGCAGCGCTCGACTG
>CAWVIV010000004.1:0-42064 GCA_963929435.1 uncultured Bacilli bacterium
CTTCCGACAATATTATGATTATTTTTAAAAGCAAGAAAACTCCCTAAGGCAAGCAATGCTTTAGTACCAAATCCTAATCTTTTTAGCATCTTCTTTCTCTAAATCGTTAAATGTTCTATCTAAGTTAATACTAGTAGTAGAACTTAAATCATCAAGAATCTTACCTGTAGATTTAAGGTCTTTAGCAACTTTATCAAAGTCCTTTAAGGTCATCCTCTTTATCACTTAAATCTTCTTTAATGTTATTAAATTCTATATCCTTAGCCCTAACCTCATTATCCAACATTTCTTCTCTTAACTTTGCTTCTTTATACTCTTTATATAGAAGAAACAATTCATTTAAATCATCAGTAGTTTTTAATAAGGAGATAATATAGTCATATAAATCTTTATTTTCAGTTTTTAACTCATTAAGTATTTCTTTTAATTTCTCTAAGTCTTTAGGATTAGTAATATAAGGTATTTCACTAATCATCTTATCATATTTAAGACTATTATCATCATTCTTATCTCTTATATTATTTAAATATGTCTTAGCGTCCATTTACATCCCTCTTTTACATACACTCTATTATACTATAAAAGTTTTAATTAAGACATATAGTTTTGTAAATATTTTTTGGTTAATTGGTCTACTTATAATAAATTTAGGTTTATCTTTCTCTATCTCCCTAACAACTTCTTTAACTAAGTCACTATAATCAATTTCTTCTAATAGACTAAACATTATCTTTTGGTATTTAGTCATAGCCATAGCCTTATCTTTAACGATATATTCATCTTTAGATTTATTATCTATCATCAAATCATTAAAGCCTGTATAATAAGCTCCTGGAAGTATTAAAGAGATACTTACATCAAGCCCTTGATATAATAGTTCAAGTCTTAGTGTACTTGCAAGATGATATAGATATAATTTACTTGATGTATAAGTAGATAAATATGGTAAAGGATAAAACACAGCAAGGGATGAAGTTATAAAGACTTTACCACGCAATGTTATTAACTTAAGGATGACATAATTAAAGGAAATGTCATTCTTTTTGTTTATTGTATCAAAATTTTATTTTTACTTTTAAATTATGTCACTATGAAAACAAGTTTTTATTATTATTTTTTAAACTTTATTAAAATGTTTTTCTTTGATTTATATGATATCTATTTTTAGAATTAGCATTTCTTTCATTTTTTCTTCCAGGTTTTATTGGAACTATATATTGCATAATAGCTTCCATAAATTTATCCATCATTTCTGCACGTTTATTACTATCTTCTTCTAAGAAAATATAAATTAATGTATTTTTGAATATTCCTATTGCCATATTATTATTTATTTTTACTTTATTTTTATATTTAAACTCTAAAACAACTTCATTACCATCATTAATAAATGACTGAAGCATATTGGCTACTAATACTTGACTATATATATCTTGCTTGATTAATATCTCTTTACTACTTGTTATGCATTCTATTTTTAAATTATTTTTTAAATGTTTATAATTTAATTCTATTTTCCATCTTAAATTATAAAGTTCTTTAATATCTTCAGTAGAAAATTCATTTGGATCCAAATTAGTTAATAAATATTCTATTTCACCTGTATCTAAAATAATTTTTACACATCTAAGTTTAATTGTATTTCCATTCATATAATATTTATATAATTCAGGATCTTTATCTTTATAATATCTAATTCTGTTATATTCATATTTTATTTCTATACTTTCATCATTAGTTTTCATTGCTTGATTTTCTTTTTCATATACTGCCGAAGAAATTCTAATTAAAAATAATTCTTTATTTTTTATTGCCTGATAGAAAAAACTCAAGTTTTTATAGTTTCTATCTGCTATTGATATTGATTTAAATTCTCCTAATATATTTTTACTCTTTAATGTTTCTAAATGCTTTTTAAACATTTCTGGTTCACTATAATTATATGGACTTACAATTGTATCTAAAGTATATTTATTTAATACATCATAACAAGTTGAAACTGTTACTCTTGCACATTGATTTTGTAACTTACCATTATATTTTTTCTCTTGCTTTTGGGGTATTTGGTATTTCAAAATCACTTCCATCTATTGCTTTTAATACATACCCTTTATATGTTTTTACTTCATTTGAAAATTTATGATAAAAATCTTTTAATGATTCTTGAATTAAATATGTAAAAGCTTCTGGATTTAGTTTTTCTCTTTGTTTAAAAAATCCTGGTGAACTAATATTTTGTACATCATTTATACTATTAAAATTCAATATTTCCATTTTTGTTGATAATCCCTCTCTTATTAATTTGATATAATACTATATCTTGTGGCGTTACTTTCCTTTTTCTTGTAAAATCTTTTTCATTATTTTTACAATAACTTACAAAATCTTCTGAATCAATTCGTTCTTTTGTTTTATCTACATTATATTTCTTATAACCCATTGGTACCTCTTTTCATCCTTTTTTTAATCATAACAAAAAAAGACAAAAGATTAAATCCTTTATCTTAATTTTTCTTAAGTTAATAACATTGCTTTACCACGTCTTTTATGATAATAACAGTATCTAAGATACTTCTGTAATAGTCTAAAATTACCCTTAATATTAACATCAATTACTTCATTAAATCTATCATTAGATATCTCTAAGATACTACCTCCATTACCAATAGAAGCATGTAATATCAAACAGTCTATATCAAGTTCATCTATAATATTAAAGTCATTATCTAAAAGATTTAAGACAATAGGAAACATAATAATCTTCTCAGTATTAATTTTCTTTTCTAAAGATTTCTTTTCTTTCATAGTCTTACACCCTGCATAAACAATATGACCACGTAATGCTAAAGATTTACCCAAGTTATAGCCAATATTACTTCTAGCACCAGTTATTAATATATTCATAATTATCACCATTATTAATATAACCAAAAAGACCTCTATTATTTAGAAGTCTTTTTATAAATTATAAAGGATACACCTTTTTTTTCGTTCTTAACTTTAATATCATAGTTCATTAGTAATAAGGTTTTCTTGACTATTGAAAGTCCTAATCCAAATTCACCCTTGAATACCTTTCCGGAACGGAGTAAAGATTCCTTCAAGTAAGTCTTCATCGATATTAGGACCATCATTATATAAGGTTAAACGGTTATTTTTGGCAGTAATTTTAATTGTAGACTCTGCATATCTCATAAAGTTAGCTAGTAAATTATCTATTACAGTCTCAAAGTAATCATGAGTACCATAGAATTTACTATTCTTATCAAAAGAAACTTCAAACTTAACATCTTTTCTTCTAAACTTAAATTCTTTTATCGCCGTATTTACTATTTCTTTGATATCTACTAACTTATAGTCTACTTTTTTATTATCTTTCAAGTAATCTAATTTATTCAAATAAAGAAGTGAATGAACTTTTAATTCAAGCTTATCAGTCTGTTCACTAATAACATCAATTACAGTATTAGCATCTTCTATTTTATCATTATAAGCTTCTATATATGATTTTATTACGGTGAGAGGTGTTTTAAAATCATGTGAAATATTTTGATACATTTGATTGCGATATTCTTCTTGGTTCTTTAAAGAGACTCGCATATCTTCAATAGCCAATTCTAATGAACGCATTTCATCGTCAATTTGAAATGATATACTATGATCATATTGATCATTATCAATGTTGTCCTATTTTTTTCTTTTAACTTTTCTATTTTTCTAACTATAAGGGCTTCCCCAAAGTATAAGGATGAAAGCTATTACTAGAAAAGCCACTATTACTACAGGGAAGACAGCGTCTAATATATCTTGTTTAGTCTTTTCAATATAAGGTATCATTGGTAAGAGCTATTTTAGTAACATCATCATTATGGAGTGTATAATAATAATAAATTTGATTTTTATAAATAAATTTTCCGTAATTATCGGTAAAGGCATCCATGATATCATTAACGTCTTTAAAATCTATAATATCATGAATATTATCTGAATAGGCAACTGTATTTCCTATTTTATATAGGTAAGCAATCTCAGTTGTAACTAAGTCTTCATTAATATCTGATTGAACAAATTCAAGAGGTTCTCTTAAGTAACTATAGATATTACTTTCAGCGGAAGGGACAATGACTTGTGGTAAGATAATTCCTAAGGTTAGAAAGAAAGCTAGAAATACTACTATTATTAATATTAATAACTGATGAGATAGTTTATTAAAGTATTTCATGCACTTAATCTATATCCATATCCATAGATAGTATTAACGTTTAATAAAGGCATTTTCTTTCTAAGTCTTCTAACTAAATCATCGACAGCTCTATCGCTTCCAAAGTAATCATTTCCCCATACAGCATCTAGTATATCTTCTCTTGAAAAACTCTTATTTAGGTTTTCTACTAATAAAAGAAGTAAATCAAACTCTAGTGTTGTAAGTTTAATAGGTTTATCTTTAACGCTTACAATACGTTTATCAACGTCTATAGTATAATCTAAGTAATTAATTATTTTAGATTCAGTAGATTGATATACCCTTTTTATAATATTATTAACTCTTAAAACAAGTTCTTTACTAGAATACGGTTTAGTAATGTAATCATCGCTGCCTAACTCAAGGCCTAAAATTCGATCCAAATCCTGATCTCTTGCCGATGTAAATATTACAGGTACAAGGGGATATTTTTCACGAATTGCTTTGATTACATCATAGCCATTAACATCATCTCCTAACATAATATCTAGAATCCAGACATCGACAGGATTACCTATATAATTAATAGCATCAGCACCTTTAGTAAAGGTAACAACGTCATAGCCTGCTTTTTCTAGATACATTTTAACTACAGCTGCTAAATCAGTTTCATCTTCAACTAAACATATCTTATACATAAACACCACCTACCCCTAGTATAACATTAATTCAAGTTTTTGCCTACAAGTAAGTAGGCTTACCACTCTCCTTTCTTTAACTAAGATTTATGTAAAAAAACTATAGTTGTAAACGTAACTTAAAATTTTCTACTACATTTACCACTTCCTTTCTTTTACAAATTAATCATATCAATTAAAAGTGTGAAAATTATAAAAGAAATATGGGAAATTATGGGAAAAAAGAAAAGAATCATAGAATTTATCTACGATTCCTCGTGGGCAAAAAAGTTATATACTAGAACTCATAACAAGACGGAACGAATCATTACTATAACCTTGACCATTATTTACATTATAGGCAAATAATCCGCTACTGGAGCTACCAATAAAACTACTTCCACGTAACATCCACACATTTGGTTCTATAAGAGTACTAGATGAATCATTATACCATTTATATGTTTCTGATAAAGCATGAGAAAAGCAAATTTTACCATTACAAGCTTCTGAAATAATTGTACTTGTATATTTATCATAATACTTTGATTCCGGCATAATTTCAAAACCACTATTCCCTACTTCATCATTATAATTACCCATTACATAATCAAAAGCACCACCTGCCATATCATAAATACCATATATCGTTCCAGTTATAGAAGCTCCAGTTCCACTTATATTTATATCATAAGTATATTGACACCCATAATCTTCCGATGCACTTGGTTGACCACTGCTACATCCTGTTATATATTGATTCGAATTATTTGAATATACTTCTTTATTAGCACCAGTAAAATTAACATTACCTAACTTTCCATATTTAGACTGTGAAAGGTATGCAACAACTGCCCACTCACTATTTTTCATCATATGAGTATCAACGTTTTCAGTAAAACCATATCTATTTCCTTCATCATTCATTTTTAAACTTACATTAAAAGCATTACTTACATATCAACCACCCTGCACTGAAAGTACAGGGTTTGATGTGAGGACTGGAACTCCTTCTATGCTAAAGCATACTATTGCCATCATTTACAAATATATCTTCTATTCCATTCTTTTGATTTTCAATATATTCTTCTATAGTTTGTCTAGTTACTTGCCCTACACTTCTACAAAAATATCCTGTCGCCCACATATGTTGTCCCCAAAATTGCTTCCTTAATTTTGGAAATTCCTCTTGTAACTTTTTAGAGCTTCTTCCTTTTAGATATTGCATTACTTGTGCTACTGACAAGGTTGGTGGAATACTTAACAACAAATGCACATGTTCTGGTTGTATATTACCTCTTATTATTGTTATTCCTTTTGCCGAACAACCTTGCATCAGTAGCTCTTTTAATCTATACGCAATTTTGTATGTTAATATTTTCTTTCTATATTTTGTTATCCATACTACATGTATTTGCACATCATACTGTGTGTGGGCTCCTTTTTGCATCTTTCTCACCTCTGTTTTATCTTACTACTTTTTATTTACAAAGGCTAGTCCTCAAAGGATTTATGTGACTGAAAGTCAATGGATATTATCCGCCAGTGCCTAGCATATTATATTTCTCCAACTCGTTACATTTGGTTTTATCATTGGATCTAGACTAGTTGTATTCCCTCCACCAGAACCAGCGCTTGGATTACTACTACTTGTCTCAAACTTACCTACCCATATTCCAGAAAGCTCTTCATCACCAAATGTAAAAGCATCTGGGGTATACCAACTATTATTTTTTATTCCTTCGCTTACTAGGTATTTTGCAGTACCTCTATCTTTAGTATCTGTACTAACAAATTTAATATCTATCTCACCTGGTAATAATCTAGTTGGTATATTATCTAAATACTCTCCTTGTTTTCCATAATAATTTATACCATCTTCACTTCCTATAGAATAACTATATCTTGGTATCCATACCCACATTGTCTCTATATCATCCATATTTATTACTGTTCCAATATCTGTACTTAAATATTTTTCTCTTGTAGCACTACTAACTGTTACAGCATTAGCCCATTTTAATTCATCATAATTATACCAATTATTATCTTTATCTGTTTTTACCCAGTTAGTACCATTATATGTAACAGCAATCATATTGTCATCAAGTACTGGTTCATTTGGTTTATTTAAATTCTCTTGACTTACTTCTACTCTTAACTTACCACTAAAGACTTGGCCACTATAATTCCCATCTACCTCATCTGTTATCCAAAGTTTTAGACTATATTTATTAGTAGTCTTTCCATCTATTGTTCCACTATCTAACACTCTATTAGGATTAGTTCCTATTCTAGTTAATAAAGTCGCTCCACTATCTGCACCATTTTTATTTAGATTATACTTTAAGTACTTATCATCTATTCTTGTATCATTATCTCCTATAGTATTATCATCTAAATAAATAGTATAATCTACGGTCGCTTTACCATTATTCCTTAACTCAAAGGTAGAACCATCTAAAGATAAACCTTCACTATCACTTATACCTACTGCATTATCTAAACTTATCCCTTCACTTATCTCATCTAGTACTAAATCTAATGTTCCTACTTTTACTATTTGGTCTGTTCCATTAAGCTCTGTAGAAAAGTAAGCATAACTTATCGCTAATACTAATATAATTATTATGCTCATTACTATTGTTATTATCTTCTTATTATCTTTTTCCATAAATATTTCTCCCTTACTTCTTATAGTGGCTATATTTGCATTTCTTATACCTTAACTATCTATATTTAATTTAACACATAGAGTCCTATTTTTCAATTATAAAATAGCAGTTACTTGTAAAATCTATAACTGCTATTACTTTTTGACATTACTTCTTGGAAAACTATGTAAATAAACTTCTTTTAATCTATCATTAGTAATATGAGTATATATTTGAGTAGAGGAAATGCTCTCATGTCCTAATAATTCTTTTACAGATAAGATATCACACCCTTCATTTAAAAGATGGGTTGCAAAAGAATGTCTTAACATATGAGGAGATATATTTTTATGTAAAGATGTTTTCTTAATTAAATTAGTAAGTATGTATCTAATCCCCCGTTCTGTTATCACTCTTCCTTGATTATTAAGAACTAGGTAATCACTATTAAATTTATTCAATTCTTTATAACCATTATTTAAATATAAATCTAATATATCACTAGCATACTCCCCATAATTAACAATTCTCTCCTTACTACCTTTACCATGAATAAGAATAGTTCTTTCACTCCTATTAATATCTTTTAATCTAATCTTAACTAGCTCTCCTACCCTTATCCCTGTCGCATACATAATCTCTAGTACTAATCTATCTCTTTGTCCTAAAGGAGTCTTTAAGTCTGGAACACTAAACAATTCTTCTAACTCGTTATATTCAAAATATCTAGGTAGTTTCTGTTCCTTCTTAGGAGATGATATTAAATTAAAGAGATTAGTCTTTACTTTATTATTACTACAAAGATATTTATAATAACTTCTAAGAGCACTAAGCTTTCTACTAATAGAAGTAGACTTCTCATGTTTTTCATCTTTTAAATACATTAAATAAAGTCTTATATCACTATATTCTAGTTTTAAATAATTAAGTCCTTCTTTATCTAAATAATCTAAAAACTCTTCTATATCTCTTTCATAGTTATCTATAGTATATTTAGAATAATGTCTTTCATATTCTAGATATTCTAAATATTCATCTAACATTGACGTCTTCTCCTATGTTCTTCTATATCTTCATTACCTTCACCATAAGCTTCTTCTCTTTCTTCAGGAGAAAGAAAGGCAAAATCATCTGGTTCATAGTCGTCATCTTCATCATCTAAAGACACATAACTAATATCACTACCTAGTTTTTCTTCTATTACATCTAAACTAGTTTTAAGAGGAATAGTAGATGATGTAACTTTTACATTAGATATTGTTGTTTTATTTTTAGCTTTGTCTTTATTAGTAAGATATTTACGAAATACTTCATACTCTCTAAAATCTTGTTCTAAATCTAACAATGTTTTATCAGTTTCACTATCATAAGGATCACCTTTTATATATCTATTAATAGAAGTAGTATACCTACTTTTTTCTCCAAAAACGCTATATAACCATTCCCTATCTTCATCATTTACTTTACTATTTATTATTTTATTTAGAACCTCCCCCCAGGCATCCATAAATAAATCATCAGTACCAAGATACATTTTAATAGTTCTAGGACCACTTGCTCTATATACTGTGTTTTGTTTTAAGGAACTAGCTATTTTTACTAGATTAGGATTATTATAAATAATGCTCTTATAATAAAATTTTTCATTATCTGTGGTAACTCTTATAGCAAAAGTAGATTTATTTTGATATTTTTTATCTATTTTGCTCTTTAATTCCTCAGGGCCAATAAGCCCTGCTGTAAATTTATCTATATCTTCCAAAGAATTAAAGTTAACTCCAGGTATTTTAATTATCTCTTCTTCTTTATATTTATTACCTTTAGAATATTTATCATAAACTGAACCGACTAAATCATAATGTTTTGCCATATTGTCATCTCACTTTCTAAATAAATTATAACAAAATTCTTTACAAAGTACAATTTATTTGATACTATATATTTGTATCGAAAAAGTCGGAATACCCTTGCCAAAGTAGGGACTGAAAAAAGTCGGCATACCCTTGCCATAGTAGGGACTTAAAAAAGTCGGAATACCCTTGCCAAAGTAGGGACTGAAAAAAGTGGGCGATTTTTAATTAAGTCGCCCTTTTATTATTATAATCAGGAGGTTCAAATGAAAACATTAAAAATATACTATATTGATAATAATTATATCGATTATTTAAGAAAATTTGATAAAAAGGTTGCCTATAATAAAAGTAAAGCTAGACCTTATGTAGGGGTTGTCTATACTTTTAATAATCAAACTTACTTTGCCCCACTTTCAAGTCCTAAACCAAAACATTTAACAATGAATGAAAAAGCAGTTGACATATTTAAAATCAAAGATGGAGAACTTGGTATAGTTAATATTAATAACATGATTCCTACTCCTATTAATTGTTTAACTGAAGTACTTCCTTTAGTAAAAGATAAACATTATAGAAAACTAATTATTGAACAAACTACTTATTTAAACGATCATAAAAGAGAATTATTAGATAAAGTTAAACAATTTAAATTAAGGTATGACAAAGGGCACTTATCTAGTAGATTGAGAAAAAGATGTTGTGACTTTAATCTATTAGAAAAAAAATGTAGGCAATATGAAAAAGAAGAAGTTTCTGTTTAAAAAATGCTTTACAAAATGTAATCCATTTGATATTATATTGTTGTAACAAAAAAGTGGAATACCCTTGCCGTAGTAGGGACTTAAAAAAGTGGAATACCCTTGCCGTAGTAGGGACTGAAAAAAGTGGAATACCCTTGCCGTAGTAGGGACTGAAAAAAGTGGAATACCCTTGCCGTAGTAGGGGCTTAAAAAAGTGGGCGATTTTTAATTAAGTCGCCCTTTATTATTATAATCAGGAGGTTCAAATGAAAACATTAAAAATATATTATATTGATACTAATTACATTAACTATTTAAGAAAATTTGATAATAGAGTTGCTTATAATAAAACCAAAACTAGACCTTATGTAGGAGTTGTCTATACTTTTAATAATCAAACTTACTTTGCCCCACTTTCAAGTCCTAAACCAAAGCATTTAACAATGAATAATAGGGCTCTTGATATGTTTAAAATCAAAGATGGGGAACTTGGCATAGTTAATATTAATAACATGATACCTACACCAATATCTTGTTTAACTGAAGTACTTCCTTTAGTAAAAGATAAACAATATAGAAAATTAATTATAGAACAAACTACTTATTTAAATAATCATAAAAGAGAATTATTAGATAAAGTTAATTTCTTTATGTTAAAATATGATACTAATAAACTTTCTAAAAGAACTAAAGATAGATGTTGTAATTTTAGGCTCTTAGAAGAAAAATGTAAGGAATATAAAAAAGAAGAGGTTGCTATTTAACCTCTTCTATTAGTTTTCTGGTCTTATCATATAAAGATTCTTTAGTATTAATATCATAACAATTTGGATAATAAAATATTCTAGATTCAAGTTTTCCAAAAACAGCTGAATAACCATCTCGTGTAGGAATACATCCATACTCTTTATTAATTATTTCTTCTTGGACAAATTTTAGAATCTTATCATACTCATCACTTGTTAATTCTTTTATTAAATATATATTTTCTAATGGAATATTATTTTTCTCCAAAAATGGAGTCATAAAACTATATAAAGAGTAACCATATACTTTCTTATCTTTTGTTATGATTGTTCCACTTGTACCAGGACATACACTCAAATTAGCTTTATCCTCTACTCCTAAAATACTATTTTCTTTTAACTTATCTAATTTTTCTCGCATACACATCTCCTTCTTTCTGGTATAATTGTATTATATTTAATAATTAATTTGGTCGCATTGAAGGAAACAATTTATGAAAGAAAGATTAAATGAATATATTAATGAAAATTTAGAAGCACTACCTCGTATAAGAAGAAGATTAAGTAACTATCAGACTTCCAAAGTAGATAAATATATTAATGAAAGTAATAAGGAAAGTCATTTTCAAGAATTGTTATTTGAGTATATTGATGATAGGGCCTTAAAAGATAGTGATGTTTATAACAAAGTTCATATTGATAGGAGATTATTTTCTAAAATTAGAAGTGATATTAATTATCATCCAAGTAAAGAAAACGTTATATTATTAGGATTATCTTTAAAGTTAAATGAAGAAGAAATAGATAAATTACTTAATAGGTTCTTCCGAAAGTTTGCGGATTAACCAATAATAGAAAGGGGCTGTTGGGAAATTAAGTAATTGATTTCTTGACAGTCTTTTTTTCGTATAAAACAAAAAGTCCCCTTAAAACATGAAAGTTTTAAGGGATATGTGATACAATTATCTTGCTTAAGGAGTTGTATCACATGGAATATTTTACTACAAAAAGGCCTATTTTTCTAGTACCCTCAGATAAATGTAATGAGGAATTTGAGAAAATTGATAAATTTTTAACTTTTTTAGAAGAATCAGGTGTCTGGAAAATAATAAAAAGTGTAAAGTTAAAAAGAAGTGTGTGTAAAGGACGAAAAGGTTATGATCCATATAAACTACTCGCTGTAATTATATATTGTTTTGCAAAATTCAAAGCATCTTTAAGAGACATAGAAGATAAATGCATATTTGATATAAGGGTATTATATATTATGGAAGGAGAAGTTCCTGATTATTCAACTATTGGTGACTTCATCAATAATTATATAGTCCCATATCAATACGAAATATTTACAACTATTGTTAAACATATAATCAAAAGATTTAATTTAATTATTACAGATGCTTATATTGATGGAAGCAAATTAGAAGCTAATGCTAATAAATATAAATTTGTTTGGAAGCCTACTAAATTCCACCAAAAACTAGATATAAAAATAAAAAGTCTATTAGGAGAAATGGGATATATTGATGAAGCTAATAATAAAGACTTAATTAAAACTGGTAAATTCAATTCAATATTAAAAGATTATGTATATAGGAATAATATTGATATCTATAATTTACCAAGTGGTAAAGGTGTTAGAACTACTAAAGAAATTAAAAATTATAAACTTGCATATCAATATTTAATTAAGCTATTAGAGTATGAAGAGAAAGAACATATATGTGGAGAAAATAGAAATTCATATTTTAAAACAGATAAAGATGCAACTGCAATGATGTTAAAAGAGGATTATTATTCTAAACTTAGTCATGATTTTCATGCAGCATATAATGTTCAAGTATTAGTATCTAATCTACTAATTGTAATGTATGGGGTATATCAAGATAGAACAGATTATTATACATTTACGCCTTTATATGATAATTATTATAAATATTATGGAACTTATCCAAAAAATGCAGTTGGAGATTCTGGTTATGGTATTTATACCAATTACAAATATCTTAGGGAGCACAACATAGGTAACTATTTGAAGTTTCAACAATGGAGTGGTGAATCTAGTGGCAAAAGGCCTCAACTTTTTTATACATTTGATGATGGTATAATGTGTTTAAATACTAATATTGGAAAAGAAATATCATTTAAAACCAATACCGCTCATCAAAGAGTCAAAGATACAAAACTCTATATATTTGAAGGTTGCAATAACTGTAACTATTCATATGTATGCAAAAAAAATATAAAAAATAAAGATGAAAACTTTAGAAAAGTCGAATTAAATCCCGACTATGAGTTATTGAAAGAACAGGCAAGAAATAACCTATTGAGTCCAAAAGGAATTGAAATAAGAATAAATAGAAGTATTCAAGTTGAAGGAACATTTGGCCAAATTAAGAACAATATGAATTATGAAAGAATAAGAAGACGCGGGTTAAAAAATGTTTCTTGTGAAGTGATGCTTGAGTGTTAACATAAGAAGATTGCTCGATTCTTTTGAAAAGAGTAAGTTTAAGGATAATTATTGGGACACACCTAATAATTTACATAAAGAGACCTTTCCATATGTAAAGCAAAAAAAAGAGACTGTCAAGAAATCAATTATTTAATTTCCCAACAGCCCCTTTTTATTATGAACTTAATATTTGTGCAACAATCTCTTCTAAAGCAAAGTTGTCTAAAGTAGACAAAAAACATAAATAACTTTTCTTAAAAAGGTTGCATAATTTCTGTTTTCCATATACAATACGTTTGATAAGTTTGAATTTGTTGTTGTTACCTTCAACAAATCCAGAATTTATTTCAGAAGATATTGCGTTTCTAACGGCGGCAATATCTTTTTTTAAACCATTACAAAATGATGGTATATCATCTTTATATAACTCTATAAATATATCTAATAATTCTATATCATTACCAAATATAATATCGTGGAAATCAGTAAATATTGTTTTAATAGTTTTTATTATTGGATATTTTTCTTCAATAATAGGTAAATACTTTCCAATTTCATTATTTTTCTTTTTCTCATCAATTGTTAATAAATTTTTTAAAAGTTCTTGTCTTGTAATAATGGTAATATCATCAGGATATTCCATTTTAATATCTTGAAGCGGGAATTTACTTTTATATGAAATATTATTGTTTTTGGCTACCATAATAATATAACTACTAAGATTACTAATCGAACCCTTATATCCTTCTTTTAAAACATAAGCCAAAATATATTCTTGAGGTATATTATCTATTAACATTTTATAAACAATATTACGATAGTTATCTAATAAGCTTTTTCTATCTTTATATTTTCTCATCTCACTTAAACTTTCTACTTCTTCATCACTCATTTTAGAATATTTTAATAATGTTGAATATGATATGTTAAATTCTTTGGCAAGAGCCTGTTTTCCATGACAATCAATAGTTTTTAATCTCTCTCTTAATTCTTTTATTATTTTTTGTTTTTCAATTCTTCTTTCTTTTTGCTCTTTATATTGTTTGGAGTCAAAATCTCTTTTTCTATTATCAAAAGTAATAACATTTCCATTTTCATCTACTGGAGGGAGATTATCATATTTTAAACTATTCAGAATCTCTTGATTTATTGAGACTTGATATTTTGAAACTTTTTCTATTTTACCATCTAATATTTCTCCACCCTTTATAAATATTTTCTTTGGTATTTCTTTATAAAAAATATCTTTTAAATAAACAATTAGATTTTGAAATAAATGGAATCTATCTGCTACTTGAATACAATTAGGTAATATTTCATTAATTGCAGATGCATATTCACTGGCTCTATCTCTTGCAATTTTTTTAATTTTGGGGTGTTCTTTTAACCATTCCTTGACTGTATTTGCATCTCTTCCATCTAGTAGGGCAATTAGATGATGATCTTCTAAATCATAAATTGCTGTTGCATAACTTTGACCTTTTCTTTTGGCAACATCATCTATTCCTATCCCTTCTACTTCTTTATTATCCTTAACTTCTATTTTTTTTATAAGATTATCAATAGTATCGGCACTTACTTTCACTCCTAGAAAAGAAAGTACTAATGAACTACAACTTGAACTTAAATATATTGAAATGCCTAAGATAAATTGGACTAAATAATCTGTCATAACTTTATATTTCCTAACAAAATCAATTTCTTCTGTAAATACTTTAACTTTACAATTTGGATTTGTACACTCATATTTATGAGACTTTATTTTTAACCATACTGTTTTATTATGTATTGGAGTGTCTTGAACTGTCCTTATGTAATATTCATGGTATTCAGAACTTATATGTTTACATTCAGGACACTGACATTTTTCTTTCTTTGATTCTATATTTAAAATAATTTCATTTGATTTTTCTTCCATGTTTATTACTGGATAATTTTCTCCATATAAAAAAGTATTATTCATGCTGCTTCTCCTTCTATCTTAAACATAATACCAAAATTTTCCAACAATAAAAAGTAGGAATATATCCTACTTCCTATTATTGGTTAATCCGCAAACTTTCGGAAGAACCACTTAATAGTGCCTCTTATTCTTTGCCTAAAAACAGTATCTATGATTTAATTATTAGATTTTGTTTTAGTGAAGGAATATATGAACTTAAAGATGTTAATGACTTATTAGAGACATATAATTGTAAGTTGTTTTCATACTAAAAGAAGAAATCTTTACTTAGACTTCTTCTTTTTCATATCAAGTAATACTTCTTTTCTTGAAAAGTTTTCTTTACCTTTTTTGTCTTTTCCTATCGCTTTTACTAAGATAGTATCTCCTACTTTTACAACATCTTCTACTTTGTCAATATGTTTAGTATCTAGTTGTGATACATGAACTAATCCTTCACAGCCTGGCCATACTTCTACAAAGCATCCAAAATCATGAATAGCGACTACTTTTGCTTCATAGACTTTACCAACCTCTACTTCTCTTGCAACATCTTCGATCATCTTAACTGTTTTATCAATAATATCTTGGTCACTATGATATACAATCACTCTACCATCATCTTCTAAGTCTACTTTAACCGCATTAATGTTATTGACATCAGTTACATTACTACAATCACATATAATCTTAGTAATCATCTCTCCACCTTTACCAATAACATCACGAATCTTAGAAGGATTAATATAGAATACTTTAGTCTTAGGAGCATATTTAGATACTTCCTTACGAGGTTCAGGTATTTGTTTTTTAATAACTTCAAGTATTTCAAGTCTTGCTTTCTTTGCTTGTTCTAAAGCTTCTTTTAATATTTCTTTAGTAACTCCTTTTATTTTAATATCCATTTGTAAAGCTGTTATACCGTTAGAAGTACCTGCTACTTTAAAGTCCATATCTCCTAAATGGTCCTCCATACCAGCGATATCTGTTAGAATTGTATAATCATCATCACTAGTAATAAGTCCCATAGCAATACCTGCAACTGGAGACTTTATAGGAACACCGGCAGCCATTAAGCTCATACATCCTGCACAGATTGAAGCTTGTGAACTACTACCATTACTTTCTAATATTTCTGATACTACACGAATTGTATAAGGGAACTCATCTTCACTAGGTATAACTTGAAGTAAGGCTCTCTCACCTAAAGCCCCATGACCAATCTCACGTCTACCAGGGGCCCCATATCTACCTGTTTCCCCTACTGAAAATTGTGGAAAGTTATAGTGTAACATAAATCTCTTTTCATCTTCTAGACTTAAACCATCAAGTATTTGATGTTCTCCTAAAGCTCCTAAAGTTGTAACAGCAAGGCACTGTGTCTCTCCTCTTGTAAACAAAGCAGAACCATGAGTTCTAGGAAGTAAATCTATATCAGTAGAAAGAGGCCTAATTTCATCCATTTTCCTACCATCACTTCTGATTTTTTCTTTAACAACAATATTTCTAAATAAACGATATTCTACATCACTAAATATCTTCTCTACTTTAACAAGTAATAAATCTAACTCTTCATCTTCTAGGTCTTTATTATCTTCTCTATACTTTTCTAATAAATTATCTTTTATTTCATCAATTTTACCATAACGCTCTAACTTTTCTTTAATTCTTAAAGCTTCATCTAAGTCTTTCTCTATTAGGTTAG
This sequence comes from uncultured Bacilli bacterium, assembly GCA_963929435.1. Classification (GTDB taxonomy): domain Bacteria; phylum Bacillota_I; class Bacilli_A; order RF39; family UBA660; genus Onthousia. The sequence continues at coordinate 16,956 of CAWVIV010000004.1, forward strand.
TTACTTCATCTCTTAAGTTATCTTCAATAGTTAAGCTTTCATATTCAAAAGGAGTAACACCAATATCAGAGATTATCTCACTTTCCCACTTGCATAACTCTCTAACTGCTTCATGACCTTTCATTAATCCTTCAAGCATAATCTCTTCGCTAACTTGTTTAGCACCTGCTTCTACCATGTTAATAGCTTGGCAATTGTACCAGCGACAGTAAGGTCAAGTTCGCTTTTCTCTAACTCTTCTACAGTTGGATTAATGATATACTCTCCATCAACATATCCTACTTTAACACCAGCGATAGGACCTAAAAAAGGTGCTCCACTTATCATAGTTGCTAAAGATGAACCTAACATTGCTGTTAGTTCAGGAGAACAATCTTGATCAACTGATAGAACTGTATTAATAACTTGTACTTCATTCTTAAAATCTTCTTTAAATAAAGGCCTCATAGGTCTATCAATCATTCTTGCTGCCAACGTTGCCGCCTCTGTAGGACGTCCTTCACGCTTAATAAAACCTCCCGGAATCTTTCCAACAGAATAAAGTTTCTCTTGATAGTTTACTGTTAATGGAAAGAAATCACTTAATAAATTAGCTTTCTTATTAATAACAGTAGCCGTTAATATAACAGTATCATTATATCTAACCAAAACAGAACCGCTCGCTTGTTTAGCAAGTTCCCCATGTTCCACAACAATCTTCTTTCCCATAAAAATCATATTCATATACTTTCTTACTCATCTTACTTCCCTCTTCTTTCTCTATATTTCTTTAATACCATTCTTTTCTCTTCCATAGGTCCATCATACTTTACTACTGATAAATAAGGAGTCATTTTAGGATCTACAAAAAATCCACCAGCTTCACTAAAATCCTTATTAGAATACTTTATCTCTGTTTCTAAATCAATAAATTCACTTTCATATAAAACTCCACTACTAAGAGTAGATAATTCACAACCTTTCTTTATTCGATAAAGTAAGGCTTTCTCTTTAATTATTTGACTCGATATATCATACTCGGCACCCCAATACATCATAGGTAAATCATAATTATAGCCTCTTACAAACTTATAGTTAGTAGTTTGTTCTATATTCCCTATAAAAATATTACTAACATCAAGCTTTTTACTTCTATCTTTTTCAAATGTTCTAATTATTGTACCCTTTAGTTGATGTTGATATTTCTTTAATCTAGTATAAGAAATTAATTTATCTTTCTGAATATCACTAGGTTCTACATATTCTTTAGTCATTAAATTAATAACTTTATCTCTAGATTCTCTATAAAGTAATATTTCTTTATTATCTAAAGTAACTCCCTATATAAACATTATTAGCATTCATACATTCATACATCCTCCACAAATCTATTATATAATAACAGAAAAAGAAAGAAAATTCTACTATTTGCTTAAAAAAAGAAAAAGAACTCTTGTGAGCCCTACTTTCTTAAGCCTAGTTTCTTAACTACTTCACGATATTTTGCAACATCTTTCTTAGCTAAGTAATTAAGCATATTTCTTCTTTGTCCAACTTTCATGAAAAGACCTCTTCTTGAATGATGATCATGAATATGAGTCTTTAAATGCTCTGTTAAATTTTCAATTTCTTTAGTTAAAATTGCGATTTGTACAGGAGCAGAACCAGTATCAGCTTTCCTCTACCTTATTACGGATTCTATCATCAACCTACTTTACATTGTTTTCTGAAGTACTGTTTGTAACTATGAATTATATTACTAGTACAAGAACAATACCTAATATAGCTACCAAAATTATAGCAAAGCCTTATTTGATAACACAGTATTTTAATAATTCTTTTTTCTTTTTTCCATACTCTTCTTGCGTAACGGCCTTACTATCAAGTGAATTCTTTATACTTTGCAATCTCATCTGCTTTACTAATAGACGAATCTACAACAGAAATATTCTTTTTGAAACTATGATTCAGTCTATTTAACTAACAACTCACTTATAATTTTATGTATTTCATCTCTATTTTTAATCATTATAACTTTAATTAAACCTGATGCAGTGGAAATAGCAATTCCTCTAAATATACTAGTACTAACGGCAGAAATCATATCAAAAGGCAAATCAGTGCGTCTATCAAACATTGCCACGCCATGTACTCTTTTGTCAGTAACTCTTAAATCTACCTTAGGAAACACCTACATCAAATAACTAAACCAATAATAAAAAATGGTAAAAAACGGAACACACAAATGAAAAATAATAAAGCTTCCTATACTATATCCATAGGAAGTTAAGTGTTGTATCCCTGGAATAACATAAATTAAAAACCACAAAAATGTAATAATAATACCAATTATCCAAATAATATTTCGTATCTTTTTAATATCATATTTCTCAGCTCTTATAATTTCTTTTTCTTTCATTTTTTATACTCCTCCATAATAAAATATTTCTAATAATTCTTTCCCAACAAATAAGCTCCTTTCTATAACAATCATATAATAAATAATTATATGATAGGTTTATAATCAAATTATAACATAAAAATAATAATTAATAAATTATTTTTATAAACGTGTTAATTAAAATATTGATATCCGAAAGCTATATAAATTTAAATTTGGATATCCGAAATAAATAATGCCCATATACATTGACCTATAGTACAATATTTTTGTTCAGAAAATTATGTATGGAGGTATATATATATGGGTCGTAATTATTCTAACAAAAATTTAACTATTTTAGAACTAGGTAATATTGAATTTTACTTAAATGAAGGGAAAGGCTTTACACAGAAATAGGAAGAATATTAGAAAGAGATGAAAGTACTATTAGAAAAGAAGTAAAACATTATTCATCTTATTTTGGTGTTGCAAGAAAATGTTCTAACTGTTTGAATAAGAGATAATTGTCATCAGAAATTTCTCTGTGAAAACATTATAGACAAACTAAAATGTTCTCAATGCAAATTTTGTGTTAATGCAATTAAATATTGTCCTAACTATAAAGTCGAAAATGATTGTGAACTGCTAAAGAAAAATCATCACGTTTGTAATGGGATGCGAACTTTATCATAAATGTAAAAAAGTAAAAATAAAGTATCATGCTGAGTCTGCAATAAAAAAACATGATATTGTACAAAGAGTTTCTAGAACTGATACTAAAGCTGATAAAATTCCACAAGATTATAAAGATTATTTATTCAGATAGAATTAAAAAAAGGAATCTCACCAGATATTATTTTAAATACTTTACCTGAAAAATATAAGATGTTTAAAATATCAACACCTACTTTATATGATTGGATTGATAAAGGTTTACTTGATTGTTGTAATCTTGATTTAAGAAATAAAGTATCAAGAATACGTTATGGAACAAATACAGTTAAAAGAAATACTGTTAAAGGCCATCAATTAAATGGAAGAAGCATTGAAAATTTAACTCAAGAAGAAAGAGAAAAAAGGCCATTAGGTATTGCAGAGTTTGATACTGTCGAAGGTATTAAAGGCGGTGAATTATTATTTACAATTATGATTCCTTGTTTTTCTTTAATGTTAGCCTTTAAAATAGAACACAAAAGCCAAGAGGAAATAGGAAAAATATTAGATGAATTAGAAAGAAAGTTAGGACGATATTTTTACATTTTATTTCATAAAGTAATCCCTGACAACGGTGGTGAATTTACTGACTTTTTAATATTAGAAACTTCTATTTATGAAGATTTAGAAAAAAGATTAGAAGTATATTACACACATACTTATGCGTCTTATGAAAAACCACACATAGCACATAATCATATCTTATTAAGATGGTTAATAAAAAAAGGATATGACATTACAATATTATCTTCAAACGACATATTAAGTATTATTAATAGATTAAATAATTATCCGCGTCCAACCAAAGAATATAAAACACCATTAAAATTATTAGAAGAAAAATTAGGTTATGAAATATTGGAACTTTTGGATTTGCACCATATTCCAATAGAAGAATTAAATATGAAAGACACAATATTAAAAAATCAAGAGCGAATGAAATGAGTTCATCTAGACTCTTGATTTTTTAATTTGTGTGATTAGTATTAATTTTACCAACAAAGTTCACCTTTGTTGCTTATCAATTAATAAATTCGGATATCATTTCCGGATTTCCTAACTTAAATTGACCTATTTTTATAAACGATAAAAAGTAGAACTCTTGTGAGTCCTACTTTCTTAAACCTAGTTTCTTAACTACTTCACGATATTTTGCAACATCTTTCTTAGCTAAGTAATTAAGCATATTTCTTCTTTGTCCAACTTTCATTAAACAGACCTCTTCTTGAATGATGATCATGACATATGAGTCTTTAAATGCTCTGTTAAATTTTCAATCTCTTTAGTTAAAATTGCTATTTGAACAGGAGCAGAACCAGTATCATGTTCATTAACACCAAAGTCTTTAATTATTTGTTGTTTCTCTTCTTTTGTTAAAGCCATATTAACCTTCCTTTCTTATATATATTAGCCATATTCTTGGTAATTGGTGTAAGGAAGAACTCCAACTACTAGGAATAGGTAACGCATATAATATACCATAAATCTCTCAGTCTGTCTATTATTTTCAAAAAAAATATGCTAAAATCACTATGGTGATAATATGGCAAGTGCAATTATACATATAGCAGTCGCAAAAGAAATTAATAAAGACTTACACATGAATGAAAAAGAACTATTCTTAGGAACAATCGCTCCAGATATTAGTAAACAAATAGGAGAATCTAAAGTAAAAAGCCATTTCTTAACTAATAAAGATAGTGATTTACCTAATCTTAATGATTTTTTAGATAAGTATCAATCTAGTCTAACTGAGCCTTTTATTATGGGCTATTATATTCATTTATTTACAGACTACTTATGGTTTAAATATTTTATGCCGGAAATAACTAATAGTAATGATTATATTAAATTATTAAATGGAAATAAAATGAAGTGTAATAAAGAAGAACTTACGAAAATTATTTATAATGATTATAGCAATTTAAATATCTTACTAATAGAAGAATATAACTTAGACTTATCTTTATTCTATGAAGATATAGAAATACCTAATATTAAGTTTGATGAGATCCCTCTTAGATAAATTACAAATTATTGTAGACCAAATGGGAATAATAGTAGAAAATAGTAAAAAAGGATACTACATATTCTTTTAATATAGATAACGTTAAAAGCTTTATAAAACTATGTACAGAAATAATCTCTAATGATATAGAAACGAGACTTAACTAGTCTCGTTTAACATTTTAAAGCATTTCAATTTATTATTAACATTCTGATAAATAGCCACCACTCTATTATCTTTCACAAATAGAACTTTATCTTTAATATTATAACTATTATCAATACCTGCCCCATTAACTATCCATTTATAGTCCACACCATCTATTTCTTTTGTTTCTATATCTAGGGCATCGCTAATAGTAATTAACTTACTATTTATAGTTACATCTTCTAAATCAACAGCATTATCTAATCTAAACTTACCCTGTCTCGTCCTTATTAAACTACTCATAGTACATGGTATACCTAAAAACTCTCCCATATCTTTAATTAAACTTCTAATATAAGTTCCTTTAGATACAACACATCTAAACTTAAAAGAATCTTCTTTATAATCCAATAACTCTAATTCTTTAATTATAACTTTTCTCTTAGGTAGTTCTACATCTTTATTACTTCTAGCATATTCATATAACTTCTTACCATTAACTTTAATAGCAGAGTACTTTGGTACTTCTTGAAGATATTCTCTAATAAACTCTTTAAATAAATTATCTAACATATCTTTAGATATTTTTTTATCACATGTCTTTACAATATTACCTTCTAAATCTAAAGTATCTGTTTCTACTCCTACTTTAACACTTGCGATATACTCTTTATCAGTACAAGTTAATAATTCATTTATCTTTGTCGCCCTATTAATAGTAATAACTAAAAGTCCTTCAGCCATAGGATCCAAAGTCCCATTATGGCCTATTTTCCTAGTATCAAATACTTTCTCTAACTTATTAACAACATCTCTTGAAGTCAAGCCCTTAGGTTTATTTACTAATAAAACCCCACTTTTATTATATAACTCATCATACTCTTCTAAAGTTAAATTATTATCTGTTATGATATTAGCAGTAGACTTACCTACATATCTATAATGCCATGGCTCATAACTATATCCCGTTATAACTTCTTTACCTTTAGGATACCTAAGTATTAGACCATAATCTTTTAATCTCATAATTATCTTATTAAAAATATTCATATATGGTGTTAAATCTTGATATTCATCTACCACTTTACCATTAACAATAATATCTATATCAAAACAAAGCCCAGTATGATGTTCAGAAAAACCTGGTTCTGCAACATATTTTTTAGTATATGAACTACCAAAAATTCTTAAATATTTACTTTTAGTTTCTTCTTGTTCTTCTATTGTTCTATAACCACTATTAATAGATATTTCAATATTATCTTTTTCTAAACCTTTTTTTAAATCTAAATAAGCTTTTAAAGTCTTTTTTTCAAGTAGATACTCTCCTCCATCACTACCTTTTACTTTTTGCAAAATAAAATTATTAAAGTAATCTTTATTATAAGGATGATTTTTATTAACCAAAGTTTTATAATTCATCTTATTCCCCTTTTATCTTATCTATAATACTATCAATATGCTCTCCATAAGAAATAGATTCATCATATAAGAACTTTAACTCTGGAATATGTCTTATCTCTATTCTTTTAGCAAGCTCTCCTCTTATAAAACTACTTGCATTATTTAAAGCTTTTAGTATCTCATCTTTTTTTTCTTGCTCTAAAACAGTAACATATATTTTACAATAACTTAAGTCATTAGAAGTATCACAATCAGTAACAGTTACAAATTTAATATTCTCATCTTTTACTTCTAACATTAATATTTTACTAACTTCTTCCATAATCATATGATTAATTCTTTCTATTTTAATATTCATAATATCAACCCTTTCTCTAATTAAGTATAGCATATTTTTTTAAATTAAGATATAATAGAAGCGATGCGGGGGGGATTATATATGTTAAGAGATGATAAAGTAATAGAAGATATAAAAAACGGTAATAGTGCAAGAATTAATTTTTTTAAGAATAAGATTAAAGAAGAATTAGAAAAATCTGGTATTAAAGGTGAAGATGCTACTGTTAATGAGATTTTAAAAAGAGCTATGGAAACTTATACGGCTAATGTTAAATTGCCATTTTTATTTCATATTAAAGCACTTATAAAGAATAATGATAAAAATGCTGATACAAGTAATTTAAGCCAAAAAGAATATGATGTTATAAAGCTTTACTTAACAAAAGAGAATGATGAATACTTATCTAGAGGAGAAATAGCTGATAGATTAAGATTTAAACTTGATGAAGTGATAGAAATTATAGAGAAACTTCAAAAAGATGAATATGATATCGAAAGTATTTTTCCTAATTATAAAGCTTTGCTTAAGGAAAGAGAAAGTTTTTTTGAAAATAAGAATAATGTATTATCTGAAAAACAGACTATGCTTCTAATAGATTACTGTGGAGTTTTTGATAAAGATATAACACTTAAAAAATTAGCTAGAAAGAATAATACAAGCATTTATGAAATAGACCTGTTCGGCAAGCTCAATTATAAATTTTGATTATATAAACAACAAATTATTCTTAACCTTTTTTCATATCTATTCATATGATTTCTATAAGTTTCTTTCATAATACGAAAAATTTTAATAGTTCTATTTGTATGTTCTATTTTAATACGTTCTGATGATAATACTTTGTTATGTTCTTTTTCTTCTTTAGTAAGTTCATGATACTTACTCTTTTTATATGGAATTATTGCATTATCAAGTTCTTTTTGAACACCTTGATAACCACTATCAAATTTACCACCAATACCTAGTTCATTTAGAATATCTATAATATCACTATCTTTAAGCATTTGATAATCGTGAACTTTTCCTTTTTCATTATGTACATTAATAATCCTTGTTGTATTTTCGTCTATTATAATTTGATTTTTAGTTGTATGTCTTTTTTTCTTCCCAGAATAGTTTTCTTCTTGGTTAATCTGAGGTCTTTCAATACCTTGTTCTTCAACATCCCCTATAATATATTTAACTTCATATCCTTCTTGTTCTAATTTGGCTATTTCACTTTTTATATCTTCTAGACAAAATAATGGATGTTCTGATAATGTATTTTCTACCCATTTAATACTATCACAAACTGTTGATGGCGAAAGATCATAATCTAATCCCATTTGTCTCATTGCTCTGTATTCTCTCCAATAGGTTAAAGCAAGTACTAGTTTACATCCTGGACCAATTCCTTTAAAACTTCCTTTTTCATGTATTTGATTGTACTTTTCTTTTAGTATTTCTAACATTTTAAAAAATACTTCTCTTTTTACACCAGTATGTAGTTTAAATTTTTTATCATCCTCAATTTGTAACCATTTTTCTAATTTTATTTGGATTCCTTTTTTTTAACATGTTTATCAGTTGTTGAATTATCTTTTAAACATTCTTCAATGATTTCCTTATATTCCCTTAAATATTGTTTTTCTTTTACATTTTCATTGATTGCATTAAAAATTATAATTATAAGCATACCTACTATTACACCTATAAGTGATATTAATATATATATCATTATCATCACCACTTTTATATTCTTGAATCAATGATATCATATTTTGGCTATTTTGTTCAATAACCTTGCCGAACAGGTCTAATAAAAAAAGAATTAAAGAATATATTTAAACTGTTAAATATTGGAAATAATTTAGAGAATTTATTAGAGAAATATTCTAATATTAAAGATACTCTTATAGAAAGAAGTATTGATGTAAAAGTAAAATTAAAGAAATTAGATAATGGTAAAAATAGTTTAATTGCAACTAATTTTAAGAGAAAGGTTCGTTTAAATAAATATGATGTTACAATGTTAAATTTACTTGATAGTTATAATAAAATGACAATAACTGAAGATGAAATAAAAAAAGCAGGATTTAAAAGCATTGAGGATTTTATTACAGAACGGAATAAATTTATAGGGCGAATTAAATCTGATAGTCTACTTTTAGATTACATTGATAAGTTATATCCTAGTTTAGATATAAGAAATTTTATAACAATGCCTAGATTAACAGCTTCTGCTTTTAGAGCTTTAAAATTAAGGAACTCTAGTGATATTATAAATGATGAAGAAGAACTAAAGGAGAATGGTTTTAGTAGTATTAATCGCTTTAATTATATAAAACATACTGCTATCTTAGAACTTAAGAAAAGTAAATACTTGTTAGCTCATGCTTTATTAGTTTTAGAAGATTTAAAAACTTTAGATTTAGGAGAGGACCAAAATAAAAAAGACGAATTTGGCCTAACAGAAAAAGAAAGGAAAATGTTAACTCTTTTGAATGAACATGGTGATTTAACTAATAAGGAGCTAGCAGAAATGGCAGGTTTTAAAAGTATAATTGAGTTTAGTAATAGAAAATATAACCTCCTAAGAAAAATAAAAGCTAATAAAGATTTATATCTAAAAGTTATAAGTAGATTCCCTAATATTATAATGAAAAAAGAGAAAGAAAGCACTAAATTATCTGATAAAAACAAAGAGTTGTTATCTATAATGGCATCGGAAGATGAGGATAAGTTAAGTACTGATGAGATTACTTTAAGATTAGGATATTCTAGTCCAAGTAGTTATAGTTCTAGTAAAAGTATATTGATTAATAGATTGCATACTAATGAATCACTAAAAAGAGAAGCTTTACTTATATATCCAAGTCTTATGACAGATAGTGATATTAAAAACCTCGCTATTAGATTTACAAGCGAAGAGATAAGATTTCTACAAGAATTTTGTTTTATTAGAAATAATAATCTTGTCTATCAAAGCGATAGTCAAATAAGTAAAAAAATAAATTTAAATCTTCAAGAATTAGAAAGTATAAAAAATAATTGTACTGTTAATGTGGTAAAAAATATGGCTATAGGTAATAACTTAGATATAATATTATGGCCTAATTTTACAGTTGAATTTATTACTAGAGAAAATTTTAAGGAAAATACTAGTCTTGATATAGATTATAGTGATTTAAAATGTATAGAGAAAGAAAGCATCTTAGAAGGGGTAAATAATCTAGAACAATCGATTTTTAAAGATTATGTAAGTACTTGTACTTTAAAAGAAAAAGTAGCTTTAGCTCTTAGATTAGGATATTTTAGTAAACGTTTCTTTACTAGCGAAGAGGTTTCTATTATTCTTGATATGAGCGAAATAGATGTTATTACTTTAACAAAAGATTGCTTAAATAAATCTAAAAATAGCTATATAGAGAAAACACAAAAAACAAAGGTTTTAATATAAGAAAAGCTCTCCTGTTATTAGGAAAGCTTTTTCTAAATAAATTATCTTTCTATTTCTACAAGTTCATATACTTCGATAGTATCTCCTTCTTTATAGTCTTGGAAATTATCTAAAGTAAGCCCACAATCATGATCTTTAGATATTTCCTTAACTTGGTCTTTTTCATGCTGAAGTGACTTTATAGAACCATTATAAATGACAATACCATCTCTTATTACTCTAGCTTTATCATTATTTTTAATAATACCTGAAGTTACATGACAACCTGCAATCATACCAACTTTAGAAAATTTAAATAGTTGACGTATTTCAGCCGTACCAGTAACTTTTTCTTCATAAATTGGCTCTAACATACCTTTCATAGCTTTTTCCATATCTTCAACAACTTTATATATAATATCGTATGTTCTAATCTCGATACCATATTCTTTTGCCATATCTTGAACTTTATTACTTCCTCTAACGTTAAAGCCAATTACTATAGCATTAGAAGCCCCTGCAAGAACAATATCACTTTCTGTAATACCACCAACTGCACCACGAATAATATTTATTTTAACGCCTTCTACATCAATCTTTTCTAAAGATGACCTAACAGCTTCTAAACTACCATTAGTATCTGTTTTTAATATAACATTTATCTCTTTTAAACCTTCATTAATTCTACCAAATAACTCCTCTAAACTCATACCAGTTCTATTAGTGTCAGCTTGTTTTTCTCTTAAGGCTCTATCACTTGCTATTTGTTTAGCTTGTTTTTCCGTTTCAAAAGCCATAAATTTATCTCCAGCACTTGGAACACTAGATAGTCCTGTTATCTCTACTGGCATAGATGGAGGAGCAGTGGTTATGTTTCTACCTAAATCATCTTTAAGAGTTCTAACTTTACCAAAAGCAGTTCCTACAACAATAGGATCACCTAATCTTAAAGTACCATTTTGGATTAACAAAGTTGCAACTGCTCCTACATGTTTATCCATTTTACTTTCAAGAACAGCACCAGTTGCATAACGATTAGGATTAGCTTTTAATTCACTCATCTCAGCGATTAATAAAATGTTTTCAAGTAGTTCATCAACACCTTCTCCAGTTTTAGCAGAGATTTTAGTAACAATCGTATCTCCACCCCACTCCTCTGGAGTAAGTCCTGCTTCGACTAAACCAGTCATTACCCTATCTACATTAGCTTCAGGTTTATCTATTTTATTGATACAAACAATGATAGGGACTTTAGCAGCTTTAGCATGATCAATTGCTTCCTTAGTCTGAGGCATAACTCCATCATCTGCTGCTACGATAATGATAACTATATCAGTTACACTAGCTCCTCTTGCTCTCATCTCCGTAAAAGCAGCATGTCCTGGGGTATCGATAAAGGTTATCTTCTTACCTTTGCATTCTACTTGATATGCTCCAATTTCTTGAGTAATACCACCAGCTTCTCCACCTGCTACATTACTTTCTCTAATATAGTCTAAAAGTGTTGTCTTACCATGATCAACATGTCCCATAATCGTAACAACAGGAGGACGTTCTACTAAGTCTTCTTCTTTATCTTCAATCTCATAATTTTCAAAATTAGAAATATCTGCCGTCTCTTCTTTTTTTACTGTTTTATTATAATCTAAGGCAAGTACTTCTACATCTTCAAAACTAAGAGAATTGTTTAATGTTACCATAATACCTAGCCCCATTAATTTCTTAATAATTTCCCCTGTAGAAACATCTAAAAGATCTGCAAGTTCTTTAACAGTCATACCTTCTTTATATAGTAAAACATTCTCATCTACTACTTGTTCATTACTTTGTAGTTTCTCTTTATGTTTATAGATTTTCTTTCTTTCTTGTCTAAAATTACTCTTATCTTTATCTTGTTTCTTAGCTTTCTTTACTTTACTTGTCTTAATCTCGTGGTCATTTGTAAGATTAGCTTCATAAGCAATTTGTTCAGCTTTCTCATCTAAAGAGAAGTCTTTAATCATCTCTTCATCTGGAGTATCTTCTACATAATCTTCTTCATCTTGAAAAGAATTATCTAGAAGGATAATCTCATCATCACTAAGAAATCTATCTAAATCACTTGTATCCATAGAAAGACTTTCCATATGTTTAACTATATCTTCAACACTTCTATTAACATCTTCTGCATATTCTCTTATTGTCATATAATCACCTCACTCTAATATTTTTCTTATTTCATCATATACCTCATTACTAATATTACATTCTAATTTTCTCTCTAAGCTTTTTTTCTTAATCGCTTCATCTAAGACTTTTACATCTCTTTTAATATATGCACCTCTACCGTTCATTTTTCCAGTTAAATCAACTTTTACTTCGCCTTCTTTATTTTTAACTACTCTAAGAAGGTCTCTTTTATCTAATTTTTCTCCTGTAACAACACAGGTTCTAAGAGGAATCTTTCTAGTTTTCATAACTACCTCCTATTCTTCACTTTTAATACTAATACCCATTTCTTTAGCTTGTTCACTTGTTTTAATATCTATTTTATATTTAGTAAGTCTAGTAGCAAGTTTAGCATTAAGACCTTTCTTACCGATAGCAAGTGAGAAGTTATCTCCATCTGCAATTACTAAAGCTTCCCTCTTCTTAGGATCAGTTATTAATACTGTTAAGTCTTTAGCAGGACTTAAGGCATTAGCGATAAATACTGCAGGATCACTATCATATTTAACAATATCTACTTTCTCACCATTAAGTTCTGTTATAATAGAGGCGATACGACTACCACGCTCTCCTATACATGCTCCAATAGGATCAACTTTAGGATTCTCTGAGTATACTGCTACCTTACTTCTAACCCCTGCTTCTCTTGCAACACTATATAAAAGTACTGTTCCATCAACAAGTTCTGGTATTTCACTTTCAAATAGTCTTTTAACAAAGCCATAATGTCTTCTACTTAAAAGTACAAGTAAACTTCTACCATTATTATCTACTTTAGTAACATAGACTTTAATCTGACTACCCATCTTTATCTTTTCACCAGGTATAATATCTTTCTTAGGTAAGATACCATTAGTACGTCCTAAATCTATAAAGTAGTTATCAGTATCTTCAAGAGCAACTGTACCAACAAGTAATTCATCTTGTTTATCTCCAAACTCATCTGTAATACTACTACGCTCTGCTTCTCTAATCTTTTGAATAACTACTTGTTTAGCAGTAGATGCTGCAACTCTACCAAAGTCTTTAGGAGTAACTTCAGTATCAATAGTATCTCCAACATTAACAGTCTTATCTATTTTTCTAGCATCACTAAGTTTAATCTCAGTACCAGGATTGAAGAAACTAATCTTTTCTTTATCATCCTCTTCCTTCTCCTTAGCTTTTTCTTCTTCTTTAAACTCTTTTTCACTAATTTCAGTATCTAAATCATCATCTTCAGCATAACGCTCAAATAAAGCATCTTCATACTCTTCTTTAGTCATCTTATCATCTGGTACAACAGTTAAATATGAATATACTTTAATATCTCCATTATTTTCATTAATTAAGACTTTTACATTATTATTTTTACTTTTAGCATTCTTCTTATAAGCACTAGTTAAAGCATTTCTCATCGCTTCAAAGATAACCTCTTTATCTATATGTTTTTCTTTAACTACTAAGTCAACAGCTTTAAGAAACTCTTTTCCATTCATTTTATACATCTCCCTTCTCTTTAGAATGAATATCTAACACATCAATATCATCACATAAATTATTCTCATCCATAATAGGATTAATTATTTTAGTCGCTTCTGTTATTTTATTAACATCAATTACTTCATCGCTATCAAGTTCAATATTTAATGATTTAACTCCTTCTTCAGTAGAATAATAAACACTACTAACAAATAGTCCTAAGTCTTTAATTTTATCTTCTACTAAAGATTTTACTTTCTCTTTCATTACTACCTCCTTACAAATTAAAGAGCGAAGTCTTTTAAACTTCACTCCTTTCTTGCAATTAATTATACTATATAAAATTATTTTTGTCAAAACAGTTATTTAATGATATTATTATATAGTAGGTGATGAATATGAAGAAAAAAATAGAAATAAAGCAAGAGATAACTATAGAAGAAGATAATGAAAATAATAATAAAGGATTGTTAAGTAAAAAAAGAATATTAGAAATATGTAAAGGACTACTAACATTTCTTATATTTTATTTTAGTAGTTATTTACAAGTAATACCAATCGCTTTATTTAATATTGATGTTAAAAATTATACAGCCAGTGATTTAGCAATAGTAAACACGTTTACAGATTTAATTTTAGTATTAATATTAATAATTTTATACTTCAAGGAGTTAAAAAAAGAATTTAAGACTTTTAAAAAGAACTGGAAGTTAAATATGGACACTGCCTTTAAGTACTGGTTTATAGGTTTAATGATTATGTGTATATCAAATATAGCAATAGGTATAATTACTAATTTAAATACTTCTAGTAATGAGCAAGCAGTCCAGACTTTAGTTAGTTCTACTCCTTATTTAATGTTATTTACAGCAGGAATACTAGCACCAATAGCCGAAGAATTAACCTTTAGAAAAGGTGTATCTAAGATATTTAAGAATAAATGGGTATATGCAACTGCTTCAGGCTTAATCTTTGGTTTATTACATGTAATTGGCAGTGGTAATATCTTAGAGTATCTATATGTTATTCCTTATGGAAGCTTAGGTTTCTTCTTTGCCCTAACATATTATGATACTAAAAGTATATATCCATCTATAATAATGCATGCAATACACAATAGTGCTTTAATTCTTCTATCTATATTTGCATATTAAAAACGTCCTAAGACGTTTTTTTACATCAACATAGTTATCTGATTTTTAGATAGTCCAGTTAGTTCACTTATTAAAGGTATATCCATATTTTTATCAAGCATTGATTTAGCAATAGATTTCTCTCTTTCTTTAGCACCTTGTTTAATTCCTTGTTTAATTCCTTGTTTTTTTGAAGTAAGTTTTATACTGTTTTCTATTCTTCTTCTTTCCTCTTCTTCATCATAAAGTCCAATAGTATAAGCATCATTTGTTAATCTCTTTAATTCTTTTGCAACTTCCATAAGTTCTTCGTCTCCTTTCGCTATTTTTTCTATTTCATCAACTTTTGTTAAAGTTAATATTAATAGTTCTTTTTCTAATTTAGTTAACTTTAATCCTCTATCATACTTTTCTCTTATTAATTTTAAATTAACGTAAATTTTGCCCCATTTATCACTTTCTATTATTCCATACTTATCTCTTGATTTAAACTCTAATAGATTTTCTTTACTTAAGAAACAATAAAAGTTATTGATATTTATCTGTATAACTTTAGGTAAACTTGCATAACTCTTTGTTCTTCTTATCAAATCATTTTTTACTTTACCTAAATAAGCATCATTTCTCTCTATTAATCCATCCCATTTTCTATTATTAAACTCATAATTAATTACATAATCCTTCACTTCAAATAAAACATCTGATACTTTACCTTTTTCCAAAACATTATCAACTACATACTCAGTATTCATTTCTTTATATGTATTTAATATTAGTTTTTTAGGTATTCCTGTCAATCTAGAAGTTAAATCTGCTCTATATTTAGGACAATTTCTCATAATAGCTTTAAAAATACAATCATAAGTAGCAGGAACAATCTCACCTTTTCTTTTTAACTCTTTAACTATTTCTTCAAATCTTTTCCTTGTAATAGGCATTAAAGCACCTCCTTGCAAGTGTTATAGCATAGTCTATAAATCTTTGCAAAAAGGCAATTTTGAAAATCCAAAGAAAATAAGGCTTCAATTTACCATTTTCTCTAGAGGAATTTTAAATATTCATATCAAAAATTGCTTGAATTTACAAAATTCACATAAATTTAATTTTTTTCATATTTCTCCTTTCTCCATCTTTTATACAAGTCGCTCTTATATCTATAACGTATCATAATAGATAGATTGTGTCAAGAGAAAAAGTAACACATTAGTAGTACATTTTTATCAAATTAAAATCTAGTATGTTATTCATTTACACACTAGATTATATATTTTCTAAAAACATCAATCTCTATTATTGTTATTAAGATATTCTTAACTTGAAAGCTCTAGTTTAAATGGATTTTGTATAGTGCCATCTCCATCAGTTATAATAATATTTGATTTTAAGTTTAAGGATGGTTTAATAGAATATATAGACATTGAATCATTTTCATATAAGTTTGCTAATCTATTTATATAACGTAATAAATTAGAATTTGTTGGTGTTAAAATCCAGTAATTTGTATTTTTACTATATTCATTAAATTGTCCTTCCATTAATTCTCCTAATCTTAACAATCCTACTTTAGCATCTGTACTTGTAGCATATTCTGACATATTAATATCAGTATACTTTGCTAATTTATAGCTTGCACCATTGCCTACAATTCCTAAATACCAAGTAGTATTATCTTCTATCATATTAACTTGTTCTTCCGTTAAATAAGTACCACTAGTTAAATATTCTCCATTAAGAAAACTTCCTATTGTATTTGTACTTAAATAATATACTGTATCTCCAAAAGCCATAGTTTTAAAGGTTCCATTTTCTTTTAATGGTTTTGCACTTGTTATTTTAGTTAATCCATTACTCTCATGGCTTACTATTCTATATAAATTATTTTCCCCTGTTCCGAAACTTATATATTCCCCACTGTATCTTGTATTAAGTTTTACTCCTTCTAAATTATTATCATTATCTCCCATTAATCTATAAGGATCTTCTTCAGTACCACTACCTGATACTATTTTTATTTCTGGCTTTAAATTTATTGAAGGCCTAATAGCAGACGAAGTGGCACAATTAAAATTATCAACATCTCCACCGTAATTAATTCCATATAAATGTGATAGACTATTGGGTGTTATAGTTATCCAGGAAAGTTCATTTTTTAAATAACTATGACTATAAGATGTTCCAGTATAACTCATACTATATTCGTAAATATTTAAAAGCCCTACGGCATTGCTTACTATGGTTCCACCTTCTTCTTCACTTGGCGGTTTACTTGTATCAGACATCTGACTTGCATTCCACTTACTATCCATCTTGATAAACTTCTCTGGCTCTCTTAAATTATAAAGAAACCCATCAACACTTGTATCATTTAGCCATTGTTCTGTATAACTATTCTTAAAATTAGAATTATTATATTTATTAAAAGGAATGATGCTCATATCCCATTGTGTTACTAACTTAACAGTATTATCACTTGTGTCTATACTCACTACTCTCCATAATTTTCCACTATACCATATATAATTATTAGGATTACTTCCTGTCACAAAAGTCTCTTCAGAGTCATCATAGTTTAATCTATTCATGATATCATCTTCTATTACTTCTTTTACTGTTCCTGTTGATGTTATCTTTCTTAGTAAATGTCCATTATCTGGTAATTCTAAATCATTATAATCTAGTCCGACACTCACTCCTAAAGTTATTGATATTTCATTACTTGTTCTATTAGATACTCTTACTACATATGTATTACTACTTCCTGTTGTATCTACTTTCTCTAAGTTTATTCCTGTACTAGATGGTGGGGTATTTACTCCTTCTTTTTCTATATACCCTATATCTACTCCATCAGGTAAACTTTCTTCATAATAAAAGTTAAATCTTCCTACTCTATTATTAGGGTTAGATAAAGTTACTATAAAATCTTTTCTACTATTTGCAGATACTGTTAAAGTATTTCCTTCTTCTCCATCTATTAATAATTCATAAGTTAGATTACCCGTTACTATACTTATAGCATTTTCTTTTTCTTTTGTTACTGTAAACATCGCATAAGAAAAATATCCTCCTAATATTAATAGAGTTACTATAATCATCACTATCATATATATCTTACTAAAGCTTGTTTCTAATAATATCTTTTTCATCTTCTTACTCCTTTCATTTATGCACATAAAAAAGAATAGAATTATCCCCTATTCTTTTAAGTCATAATGAAAGAAAGTAACTAAATTACTATTAAACTGCCCCCCCCCCAGGTAACTTTTAGTAAACGGGTGTTAGTATTTATTTTTCTCATTTTTCTACCTTCTTTCTTATAATAATATTTTAATCTTAAACAATTTAAATTTTCTTCTTCTTTATTGGTCCATCAGAAACTTTTTTTACTTCAAATTCTTCTATACCAAAATCATAATTAGTCACTTCACAACCTTTTTCTTCAAAAAAAGGCATATCTGCATCTGGAAAATAACCTCTACCATTATAAATATCGCCAATATTTTTTAATTCTTCCAATATAAACTGATATTTTTTTATTAAACTTTCATTTTTATCTTCCATAAACCGTCCCTCCATTATCTTACTTAAAATTATTCTAACATAATAAATTAATTTATGCTAGATTAATTCTTCATTATTTGTTAACTTTACACTAACAAGTTTTGATACCCCTGACTCTTGCATCGTAATACCATATAATGTATCAGCATATTCCATTGTCTTTTTCTTATGGGTAATTATTAAAAATTGAGTTTTATGCTTATAATTTGCTAAATATTTACCAAACTCCATAACATTCGCTTCATCTAAGGCTGCTTCTACTTCATCAAATATACAGAATGGTACTGTTCTAACATTAATAATTGCAAATAAAAGACTAATGGCAGTTAATGTTTTCTCTCCACCTGATAATAAACTAATAGTAGTTAACTTCTTACCTGGAGGACAGGCAACTATTTCTATTCCTGTTGTTAAAATATCATCAGTAGTTAATTTTAAATCTGCTTCACCACCATGGAATAGGGCTCTAAAGACATCTTTAAACTCTTTTCTAATAGATTCAAAAGTCTTTAAGAACTCTTCTTTCATAACTTCATCCATCTCATTCATTATTTCAAGAAGTGTAGCGATGGCTTTAGTTAAGTCTTCTTTTTGATGTAGTAAAAACATATATCTAGTATTAACTCTTTCATACTCATCTATCGCTGCTAGATTAACCATACCAAGGCTTTTAATTCTTGCTTTATAATTACTTACTTTACTTCTAGCTTCCTTCTCTTCTAACTCAAGTTCATAATCTTTCCTAGCTTTTTCATAAGTAATAGAGTATTCACTACTTAAAGTATTAAGTAAATTATCTAATTTTACATCAATCTCTTTAAGCTTTAATTCTAAACTATTTCTCTTATCCTCAGCTTTTCTAATTAAATTATTCTTATATTTATTTTTATCTTCATCTTCTTCTATTTCGTCTTTTAGACTCTTTATATCTTTTTTAAGAGTAGTTATTTTTAGTTCTAACTTCTCTTTAAAACTACTTAAATCATAGAATCGATTAACTAAATCTTCTTCTTTAGTATCTAGAGTATTCTCATTACTAGATAGATTATCGATATTATCACTAATACTACTAAGGATATCTTTATTATTAAGTAGATTATGATTTTTATTAGTAACTTCATCTATTAATAGTTTTAAGTCTTTTTCTTTTAGATATATCTTATCTTCTAGTTTTCTAATACTATCTTTAGTATTATTAATATCAAGAGTAATCTTCTTATTAGATTCTTCAAGACTTTTAATTATATTATTATAATTAGTAATCTCTTGATTAATCATAACAGCACTTCTACCTTTATAGTTAGTACCACCTGTCATTGAACCTCCTACATTAATAACATCACCTGCTAGAGTAATAACTTTATAACGTCTATCTATCTTCTTACTTATTCTTAAAGCTGTATCTAAGTCTTCGGCAATGATTACAAGACCTAATTGATTATAGATAATATTTTTATATTCTTTATCAGTTGTAACTAAGTCTGCTAAAACACCAATATATCCCTCTAATGTTTCTAATAAATGTTTAGTGTTATCATCTATATATCTTTTTTTAATAACATTAATAGGAAAGAAAGTCGCTCTTCCTAAATTATTATTCTTTAAGTATCTAATCGCTTCTTTAGCACTTTCTTCATCTTTAACTATAACAAAGTTTTTACTACTAGAAATAGCCACATCAAAACATCTTACATACTCATCTTTAGTCTTAATAACATTACCTATAATATCATATATGCCTTGTAGTTTGTCATTTTCTAATATCTTCTTAATAGCATTAGGTAAGTTATTACCACGTTCTGCTTCTAGTCTTAATAATTCTACTTTATGTTTATTAGTTAAAATATCTCTATCTAACTTACTTCCTGTTTGTTCATAATTTTTTAAGGTAAGTTTAAGGCCTTTCATATTATTCTTACTAGCATTAATATCATCATTCATATTAGTAATATCGCTATTTATAATATTAATCTCCTCTTCTAAGACACTAATCTCTTTATTAATCTTAGCTTTTTCATCTATTAAAGCCCTTAACTCTTCTTCACTTTTACTTAAGTCTTTATTTTTTCTTTGTTCTTTTAAGATATTAAGTTTTACGTTTAACTTACCTATCTCTTCTGTTTTATTAAGTAATTCTTTCTGAGTAAATTCTAAGTCTTTCTCTAAATTTAATAAATCTGTTTTCTTCTTTAAAGAGACACCGCTATCTTTATTTACAGTACTTTCTAAATCTATTATCTCTTTATCTAATTCTTCTTTTTCTTTCTTTAATATCTCTTCATTAGTAGATAGATTATAAATATCATAGGAGGTTAAAGCTATTTCAAGGTTTTCTAACTCTTCTTTAAGTGTTTTATATTCCCTTGCTTTCTCACTTTGTTCTTTTAAAGGTTCTACTTGTACTTCTAACTCTTTAATAATATCTTCTACTCTGTCTAAAGCATCATTTGTTTTATCTAGTTTTCTTAAAGCTTCTTCTTTACGTTTTTTATATTTCAATATCCCTGCTGCTTCTTCAAAAACAACTCTTCTATCATCATTACTTTCACTGATTATTTTAGAGACTTCTCCTTGAGAAATAATATTAAAGGACTCTTTTCCAACACCACTATCTAAAAAGAGATTAACTATATCTTTAAGTCTTGCTTTATTATTATTAATAAAGTATTCATTTTCTCCACTACGATAAACTCTTCTTTTAATACTAACCTCACTATAATCTACTTTTAGATAATGGTCACTATTATCAAAGATAAGTTCAACACTAGCGACATTCTTAGCTTTTCTAGAGGCGCTACCTGCAAATATTACATCACTCATACCTCCATCACCACGTAAGTTTTTAACTGATTGTTCTCCTAATACCCAACGAACAGCATCGACAATATTACTCTTACCACTTCCATTAGGTCCCACAATACAAGTAACTTCATCATCTAATTTTATTTCCATTTTATCAGCGAAAGATTTAAAACCATTTGTTATAATTTCTTTCAAGTACATTTAAAACACCACTCTTTACTCTTATCATTTTATCAAATAATAGTGTTTTAGACAAGAACTAGAATTTTTAGACATTTAAAAAGTAGTAACCTTTAATTACTACTTAACAGTCTTTTTTACTACTACCTGCGCTGTTTTTAAAAATTCATCTCCTACCATAAGTGAAAAAGTATTTTCTGTAAAAGCAACATCATAATGCATAGCGACAAACTGTTTTTGCACAACATCTAACCTCTTGTTAAGATATAAATTATCGTGACTATCTTCACTGTTTTCAAAGCCAAGGTACTTTTTATAAATATAATTACTATTCATACCTTTATTATGTGCTTCGGCGCAACGTATTAAAGCTTCCATCTCCATAGTATGTCTAACTATTAAATTACTATTTAAAGTGGAATTAACACGGCCATATATGTAATCGGTAAAATTTATATCACCATATTTGTCACCTAAAGCCTCATCACCTCTTTTAGCAAGTTCTGGTCTTCTTAAAAGAGCGATAGTGGCAAGAGTATCAAGTTCTACAGATTCTTCATCCCATTTTATGCCATTTAGAAATTTTTTGTTTCTCTTAATGATTCTAATGTTTTATATTTATCTTCTTCCATAAACTTCTTCCTTTCTTTGCAATATATTATATATAAATTCATCATTAATTCAAGTATTTGTTACTGTTATATACATACTTTTTAAAATATTTCATATACTAAATTTGACAGATAATATATTTTATGATATTATTTAGTCAGTGAGTGAGTAGTTCGCTGAGTTACTAAAGGGTGTGTTTAATACATACCAGCAAGCTTGCCTTGTGGGTTCCTTTAGTCAGGGGAAAGCTCACTTTTTTTCTTTATTTAAATATTCTATAAGATTGTATAATTCAATTGCTTTACTATTACTAGGTACTAGTTTTAATCCATAACTTAATAAATTATTGTTCTTTATATATAATTTGTCCTTTATTTTATTTATATATTCATAACAAGTTTTATTGTTATATTTTAATGCTTGAAACAAAGCACTACAACAGCAATCTGCTAATTGTAATAATTTTTTTCTTACATTAGGTATTATTTTTATTTCTTTTATTCTACTTGTATCAATATTAAACTTCTTATGATTTTTATTATTTAAATAAGCACTTAATTTAGCTTTAGATAAATTTCCTCTTGAACTTATATTTATATTTGCAATTCCATTAACTTCATTCATATACCAACATATTCTCTCATATAAATAACCACTAAAGTAATTATAAATATTATTTGATGGTATAACTTTAATACATCTAGTATCAATAATTACGTTTATAATCTTAATATCAAGTGTACTTACTAAAGACATTATCATTCTTTTATTAGGTAATCCATTTAATAATTTCCAGTGTAATTGAGATTTTTTATCCATTTCTAAATTTTCTTTTATTTTATCTACAACTCTAGAACTTTCTAAATCTTTAGTCTTTTCTACAATAATAGCAGTCAATATGAAGTATTTAGAACCTTTATTTATTCCTTCATCTCCACTCTCATCAATATAAACATTATATTCTTTCATATTGTAGCCTCCTCTATAACATTTAGTATTATATTATCATAGGATAAAGTAACTGACAATATACTTGTCGAAAAACAATTATATTTTTCTTTTATATTCAGAATTACATCATTATTTAGGTTAAAGCCCTTTCCTAGGTTACTATCTAGAATAGAATAAAGGGAAGGGAGAAAATTATGAATAGAGATTTTAATTATAACTATAACTGCTATCCTAATAATATGGATAGAGATATGAATAACCCTAAGTTCTTTACAGAAAGAGAAGGTTATTTAAGAGGTAATATGTTTAGAAACTTATATAGTCAGTATTAAGAATTATGAACCTCTGCTATATTAAGACCAACTAATGAACAAGAGGAGATGTTTTTAAGAATGTCTGAAGCAGAGTTCGCTGCTCATGACCTTAATTTATATTTAGATTTATATCCTAATGATGGTAATGCTTTAGATTTATTCAATAAATATAGAAAAGAAGCGAATAGATTAATGATGGAATATGAAGAAAAATATGGTCGCTATTCTAATCAGTAGTGATAGCCTAAATACTAGTCCATTCTTATGGCAAACATTAATCTTTCCTTGGAATATGGAGGGATTAAGTAATGTTATAAATATGCTAAGAGATTACAATATCCTATTAATATTAAGAAAAAAGGATATTAATATGGCTAAACAATTAATTACTCAGTATGGAGGTAGTAATGGAGAACTTGCTGCCGGCACTTAGGTATCTTAATCAAAGATATACTATGCCAGATCAAAAAGGACAAGCATTGTTAACAGATATAGGAACTGAAGAGCTAGCACATGTTGAAATGATATCTACAATGGGTATATCAATTATTAAAAGATGCCACTGTAGAAGAGATGAAAGCAGCAGGACTTGCTCCTCATTATGCCAGAACATAAAAATGCTCTATATCCTACGGATGCTAATGGAGTCCCATTTACTGTCGCTTATTTTGCAACTACAGGAGACCCACTAGCCAGATATTTATGGAAGATCATGGCAGCAGAACAAAAAGCAAGAGCAGTATATGAAAACTTAATAGAGTCTTACAAATGACCCTGATGTTATTGGACCACTATTATGGTTAAGACAAAGAGAAATAGTTCATTATAATGCTTTTGAAGATTTATTTAATTACTATAGATAAAATGTTAAATAAGAAAAATAATATTATTTAATATAAAGATAGAATATTAATTTCTGTCTTTTTTTATTTAAAAAGACTAATCATTTTTGATTAGTCTCTGTAAAATGCCTAACGGCACAGTTTTCATATAATATCTTGCCGATATTGTACAATAAAAAGCATTTCTGCTCCTGTACTTATATACTACAATAAATATTATGCTTTAGTCAAAGCTCTTTATTCATTAAAATTTGCAGTCTATAATTTAAAGTGGTACAATGTAGTTAGAAATTATTGGCATAGAGTTATTATTTAAGATTTTTATAAATTTAATGATTAAAAATATGCTAGTATAGGTATTTTTAATATATAAATAAATTGCAGTAAGGGAGGTGTAGTAATTGGAGAAACAAGAGAAGAAAAAAATGCCTAAATGGGCTATTGCTGTTATTATAGTATTAGTTATTTGTGTAATTGCAGGAGCAACTGGAGAAACTAAAAATGCATCAGGTGACGATGAAAATAAAACTAATACACAAGAAAATGTCTTAGAAGATAGTGATACAACTAGTGTTATAGAAGATACACAAGAACCAGTCGAAGATACTGTTCGCTACAGAATATAAGAATGCTTTAAACGCAGCGCTCGACT
>CAWVIV010000005.1:0-56842 GCA_963929435.1 uncultured Bacilli bacterium
ACAGTCGAGCGCTGCGTCCAAAGCAAAGAGAAATTAACATATTAAGATATAAGTCTAAGGTAACTTTATTTTTAATAGGAAACTTTGATTTATCCATTTTAAAACCAATAGCAAGTTTTTCTACTTTTACATCTTTTTTTATCTCTTCATAGTCTTTAACTACTTTAACTGGTTCTTTATATTGTTTTATTTTAATATTATCGCTTTTCTCTAAATTAAATCTTGCTAAGGTATTGGTAGCAATTTTAACAACTTCATCTGGGTCAACTGCTCCTCCTACTACTAAGAACATATTACTAGGGCGATAGAAAGTATTATAACAGTTATATAAGTCATCTTTAGTGATTTCTTTTATGCTTTCTATGGTTCCAAGTATTGGTGTATTATAAGGAGATACTTTATAAAGATTTTTATTAATAGTTTTATATGCTAAATAATCAGGACTATCATCATTCATCGCCGCTTCTTCACATATTATTCCTTGTTCTTTCTCTACATTTTCATCTGTGAAGTAAGGACTATTAACAAATGTTAATAAATACTCTAAGTTTTCTTTCATCTTCTTATTACCAGTTACAACATAACAAGTATTTTTATAACTAGTAAAAGCATTAACATAACTACCTGTCTTAGCATAAAAATCAAAAGGCTTTATTCCATCTTTACTTTCAAACATCTTATGTTCTAAGAAATGAGCGATACCACTAGGAAAAGAAGTCATTTTATTTTTCCCAACAGGAACAAATTCATTAATAGAAGCTCCATAATAAGTGGCATAACTAAAGTAATAATTTTTCTTCTTACTAATCTTATCATTAGGAATAATAATAATTTCTAAACCATTATCTAAAATTTCTCTATAAATAGTCTTATCAACATTCTTTATTTCAATTTTCTCCATTATCATCACTTCCTTCTAGAATATAAATTGTATTAATTTTAACTTTCTTAGCAAGAGCGATGATTTCATCTTTTGTTACTTTTAACATCTTCTTACGTTTAGTTTCAATATCATCTACTCCAAGTAGTTCTATCATATAATAACTCTCTATTATTTGAAAAGGACTTTCTATAATATCATCAATGGCACTAGTATAATATTCTTTCGCTTTCTCTACTCTATCATCATCTATTTTCCCTGCTTCTAAGTCTTTTAATATCTTTTTTATTATATTAACTGCATCCATACTTTTATCTTTAGTAATACCGCCTCTAATAATAATTAAATTATCTAATTTATTAGGAGTACTACTAACATAATAGGCAAGCGAATTCTTTTCTCTAACTTCGCTAAATAATAATGATTCTGAACCTCCACCTAATATGGCATTATATAAAGAAAGAGGATAATTTCTTTCATAATCTGTTAAGTTATTAAGAGATAAAGTTATTATTAAGTTATCTTGTTCTGCTTCTACTTTTTCTTTAACAGTTTTAATTCTAGATGATTTTAGGGGCTCTACTAAAGCTTTTATAGGTTTCTTTTTAAAAGTATTTATCTTAAATTTTTCTCTTATAATATTAGTAATTTTCTCTTCATCTACATCTCCTAAAACAAAGATATCAACAAAGTTATGACTAATAACATTCTTATAGTAATCATATAAGTTTTCTTTAGTAATTTTCTCTAAGTCTTCTAAATAACCAATACCTCGATAACTTATAACACTTTTATTATCTGTCGCTTCCAAACCTTTAATTAGAAGCATAAGTCATTTTATTTTCTACTAAACTACTAAGGTCTGCTTTATATTCTTCATAAACAGTATTAAAGTCTACCTCATCAAAGGCATTATTAGTAACTTTAGGGTTGAAGATAAGGGAGTCTAATAAATCTAAACTCTTCTCAAAGTTACCTTCTTCTGTATATTTATCATGTAATACTTTAAGACTAATACCAGTATCTAAATAGTTACCTATTCTTCTGTTAGTACTTGATATATTAACAGCATATAAGTCTTGTTCAGCTTTAGTAAGTTCTACTTTAGTTTTATAGTCATTACTTCCTAACATCATCATCCGACTTAAGAAATTACGTTTCGTAATATTTTCTTTTAAGGCTTCTTCTCTAAAGAATATCTTAACAGTAATAGTCTTATAAAGGTTTGTTTTTATTATATGAAGATTATAAGCTCCTAAATCTTTCTTTACATAATCCATACTGCACCTTCCTTTCTATATAATCGCAGCTTCTAAAGCTAGGGTAATCATTTGATTTAGTGACTGTTCTCTTTCTTCACTAGTTAGACTCTTCTTATCATAGAAAGAATCAACCACAGTCATTAGGCAAGAAGCTTCTCTATTAAACTTCTTTGCTATATAAAATAGTCCAAAAGCTTCCATTTCTACTGATAAGAAATCTTCATCTGGAAAATTGGATTTAAATTCATCAAGAGAACTACTATATAAATCAAACACATCACTAGTAATAGTCTTACCAATTTTTAAAGGAATATTCGCAAGTTTAGCGGCTGTTTTAATATTTTCATTTAATCCTTCACTTGATGTAATAAAATCAACTTCTTTACCATCTAATAGTTTTGGAAAATATGTTTTACAGTATGCTCCACTAGATAATACTACATCTAGTACTTTAATATCTTTATTGAATGAACCACTTGTACCAATTCTAATTATTTTCTTTACATCATAGAATTTATATAATTCATAAGAATATATTCCAATACTAGGAATACCCATACCTGAGGCAAATACTGTTACTCTTTTACCTTTATAATAACCAGTATAGCCAAACATGTTTCTAACTTTATTAACTAATTTATAATCAGTTAAGAAATTTTCAGCGATATACTTAGCTCGTAATGGGTCTCCTGGCATAAGTACTACCTCGGCAATATCTTCTTTTTTACTTTCAATATGAACTGTCATAATACCCTCCTTAAAAAAAGATTATAAAAATGTTAACTTTTTATAATCTTATTATTAACACTTCCTATTAAAATTATAACTTAATTAATTTAAAAAAGGAAGTTAAAAAATCTTAATATGTTAAATATATTTGTAAAAACTTATTTATTAGGGCTAACTAATATCTTAACTGCTCCATCATTACCACTAGTTAATCTAAGATAAGCATTTTGTACTTCATCATAACTTACAATATCATCAACAAACTTCATAACTTCTATTTGTTTATTGCTAATTAAATCAAGACAAGTTGCAAATTCTTCTTTAGTATAAGCGATAGCACCTTTTACAGTTAATTCATTCATAACAGCAACAACAGTTGGAATACTAATAGGTCCAGTTGCTACACCTACTAATACAACTACTCCACCTGGTCTAACTGTAACAAGTGATGATGTAACTGCACTAGCATTACCACAACATTCTATTACTATATCAAAGCCTCCATTAGTATCAGAGATTACTTCATTAAGCATATTTTCATCAGTTGCATTGTAATATTTATCAGCAACACCAAGGCTTACTGCTTTCTCTCCTCTTTTGGGATTAGTTTCACTGACTGCAACAAAACTAGCTCCTTCTTTTTTAGCAAACATGGCACTTAAAAGGCCAATAATTCCTCCACCAATTACTAAGACTTTAGAGCCTACTTTAACATCAGCAAGATGAATTCCATGTAGAGCAACAGCAGTAGGTTCAACCATAGATGCTTCTTCATCACTAACATTATCTGGTACTTTTAAAACCATATCACTTCTTACTTTAATCTTTTCTGTCAAAGCTCCAGGATTATCTAAAGAAAGTCCTACAGCATGAGTCCAAGTACTTTTACAGTACTGGGGATTACCACTTAAACAGGCAGGACAATTACCACATGGAGAAATAGGTAAAGCCGTAACTCTATCACCTACTTTTAAATCAGTTCTGTTACCTGGATTAATTATTTCTCCACAAAACTCATGTCCCATTACTAATCCTACAGGTTCCCCCATCTCAAAATAATGTAAATCAGAACCACATATACCAGCTTTTAATACTTTAATAACAACTTTCTCATTATCAATAACTGGTTCTTCTATCTCTTTTAATTCAAATTCTCTTTTACCTTTTAATGCAACAGCACGCATCTTAATCACCTCTAGTTTAAGTTTAACATAAACAAGAAAGAAAAAGTGTAAAGTTTACTTATCTTTACACTTTATATAATCAAGTAAGGCTCTACATCCTTTATCTACCTCTTCATAAGTAATAGTAAAGTTATGAGTATACCAAGGGTCATCTATCTCTTTACTATGCTTAGTAAAGTCTAATAGTTTATACACTTTCTTATCAGTACCAAATAACTTTTTCATAGATATAACATTATAATCATCCATGCCTATGAAGTAATCAAACTTTTCATAATCACTTTTTTCTAATTGTGTTGATACATGTTTATCATATGGAATATTATGTAAGTCTAACATCTTTTTAGTACCCAGGATGTATATCACTACCAACATCGGCAATAACACCACGTGATTCTATTAAAAAGTCTTTTTCTAATCCTTCTTTTCTTACTAAATTTTTAAATACATACTCTGCCATAGTACTTCTACAAATATTACCTTGGCATACAAAACAAATTCTCATCATAATTAACCTTCCTATTCATTATTAAATTTCAATAATTCTCTAATATCATCAACAGATAAGTTTTGGAAACTCTTGTACTCATCTCCATCATTTTCTATTAACTTATCACTAAGTATCTTCTTCTTTGCTTGTAAATCAAGAATCTTCTCTTCAATAGTTCCT
Source organism: uncultured Bacilli bacterium (assembly GCA_963929435.1). Classification (GTDB taxonomy): domain Bacteria; phylum Bacillota_I; class Bacilli_A; order RF39; family UBA660; genus Onthousia. Next base: position 4,726 of record CAWVIV010000005.1, read on the forward strand.
TTAGTAATTAATTTAATAACTTCAACAGTATTCTTTTGTCCTATTCTATGGGCTCTATCAGTCGCTTGATTCTCTGCTTGAGGATTCCACCATAAGTCTAAGTGAATTACGATATCAGCACTAGTAAGATTTAAACCAGTACCACCACTTTTTAACATAATTAAGAAGATATTAGTATCATCTGTATTAAACTTATCTACTAATTCTTGACGTTTCTTACTACTAACAGAACCATCTATAACGTAACTAGTAATACCTTCTTTAGTAAGATTATCTTTTACGATGTTTAAAGCCGTTCTAAAACTAGTAAATAAAAGTATTTTATGGCCATTAGACACTGCTTCCTTAACAACATCTGTTAAGTGTTCTATTTTAGAAGATGTTTTATTAAAGTTATCAAATATAATCTTAGGGTCAATACAAACTTGTCTAAGTCTTGTTAACAATGTAAGTATCTGCATCTTATTCTTAGAAAACCCTGCACTTACTAACTCTTCCATCTCTTCTTTAGTCTCTTTAACTAAAGCCGCATAGATTTTCTTTTCTTCATCACTTAAATCTATATAAATATTATTCTCTATCTTATCAGGTAAATCTTTTAAAACTTCATTTTTCTTACGTCTTAAGATAAAAGGTTTAACTTGACTTCTTAATTTACTTAAAGTCATATTAGTATCATCATCAAAGTCTTCTCCTATCTTATACTTTTCACTAAACTTAGATTTATTAGCAAGAAAACCTGGCATTATATAATCAAAGATACTCCATAACTCTATAATAGAGTTTTCAATAGGTGTTCCTGTTAAAGCTAATTTTATTTCACTGTTAATACTCTTAACCGCTTTAGTTAACATAGCTGTAGGATTTTTAATATTTTGGGCTTCATCTATAACCATGACTTTAAAGTTCATCTCTTTATAGATATCTAAATCTTCTCTAAGCAATCCATAACTAGTAATATAAACATTACCTTCATACCATCCTAATTTCTTATGTCTATCTTTCTTCAATCCTACAAAGATACTTCTTTTAATATCATCACTGAACTTATGAAATTCATTATCCCAGTTATAGACTAAAGCCGTAGGACAAACTATTAATATTTTAGCATTCTTATCTTCTTCTAATACTCTTCTAATAAAAATAATAGTCTGCAAACTCTTACCAAGTCCCATCTCATCAGCAAGTATACCTCCAAGTCCACACTTATATAGGTTATAAAGCCATTTAACCCCATCTTTTTGATAGCCTCTAAGTAGTTTATCTTCACTCTTAGTAAAGTTAACATCTATATCCTTATATTCTTTAAAGTTCTTAACAAATTCATCAAATAAATTATTAGTCTTAATAAATCTATTCTTACTTCTTAAACTATCAAGATAAAGGGCTCTAAACTTAGGTATCTCTCCCCTTTCTTCATCAAGGTCTAAATCTTCTTTTAACTCCTCTAACTCTTTAAGAGAAGGGTCTAATAAGTCTAAGATATCACCACTTTTTAATCTGTAATACTTCTTTTTATTCTTTAAATTTAAAAAGATATCATCTAACTCACTAGGACTTACATTATCTAGTTTAAACTCATAATTTAAGATATTATCTCTTCCTATATTAAAAGTAGTACTTCCTTTTACTTTCTTAATCAAACTTGTATTCTTTAACTTCTCACTAGTAAATACTTCATAAGTATCAGTTAACTCATCTATACCATTTTCTAAAAAGTAACCTACTTCATCTATATCATAAAGTTTAAGTTCAGCATCAAAGCCATATTTAGTAAGGTCTAAAAAGACACTTCGCTCAAACTCTTTATCTCTAACTACATTATTATCTTCTTTATCTAAGTAATTAACCTCCACATCACCATAAGTAAAGATAATTTTACATTCTATATATAACTCTAAGATATCAAAATATAACTTAACAGAAGGAGTCTTTACAATAACTAAATCATCTACAGACTCATCAAGTTCTACTTTATCTTTAATACTAGGGATTACATAATCTTTAAAATCTTTAAAGTTTTTATCAGAAAAAGTTAAACTATCTACCTGTTCCTCTATGATGTTTCTAGCAAGTATTGTCTCTTTTTCATTTAATCTATAAATACCATTTCTATCTATTAAGTAACTATAGTCATTAGATAACTTTTTTAACTTTGTCAAATCATAATCTATCTTTAAGGTATGATTATCATCCTCTTTAATAATTTTAAAAGTAAATGGTAAATGATTTACAACAGGTAATTCTTTATTAATACCAGATCCTTCTACATAAACACTATCTACTATTGAAAATAAGTCATCTAAAGTATTTTTAGAAGGTATTAAATAAGAATCATATCTATAAAGTCTAGAATAGGCAAGTTCTATAAAGTTTATAAGTCTTTTACTCTCACTATTAAAATAATATTCTTTATTATTATAAACAAATTCTTTACCAAACTTAACTTCTCCTCCATTACGATATCTATCTATAAAAGTATTAACTTTAGTACCTAACATATAGAGTTTATTAGAACCTACTTTAAATCTTAATTCATAAGCTTCATTATCATAGTAACTATAATAACTATAGTAACGTTCAAATTTTAAGTATGGTACAATTTTCGCTTCTTTTTTTACAATATTTTTATCAAGTGATGTTCTTTTTAGTTCTGTTAATAAAGCAGATGCCAAGATAGTATTATGTTCTTCTTCATCAAATAAAAAGTATTCTCCTTGAAACTTAGTAAGGACAGCAGCGACGTGTTTACATGAGTCTGTCAAAGAAAATTGAGGACAAGTACAGGAAATATCAGATATTTCTTTATCATCACTATCAACTTCTATTGTAACTATATAAGACTTTAAGGTATGTTCAGATGATACAATAAATCTATGAGTGGTATATCCTAAATCTTGATAACTACCTACATATCTTACTTTCCTATTATCATAGTTTAAGCCTTTATCTAAATCACTTGGATTAACATATTTTAATAATTCTTCAGTCATAAAACCACTGCCTTTCACATCATGTATTAATATAACATAAAAGGAAGAAAAAAGCATCTAATAATTAAATTAAATGCTTTTAAACATTACTACAATGAATAATACTATCGTCAAAATAAGAGCGATCATTGTTAAAGCAAAGATTAAATCTTCTTTCTTCTTTTCAATATCTTTATTCATAGATATTCTCCTTCTATATAATAATATCCGCCCATAAAAATATTAGATGCTTCGATATTATAGTATCAAATATTATATTTAAAGTCAACACAAAAAGATGCCTAAAAGTATCTTTTAAACACCTTCTTAATTATTTAAATTTCTTTTTTTCTTTTTACAAAGAATCCTAATAATAACATATCAACTAATCCAGTTAATAATAGAATATTAACATTATCAGATGTATTAGGATTTACTATTTCTCCTACTTCATCTTTTGGTGGTTCCACAACAGTTGTAGTAACTTCATTAGATGGAACTTCTTCATCATTATCATTACCTAAGACTAAAGCAGTATTTTTAATAGTAGTATCACTAGTTACATCGTCTTTTACTCTAGTAACTAAAGTAAATGTTTTCTTTTCATTAGCATTAATTGTATCAATTGTATATGTTACAGTATGAGTACTTGTATCATAAACTCCACCAAGGCTAGAGATAAACTCTAAATTAGTATCTAATTTATCAACAAGTACAACGTCATTAGCTTCTACATCACCATCATTAGAAATAGTAATTGTATAAGTTAATGTATCACCAGGATTTACAGTAGTTTTATCAACTGTCTTTGTAACTGTAAGCATTCTATGATTATTAACAATTGTAAAGGTATCAGAACTATATGTAGTTTCATATCCTGCTATTTTACTAATTTCTTCTAAAGTGTAATTAATTAAATTACCATTCATATATTTATTTAAATTATCAATAGTTGCTTTAAAGCCATTAGCAGTATTTAAACTAATAGTTTGATAATAAGTTCCATTTGCTAATAAATTAACAAGAATTTCATCACTTCTTAATCCATCCTTATTATTTAAATCATTCCAGATTTTTTCTGCAGTAATACTAGTTTTCTCTACCTCATGAGTATTAGTAACTTTAAAATCATTACCGTTATACTGATAAGATACAGTATAACCACCTATTACATCAGCTTCTTTTAGAGTATAATTTATTTTATTACCATCTTTATATACTGGTAAATTATTAACTACAGTATTCCAGTTATTAGCATTATTTAAAGTTACTTCCACAACTTTAACATTATCAGCCATTACATAAATTGTAACAGAACCTGGTCTAATACCATCTTGGTTATTAGCATCAATCCACTCTTTAGTTATATTAATATCTCTTACTTCTGGAGTATGAGTATTAGTAACAGTTAAAGTATTTTGATCATAACTTGCAGTATAACCAGCAACTGCCTCTTCTTCTATTGTATAGTTAATTTCTTTACCATTAGCATAAATAGGTAAATCTTCTACTGTTAGGCTATAACCATTTTCCTTAGTTAAGGTATAAGTACCTACTTCATTACCATTTGCATAAAGTGTTACATTAACAGAATCTGGTCTAATACCATCTTGATTATTATTATCATCCCAAACTTTAGTAATAGTTTTATCAAATCTTGTAACTTCTCTTGTATTAGTAATAGTTAGATTATCTTGATCATAACTAACTGTATAACCAGTTGGTATTTCTTTTTCTCTAACAGTATAAGTTATTTCTTCGCCATTAGCATTAACATCTAAATCATTAAATGTATATGTCCAATTATTATCTTCACTTAAAGTTGCAGTACCAACTACTTCTCCATTTCCTAATAACTGAACTTCAATACTATTAGGTCTAAATCCTTCTAGGTTATTTTCATCATTCCATATTTTAGTTACAGTTTTACTAGTAGTATAAGCATCATGAGTATTAGTAATTGTTAAAGTCTTTTGATCATAAGTAGTAGTATAACCGTCTACTTGTGTTAATTCTTTAACAGTATAGTTAATTTCTTTACCATCTTCATACTTATCTAAGTTAGTAAAATCATAACTCCAATTATTAGCTTCATTTAACTCTACTGTATCTACTAAAGTATTACCATTATAAAGTCCTACTTCAATAGATGTTGGTCTTAAATTATCTTGATTATTATTATCATTCCATACTTTTGTAACTGTTTTAGAAGTAACTTCTGGAGTATAAGAATTAACTAAAGTTATAGTATCACCGCTAATAGTATTACTAGTTAAAGTATAACCATCAACAGCACTTTCTGTAACTGTATAGTCTATTTTTTCTCCATTAGCATTAACATCTAAATCTTTAAAAGTATAACGCCAATCATTAGATGTACTTAATTCTTTGGTACCAACTTCTTTTCCATTAGCATATAAAGTTACCATAATAGAATCTGGTCTAATACCATCTTGATTATTGGCATCATTCCATGATTTAACTACAGTAATATCTCTTAATGCAACATTATGAGTATTAGTAATTGTTAAACCATCACTACCATAAGTAGTAGTATAACCATCTACATTTGTTAATTCTTTAACAGTATAATTAATTTCTTTTCCATTAGCATTAACATCTAAGTTTTCAAAAGTATATCTCCAGTTATTAGCATCACTTAATGTTACAGTTTTACCTGTTTCTTCGCCATTAGCTAGTAACTCTACTTTAACAGAATCTGGTCTAATACCATCTTGATTATTATCATCATCCCATACTTTTGTAACTGTTTTAGCAGTTTTTTCTGTTTCATGGGTATTAGTAATAGTTGTTGTATCACCACTTGTTACTGTATTTTTACTATAATAAGCGACAGAATCTATTTCATCTGCTGTGTAATTAATCTCTTTACCATTACTATTTTTATCTAAGTCTTCAAATGTATAAGTCCAATTATTATCACTATTTAATACAGCTGTTTTATCAGTAGATGTTCCATTAGCATAAAGTCTAACTGTAATAGATGCTGGTCTTAAATTATCTTGATTGCTATTATCATCCCATACTTTTGTAACAGTATGACTAGTTTTCTCTACTTCATGAGTATTAGTAATAGTTAAACCATCACTACTATAAGTAGTAGTATAGCCATTTACCTTACTAATTTCTTTTACAGTATAATTAATTTCTTTATTATTTGTATATTTCTTTAAGTTTGTAAATTCATGAGTCCAGTTATTATCACTTGATAAAGTTGCCGTATTACCTGTTTCTTTACCATTTGCAAGTAATTCAACTTTAATAGAATCTGGTCTTACACCATCTTGATTATCATTATCGTTCCATACTTTTGTAACTGTTTTAGTAACAGTCTCATCAGGATCTCCTAAAACTACTTTACCATTGTTACCAAGAATAGTTGTAACAACTCCTTTATCAAAAGTATTTTCATAATAATTATTATTTGTATTAGTAGCATTTTCACTCTTTTCTAAAGTTTCATCTACATCTTTTGCAGTACTACTTATTGTACCATCTTCATTATAAGTAATATCTTCATAATAATATGGATTATTTAAAGCTGGAGTATATTCTACATTTGTTTTCTCATCTGAAAAATTATTAGTATAGAATACATCACCTGTTTTAGCAGATTCTACTGTTTCATTAGTTAATCCTACTTTAAATTTCAATCTAATAGGACTAATATCTGTATTGTCTTCCCCTCTTGTAAGATATGGGAAAATATTTTCAGGTACATCAAAGGAAACTGTTTTACTACCATCTTCATTATTATATACCCTAAGATCTATACTAGATAAATTAACAGTATCACCATTACTATTAGTAACACTATGATTAAAGATATATTTAGTATACGTATCATTTTCTTCTACATCAGTATAACCATAGTCTAATCCATTATAAGTTATAACTGGTTTTTCTTTAAGCTCCATACCAGAACCTAAAGTATCAGTAAACTCAACCATTGATGATGTAGTTAATGGACTAACTGTATCTTTAATTATCTCAGAAGCTATTTCTGCAAATATCTTATTTAATTCATCAGCAGACATCTCTCCAGAATAAGATTTATCTACATATTGGAAATCTCCTTGATAATTATTTAATTTATTTTTTAATGATTTTTCACTACTTCCCCCATTATCATTTAAACTATTAATGTTTTCTTGAGTTGGATTTAAAACTGTTTTTCCAAAATTACTAGTAACATCCATACCTATTGTATAATACATACAATCTGTTTTATAATGAGACTCTACTTTATCCTTATAAGCTTTACCAGTTAAAATAGTATAATAACCAATATCACCACTTGTAGATCCTCCACTACCTAAATTATGATTACCAACATTATTATAAGAAGTAGTACCATATGTAGGCTCACCATCTGATAGTAGAATAATAACAGGTACTCTATTTTCTGTATCAGTATTATTAATTAGTAAGTTAGCACCAGTTGCCATACCTCTTTGTGTATAAGTTCCTCCACTAACATTAACACTTCCGCTTTCTCTCTTCCCATTACTATCAGTAACACCATTAGCAATAGAAACTTTATTATTATTAGCAGTTAAATAATTGCCATTTTGATTACTGGTCTTATAAGAATCAAGAGAAAGTAAAGTATTACTAGAACCACTAAAAGTTACAATCCCAATTCTATTCTCATTATTTGCATTCATAATAGTTTTCATTGCTGAATTAACAGCATCAACCATATCTTTATAGCGTTGAGTCTTTTTCTCAGCCATACTACCAGAAACATCTAGAACAAAGACAACATCGAGTTTTTTATTACTTTCAACAGTTTTAGATGTTTGAAAAGCTTGTCCTAAACCTGATAGAGTAACTTCAAACTCATCTTCATCTATATGATTAACACTCTTATCAGTAACAATTTTTCCATCATGAGATATAGAATTACTAAATGAATTCTCAATATCAGATGTATCAGGATCTGCCACTGAAATAGTATCATAGTTAACATCATCTGCTAGAGCGTAAACCATATAAGAAAGATTTGCTTGACTAAAAAAAGTCATAATAGCTAATAAAGTATAGGTTAACTTTTGAACTATCTTTTTGCACCTTTTTCTCTTCATTTCACTTCTTCCTTTCTATAAGATTGCTTATTATTCTAATTATTTATATTATCAAAGTCAACAGTTTTTTAATATTCAAGAACTTTTACTTTTGAAAATAGAAAATTTAGCCTAAAATCCTTGCAAATTTTAAAAATTACCTTATAATAAATAATTCATAGGTGATATTATGGAAAAGAAAAAAGGGAAAAAAATAATTTTAGGAATTATTATATTATTAATTATTATTTTAAATTTATATGCATTTTATTTTATGATAGAAAGAAATAATGATAAAAAAGAAACTATTAAAATGCTAGATGAAATAAATAATAATATAGAAATTAAAGAAGAAGTTATTCCTGATATTACAACTACTAATAGTAAAGAAGAAATAAAGGTGGTTAATTTAAATTTAAATGATTTAAAGAAAATTAATTCTGATACCATCGCTTATCTAAAAGTAGAATCAACTAATATAAATTATCCAGTTGTTCAAACAAATAATAATGAATATTATTTAAGTCACTCTTTTAATAAAAATAAAAGCCAAGAAGGTTGGATTTTCTTGGATTATAGAAATAATATTAATAATTTAGATAAAAACACTATTATATATGGTCATAATAGATTAACTGGAACTATGTTTGGAACTTTAAAGAATCTTCTAAAGTCTTCTTATCAAAAAAATAATAATCACTATATTTATTTAACTACAGAAAATAATAACTACGTCTTTGAAGTATTTAGTACCTATATAACTAATAATGAAAGTTATTATTTAAAAACAATCTTTCAAAATGATAATGATTACTTAGATTTTTTAAATACTTTAAAATCTAGAAGTACTTATAACTTTAATATTGATTTAAACTCTAATGATAAAATAATTACTTTATCTACATGTAGTGGTTCTAATAATAGAATGGTAGTACATGCTAAAATGATTTATAGTAATTAAAAACATAGATTTAATATTAAATAAATCTATGTTTTTATTTTTATTTATCTAAATCAATAAGTTCATATTCACAATTTCCAACTCCAAGATCTGCAGCAGCTTCTACAGTGTGAACACCATGAAGTGATTCAATTCTTTGTATTAATTTATCTTTACCAGGATCAGTAGAGTTATATACAAGGTCAAGACAAGCTTGATCTACTGCTACTGGATCAGTTGATGCAAGTATACCAATATCTTGCATACATGGAGCAGAGGCATTACCATCACAATCACAATCAACGGAAATATTTTTCATGACATTGATATAAACAGCATTACCTTTAAAGTAATCTACTACAGAACTAGCAGCATCTGCCATTGCCTCTAAGAATCTATCTTGTTCTGGTAAGTTGCCAAATAATTTTGTTTGGTCATTTGTAACACCTGCTGTATGAATTAGTGTTTTACCAGCACTTGAAGCACAACCAATAGATAATTGTTTTAAAGCTCCACCATAGCCTCCCATAGCATGTCCTTTAAAATGAGATAGAACAAGTAATGAGTCATATTTGGCTAAATCTTTTCCTACATAGTTTTTCTTTAAGACTTTACCATTTGGAATATCTAGTTCCATATCAGGTCCTTCAGCATCTAATAAGTCAAATGGAAAATATTTATCCCATTCATGTTCTTTAATTAATTCACGATGTTTTTCTGTAGAGTTTCTAGCTCCTTCATAAGCTGTATTACACTCAACTACTGTACCATGTACATAGTTAATTACATCTTTAACAAAATCTGGTCTTAAATAGTTCTTATTACCTTTCTCCCCAGAATGCATTTTAACGGCTACATTTCCTTCTAATTTTTTTCCTTTTTATTTATATCATTTTATATTACAAACACTTATTTATAATAAGATTAATTATATTTAATCAATCCATTTCATATTATCATCATATTTATCTAATGAATCTTTAATCATATTTATAGCATGCATTATATAATCTCTTTCATTGAGTGAAATAATACCCTCACTAATATAAGAATTATATATTTCCTGGCATTTTCTTACATCCCTATTCAAATAAATACTATTACAATCTTTTAAATCCTCATAATCGCTAATACTTAAGAAATTAGGTTTAACAACCATTTCAATCAATGAATCTAAACACCAAATAGCTGGACAAATATTAAATTGTAATTTTTCACACTGTTCCTTTGTAAAATACAATTCTTGCATTTCTTTAATTAAAAATTTATGCCTACCTAGGAAAACATATCTATCATCTTTATTAAATGTATGACTATAAAATTCTTCTTCAATTAAATTTAAAAACTCTACAAAATTCTTCTTATTTGCATATACATAGTCTCTATCATAATTATAAAATTTATCGCCCATATACTTTTTTGATAAATAATTTTTACCATTGAATAAAGCCATCGAATTACTCCTCTCTTTTTTAATCATTTAGACTTTTTAGATATTATTTTTTTAGTTACCTTCAATAATACTCTTTATTCTTCATCAACACCAAATTTTTCATATAGTTTTTTTTCTTAATTCATCCACTTCTGCTTTCTCATCTTCACTCATTTTATTATATTTTTCCCAAGATCTAGCAACATAGGACTTTCCATCACCCTTTCCAACATCAATAGACAATGTAGAATTAGATAATCTATTATACTCTTCATCAGTAACTGGCTCACACCATTCATTAGATGTTTCTTCACCTGGTACTTCAATGGCTAAGTGACTAAACCAAGAATCTCTCCTCGCTCCATGCCAATGTTTTATATTAGCAGGAATAGTAATAACCATACCAGGTTTTAGACTAACTGCTTCTTTTCCTTCTTCTTGGTACCAACCTTGTCCATCAACACAGATAAGAATTTGTCCTCCACCACTTTTAGCATGATGAATGTGCCAATTGTTACGACAAGCTGGTTCAAATGTAACGTTAGCGATGAATAGACTTGTCTTATTAGGATCAGTTAAAGGATTTAAATAACTTTTACCTATAAAGTATTTTTGATAAGCCGTATTTTCTTCTCCTAAACCAAAGTCTCCTCCATGTTTCTCATTCATTATTTATCACTTCCTTTACTAGTTATATTCTTAATTAAATTAATAGTATTTAAACTTCTAGGGAAGCCTAAATAAGGAACTAAATTCTTTACTACTTCTATCAATAACTCTTTACTATTGCCTAAAGAAAGATTAGCATTGATGTGAGATGAAAGCTGGGGTGCAACATCCTCGTAAGATGCTAAAGTTGCAAAAGTAACTAGTTCTCTTTCTTTATAACTTAAATATTTTCTTGTATAAAAATCTCCAAAACAATAACTTGCTAGATAATCCCAAATAAACTTAAAATCTTCACTTTCACTATCTCTTGATTTATCAATATTCTCTTTACCAAAAAGATCATATTGTGTCTCTAATCCTTTAGAGTATCTATCTTCATTTGTTGTAGTAGAAGCTGAATCTATTTTTCCTAAAACTTCTTCTACTATTACAAGAAATGGATAAACCTTACCATACCCTAGATATGGAACAGTCTGATATACTGCTTCCTTCAATGATTCTTTATCTACATGAGTTACCGCTTCACTTAACTTATCTTTAAATATCTCTTTACTATTAGTAGATATTAAAGCTGGTAATAAAGTCAGATATTTACTTCTTTCATCAAGATTGCTTTTAATATCATTAGTTATAAAATTATTTACAATATTCTCTATTTCCATTACTCTCCTCCTTCTCTCTTACAAGATAATTTTACTACTTAGACTTTACTCCAAGTCAAGAGAAAATTACTTAGTTTCCTCTTCTATCCACTTTAAATAATCATTACTTGGACTAGTTAAAGGAAAAACGGCAAATTCAGGTACATTATAACTATGAATTTCTTTTATTACTTTATAAACTTTATTAATTAAAGACTCTTTTGTCTTCATAAAGACTAAATACTCTTTATCGCTTTCAAGTTCTCCATTATAATTCCAAATACTATCACTAGTTAATACTTGTAAACTTGCTACTAACTTTTCCTTTAAAAGTTTTTCTTCTGTTAAATTAACTTCTTCCTTATTATTAAAGGCTACTTCTATCATTACGTATTTCATTTTATCACTTCCCATATATATTATATAAAATTTTATGAATTTTAAAAAGATGCTAAATAGTTTTCTTATAAACTAAACAAGCATCTTTTTCATATGTTGGAATTTTACTTAAATAATCATTTTCTAAATAGCTTGTAGACTTAAAAAATTCATAACTATAAGTATCATTAGGAAATACTTCATCACGTATTTGTTTATTAAAAATAGCAGTAGGTTCACACTCTTCAAGAATTGAATATATATAACCAATGATCATTACTCCTCTGTCATTTAAACTATTTTTATATTTCATTATAAAATCTCGAAAATCTTGTAAAGAACTTCGCTCTTCTTCATATCTGGTTTCATATAGGCTTTGTTGATAAAATATATTACTAGCATATTGAATAAGATTAGAAAAATACATTAAATCATAATTTTTACTTAATATTAAATCTCTAATATTTTTATTAACAAATGTTATTTTTATAGATGATGATATTTCTTTAATCTTTTCAAAACCTTTATCACTTAAATAATAAACTGTATTTTCTAATGTTGATTTCTTATATTCATCAAAGCTAAAAAGGCAATTTCTTTCTCTAATTTTATAACCACTATATCTAGTGTATAACTCTGTCCAAAACTTATAACTGTTTCCCCTTAAAAAGGGAACAATTCTTGAAAATATTTCCTCATTAAAGCTTTCTTTTGACTCATCATAATTTTCGCTACTACAAAAAAATGATAAATACTCTTCTTTAGTCAAATCTGCTTTTAAGGCTGCTCTTTTCAAATAAAATAGATATTTAGTTAAAGGATTAATATCAAAAGCAGTAACACTCTTAGCACCTCGTAAATACATATCAAAGGTTTGGTCTGATGAACCTAAAACACAAAGGCAATTTTTATCTTTGAAATCAAAGAAATCAAACATTTCTTTTATATTCTCGTTAGTAAATGGATAAATCTCATCGAAAATATCATCACGATTTCTATAAAATTTATGATTTTCTATCAAATATTTAGCTTTCTTTATATCTTCTTCTAAACTTGACATAATATCATCTCCTTGATAGTTATCTATTATATCATTAATGAAAATAAATACAAACGTATTTTATTTAGACGTTGTATTTAAAAATCTCCTTTAAAAATAACATCTACTGTTATTTTTAAATAATTTTCTAAATAAAAAAGATACTAGCTATCTTTTCTATAAACTAAACAAGCATCTTTTTCTTTCTTTGGATCCATATTAGCATATGGATTTTCATAATAATCGATTGATTTAAAATAATAATAGTTAAATTTATCTAAAGGAAACACCTCATCTCTTATTGCTTTATTAAATAGGCCATTGGAATAGTACTCATCAAGTATTGTATAAATATAACCTATAATAATTATTCCATTTGCATTAAGATTATCTTTAAATGACATTATATAATTTTTAAAGGCTTCTAGTGGTAATTTTCTTTGTAAATAAGCAGTCTCACAAATTGTATTTTTTAAAAACATAGAAGAAGCATACTGAATTATATTAGAAAAATACATTAAATCATATTTTTTTCCCAATACTAGTTCTTTAATATCCTTATTTATAAAAGTTATTTTAATATTTTTAGACATTTCTTTAAGTTTTTCAAAGTTATCATCATCTAAATATGCTACTGTATGTTCTAAAGTATCTCTAAAATATTCATCACTAGTAAATAATCTAGCAGATTCTCTAATAGTAGAAAAACTATACTTACTATATAGGTTAATCCAAAACTTATAACTATTTCCTTTTAAATTAGGTGCAATTTTATCAAATATTCTTATATCAAAAGGTTTTATTAAACGATTCCCAAATATAGTATAATTGTCGGTACCACGATAACAAAAATAATCTAAATATTCCTCTTTAGTTAGATTAGAATCAAGTGCTGCTTTTTTAAGATAAAAAAGATATTCTGTTAAAGGATTAATATCAAAAGTAGTAACATTTTTCGCCCCTCTTAAATACATATCAAAAACTTGATCAGATGAACCTAAAACACTAAGACAATCCTTGTCTTTAAAGTTAAAGTAGCTAAACATATCCTTAATATTTTCTGTAGTAAATGGATATATCATATCAAAAATATTTTTGTCATTTCTATAAAAGGCAGGCATACATATTAAATCTTCTGCTCTTATTATATCATCTTTTATTTTAGACATATAATCAACTCCGTGCTAGTTATAATATCACTAATGCATCTAAAAGTAAAGCGCCATAAATAATTATATTTTTCCATATTTTTCCAGTTTGAAGTTAAAGAAAAACTAGTCTTGGAAATGTCCAAATCTAGCTTTTTCTTCATAACATATATTTAATAATTCTAAGTCCTTTATAATATTTTTAGGAGTACACTCTAAATATAAAGATTCATCTGACTCAATATAGCCTTTATCACTATTTATATATATTGATAGAGGTTTATCTATACCAATTGCATAACTAATAACTACTTCGCACCAAGATAAGTTATACCTTTTTAAGTAGGTCTTAGCAATTAATCTTGCTTTATAGGCAGCACTTCTATCTACTTTAGTAGGGTCTTTTCCAGAAAAAGCACCTCCACCTACTTTACAAAATGACTGATAAGAATCCACTACTATCTTTCTTCCTGTAAGACCAGAGTCTCCTGCAAAACCACCTATTTCAAATTTACCTGTTGGATTAATCAAAAACTCTTCTATTTTAATATCATAATCTTTACATATATTTATACATGCTTCTTTTATTAAGTTATCTGTATAATCTCTATGCTCTTCATCATTTTGATAAGAGATAGTAAAATATTTTATTTTCTTTAACTTCATATTATCATCATAATAACCAGTTATCTCTGCTTTACCATCACTTCTTAAATAAGAACAATTTAGTCTTTCTTTATCATACCATTTACTAAATCTTTGAAGTATTACCATGGCAGTAGGAAGTAATTCTTTAGTATCATTACAAGCATAACCAAACATCATGCCTTGGTCCCCTGCTCCTCCTACTTCATCATTTGTACCCATAGCAATATCAGGACTTTGTTTACCTAAGTTATTTATAATTTCATAATTAGTATCATAACCTACATCAGATAGAACTCTTTTTACAACACTTTCTACATCAACAGAAGCTTTACTAGTAACTTCGCCTGTAATAAAGATTTTACCTTTACCGCCCATAACTTCTATACCACATCTAGAATGTTTATCTTCTTTTAAATAAGCATCAAGTAAAGCATCACTAATTTGATCACACACTTTATCAGGATGCCCCCTAAATACTATTTCATTTGTATATAATCTCATAAAATTCACAACCTTCTAATAATAGTATAGCATTAATTATTATTTTGGAAACTAATTATTCAACTTCATACCCATTCTTAATTGCTAAAATTCTTCCTTTCAATATTTCATTATCATGTTTTATATCATATTCTCTATAATCATACTTATCTTCTCTCTCATATCCAGGAGTAAAATAATAATTAGAGTGCCCTAATTTATCTGTATCATCTACTATTTCTTTTAATTCAAAATCACACAAATCATCAAGCATTCCCTTTCCTCCTCCATCAACTATTAAAGGTTATTTATAACTATCAAGCATATTTAATTCTTTTGAGCCTAAAAATGTAATATAAAAAGTTGTTGTTGAGCCAAAGTCATATTCCATTACTAAAATATCTTTATTTTTTTATTTTAAGTCACTTAATTTAGTGATTGTGGCATTAATAGGAGGAACTTCACTATGATCATCCTCTATACATACCCAACTATCATAAACTTTATTTTTATATTGTATATTATATAAATGATATGCTAGTGAGTCAAAAGAAACCATTATAGTATATGCTAAATCTGCTACAGTTCTTCTATCTGGTATCTCTATTTTCCTCCATATTTTATCTTCTAAATTTTCTATTCCTACTCTAAAAGTTAACACTTTTTCCTTCATAAACACCTCTACTTTATATTTAATTCTTTTTTTATAATTTTCTTTATTTCTGTTGGTATATAATAAGAAATTCCTTCATTATTTTCATATACAAACACCCATAGTGTTTCAATATCATCTTGATATGCAGACATAATCATTGAATTTTCATTATTAAGTAGCTTCTGAAAATAAAGCCTAGTAAATAAATCTGTTTTAGAGGTACTTAAACAAAATTCAAAGCTATCAATGATATATTCCTTTAACTCTTCTATATTATCCAAATCATAGTCTTCAAGATTTTCTTTAATTATATTCTTATTTAATGCTTTTAGAGACGAAAGCAAGTCTGTTTTTCCTTTCTTTATTATATATTCATCATACTTCATATTTTCACCTATTAACAATCCTCTTCAAATTCTATATTATTATCAATACACCATTCTTTAGCAATGACCTTATATTTTTCATCTTTATATTTATACCAATCATCAAGTAAGTCATTAGATTCAATGATGTATCTAAATCTACTAAATGCTCCCCTACCACTTGTCGCTTCATATAACTTTTCTCTTAAATTAACATCTTCAATAGTATCAATAAAATCTTGCATTATATCATAATCATTTTTATAAAAATAATCAAACATATTAATTATATTATCATTAGCTTCATCTTCTTCTTTATATGTAGAATACTCTTTATTATAATCCCATTGCCATAATATCTCATTCGTTTCTTTATTAAAATAACAAGTACTAGAGATATCAACACTATCTAAAGCATCTTTTATTTCAGATAATTTAAACATACTTCACCCTCCTTTAATTTAACTTTAATAAACCTCTCTATATATGGGCAAGTTATTTTTTTCTAAATTTAAACATTTATTTCTTGTTTATTATTCTATCATATGTTCTAGTTAATGTATAGTAATTTTGTGCTTTCCAAATATCACCAAAAAAGAAATCTATTAGTAATAGACTTCTTAAAGTAATTATTATTGCTATAATACTTGGGATAATTCATCTTGCATAGCAGGTCTATTATGATATTTTTCTCTCATCTCTTCAAGTAATTTACTATATTCATTATTACTATTTTTCATTTTCTTTATATGAAGCATATCTCTTGCTAATTCACGATACATATTTCTATTAAAAGCTTTACTAGCGAAAGATTTACAACATTTCACATAAATACTTATTAGTTCTTTATTATATTTAGGTAAAAGGTACTCTTCATATCTCATAATAGTACTCATATCTTCATTTTTAATAGTATTAAAAATATCATCATACATTTTCTCTTCTATATAAATATTTAATAGTTTATCTTCATAATAATGAAAACTTTCTTCTTTAGTAATTTTATTTATAATATTGTCTCTTTCTATTAACCAATCTTTGTTTGAATATAAATGTTTTATCTTCTTATAAACATCAATATTGTACTTATCCAATTCATATAATAATTTATATAAAATATCTTTATATTCTTCCATCATATTTTCTTTTTGATATATATCAGATAGTTTATAGGCATAATCTCTATCATTAGTTTCTTTTAATCTAGTCTTTAATAAAGTAATAGCACCATTAACATTATTCTCCTTTAAGTACTCTTCAACTAATCTTAAACATATACTTTTATCGTTAGAATATTTCTTTAATAGATTAATTATCTTTTCTTTAGACTCTTCTTTATTATATATATCTACCAAAATATCTACATAATATTTAGCATTCCAAAAATAATCTTTACTATGACCAACTTCAAGAGCATCTAATAGTCCTTCTTCTATTTCATCAAGATATATATTTCTTTCAACATATAAATCTAATAACGGATACAAATCAATTGCATAATTAGAAAGATATTCCGTCTTTGTCTCATTTAAAATATAATCTAAAATTTTCTTAGCTAAGGCATTTTCATCATGTAATATAGATTCAAGTATTCTTTCAATTATCTCTATGCATGAATCTGCCACTTCACCTGTAGATCCATTAGAATCATCAATAGCAGTATCAGGAATAGTTTCTAAAATAGTCCTAGCAACTTCAAATGCTAAGTCATATTCTTCATTATCAACTAATGTATTTACTTCACTAGTTATCTTATGCATATTTTTAGTATAATCCCATGACTCATGATAATCTATAAAACCATCACGACCAGCACTACATGCAATAGCATCATATATTTTCTTTTCATAGTCTTTAATCGTTAAACGAGGAAATGATTTATTAAATCTTAATCTAAACTTATCATAAATATTCTTATCTTCAGTTAATAATTCTACTAAGAAATCATCTAATTCAGTCTTATTAATATTTTTAAGGCTATCTCTAATCTGTTTTTCTTTAGTAGTATAATTAGTATTTTCATCTAGATTCTCATTTTCTAAATAATATAATAATGCTGCCATATGTTTACAATAATTTCCTTCACTTGCATAAGGGCAAGTACAATCTCCATCTATAAATATACCATTATCTACTTCAACAGAGACATCATAAATTTCCGTTCCTAAGACTTTTGCAGTTATAATATTATCTTTAATTAAAACATCCTCCACTAAACCATCTTCATAGTATTCATAACCTCTTGATAATATTCTCGTATTAAAATCATCTTTAAAGTCTATCTTCATTATTAATCACATCTTTTCTTAAACATAATTATCTATAATTTATCAGCTTATTAACCTTCAAATACTTTCACTAAATAGTCATAAGGATTATCAGTCTCTTTAAAGCCTGTACTTTTATATAACTCTATTAGTTTTCTTTTTAGCTCTTTATTATCAATAATAATTTTTTCTCCATTATCATCTCTTTCAAATGGTTGAGCATATAAAGCGACTATTCCAATATTTAATTTAGCAATGTACTTAATTATCTCTCCTATTTGATTAAGAATAAGTTTTGCATAACCTCTATTTCGATACTCGTTTTTCACATATAAACTATCTATGTAAAAAACGTTATCGCAAAAGTTTTGACTTTGATATTCATCTTTAATAAAGCCATTTCTATCAAACAAAATATTATATAGCTCACATGTATCTCCACTAATCATATCAAAAGCATCAAATATACTTTGGCCGTAATTATACATATACTCCATATCAAAAAAGTAGCCAAATAATGTTGCTATTACTTCCTGTTTTGAATCTTCTTCATTTGTTTTAACTAGTTTTACCATGACCGAGCAGTATGATAATTGTTCTGATGAATCACTAAAATTAATTCTTGTTGGATGCTTAAAGAGAGCTATCTCAGGATATCCAACCTCTACTTTTATTTCTAAAAAATCTTCTTCCATAACTATCTCCTTTACTTTTCTAATAACCAATCTATTATATTTTTATGAATAATTCCATTTTGGGAAAAATCAAACTTATCCATAGAAATAACATATTTAGGGTAATTATCTTCAATTTTTTTATAAGCATCAAATTCTCTTTTAACTACTGATTCATCTGTTAAGATATATGCAACTTGAATATATATTTTTTCTTCAAATCTAGTAGCTATAAAGTCAATTTCTCCATTTTCTAAATTTCCAATATTTACATTATAACCTCTAGCAATAAGTTCATTATAAACAATGTTTTCTAGATAAGCACCTAACTGTTCTTTTTTTCCATCACTTAATATGTTAGTAAATCCTAAATCTGTTAAGTAATATTTATATTTCCCTGTAAGAATTCTTTTACCACGTATATAATATCTTTCTGCCTTAGAAACAAGGTTTGCTCTAACAATATAATCTAAATAATTATATAAGGTTTCTAAAGACACACCTCTAGATTCACTTTCAAAATATTTCTTTAAACTTTCTGGAGAAAATGTCTGTGCTGGTGTTGTAAGTATATATGTAACTATTCTATTTAATAAATCAATGTCTTTTATCTTAAATCTTTTAACTATATCTTTAATAACAATTGAATCATATATATCACTTAAATATGTCTTTTTAGAAGTATCATCACTTTGCATAAACCTCTGTGGCATTCCTCCCCATTTAATATAATCATTAAATGTCTCATCTAAATCATTTTTATCAGTTATATTTAATAGCTCACATACTTCACTAAATGTAAATGGAGTTATTTTAAAACTTACATATCTTCCTGCAATATGAGTAGCTAGATCACTTGATAATAAATCACTATTAGAGCCAGTTATAAATATAGAAGTATTTTTCGTTGCTCTAAAAGAATTTACTACTTTTTCCCAAGAATCAACATTTTGAATTTCATCAAAGAAAATATAATATTTCTTATCATCTTTTATCTTTTTCTTTATATAATTGTTTAATTTTTTAGGATCAGTATATTCTTCATAATCAAAATCTTCAAAATTCATATAAATTATATGTTCATCATCGGTTTCTTTCTTTTTTAACTCATCAATAATCTGTGTTAAAATAACTGATTTCCCAGAACGTCTAATTCCAATTAAAACTTTAATTAAGTCTTGATTATAAAATGGTCTTATTTGTTTTAAATATCTTTCCCTAATTATCATAGATAAATTCCCCTTTCCTATCTATATTATATTATTATTTACAGATAATGTCAAAAAAATTACTCTATAAAGTAATTTTTTTAATATTTTCTTGATTTATTACTGTTATTTTGATTTTTGTATTTACAGACAATAAAGCATTTTTTAAGATCATAAGATAAAACAGTTCCTTGCATAAGATTTGTTTAAATAAGATTGTAAGTCATATTTAAAGTAAATTATTCTTATTATTCTAAATCTTCTAATTTTACTTCTTTTAAGATCTGAATTGGATATTTTAATAAATATTCATTCAATACTGGTCTATTGTACGGATCAACACCATTTTCCCAATATATTTTTGCCATTGCAGCGATATTATAATGCATAGAACCACTTATCAAACTCATATTATGTTTTTCTACATAATCAGATTTTACTTCATATATCTTATAAAATGAATCCGATAAATTATTATCGCTTATAAACTTTTTGACACCTTCACTATCAAAAGCAAAAAAAGATTGATATCGTGATAATTTGTCACTATAATTTAATAATCTCTCATACTCGAATATAATATCCATCACATTACTTAAAGGCATAACTTTATTATAAAATAATTCGTTTGTCAATAAATAATAAATTCCATGATTTGAAAGCCCGTCCTTATAATATGGCATTACCATACTTAAACATTTATCTTTATATTTGTTCCCAAGATTTATATTTTTTTGTAATTCTAATATCTGACCAGCTTGTATAGTTCCACCTCTATCTATATGATACAATTTCATACTTTTCACCTTCTTTTTTATCTTAAAAAATGTTATAGATTATTTTCTATATTCTGAGAAATGAATATCTTATTTTAAATTTTATTACTTGAAATATTGAAAAACTTATCAAAAAACTCTAATAATCTATCTATTACTTTAGTTTTCTTTATTTCTCTATTATTGTCTTTTGAAAACATTGACATGGGTGGAAGCATATCAGATATTTCAGTACCATTTGTTTCTACCTTACCTTGTTCAAATGATTTTTTAATAAATTTATAAGCCTTTTCACTATCTAGATTTTCTTCATTAATGATTTTATCTAATTCTTCTTTTTTTCTACTATTCATAAAATCTTCAAAATCAGAATATACATCAGAACTTGCATTTAAAGAATCAATAAATGCTAATATTAAATCTTTTTTATTTCTTAAATCAGGACTAGCCATAATTGCTTTATTAATAGTAACAAGAACTTCTTTATCTTCCATATTACTGTCATGATATTTTTTAACTAATGCTAAAATGTAATCAATATTAACTTCAATAGATTTAACTAACTCCATTTCAAATACTATATCATCAGTAATATCTTTTTTATCATGCTTAGCTTTATTTCTAAAACTATTATATAAGTCAAGATAAATACTTTGATAATCTTGTTTATCTCTATCGCTTAATAATTCTTCGTCTTTAAATTGGTCAAATGACGATAAAATATTAGTAACTTTTAAAATCGCTCCATATATTTTAATATATTCTTTCTCAGCATTTTCTCCAACTGGTAACTCACCTGGAGCGAATTTTGATTTCATTTTTTCAACTAAGCTTTTATATCCTTCAAAGCTATGACCATTATCATCTTCATAACCATAAAAATAATCATTATATGGTTTTAAAAGTACTACACCTCTAGCATCTTCATCTCCAAATTTTGCCAAAGCTTCATTTAGATTATTTTCTAAATTTCTAAATGAAACAATATTACCATACGTTTTAACACTATTTAAAATTCTATTAGTTCTAGAAAAAGCTTGAATTAATCCATGCCATTTTAAAGTTTTATCAACCCATAAGGTATTTAATGTTTTGGCATCAAAACCTGTTAAGAACATATTAACAACGATTAAAATATCTATTTCTCTATTTTTCATTCTTAAGGATACATCTCTGTAATAATTTTGAAATTTTTCTGATGATGTATCATAAGAAGTTCCAAACATTTTATTATAATCTTTAATAGCATCATCTAAAAACTTTCTATCATCAGTACTTAAAGCTTCTGTTGATTCAGAATTTTCTTCTATAATTCCATCTTCTCCATTTACTCCATAAGAATAAATTAAAGCAACCTTTAAGTTTGAATTAAGTTGAGCTTGTTGTAATTTAAACTCTTCATAATAACTTTTAGCCATAGGAATACTAGAAACAGCAAAGATAGAATTAAAACCATTAACGTTTTTCTTTGTCTTTATTTCTTTACTATCTTTTCTTTTAGCAACCTCTACTACATTATCTAAGGTAGAGTAAACATAAGATTCACTTGTCTTAGTTTTAGTACTAAAATATTTAATTATATAATTAGTTATAGCAGTTATCCTAAAACTTTTATTAAAGACCTTTTTCTCATCAATAGCATATATTTTTTCATCTTCTACATCATCTTTAATATCAACTTTACCAATATATTCATATCTAAATGGCAATACATTTTTATCAGCTATAGCATTAACTATCGTATAGGTATGTAATCTATCACCAAATATCTGTTCTGTAGTTTCAGATATACCTTTATTAGTTCTAGCATTTTCAGGGAATATTGGAGTTCCAGTAAAACCAAAAATATAATATTTTTTAAATTTCTTTATAATAGCTTTATGCATCTCTCCAAACTGAGATCTATGACATTCATCAAATATAAACACTACATGTTTATCAAATACATCTGAAGCCAAGTTTTTTTTAACAATATTAGATAGTTTTTGAATAGTAGTAATAATAATTCTAGCATCAGGATCATTTAATTGTTGTTCTAACACTTTAGTACTAGAATTACTATTAGCACAACCTTCTTTAAATCTATCATATTCTTTCATAGTTTGATAATCTAAATCTTTTCTATCTACAACAAATAATACTTTATCAATATAAGGAAGTTTGCTAGCTAAAATAGAGGTTTTAAATGATGTTAATGTTTTACCAGAACCAGTTGTATGCCAAATATAGCCACCAGATTTAATAGTGCCATAAAATTTATTATTATAAGAGATATTAATTCTATTTAATATTTTCTCAGTAGCAACTATCTGATAAGGTCTCATAACTAACAAATCTTCTTCAGTAGTAAATACACAGTATTTAGTTAAAATATTTAATAAAGTATGTTTAGTAAGAAATGTTTTAGCAAAATCAATTAAATCAGTAATACCATTATTCTTTTGATCAGCCCAATAAGAGGTAAATTCAAAAGAGTTAGATTTTCTTTTAGTTTTATTATTAATATGGAACTTTCTAGTAGTATTAGAATAATATTTAGTTAAAGTTCCATTACTAATAACAAAAATCTGGACAAAGTTATATAACCCACTACTAGCCCAAAAAGAATCTCTTTGATATCTTTCTATTTGATTAAAAGCTTCTCTTAAATCAATACCACGTCTTTTTAATTCTATATGTACTAAAGGAAGACCATTTATAAGAATAGTAACATCATATCTATTATCATAGTTACCATCATTATTTACATATTGATTAATAACTTGAACACTATTATTATGAATATTATTTTTATCAATTAAGTAAATATTTCTTAAACTACCATCATCTAAAGTAATAGATTGAATATAATCTTCTTGAATTAATCTAGTCTTTTCTATAATATAATCATTTTTATTAGCAAGTACATTAGTAAAGAAAGAATCCCATTCTCCATCAGTAAAGTGATAATGATTTAGTTTCTCTAGTTGTTTTCTTAAATTAAGTATTAATTCATCTTCACTATGAATATTTAAATACTCATATCCCTCGTTAACAAGAGTCTTAATTAGTTCTTTTTCTAACTCATCCTCACTTTGATAAAAAGTAGAATTTCTATTAAGTCCTTTATATTCTGTTAGTACAGTAGAATTATCATTTTCGCTCATAATGCTTATATTAGTCATTATCATTCAACTCCTCAAAACTTAATAATTTATTTCTATAATACTCATATTGTTTACGTCTAGCTTCAATTTCTGCAGGAATTCCTTCTGAAATATCATTAATTAATTTATCAAATTTATCTAATATATTAACAATATTTTTTTGTTCTTCTAAAGATGGCAAAGGTAATTGTAAGTTTTTGACTATACTTGCGTTTATATTTGTCTGACTTCCTCTGCCTAATGATTTTATATATTTATATTGATATGTCAACCAATAAAAAACATACTTATAATTTGCTATTGTCTCATCAATTTCTAAATTGCAGCAAGCTTGATTTGTTGAAAGTTCTATACCATTTATTGCAACCTTACCAACAGTTGCACCATACATAGCTACTATAACACAATTTTTGGGAATAATATTAGCTGAAGAATTAGAAATAGCTTCTTGAGTTATTTTTAATTCTGTTCTCATTATTACATTCCAGTTAACTTCTTGAGTTCTTAACCATGGTATGCTTCCTTTGAAATACTCTTCATTTGAAGTATCTGGAGTACCACCGGATGTTATTTTTTTACATATATCACTGATTTTTAAAAAGTTAGTCTTTGGAAATAATTTTTGACGCCAAAACTCATATTGATTCTTTCTTGCCTCTAATTCAGATTCTAATTCTGACTCTAATTCACTAAATTTATCTAATATTCTAACTATTTCTTCCTGCACTTCTATAGGAGGAACTGGAATCTTAAACTCACTAAATATTTGTATCCACTGTCTAGAATGCTCTTTTGGTTTATAATTTATATTACTAATACAGTAATATATATATTTAAAAATATCATTAGTTTTTGGAACTAATATCTTCATTGCAGAAGATTTAACTTTAAATTTAAAATCTATCCAATGATTAGATACAGTAAAATCATCAAAAATTATAACTGGGTTATCTTTAGTAGCTTCATAAACACCTGTTTGTTCATTTGTATATCCTAAAATAAAAGTTTGCCCTGCTGTTAATACTGGTATCTTATAATCATTATTATATTTTGTGTCATTGACAATATATTTTGTAGGCTGGATATAATCTACTAGTTCTTTCAACTTTACATATTTAACTCCATTAGGACATTTCTCTTTTATTAACTCATTTATTCTACTCATTTGAATCAGACTCCAATTCTGCTACTATTTTATCTAATTCTTTACGTATAGCATATTCTTTTTCTACTATCTCTTTTATCTGTTTATTTAGTTCTTTTATATCTATTTTTTCTTCTTCTGTAACTACTTTTAAATATGAATTAACTGAAATATTATAGTCATTATCTTTTACTTCTTCATAACTTGCTAAATAAGCTTTATTTTCTACTGATTTTCTATCCCTAAGTAAATTAATTATGTTATTTATATTTTCATCAGATAACTTATTCTTATTTGTATTTCTTACACATTCTTCTGAAGCATCTACAAACAATATATTATTATCTGTCTTATTTTTCTTTAACACTAATATACAAGTAGCAATTGACGTTCCAAAGAATAAATCTGGTGGTAATTGAATAACTGTATCTACAAAGTTATTATCTATCATATACTTTCTTATTTTTTGTTCTGCCCCACCTCTATATAAAACTCCAGGGAACTCAACTATAGCAGCGGTTCCTTGTGGACTTAACCAAGATAACATATGCATAGTAAATGCTAAGTCAGCTTTTGATTCTGGTGCTAGTACTCCAGCAGGGGCAAATCTTTCATCATTTATTAATAATGGATTAGATTTACCTGCCCATCTAATAGAATATGGCGGATTAGATACAATAGCATCAAAAGGCTCATCATCCCAATGTTCTGGATGAATTAAAGTATCACCTCTAGCAATATTAAATTGATTATAATTTATATCATGTAAGAACATATTAATTCTAGCTAAGTTATATGTTGTTAAATTAATCTCTTGTCCAAAAAATCCTTGTCTAACATTTTCTTTTCCAAGTATTTTAGCAAATTTAAGAAGTAATCCACCAGACCCACAAGCTGGATCATATACCTTATTAACTTCTTTTTTATCCATAATAACGATTCTTGCAAGTAGTTCTCCTACTTCTTGTGGAGTAAAGAACTCTCCTCCTGATTTACCTGCATTAGATGCATACATTGTCATCAAAAATTCATAAGCATCACCAAATGTATCAATAGCATTATCCTGATAATCTCCTAACTTTAAATCACCAATTGCATCTAACATCTTAACAAGTTTTTCATTTCTTTCTTCTACCGTATTACCAAGTTTATTTCCTTTAACATCAAAATCATCAAATAAACCTTTAACATCATTTTCAGAAGCTGTACCTCTTGCAGATGATTCAATATTATCAAAAATATTAGCTATCATTACATTTAAATTATCATTATTTTTAGCACCTTTTCTTACATTACAAAACAATTCACTTGGTAAGATAAAAAATCCTTTTTCTTCAAGTATTTGTTTCTTAGCAATTAAGGCTTCATGATCTGGTAAATTCCTATATTCAAAATCAACCTCTCCAGCTTTTCTTTGATTTTCATTTACATAATGTTCTATATTTTCAGATATAAATCTATAAAATAATAAACCTAATACATATTGTTTAAAATCCCAGCCATCAACAGAGCCCCTCAACTCATTTGCAATTTTCCATATTGTTTTATGTAATTCTTCTCTTTCTTGTTCTTTTTTATTGTCCATACTACACCTAACCTCTCAATACGATTATAGCACATAAAACAAGAAATTAATTTTAATTTTAGAAAAAATAGGGCTCTATCCTAAAATAGCCCCCTTACAAAAATGATTAAACATTTTTTCCTCATGTAAATAATATAGCATAAATTATTTTCTAAGTCACAGAATTTTTATTACCAATTATTACCAATACCTTTCTAACAAACAAAAAAATCGACTCCTAGGAATCGATCTATATCTTTAAGTCTTTATGACTAACTCTCCATTATGGGGCGGTATAAGGGGATCGAACCCTTGCATACTGGTGCCACAAACCAGCGTGTTAACCACTTCACCAATACCGCCATTTGAAATACATACCTATTATAACCATAAAACTACTAAATACGCAAGTTTTTTTTGATAAAACCTACTTTATTTTATGTATTTCCTCTTCTTTTTCCTTTAAATAGTCACTATATAAAATATCAATAACCTCATTTTCCTTAAATGCTTGTTCTTTAAATAAGCTAGTCAAAGAGCCAAAATCATTATTCTTTATACATTTTTGATATTCATCATTTAAATCATCAGTAATAATTACAGGAGCTAATCCTTGTCTTAACAAATTGTAATTTAATAGCAATCTACCAGTCCTACCATTTCCATCTTCATATGGATGTATTCTTATAAAGCAAAGATGAAATAACGCTTCTCTTTGATAAGGATCTAAATCTTCCCATTCACCATTATACCAATCAAGTAAATAAGACATATCGCTTTCTATTTTTTCTGGTAAGGATATAGGTATTAAAGTATCCGCTATAACAGTGCCTATTTTTCTATAATCATTAGAAATATATGGATTACTACTATTAACTATATTCGCTATCTTTTTAATTAAATCTTTAGATAGATCTTCCTGTTCTCTTATCTTACTTAATAAATATTTAAAAGCTTTCATATTATCATTTAAACGAATAGCATTCTCACTACTATCTATAATTCCTAAATCTTTTTCTATACTCATATTAGAGTGAGTTAAGCGGTTAATTAACAGTTCAAAATATTCTTCTAAAAACTCACTATTGCTATCGTTAAAAATCTCTTCTTTTAATGTTACACCCATAATGTTTCCTCCTATTTAATAGTATAACATAATTAAATGTATAATTTTAAAAATATTGGAAATAATAAAAATAATTAGCACTTATGCTTGACAAGTGCTAAAAACAGTGGTATAACATAATTGTAATGAGAAAGGAAAGTGATAATATATGTTACCAACAAGATTTTATTTTGATAATGCATTTGATCAATTATTTGGAAATGAAGGAAGTAAGATGATGAATTGTGATATCTATGAAAAAGATAACACATATCATGTAGAGATGGATTTACCTGGATTTAAGAAAGATGAAATTAAAGTAGAATGTAACAAAGGAAACTTAGTTATAACTGCTGAAAAATCATCTAATGAAGAAGATAAAGATGAAGATAAAAAATATCTACGTCGTGAAAGAACTTATGGTAAATACCAAAGAAGTTTCTATCTAGGAGATATTAAAGAAGATGCTATTGAAGCTAAATTCGATAATGGTACATTAAGTATTTCTATTCCAAAAATTGATGAAAATGAAAATAAAAAACTTATTGATATAAAATAAAAGAAGGCAGCTAGTCTTCTTTTTTTATGTCCCAAAAATAGATAAATAAAGTATTTAAAATAATTTCCAATATGACTAAATCTATAATAATAAAATTAGTCTTAAAATAATCATAATTTATCATATACATCATACTATGTGCTCTATAATCAGTATATAGTTTAACTACTATTATCCCTAAGTAAAAAGTAAGTGCAAATGATATAAGGTTATAACTAACTAATTCTTTATAAATATCTTTTCTACTTATCACTGTAAATATATTTATTATGACAAACAAACTACACATAACAAGAAAAGATATACCAAAAGCTCCACAATTAAATATAACCTCTAAAAGTAAACATACAAATATAACAAAGAAAACTACAGAAAGTAATCTAAGATAATAAGCCATAGATTTAAGCATGAGCAAGTCCTCTATCTAGTCCATCGGCTATTTCTTGTTTAAACTCTTCCTTAAATCTAGGAAGTTCTTTCTTAATAACATCAGGATAAACATTCTTAGTATTTTCTATCGCTTTTTCAATATCAAAGATATTTACTTCATGTCTATTATTATAAATAGCATAAGAAAAAGCTTGTTGCAATATTGTTAAGGTTACATCAGGGTATCTTGAACCTATCTCATATATTCTTCTATATTCACTAGTAAGGTCAGTAAGAAAAGCCATAATCTTTTGTTTAACATAAGGGTCATACATTAATTTAGCTCCTGTTTTCTTCTCTATTTTAGGAAGTGTTCCCATACAAATAGCAATTGTCTGTTCTCTTGTAGGCTCTAATACTTCTACCTTTTGAAAACGTCTAACAAAGGCTTTATCTCTTAAAATATATCTTTCATACTCTTCACTAGTAGTCGCCCCAATAACTTTAATATCTCCTCTATCAAGGCCTGGTTTAAACATATTAGCAAAGTCAAGAGACTCACCCTTACTTCCCATTAAAGTATGAATCTCATCTATAAATAATATTAAGTTAGTATATTCTTTTAACTCATCTAAAAGTATTTGTATTTTACTTTCTCCTGTATCTGGGTCAGTTCCAAGTAATGCTGACGTATTAACTTTAATAATCTGATAACCTTTTAAAGCATCAGGAACATTACCTAACTGAATCCGATAAGCAAGTCCTTCAACAATAGCAGTTTTACCAACACCAGGTTTACCTGTTAATATAGCAGATTTCTCAGGTGTAAGTAATATTAAGACTAACTGTTTAATCTCTTCTTCTCTTCCAATAGCAGGATTAGTAATATATTCTTTTTCTGTAAAATTTTCTCCATAACTTTTTAATATACTAACTTTACTTTTTCTAATAATTCCATCATTCATTCTTATCAATCCTTTACTACTTTAGTATAACATAAATATTAAATTATTTATACCCTATATCATAGTTACTAGGTCCCATAATACATTTCCCATCTAAATCAAATCTAGAACCATGACAAGGACAGTCCCAAGTCTTTTCAACTTCATTAAAGACCAAACTACATTTTAAATGAGGACATTTATTATAGACAATATGTTCCTTACCTTTATCATCTTTATAAATTGCAACGGCCCTACCATTTATTCTTGTAAATCTAGGATTACCATTATAGAAAGTTTTATTTTTATTTACTTTACTATCTATAAAACTATAAATATTACTAAAGATATTTATAGGATAATTAATTAATTTCTGTTTATTAAAAGCTCTTCTAGGGTCAAACAACTCTTTATAGATATTATATTTATTATTAATCAAGTCTTTTATAATAGTACTAGCAAGTATACCATTAGAGTTACCCCAAGTATTATAACCAGTAGATAGTATTAAATTATCATCAATAAACCCTATTAAAGGAAGATGGTCTAATGTCATTAAATCATAATTACTCCAAACATAATCATAATTAGTAATACCAGTACTATCCTCTAAATCATCTAACATCATTCTACTATTAGAGGCAAAGGCTAAATTAGTAGAAAATGATACTGTTAATAAATAATCATTATAATATCTCATAGATTTTAAAGGTTTCTCTATATTAATAGCATTAAAGTCATAACTACTATTAACACTTGAACAAACTAAGAAAGACTTCTCCAAATAACACTTTAAAGGCATTAAATAAGGTAATAAAAAGTAAGGGTAATGAAGAGCAAGAACTATTTTTTTAGCCTTAATAATATTCTTTTCAGTATAGCATTTAAAATAATTATCCTCTTTTTCTATTTTAATTATCTTTGTATTTTCATAAACTCTATGATTAAGACTAATAGATTTCTTAACTATTTCATTTATAAATTTTAAAGGATGAAAGATATATGTATCATTAACATAAAAACCAGCTTCTACCCTCATTCCATTAGGTAATTTCTTAATAGGAGTAGTCTTTTCCCCAAAAGATGAAACAATATTTCTTTCTTTATCAATCTTCTTAACATTTAAAGAATCTAATGTATATAAATAAGATTTACTCTTCTTAAAATCGCAGTCAATATTCTCATTTTTTACAATATCGCTAACTATCTTTAAAGCCTCTTTTTGACTACGATAATATAAATAGCTTTTATCTCTTCCAAAAATATACTTGAGTCTAGTATAAATATCTTCTTGTAAAAAAGTTATTTTCGCACTACTTCTACTAGAGGCTCCACTGCCTATTCTATTTTTTTCTACCAAAGCTATTTTTCTATTATCATCCCTAAACTGATAAAAGGTACTACATCCTGTAATACCTCCACCAATTATTAAAATATCAACATCTATATTTTCATTTAACGCTTCATACTTATCACTATCATTAACAGTATCTTGCCAAATAGAAATATTTTTCATATCATCACCTTATTTCTATTATGGCTAAAATTTAATCATATATACTATCTTTATCGTAACTAATTATATCTCCAGTAGTAGCATTAATCTCATAATCATATTCTATATTATTATAAAAGAATTCTAACTCATAAACTAAAGTATGATTATCATGGTCTAACTCTTCTCTTGTAAATCTAACACTATTAATATCAAGACCTGCATTTGTTAAAGCAATATTCTTAGCTTCATCTAAGGATATGCTAGCAGCACTAATATTAGGTCCATTTAAATTACCATTAGTAGAACTATTTGTATTAGAGTTATTATTGTTATTATTAGAACTATTATGATTATTATTAGCATTTAAATTTCTATAATCAGTATAAATAATCTTACCTTCTTTAGCATCAATCTTATATTCATAGTCTCTATTTTGATAATAAACTTCTACTTCATAAATGCTATTATCAAATTCAAAATCAATGCTTTCAAAGTATAAATCACTACTACTAACATTCATATTATCAGCAACAATATCTTTTACTTCATTTTTACTAATAAATGTAGTCTTAAAATAAATTAAGATAAGTAATGCAATTACAACAAGAATACCTACTACTATAATAATTATCTTTCCATATTTCTTCATAATATCTATCCTCTCTATACTTAAATTTTATCATTACATTTTATTTAAGTAAAGATAGTTTTAGAAGAAAAGAAGAACCTATAATTGTTCTTCTAATAACTTAAGCTTAGCTTCTTCTTCTTTTAATTTCTCTCTATCAAGGTCAACTATATTCTTAGGTGCTTTATTAACATAGTTTTCGTTACTAAGTAATTTCTTGCGTCTTTCGATAGAGTCTTTTAACTTCTTAATATCTGTTTCCAACTCTTCTTTATTGACTTCATTTTTAAAGAAATAAGTAATATCAATTAAACTAGATTTATAGTTAATAGACTGATAATCTTCTAAAGGCTCTTTAATTATAATATCATCAGTAATCTTTAATTGTGACTTATAGATATATTCTAAATCACTATTAGTACTAAATATTACTAAATCATCTTTTTTAATATTATTAGTAGCCTTTAAATTTCTTATCTCTCTTAAATCAACTATTACTTTAGATATTTCTTCAGCTTCCTTATCAAATACAGTCTCACTATCATACTTAGGATAAGTACTAATTACAATAGATTCACTATCTTTAAATGGTAACATTTGATAAATCTCTTCTGTTACATAAGGCATAAATGGATGAAGAAGCTTTAATATAGTTGTTAAAACATCAAGTAAAACACTCTTAGTTGTATCATTCATATTCGCTTTACTTAACTCTATATAGTTATCACAAAAGTCTTCCCAAATAAATTTATATAACATATTACCAACATTATGGAAGTCATAACTATCCATATTTTTAATAACATCTTTTATTAAGTTATTCTTTAATGTTAGAATCCATTTATCCGCTTTACTTAAATTCTGATAATCATATCCTGCTGTTTTCATATCTTCAAGATTCATTAATACATAGCGAGATGCATTCCATAATTTATTAATAAAGTTCCAAGTAGATTTAACTTTCTCTTCATCATAACGCAAATCTGTACCTGGAGCAGTATTAGTAGTTAAGAAAAATCTAAGACTATCCGCACCATACTTATCAATAACGTCCATTGGATCAACACCATTGCCTAAAGACTTACTCATCTTACGTCCTTCTTTATCACGAATAAGTCCATGGATAAGACAATCTTTAAATGGTCGTTTACCAGTAAACTCTAAACCTTGGAAAGTCATACGATTAACCCAGAATGGAATAATATCATAACCAGTTACTAAGACATTATTAGGATAATATCTTTTAAATAAATCCGTCTCTTCTGGCCAACCTAGTGTTGAAAATGGCCATAATGCAGATGAAAACCAAGTATCTAGTACATCTTCATCTTGTACCCAGCCATCACCATCTGGCGCTTCCATACCTACATATACTTCATCACCTTTATACCAAGCAGGTATTCTATGTCCCCACCATAATTGTCTAGAAATACACCAGTCATAAGTAATTTCCATCCAGTGATTCATTGTCTTTTCATAACGTTCTGGTACAAAGTTTACTTTAGTATCTTTATTCTTTTGATTTTCAAGAACTCTATCAGCAAGGGGTCTCATCTTAACAAACCATTGTTTAGATAAAGTTGGCTCAACTACGGCATCACTTCTCTCACTATGTCCAACATTATGAGTCATCTCTTCAATACCAATAAGTAAATCTTGTTTTTTCAAATCTTCTACTAATTTCTCTCTACACTCTTCTCTAGTCATTCCCTCATATCCAGGAGCATTCTCATTCATAGTAGCATCTAAATTCATTACGACAACCCGAGGTAAGTTATGTCTTAACCCTACTTCATAGTCGTTAGGGTCATGAGCAGGAGTTATCTTAACAACACCAGTTCCAAACTCTGGGTCTGCATGAATATCACCAACAATTGGTATTTTTTTATTAACAATAGGAAGAATTACAGTCTTACCAATTAAATGTTTATATCTATCGTCACTTGGATTAACAGCAACGGCAGTATCACCAAATAAAGTCTCTGGACGAGTAGTTGCAACATCTAAGTATTCATCAGTACCAGTTATATAATATTTAATATGATAAAATGCTCCCTTATCTTCTTTATAGATAACCTCTTCATTAGATAAAGCTGTCATTTGCACTGGATCCCAGTTAATAATTCTCTCTCCTCTATAAATTAAACCTTTCTCATAAAGTTTAACAAAGACATACCTAACCGCTTTACTAAGTCCTTCATCTAAAGTAAATCTTTCTTTCGTATAATCAAGACTAAGTCCAAGTTTAGCCCATTGTTCATGAATAGTAGTAGCATATTCATCTTTCCAACTCCAAGCATGTTCTAACCATTCATCACGAGTTATACCCCGAGGATTAATACCCATCTCTCTTAATCTTTTATCAACTTTAGCCTGTGTTGCAATACCAGCATGATCCATTCCTGGAACCCATAAAGCATCATAGCCATTCATTCTCTTATATCTAATTAAAATATCTTGTAAAGTTGTATCCCAAGCATGACCTAAATGTAGTTTACCTGTAACATTAGGTGGTGGTATTACGATACAAAAAGGCTCTTTACTCTTATCTTTATCTCCTTTAAAGTACCCTTTATTTACCCAATTATTATACTTATCTTTCTCTACTTCTTTATGATTATATTTTTTATCTAACATGACCTTTCTCCTCACTTTTCCTATTTCTTTTAATCATTTGATTTTCTATCACATCAAGTCCATATATCTCATCAGTATAAATAGTATCATCTACTCTTCTAAAAACATATGCACCTACTGTGCCATAACTAGCATAATCATCTTTATGATTTTCAAAATATTCTAACTGCCTATCTGTAACTTTACTAGGAAGATAAAAAGCTATGACACCTATATCATCTTCAGTCTTATAATTAAAATGTCCTAACTCTGCAATACTAATACCTGCTCTATGTGATTCATCATCACTAAACTTAAGTCCTAATTTATATTTGTCAGAAAATTCTTGATAAGCTTTAACATGATATTCATCATCTAAAATGTCCTGTTCAAACTCATCTTCTAATATTTGTTCTTCATCTGGAATAATGACAACTTTTCCTCTTTTCATAGCCACCTCCTTAAAATAAAAAATAACTATAACTTAAGGGCGTCAAACAAGGAGTCTACGCTGTACCACCTTAATTTATAGTTATTAAACTATCTTATTACTTATAACGGTCTATCCCGTGGTAACTTACTACTATTTCAGAAACCCTGCTCTATTCACTACCTTCCATATATCATATTGTTAATTTCCACCAACCATTAACTCTCTATAAATACTTTATATGTACTCCTTGAATATCAATCACATTTAAGTGTATTATAAGCTATTTTTTTTTATTTTACAACTACTTAATTTTAAAGACGGAGTCTAAATTTATCGGAAAATAAAAAAGATGAAAGAACTCGTGGTATAATATACCTATAAATAACAATAAAATAAAGGAGTTCTTTCATATGTATATGTTACCACAAATTCTAGATATTAGTACAGAAAATTTTATAATTAATCAAATAATTTCTACTTTTAAAAGTAAATTAAGTGAAATATTAAATAAATTTATAATTAATGTTAGTAAAAACAGATATGTAAATATATTTTTAGAGTTGCAAAATATTATTAACGAAATAAGCATTTCTTTTCTTTCTAACTATTTTGAATCTGTAGATAAAGTCTTTAAAAATTCTAAGAAAAGAAAAGAAAATTATTATATTAATAAATCCAACGTTAAAAGAACTATTATTACTATATTTGGTACTATTACTTTTTATAGAACTTTATATATAAATAAAATAACTGGTGAATATTATTTTTATGTCGATGATGTACTAGGCCTTGAAGCTTATAAAAATTATGATCCTATTATAAGGGCTATACTTGTTCAAGATTCTGTTGTCACTAATCCAAATCATACAAGTAGACATTGCCCATTAAATATATTGAATTTAAAAAATCGTATAAATGAATCAATTCCTAAACAAACTATTTATAAGTTTAAACAAGATACAAAAATTAGAAAAATTAATTATGAAGAAATAGATACCAATAATATTTTATATGTTATGGTTGATGAAAAATGGATTCATAAACAAGATAAACTTAATCCTGGAAAGAAAAAATGGATTATGAGTAAATGCTTTGTTACATTTACTGGTATTAAAAGAAAAGGTAAACGTAGTAGACTAACTGGGAGACATATATTTATTACTTCATCAGATA
This sequence comes from uncultured Bacilli bacterium, assembly GCA_963929435.1. Classification (GTDB taxonomy): domain Bacteria; phylum Bacillota_I; class Bacilli_A; order RF39; family UBA660; genus Onthousia. The sequence goes on from CAWVIV010000005.1 coordinate 41,284, forward strand.
AACCTTGGAAAGAGTTTATGGATGAGATTTACAAGATTTATAATTTTGAAGAAATCAACACCATAAATCTATTAAGTGATGCTGGTTCTTGGATATTATCAGGAGCATCTGAATTAAAGTTATATTCTAATAATAAAGTCACTATTAATACTTGTGAATTTCATGTGAAACAAAAGATAAATAGATCTACTACTGATAAAGAATTAAGAATAACTATTGCCAATATTATTTATGAAAAAGAAGATAAAGAAGAGTTTATAAAAGAGATGGATAAATTAATAGAAAGTAAAACTACTGATGCTAGAAAAGAAAAAATAACTGAATATAAAAATTACATTTTAAGACATTGGAAAGGCATTATTAATATGAAAAATTCTCTTTGCAAATCTTCTATGGAGGCACATATTGAGCATTGTATTGCATCTTCATTTTCTTCTGTTCCTAAAGCTTACTCTGAAAACAATATTGAGACATATTTAAAGCTTCAAGAAATGGTATTAAATGGTATTTCAATTTTTGATTATTATTTAGACACATATAATTCAGATGATGATTATATTTATAACAATGAAAAAGAAGTGAATTATTCTATGTTTGAACATTCCACTTCTAATCTTCCTGGTTTATATTCTAATCACAGTCTTTCTAAAGCATTGCATAGTGTTATTGACTATTAATTATGCTTTCCGATAAATTTAGACTCTGTCTTGTTAACAGTCTTTACGAACTATTCAGTGGGATTATCTAAATATTCTTCATTTACTTCTTCATCAATTCTCTCATCTATTTCACTATCACTATCCATAATCTCTTCCCAGTCATCTACTTCATCTAGAGTATTGATACGTACTTTAGTATCGCCAACTAACTCTATACCTAGGGTTTTATCTATAGTACAGTTAATAACACTACCATTTATCTCTGCTTTACTACAACTTGGACCACTTAGGCTTCTAATAATTACTTCTTCATTTTCTGTATCACTTGTTCCTTGAACATTTATAGTTTCTGTATAGTTTTTAGTATCTTTTAATACCTCTGTCTTAGTATCACTGTCATAAGAATACCAAATATTAATATCATAACTTCCATTAATAGTTACTACTCCATTTGAAAAAGTACCACTAAAGTTATGATTAATTACCCAACACCCAAGAATTGTATTAGGACTATTAGTTACTTGTAATGATAAGTTATCAGTAAATTGTTTCTTACCTTTACCAATAACTGCTTTTGTTACTATTTCTTTAAAAGATGCCATACGTTTCCCTCCTCTAATTTAGTCTATGCTTTATCTAGTTAAAAAGTACAAAAAACTTACAGATTAACAAAAAGAAAGAAACAATTCACAATATGCTCCTTTCCTTATTTAATAATTAGTTATTATATTTTGTTTAATTATTTAGTTTATTAAGTTCTTCAATACTTAAACCAGTACTTTCGGATACTATTTCAAGAGATACTCCCTTTTTAAGAAAATTTTTTGCAATAGTCTTTTTTCCTTCTTCAAGTCCTTCAGCTTTACCAACATCATAACCATCATCATAGCCATCAAGTCTTGCAGAATTTATTTCTTTTCTTCTAACTAACTCTACATTATAATCTGTCCTAAACTTATCATCTTCATTTAGTCTTTCTAACTTATCCACAATATATAACGCCTCCTCATTACCATTTGCAATCTCTCTCATCTCTTCATATGAGCTTGCTATCATCATCGCTGCAAATGTTTCTTCTTCGTTACTACCATTATATCTTACATTTTTTAGACTTTCAAGATAAATATTATGTATTTTAATATCATCTATTACGTCATTATACTTCTCATCTCTTAAAGTATAATCAATGTTAATTGCATCAGGTTTTATCTTATAAAGACTATTATTAAAGTTAATTAATGCAGTTTTCATCTTAACAAAGTCTTCTCCTTTTTCTAAGCCACCACCTGCAATAAGGTAAAGATACATTCTATTTTTGATTAAGACCCTTTCCGATACATCTTTATTCATTTCTACTATAATAAAATCTCTATCTTTTTTCAATAAGATATCAAGTCTATAATCGCTTGCAAAAGCACCGCTATTTATTTCATTATCATATAATTCGTACCCCTCTAAATCAATTTTAAAATAATATTTAATTATTTTTTCAAAAAAGAATCTGCTATCTTCATCTTTAAACATTCTTTTAAATGTTGTATCAGATAAAAGTGTAAAGAATTCTTTTTCTTTCTTTTCTTTTTTCATTAATACCTCCAGTAATTTTTAATATTTCTACGTAGATGTCTACACTCTAACACAAGTTAAAATACATTGCAATTTACGAAAATTTGTAATTGGAGGCATTAACAACCTTGAATTTTGAAAATTCCCTTAGAGAAAATAAAAAATTGACCCCTATTTTTAAGTCAATTTTTAAAATTCCAACAAATTTAAGAAATTTTATTATTTAAGATATCTTCAAAGATAACATTAAGTCCTTCTTTTATAGCTATCATAATATTATTTATCTTCTTTTCTTTAATTAGATATTCTTTATAAAGAGGAATAGATTCTAAATTAGCTAATTCTTTATCTAGCTCTTGTTTTATTTTATTATCAAGATAAGCACTTTTAACATAAGATTTTTGTAAGGCTTTAACTTTATCTATTTTTTCCATTATCTCTTTATTAGATTTAATCTTCTCTTTTAGTTTAAGATATTCTTTATAATCATTACTATCTTTAATTATTTTTACTAACTCTAAAGCTTTTGATTCTATCTCTTCATTACTTACTAACTTTTCCATCTAAACTCCATGTTTTCGCTTCTATTATCTCTACATTAACAATACTACCTATCTCTACATCATCACCTGTAAAATTAACTAATTTATTAGTATCACTATAACCAAAGTATTCATTCTTTTTATCACTAATACCTTCTACTAAAACAGGTACTGTTTTACCTACAAGTTTCTCATTATTTTCTTTAAAATAAGTATTAACTATATCATTAAGCTTGTAAAGTCTTTGTTCTTTTTCTTCTTTAGTAGTATTATCAGGAAGTTTGGCAGCGGGAGTACCAACGCGTGGAGAATATATAAAAGTATAGGCATTATCATATTTACATTCCCGAACTAAATTTAATGTATCTTCAAAGTCTTCCTCTGTTTCTCCAGGAAAGCCTACAATTATATCAGTGGAGATTGTACAGTTAGGAATCATTTCTTTCATCTTATGAAATAATGTTAAATACTTCTCTTTAGTATAACGTCTTCCCATTAGTTTTAATATTCTATCACTACCTGATTGTACCGGTAAATGAATACTTGGCATAATATTAGGATACTTGGCAATTACTTCTATCATTTCATCAGTAAAGTCCCAAGGATGGCTTGTCATAAATCTAATTCTAGGTATATTAGTCTTTGCAACGTCTTCTAGAAGCTCAGCAAGAGAATAATTATCATATAAATCTTTACCATAAGCATTAACATTTTGACCTAATAGAGTTACTTCTTTATAACCATCTTTAATAAGATTATCTATTTCTTTTAAGATATCTTCTTTTTCTCTACTTCTTTGCCTTCCTCTAGTATAAGGAACAATACAATAAGTACAGAACTTATCACAGCCATAAATAATATTAACATAGGCTTTATATTTACTAGTTCTATCTACTGGTAAATCTTCTATTAAGTCTCCTTCTCTTGAATATACTTCTATCTGTTGTTTCTCTTCACTCTTCTCTAGTATTTCAGGTAATTGATAAAAGTTATGAGTACCAATAACAAAGTTTACAAATGGATATTTTTTCATAATAGTATTAACAACTATCTCTTCTTGAGCCATACAACCACATAAACCTATCATTAAATCTCTTTTAGACTCTTTTATATTTTTAGCTTTACCAAGTAATCCAAAAGCTTTATTATGGGCATTTTCTCTTATAGAACAGGTATTTAATAGAACTAAGTCAGCTTTTTCAATATCTTCAGTAAAATCAAAACCTAATAATTCTAATATACCTTTAATATTCTCGCTATCATGTTCATTCATTTGACAGCCATAAGTCTTTAAGAAACACTTTTTACCCTTATATTTATTAAGGTATTTAGAATCTAAGTTATATTCTTTCTTTTCATAGTCTATTTTTGTACTACTACGAGCAACTTTAAAATCTGGTAAATGCATATTATCACTTCCTTACAAATTTAATTTTAAAACTTTTTCTACTTCTTGCATAGTATTATCTAAACTACTATTATTATAGATAATACTAGTTATTGGTCTTTTACTTATATTTTCTTCGGAAAAATCTATAGAATCTGCTAAAAATCTTCTACATAACTCTTGATATTTAGGGTTTTCTTCTCTTCTTTCCCTATCTAGGGCTCTTTGTAATCTAATACCATCATCTACTTTTATTAAAAGAGAAATGATATTTTCTATTCCATAGAATTTTACAAATTGGTCTAGTCCTTCTAAAGTATTATCACCTATATAGTTATAACTTTCTAAATCAATACTAGAACTAGTTGTAAAATAATACCATGGTCCATAAATAGTATTATATTTTCTTTTCTCTATTATTTTACCTTGTTCTTCTAATTCTAACATTTCTTTTTCTGTTTTAAAATAATATTCTCTTCCTTCTACTTCTCCCGTTCTTTTAGGTCTTGTTGTGGACATTATCATTTCTTTAAATGCAAATTTATTATCTTTAATTAATCTGCTTTTGATAATATTTTTCCCAGAGGAAGATGGTCCCATAAATAAAACTATTTTACCCATAATCTTTCACTTCTTTCTAAACAGTTATATTTTAGCATATAAACATAGAAAAAAGAAGAATTTATTTTCTTCTTTACACAGTAACTTCCATTAAGACATTTTTTACTATATTATCCATGAAAGTTAATTTATTATTCATAAGTTCATTTTTAATAATATCAAAGTTCTTCTTAACTAAATCTACTATCTCTTTTACTTTAGGTAGTAACTTAGCTTTCTTAGATAATTCATTTACAATAGTCTCTAAATTAGTTAATTTAGTATATTTACCAAATTCATCACTTTTAATAAAAGTATTATATAGATTGTTAAATGATACTAAATCAATGTTATTAAATCTTTTATCTTCTAATAGTTTTAGAGTTGTACATAAATTACCTGTAGATATTGCAATATCAAGAATAGTCCTTCCTTCATTATTTCTAATATTAGGATTAATCTCTTTATTTCTTTTTAACTTTTTAATGATTTTTGCAGTATGAAGATAATTTTTAGTAGCAAGTAAATGAGATAAGGTATTACCATCTTTATTTTGATGATTAATATCACTATCTATATCATTAATATATTTTTCTACTAAATCATATTTCTTACTTTTTAAAAGTCTCATTAAAACAGTATTACCACCCTCGTCTATAGTACTTAAACTAACTATTTTCTTTTTTAGTAGTTTATCTACTAAATCTAGATGTCCTTCTTTGATAAGTTCAAATATCAAGGACGGGTCTTCTTCACAAGCATTAATTGCCTGTGTCTCATCGTAAAACATTTAAAACACCTCTTCTTTTTACGTGCGGTCTTTATTATACCATACACGCCTATGTTTTGTCAATTTTACTTCTACTATCAGTATGGCCAATCCCTTGATATTTATACATTAATTTATTATTTTTTAGGTCTTATTACTTCTAATCCTCCCATATAAGGTCTTAAGACAAGAGGAATCGTAACACTTCCATCTTCATTGTAATTATTTTCTATAACAGCGATTAGTCCACGAGGTGATGCTACTACGGTATTGTTTAGAGTATGAACAAAGTATGTTCCATTTTCTCCTTTAGTTCTAATGCCTAATCTTCTTGCTTGAGCATCTCCAAGAGTTGAACAACTACCTACTTCAAAGTATTTTTGTTGTCTAGGACTCCATGCTTCTACATCACATGATTTTACTTTTAAATCGGCTAAATCACCACTACAACACTCTAACTGTCTAACAGGTACATTCATATTTCTAAATACATCTACAGTATATCTCCACATTTTTTCATACCAGTCCATAGACTCTTCTGGTTTACAGATAACTATCATCTCTTCTTTTTCAAATTGATGAACACGGTAAAGTCCTCGCTCTTCTAATCCGTGAGAACCTCCTTCTTTTCTAAAGCATGGTGAATATGAAGTTAAGGTTAAAGGTAGGTCTTCTTCTTTAATAATTTGTCCTTTATATCTACCAATCATAGAGTGTTCACTAGTACCGATTAAATATAAATCTTCTCCTTCTATTTTATACATCATCGCTTCCATCTCAGGAAAAGACATAACACCTGTTACTACATCACTATGAATCATAAAAGGTGGTACACAATAAGTAAATCCTTTATCTATCATATAGTCTCTTGCATAGGCAATCATCGCTTCATGAAGTCTTGCAACATCTCCAGTTAAAAAGTAAAATCCTTCGCCAGATGTTCTTCCTGCTGCTTCTTTATCCATACCATTAAGTCTCATAATAATATCAGCATGATATGGTATTTCAAACTCTGGTTTATAAGCATCCCCAAAACGTTCTACTTCTACATTTTCACTATCATCTTTACCTATTGGCACAGAAGGGTCCATAATATTAGGAATTACCATCATCTTACTTCTTAATTCATCACTAAGTTTCTTTTCATTTTCTTCAATAGTAACTAACTTTTCATTAATCTTCTTAACTTCTTCTTTCTTCTTACCCGCTTCCTCTACCTTTTTATCTTTCATAAGTAAGCCAATAGAACTACTCTCTTCATTACGAGTCTTCCTTAATTCATCACCTTCTTGTTTTAAAGCTCTTATCTTCTCATCTAATTCTACTACTTCATCTACTAAAGGTAATTTCTCATCTTGAAACTTCTTCTTAATATTTTCTTTAACAATTTCCTTATTTTCTCTTACAAATTTAATATCTAACATATTTTTCTCCCTTTCTCTAGTCGAAAACAAAAAAAGAATGGCTTTAAGGAGTCTATACAAGGAGTATAGACGGTGCCATCCTTATTATACTTAATTTAGATAACGGTAATGCCCGGATATAAAATCATCTAAAGAGGAGATAGTTAAGGTTTTATTACTGTTCTCACCAACCACAGTATCTCTTAAATAAAATTACTTAACATTGTCTCTTGTCATCGACTTGATTTTATTATAAGGCTTACTTTTATTTTTTTACAAGTATTTTTACTTAGTTTCTATAATTAATTTAATAGCAGTCCTCTCTTCTCCATCGATTGCAATATCAGTAAAAGCAGGAATACAAACGATATTTTTACCAGCTGGTGCTAGAAATCCTCTTGCAATTGCTACAGCTTTAATCGCTTGATTTAGGGCTCCTGCTCCTACTGCTTGTATTTCTACACTGCCATTCGCTCTAAAGACATTGGCTAGTGCCCCTGCTACTGAATTAGGGTTTGATTTTGATGAAACTTTTAGTGTTTCCATAATTTTATCATCCTTTCTTTTCTAAATTATTGTATGTAGTAATTCAGTAAGAAAGAACAAAAAAAGAGTAAAAATTACTCTTAAAATAAACTTTCTATTTCATCATCTTGTTTAGGTGTAGCAGGTGTAGTATCTACTTTAGGTATTGTTTCTGTAACAGTAGGTGTTACTGTTTCTTGTTTTGGCACTTCTACCTTAGGAGTTTCTACTGTTGGTGTTTCAACCTGTGGAGTTGTAACTGTTATAGGTTCAACAGTCTCTACTTTTGGTTGTTCGTTAACAGTTGGAATAGTTGGCACTACAGGAGTTGATTCTGCATTATTAATAGACGCTTGATTATTAATTGTAGGAATAGCTCCTGTGTTTTCTAATGGGTCCGCTCCACCATAAATTGGACGATGTTCTTCTCCCACATCTATTTTAGGAATTACAGGACTAGCACCACCATAAATAGGTTTAGGTTCTTCTCTTGTAGGTTCCTCATTAACGATAGTAATTGGTTCAGATGCTGCTACTTCTGCATTAGGAGTAACAGTATTATTAGGTACACTTACTGTTGGAGTTGGTGTTTCTATAGGTGTTGGTGTTATAGTAGGAACAACTTCCTGGCTTGGTTGTGGCATATCTACTACTGGTGTAGTAGGTGCTACTTCCTCATTTGTTGCATTAACAACAGGTGCTGGTGTTTCGGTAACAGTCGGATTAACTGCATTATTAGGAACTTGGGCTTCTACTTTTGGCTCAACATTTTGCACAGGTGGTACAGAATTCATAGGAGAAACTCCTGTATTGTTTTCTACTATAGGTGTAGAATTAACTACTGGTTCTGTCGTTACAACGGCAGGAGTAGGTTCTACATTTTGGGCAGTTTCAGGTTGTACGACACTTTGTGGTACATCAGCAACTGCTACAGTAGCGTTATTATCAACAGTAGGTGTAGTATTAACTGCTTCTTCAGGTTTCTTTTCTTCCTTTTTCTCTTTCTTTCCTTTTTTACTTCCAGTTGCAATAAATATAATTAATGCAATTAAAAGTAATAAAACACCACCAGTTATTAGTAATCCTGGAATTGATGTAAAAAAGCTTAAATCAAAATTTGCTAATATCATAATGACTTCCATCTCCCTTATCTTATATATTAAATCATAACAAAAAAAAGGTTAAAAAGCAAACCTTTTTTACAATCTTAGACAATTGATGTAAAGTTTTTAAAGTAACCTTCCTTTGGTAGTAAGGTAAAACTTAACTTTTCTTTAGTTGTAGGATGAGTAAATTCTAATTTGTAAGCGAACAATGCTAGAGGATATTTTCCTTTACTTCCATATTTCTCATCACCTAATAAAGGATGATTATGATAGGAAAACTGGGCTCTTATTTGATGATGCCTTCCTGTCTCTAAATTTATTTTAACAAGAGTATTATTATCTTTAGTATCTAGAACTTGATATGTTAGACTAGCAAGTTTACCTTCTTTACTATTACTAACAACGCTACGATACTCTATTCTTTTTAAATAATCTTGATACTTTCCATCTGATTTTATTATGCCTTTACAAACAGCAAGATAAGTCTTTTTAAACTCTCTATTCCTAATTTGTTCTGATAGTCTTCTAGCTGCTTTACTAGTCTTGGCAAAGACCATTACACCACCTACATTTTTATCAAGACGATGAACAAGGCCTAAATAGACATTACCAGGTTTATTATATTTTTCTTTAAGATATTTTTTTAATATAGTTAACATATCAGGAGTATTAGACCCATCACTTTGACTTAATACTCCTACTTTTTTCTCTACTACTAGTAAATGATTATCTTCATATAATATATTAATCATAACTTTCCCATCTTCCATAAATACCACAAGGTAATATTAAGTTGTTAGCAGTTATTTTAAGTCCAATTTCACTGCTACTAACAAGACCTTTATATTTTTTATTAATAGTTGTAAGTAAAAGATTTTCTAGTGATGTTTTAGATAGTCCTGTTGTGTAAGAGTTAATGATAAAGAATAGTGGTTTATCACTTAATATTTCAAGGCATAAATTAACTAGATTAGCTAGGTCTTTTTCTATATCCCAAACCTCTCCATTAGCACCTCTTCCATAACTAGGAGGGTCCATGACAATAGCATCATACTTATTTCCCCGTCTAATTTCTCTTTTTACAAACTTTACTACATCATCTACTAAATAGCGAATTGGTCTATCTTTTAGTCCAGATGAGATTACATTTTCTTTACATACTTCTACCATACCCTTTGATGAGTCTACATGAGTAACAGAAGCTCCGGCTTTAAGGCATGCTACTGAGGCTGCTCCTGTATACCCAAAGAGATTTAAGACTTTAATATGTCTTTTAGCATGTTCTATCTTATTCATCATATATTCCCAATTAACCGCTTGTTCTGGAAATATACCTGTATGTTTGAAGCCCATTTGTTTAATATTAAAAGTTAAATCTTGATACTTAATAGTCCAAGTACTAGGAATCTTCTTAAAGTTTTCCCAGTGTCCCCCGCCTTTATTAGAACGATAATACACAGCATCTATCTTTCCTTTATATTTTTCTAATAAATTACCATTATCCCAAATAACAGTAGGGTCTGGTCTAAGTAAGATATACTTTCCCCATCGTTCTAGTTTTTCTCCATTTGAAGCATCAAGCAGTTCATAATCTTTAAAATTATTAGGTGTTAACATTTAATCACATCCTTCAGTACTATTATTGTTTTTTCTTTACCATATTTATCATAACATTCTTTAGTTTTTTCATTTACATATTTTTCAAAGCATTCCTTGTCAAAGTTTAATAATAAATTTATAAACTTCTTATCATCTAAAAAGTTAACAAAACCATCACTATATAAAACAACTATATCAGATGGTGATAATTCTACTTTACCTGTTCTAATAAAATTAATAGCTTCTTCTTCACCTGTTAAAGCCCCATAAGAAACACACTTATTATCTTTAATATTATTAGGATTATTTCTATAATCTCTTCTAACTATAATTCTCGCTTCTTTTAAATTCCAAGGGATACCTATTTTATTAATATAAGGGTCACTTAAAAGCTCTTTCTCATCTGCAGTTTTAAATTTTATATTACCAAATTTGTCATAGATAATTACACCACAATCACAGATAAAAGCATAGTGTAAAGTATTACTTTCTAGTTTTACACACGAAGCGACTGCTCCATAGTAATCATTTTCTAAATAGTCACACTTTTTTATATACTTAGCATTTATTTTTCTGACCTCATTATTACACTCTATAAGTCTATTTTTTAAAGAACCTTTACTATTCTTAAAAGTATCTACAATTGTTTTAGCAGCAATTTCTCCTCCACTAGGTCTAGGATATTTTTTGATAAATTCTTCAAAAGATTTCAAATTAAAATCACTAATACCTACTGGGTCTCTTGTTATTCCGTCTGCTACTACCGCTTCATCACCATTGTCATTAACATAAAACTGGTCTTCAATGGGAAAATTACAATTAATAGTTTTTATATTTTCAAAAGTATTTCTATAAGTAAGCATATCTATCTTCCTATTCTTTTATATTAACTGATTTAATTATACAACACTATTTATTAATTTTCTCCAAAACTTTTACTTTACCTTGGAATAAGTATTCGGCTTTACATAAATCTTCTTCCTTAAAAGTAGGATTCCAATAATTAGATGATGTTTCATACATTTCTTTAGCAGTTAATTCATCATCTGGAATAAAACTATCACTTGACTTAAATAAATTACCTGTTACTGAAACTCTATATAATTTTAATTTTCTTCTACCATTTAATTGTCCTTTCCAGAAACTTAGACTTTCTTTATCTGCTAACCAAATAGAGTGTAATCTACTAGGTAAATCAGAATTATGTTCTTTTCTATATTTTTCTAACATTAATTCTCTATTATACATATTAGCTTTTGTTATAATGGCACTTGAGTCTTTTAATAGATTAGTAATAGTTTCTAAGTCAATATTTTCTACACCTATATCATATAAATAATTATCTATAATTCTTTCTAAAGGAACTAATCCATTTTTACATTTAACACCAGTACTAAATTTATCAACAATACTACCACAATAAGAATTGAAATTATCATCTACTGTAATTTCGTTACCTACTTGCCATATATCATCATAAATACCTAGTCTATGATAATGATACATAATTTTATCTTTTACTTCCATAATATCCCCCACTTTTTGGCTATATTATACTACATATGGTTAATTTTAGCAAAGAAAAAACGAACTATAAAAGTCCGAATAAAAATCAAAATGGTGCCTGTATCCGGACTTGAACCGGAACTCTATTGCTAGAAGTAGATTTTGAGTCTACCGCGTCTACCAATTCCGCCATACAGGCATAACTAGATTATAGCATAGTTTTCTATAATCTGTATATATTAATTTTCTTCTTTATATTTAGATTGATATAAGTCTACATCTTCTTCTCTTTCTTTTTCTTCTTCCTCTAAAAAGTCTCTCATATCAGGTAGTTCATCAATAGAAGATAGACCAAAATAATCTAAAAACTCACTAGTAGTCTCATATAGAATAGGTCTACCTGGCATATTACTTCTACCACTTTCTTTAATAAGGCCCTTGGCAACTAACTTTCTTATAATATGATTATTAGATATACCTCTTAACTCATCTACTTTAACTCTTGTAATAGGTTGATTATAAGCGATAATAGCAAGAGTCTCTAAAGCCGCTTGACTTAAATTATTATTATCTTCTGTTGTTAATAGTTTTTGATAATACATATTATGTTCTTTCTTAGTAGTGAGTTTTAATTTATCCCCTAGAAAGTCTATTCTAATGCCTCTACTATCACTTTGATAATCAGTTTGTAATTCTTTAATTAATTCTTTAACATCATCTTTAGATATTTCTAATACTCTACTTATCTCATCAAGGTCAAGTCCATCATCACCTACTACAAATAATAAACCTTCTAATACTGCTTTTAAATTCATTATGATACCCCCTCTACGATAATATCACTAAATAGTTCTTCTTGTTTAATTAATAATTCTTTATTTCTAGCCATATCAAGTATTGCAAGAAATGTTGCCACGATATATTCTTTGGTTGAAACAGGGAAAAGCTTAAAAAAACTTACTTTTTTTTCTTTCTTTAAGATACTTTTTATCTCTAACTTTCTACTTGATACAGTTATTTCTTTCATAGTTACTTTAGTAGATAAAGGCTTTTCTTCGCTTTTTCTTACTAAAAACTTTTTAAAGGCATCTACTAATAAATCAAGAGAGCCTTCTCCTGTAATTAAAGTGTTTTCTTCAATATAATTATTAATATTTTCTGGTAGTTTGGTATGAATCTCTTGTCTTTTACTCTCATTTTCTTTTAAAGTCTTAGTTATTTCTTTATAAGCTTGATATTCTAGTAGTCTTGCTACTAACTCTTCTCTTGGGTCTTCTTCCTCTACCTCTTCTTCATCTACTTTAGGTCTTGGAAGTAACATCCTTGCCTTTATCAAGGTAAGTTCACTTGCCATTACGAGGTAAGCGGATGCGATATCTAAATTTTGTTCTTTCATTTTATGAATATAATCTAAGTACTGTTTTGTAATACTTTCTATTTCAATATCGAAAATATCCATCTTATTTTCTTTTATCAAGTGAAGGAGCAAATCAAGTGGCCCTTCAAATACTTCTAATTTTAAATCCATAATAAGCTCCTTACCTTTCTAATTGTATTATAGCAAGGATAAAGACTTTTTTCAAATTATTTACATCAATTCAGTTATCGATATTTTGTCGACAACTGAATACAAAGAAATATTTTTCTATAAATTTTGAGTTTTGGCGAAAAAAATTGGTGAGGATAGCAAAAAATATATATGAAAGGAGTTTGTATATTATGAAAAGTAAAACAGTCTTGTTGCTCTAAAGAATTACATTTAAACCAAGGGTGTGTACAAATTGTACATACCCTTAAGCTAAAAATATTAGAAATAATGATAAATATAAGGAAGGATATGAGATATTATGAATTACAAATTAGCTTTATTCGAAGAAAAAGAGATAAGAAGAACTTGGGAGGAAGGCAAGTGGTACTTCAGTGTTGTTGATGTTGTCTTTGCCTTAACCGATTCTAAAGATCCAAGGGATTATTGGTATAGACTTAAGCAGAGAGTGAAGGAAGAAGAAAAAATTGAACTGTCGACAATTTGTCGACGTTTGAAATTAGTGGCGGCTGATGGCAAGTATCGTTTGACTGATTGTGCTGATACAGAAGGTATTTTAAGAATAATTCAGTCTATTCCCTCTAAAAAAGCAGAGCCTTTTAAAAGATGGCTGGCCAAAGTTGGTAGTGAAAGAATTGAAGAAATTCAAAATCCAGAACTTGCTATGGATAGGATGAAAGAAATATATGAAAAGAAAGGCTACTCTAAATCATGGATAAATATGAGAGAAAGAGGAATCGCTACTAGACATAGTTTGACTGATGAGTGGAAAGAACGTGGTGTTCAAAATGGTATAGATTATGCTATTTTAACAAATGAAATATATAAGAGTGGCTTTGGTGTAACTGCTAAAGAATATAAAAATATTAAAGGGCTGGATGATAGACAAAACTTAAGAGATTCCATGACTAATATAGAACTAGCTTTAACTAACTTAGGAGAAGCGACTGCAGTAGAGTTTCATAAGAAAAATGATAGTAAAGGATTAAAAGAGTTAAAGAGTGATATGAGTGAAGCAGGTAGTGTAATAAATAGTGCTAAAAAAGAAATAGAAAGAAAATTAGAAAAGCCTATTGTAACTAGTGAAAACTATATAGAATTAACAGAAGATAGTAACTTAAAATTACCTAATTGATAAAGATAAGAAATAATTATATAATATCATTATTAGATGGAGAGTTAATTATGAAAATAAAAGAAAAATTAGAAAGAGAAATTATTAATGAAGAAATATTAGAAAATATAAAAAATGATTTAGAAGCAATTCTTAAAGAGTTAATGAATTGTTTAGATTTTAATGAGGAAAAAGAGCTAATCATAAAATTTAATAATGTTAGAGATAATTATTTAACTTTATATTGGATCAGCTATATAGGATATTTAAAAGACACTAAAAATAAAAAATATTTAGAAACAGAAAAGATTATAGGTAAATATGAGCCTATTATTAATAACTTAATCTATGATTATTATAAAGTTTTATCTTCTTCTAAAAATAAAGAAAAGCTAGAAAAATTTATTGGTAAACGAGCTCTTGCTATAGCATCTAATCAAGCTAGATTAAAAAATGATGATGTTATTTCTTTACAGACTAAAGAAAAACAATTATATTCTAAATATCAAAGATTAATTATTGGTACAAAGTTTAATTTCTTAGATAAAGAGATAAATCTTTCTTCACTTAGTATCTACTATAATAATGATGATAGAGATTTAAGAAAGAAAGCATATGATAAAAGATTTGAAATATTAGAAAGTTTAGAAAAAGAAATAGATACTATTATAGATGAATTAATAGATATAAGAAACACTATTGCCAAAACTCTTGGTTTTGACTCTTATACTGATATGTTTTTTGTAAAAATGAATCGTTTAGATTATAGCAAAGAAGATTTGTCTATCTTTAAAGAAGAGATAAAAAAATATGTTGTTCCCCTACTTAAATTATTAAAAGAACAGCAAAGAGAAAGATTAAGATTAGAGAAGTTAGAATATTATGATAATAGTTATTTATTTAATGATGGCAATGCTAAAATTATAGGAGATTTAAATGATATTTTAAGTAAATTTAAAGTTGTTTTAAAAGAATATTCTAAAGCAAGTTATGATTTACTCTGTATGATGTTAGATGAAGGTTTAATTGATTTAGATAATAGAGAAAATAAGTCAAATGGTGGTATTACTACTTACCTACCTGATTATAAAGTGCCTTTGTTTATAAAAAAATTTGTGGGATTAGAAAGTAATATAACTAGTATTTTTCATGAGTTTGGTCACTCTAATCAATTATATTTAAGTAAAGATTTATTGTTTCATGAAAATAGATGGCCTACTTACGCAGCGCTCGACTG
>CAWVIV010000006.1:0-67470 GCA_963929435.1 uncultured Bacilli bacterium
TCCGAAAACTAATATCAAGAATTATTAGCAGTACTTATTATATTATTTCTCTACTTAGGTATTTTTATTAACCCTTCCCTAATTATAGAAAGCGGTATTAGTAGTATTAATATCTTTAAAACAAAACTCTTTCCTTCTATATTCCCCTTCTTTGTCCTAGCATCACTTCTTTTAGAACTAGGACTTGCTACTAAAATAAGTATAAAATTAAATCCCCTAATAAGAAAGATATTTCATGTTGAAGGTAATAGTTCTTTATTATTTTAGTTAGTCTTATATCAGGCTTTCCTAGTGGCTCTAAATATGTAGTAGAAAGTCTAAAGACTAAAAGTATTTCTAAAGATACTGCGAATTACCTCTTAACTTTTACCCACTTTGCTAATCCCCTTTTTGTTCTAGGAACTTGTGGGCTTATCTTAAATAGTCTATCTCTTGCCTATAAAATATTAATCATTCAAATACTATCTAACCTAATTCTTGGTATTATCCTAAGACCTAAAGAGTTTATTTCTTCAAAAATAACTAATAATAACCAAAACAAGTCTTTTTTAGAAGCACTTCCTAAAGCGATAAATGATGCGATTAAAGTCCTTTTATTTATGCTAGGAAGTATTACTTTCTTTATGTTCTTTAGTAAATTACTTACAAGTACTCTTTCCCTAAACCCTTTTTTTAATACCATACTTACAGGTATTCTTGATATGACTAGTGGTATTAGTCTAGTAAATACAATTGATACTACTAATTACATAAAAGGTTTACTTGTCCTAACCTTTATCACCTTTGGTAGCTTTTCAGTCCATCTACAAGTATTAAACAATATAAAAGAAGTAGATATAGACTATAAATACTTCTTTTTAGGGAGAATAATTCAAACTTCCATCGCTTCTCTCCTTTATATTTTATTCTAATATACATAATTAACTGGACAGTTTATCATAAAGGAATAGGTCTCATCTTCAAAATTCGGATGAGTTAAAATTATATTTATTTTTATATAACTATTAGAAGCGGGTATATAAGTAATAGAAGAATCAGGAGATAGCATTAAATCAGCGATATTAGGTATCTCATAGTCTATTACTTCTCCACTTTTACCATAACTAATAACGCCACTATCGGGATCAATTTCTATTGTTGTTGTATAACTATTAGGATTATCAAAAGTAAAAGTAGCACTGTACCCATCATCGCTTACATTACTATCAACTAAATGTCCCATAATAAAATCAGATTGAATTACTTCTTGTAAATTATTAGAAAAAGATACTACTTCATTATTAATTTCCTCTATTTGTTCTCTATTTCGATAATTTAGTATTAGATTATACATACTAACAACTATAGTTGAAATGATAATAAAACATACTAACAATTCAACTGAAGTTATACCTTTTTTATTCAACATAAAATCACCTATCCCTTAAAAACTTCTATATTGCCGTATTTATAACTATTATTAGAAACATACTCTACTATTATTCTGTAATATCCTGTCTCAGGTGTCTTAACTGCATTTTTACTATAAGCAGGTAGATATGAGATATATTCTCTAAAACTTCTACTAAAACTATTATTATCCTTAACAAAATTTTTAAAATTAGATGTTGAATATGTTGTTAAATAAATTTTAGAAACATTATTTACAGTCATAAACGCAGAACAGTTTTGTTGAGCAGAAGAAACAGTGTATAACGAGCAATCTGATATATCAAGATATCCGGTATTTTTAACATTTGTATAACTAGAATCTGGCAAGCCTTTCAATGCTATCATCCGAGCCCAATGGGCAATATAAGTAGATTCCACTGTATCATAGTTTTTATATCGTTCATACTCACCTATCAAAGGAAAAAAATTAGTATAAAGCAAAGAAAATATACCCATAATAAAAACACCAACAATTAATGTTTCTACTAAAATAAAACCTGTATTATTTATTATTTTTTCCCTTTTCATTTTAAAGCTCCCTCTTGTAATTAAGTTATTATTACTATATAATATATTATAGTAGAATAAATTAGGAAAGTAAAGGGGTTGATACTTTTGGTAACTTATGATATGACAAAAACACCAATAGTTAATGTTGTAGATGATATAATTGCTAACGCTTCAAAAAAAGGAGCTAGTGATATTCATTTTGATCCTAGAGAAGACTCTTTAATGGTTAGAATTAGAGTTGATGGAGATTTACAAGATTATACACAAATTCCTAAGATATATGAAAGAAATCTGATAACAAGAATAAAACTTATCGCTAATATGAATATAACTGAAAGTAGATTACCACAAGATGGTTCAATAAAAGGTAATATAAAAGGACTTAACCTTGAAACTCGTGTATCTACCCTACCTACTAACGAAGGCGAGAAATGTGTTATTCGTATTCTAGATTATACTAGAAGCTTACAAGGAATTGACGCTTTAGGATTTAATGAAGATAACTTTAAAAAACTTAAGAAAATGATCGCTGAACCTAATGGGATTATTTTAATAACAGGAGCGACTGGTTCTGGTAAAAGTACTACAGTTTACTCTATTTTACAAGTTTTAAATAAGAAAGAAACAAATATAATTACAGTAGAAGATCCAATAGAAATGAATCTAGAGGGATTAAACCAAGTACAGGTTAATAGTGAAATAGGACTTGACTTTGCAACTGTTTTAAGATCTATTTTAAGACAAGACCCTAATGTTATCCTTATTGGTGAGATTCGTGATAGTGAAACAGCTAAAATCGCTGTACGTGCTTCTATTACAGGTCACTTAGTATTATCTACAATCCATACTAATAACTCTTTAAGTACTATTGAAAGATTACTTGATATGAATGTAGAAAGATATTTGTTATCAAGTGCCTTATCAGGTATTATTTCTCAAAAACTTGCTAAGATGGTATGTCCTCATTGTCGGATAAAAGAAAAAACTACTCCATATCAGAAAAAAGTATTTAAACTAGCTTTAGGTAAAGATGTTGATGAATTATACAATGCTAATCCTAAAGGATGTGATAAATGTAATAAAGGTTATCATGGACGTATTGCAATTCAAGAAGTATTAATGATTAATGATGAGATAAGAAATGCCTTAAATGAAGAAAACTTAGAAAAGGATGATTTAAATAAAATGGTTTATACATCAGATGTTATTACAATGCTTCAAGACGGGCTTTTAAAAGTATTAGATGGTTCTACAACTTTTGATGAGATATATAAGATAATTGATGTTGATGATGACTTGGATGTTTATTGTAAAATTAGAGGTATTAATTATAATGAAAACAATAACATTGAAAAAAAGTATGAAGAAACAGAAAATAAAGTTATTGAAATTGAAAATAAAGAAAAAGAGGATGAAATTTTATAATAACTTGATTTCTCCTCTTTTGTTTATTTCAATTAAATCTCCATTTTTTAAAACTTTAGTTGCCTTTTTACATCCTACTACACAAGGAACTTTTAACTCTCTTGAAATTATAGCAGCATGAGACAAAACACCACCTTCATCAGTAATTATTGCCCTTGCCTTTTTTATAATGTTCATATATTTAGGAGTTGTCATAGGAGTTACTAGTATATCTCCTTCTTTAAATTTTCTTAAATCAGTATCATTAAATACTTTAGATACTTTTCCTTTAATATTATCATTTATTGGATATGTTATCTGCCCTTTTAAATCATTAATATTTACTTCTTCTAAATAGATGTTATGTTCTTTAAAGAAAGCATCGTAATTATCAGAAGTATATAAATTACCATTATAATAAATATAGCCCTTTTTTCTTTTTTCTATAATATCTTTATCTGGGATTTTATTAGACATAAGTTCATCTAAAGTTATAAAATCTATATCATGATACTCTTTATTTTTTAATAGTATATAATCAACAGCTTTATAAATAATATAATCATACTTTTCTCTAAATTCAATAAGTATTTCTTTTATTCTTGGACTTACATTTTTAAATTTACCTGCTATTTGTCCTAAACTAGTAAATGGATATATATCAATTAATTTTGCGATATACTTTTTATAATCAATATCTAAATTATTATCAATAACATTATTTAAATAATTAATATCTTCTAATACTAAATTATACATAGCTTCTGTTTTAGCATAGTCTTTATCTAAGTAATAATACATAGGACCTGGATGTTCTTCTAAATCAACATTATTATAATATACATCTACGACATTATCTTTTTTATTATAAACAAATAAAGGCTTAAAATAGTATAAATTTCTAGTTAGTCTTTTAATTCCTTCATATTCTCCTTTATAATATATTTCTATATCTATAATAGATTTTTGTCTCGTAATAGATAAAGTAAATGGTTTAGGTAAAGGAGTAACTGATGTTATAGGACGAGCTTGAAGAATATAACATTTATTATCCTTTATTGCATACTCTATATCCATTGGTTTACTATATAACTTCTCTATTTTTAAAGCTTCATCCATTATATTATTAACTATATTATTTCTTAACTTAATAGGCCCTTCAGCAAAGTCTATTTTTTTTGTTTCTTTTCTAATTAAATACTTAGTTGGTGTAACTTTTCCTGAAACTAACTTTTCACACAATCCTTCTACTATTTCAACAATACTATAATTATTAGTATCACTAGTAGGATCTATTGTAAATATAACTCCTGAATAATCTGGTAATATCATAGTTTGAATTATTACATTCATACCATATAAATCAAAATTACTACCATAATCAATAACATTATTATTATAAAGAGAACACCAACATTTTTTTATATTATTAAATATATCTTCTTTATCTACATTTAAAAAAGATTCAAATTGTCCTGCATAAGACTTAGCTATTCCATCTTCCTCAAGAGAAGAAGACCTAACTGCAAATTTAGTATCATTTAGTAATGGCAATTCTCTATCTATTTTGACTTCTAATTCTTTATTTATATCCTGCTTCATAATTAGTTCTTTAATGCTTTGATATTTCTTTTCTAAACTTAGATCTCTTATAGTTGTATAAATTTTATTAGCTTTCAAAAACATTATATAGTCATCTTTGGTTATTATAAAAAAGTTAGGGACTAAAATATTATTATCCTGCAAAAACACTAATGAACTTGCTTTACCACCATAAAACATAATAATTATTCCTTTCGTAGCAATACTTTTTACTTATTTTTTTTCAATTCTCTACTCATACCCATTACCTTGACATAACTAATGACACTAATTATTATCATGCCTATATTAAGAATAAGGACTAAGATTGCAAACAAGTTAAAGTCTGTAAGACCATTAATAAGGCTTTCTGATTCATTTTCTACCACTACATTACGGCTTCCAAAATAACTTAAAGTAAGTATTAATGTAATAAGAAAATAAATGGTTGAAAATATACCTAACTTAATCTTTTTTAATCTAAAAAACTTATATGCACAAACTGCTTCTATAGCCATAAATAAAAATATAACTACTAAAAATAAATAATTACCCATAATTAATACCTCCTAATACAATTCTTTTGGTAATATCTTATCAAGTGCTTCACTAATTACTTCACTGCTTTCTTCTAATTTTTCTTCTTCCTCTTCTGTAAGCTTTATATTAATAACTTTCTCTATTCCATTTTTACCTATAATACATGGAGTTGAAAGGTATACATCATAAGTTGTATTATAATTTGATACTGGATATACTTTCTTTAAGTCATTTAGAATACATAAAGTAAGTTCTAAAAGACATGAAGCTACTCCATCACTAGTATAACCTTTATGTTTAACAATAACTCCACCCATATGCCGTGTTTCATACTCAAGTTCTTCTTTTTCATCAGTAGATAAAAATCTATTTAAGTTTTCTAATCCTATATTAGCATTACTCCAAGCAACAAACTGACTATTACCATGTTCTCCTAAAACATAGACATTTATATCGTTAGGTTTAACTTTAATTTTTTTACTAATCAGCGACTTTAATCTTGCTGTATCTAACATTGTTCCAGTACCTATTACTTTATTATAAGGATAATCTGTATAATGAGCGATTAACTCTGTTATAACATCTAAGGGGTTACAAGCGACTAAAACAATACCTTTAAAAGATGTATCTCTTAACTTATTAGTAATATCAACTACTATCTCATTCGCTTTATCTAAATCACTCATTCTATCCTTTGTAGACTGGGGAACACCTGCGGTTATAACAACTATATCAGCATCATCACAGTCACTATAATCACCAATTTTTAAACTGATATTGCTATTTCTATAGACTAAAGATTGTTCTAAATCAAGTATTTCACCTTCAAGCCTCTCTTCATCTTCATCAATTAAACTTATATCAACATTTATATCAGTCATACATAGTTTTTTTAAGTACGCAAGTCCTACATTACCACAACCTATAATAACAATACTCTTCATCTTCATCAATCCTTCTATAATTAGTCTATCACAGTTTTTAATAATTATAAAGAAAAAAGACGAATGTAAATTCATCTTTTGGGATTTATTTTTCTAATAGCCACTCTATTATATTCTTATGTATAATTCCATTCCTTGACAAATCTTCTTCATCTAAAGAAAGAACATACTTAGGTACATCATCATTTAATTCTTCAAAAGCACAGAATTCTCTTTCAATTACTTTATCACTATCTAATAAGTAAGCTACTTGAATATACATTTTTTCATCAGTTTTAGTGGCAATAAAATCTATCTCTCCTTTTTTAGTTTTTCCTATATATACATCATATCCTCTTTCTAATAATTCATTATATACAACATTCTCAATAGCAAAACTTTTATTTATCTCAAAGTTATTATTCTTTATCTGTGCTATTCCTAAATCAGTCATATAATACTTATTTAAAGTTTTTAATATTGCCTTACCGTGAATATCATATCTATAAATTTTATTAATTATTAAAGCTTTACATAAAGCATCTAAATAATTATATAAAGTTTCAGTAGAAACACTTCTTCCTTCAGTTTTTAAAAACTTTATAACATTATCAGCAGAAAATTCTCTTCCTGTTGTATCAACAACATATTGTAATAACAAATTAAATAAAACTATGTCTTTAAGTCCTAGTCGTTCTACTACATCCCTTAGAATAATAGAATCAAAAACACTATGAAGATAATCTTTTATATTAACTTCATCAGTAAACTGAACTCTATTTGGTAGTCCTCCCCACTTTACGAAATCCCAAAATGTTTCTTCACTTTTAGGATTTTTTGAAGATAGTTCAGTAAATTCTTTATAACTCAAAGGATAAATATTAAATAGAACATACCTTCCGGATAAAACAGTAGAAAGTTCCTTTGATAAAAGCTTACTATTAGAACCAGTTATAAAAATACTTATATTAGAAAGAGATGCTCTTAGTGAGTTCACAACTGTCTCAAATTTTTCAACTCTTTGTATCTCATCTAAAAATACATAATAAATTTTATCATCTTTAATATTATCTTTAATATATTTATTTAACTTTTTATAGTCTTGTAATTCTTCATATTCTACAAGTTCAAAATTAACATATATAATATGGTCTTCATTAATACCTTTATCTTTTATTTCTTCTACTATCTGATTAAGAATAACAGATTTACCACACCTTCTTATTCCTACTAATATTTTCACTAAATTAGAATCATAAAATCCTCTAATTCTTGACAAATAAGCTTCTCTTTTTAACATTTTTATCACCTATTTTTATTTTATATTTATATAATACTTTTGTCAAGTTGTTTCGTTAAAACGAAATAACTTTTTAAAACAGTTATACATCTTTACTCTTAAAAGCTTTAAAGAACTTACTCCATACTTTTTCATTAGAATAATTAAGTATCCCTACTTTATATACTCTAATACCAAAATGTAATATTAGATAGATAAAGATAATAAGTACTACAATAGAGATAACTATATCTATTAAACCTATCTCTCCCATCATATAAAGGCTAGGACTAACAAATGATGATAAGAATGGTACATATGAAAGTATTCTAATAAGAAGTGAACCATTAAACATGCCAGCCATAAGAGCTAGATAATAGCCTCCTAAAGAAAGAAATACTAATGGAGTTTGTAATTGACTAAAGTCTTCCATATTAACAGTCATAGAGGCAAGAATACCTGCGACAATGGAATATGCTAGGAATGATAAAACTATTAAGATTAAAGTTAGTGGTATTACATAAATTAACTTTTCAATAAAACCAGATGCTACTAAACTATCTAAGATAGATGTAACTTCACTAGGTAGTGACATTCCACTACTTAACATATTAGTACTTATTAATAGACCAAGCACAGCATAAACTACTAAAAGTAGCCCTTGAACGATAACAAAGATATTACTAGCAAGTATCTTAGACATTAAGTGTTGTTTAGGAGAAACATTAGATATAATTATTTCCATACTCCGAGTAGTTTTCTCTTCACATATTTCTCCCCCTACCATCTGTATCAAAATCATCGTCAACATAAAGAATGGTAAAATGATTGTAGGAAAGACACTACTCATAATAAGTCCCATATTTTCATCTACATTATCACTTTCATTAAGAACTACTCTATCTATTGTTACAGGACTAGAGATATTGTTTAATGTAGTAGCATCTATATTATTAATAGCCATACCAATAGTAGTTTTAGTAGAATTTAAACTCTGAGATAATACTTGATAAGTTAAAGTATCTATTTTCTTATTAGAAGTAACTTTAGCTTTCAAGTATTCTGTACTATCACTATTTAATTCTACTAATATCTCATCATCTTTTAGATTATCTTTCAATTCATCAACATCTTTTTCACTCTTTTTAACTGTTACTTTTACATCTTCTTCATCAGAATTTATTGTACTAGCATAACTTTCTATATTCTTTTCAAATAAACTATAACTATCAGTACCATTATCTATAACAATTATATTAGTTTTACTATCAAAATCTCCTCCAAAGAAAGAGACAATAGAATTAATGTTTAAGAAAAGTACTATCGCTACGGCAAGAATTATATTAGTAATAACAAACCATTTAGTTTTAAACTTCTTTCTTAGACTAACTTTAGTTAAATAAAGAAATTTTCTATTCATGGATGCCACCTACTTTCGCAATAAATATTTCATTAAGTGTAGGTTCTACTACATCATACTTAGTAATATTAGAGTTTTTAACTAAAGCAAATATTTTAGGAGCGACCGTCTTATCTTCTACCTTAACTTCTATTTCTCCTCTTACTTTAGAAATGCTTATTACACCTTTAACTTTCTTTATTTTATCAAGAGGCAAATCATCCCCTCTTAACATAATATTTTTAATACCAAATTCTTCTTTAATATCTTTTAACATTCCACTAACAACTGGATGCCCTTTTACAAGAATAACTAACTTCTCACAAAAGTCTTCAATATATTCCATTTGGTGTGATGAAAAGATAATAGAACATCCTTCTTTTTGTAAATCATATATAGCATCTTTCATCAATTTAACATTGATAGGATCAAGTCCTGTAAAAGGTTCATCTAATATTAATAGTTTAGGATGATTAATGATTGCAGAGATAAACTGAATCTTTTGTTGATTACCCTTAGACAATTCTTTAATCTTTCTATTTTTATAACTAGAAATGGAAAACTTCTCTAACCATTTATCTATATCTTTTTCAATAGTTCTCTCATCTAGTCCTTTTAAAACTCCATAAAAGGTAAGTTGTTCTAAGACTGTAAGTTTCGTAAGTAAGCTTCTTTCTTCTGTAACAAAACCTATTTTATCTGTTAAGTTATAATCAATTTTCTTACCATCAAGTAAAACTTCACCACTACTTGCTTCAATTAAACCCATAATAATTCTAAAAGTAGTTGTTTTACCAGCTCCATTCTCACCAAGTAAACCAAAGATTTCTCCATCCTTAACAGTAAAAGATAAATCATCTACTGCTTTATTACTTCCATAATATTTTGTAATATGTTTAACTTCAAGCATAAATTTTCCTCCTACAACATAATAACATTATTACCATCTAATATGAAGCCCTAATTTTTCAAAATAATTTTGATACCATTTTCTATTGACTCTAGCAGGCTTACTATTATAAATTAATTTAAATATTTTTTGTCTAACTATTTCTATAATTAAAGAAATTACAAAGATAGCAAGGGTAACTACAATTACAAATAATAAAGTTTGAATAGTTACATTATCTATATTATAAAATCCCAACCAATCATATAAATAAGTTCTAACATATATATTTTCATGAATTAAATAAATACCTAAAACATATTTAGCAATAAAATTAACTTTCTTACTCTTAAAAGTAAAAGTACTAAAAATAAGAAAGTAAAAAATACTCTGTAAAATAACAATTGGGCTAGCAAAACTAATATTCATATAGCCAAAAATAGCAGAAAGTTCTTTAGCCACGCTACCTAATTGTCCTAAATAATTGTAAGCCAACCAGCAAAATACGGAAAGTAATGCACAAAACAAAAATAAGATTATATAAATAAATCTTTTCGCTTCAAGAGAAAAAGGCTTCATAAAATAAGAATTATTAATGGGATATAATCTAATGTAACTGCCAATAAAATAAAGTAATATAAAAGTTGATAAAGATCTACCCGTAACAGTATTAAAGAAAACATCTCTTGTTAATGTTGATAACAAACTAACAACAATAAATAAAACAATTATTATTTTTTGTAAATCTCTTTTCGTACTATTATTAATAACTTTATTTAAAATAGGACTAATTAAATAAAGAATCAAATAACTACTAATAAACCAATATATACCAAAATCAATTGGTAATAAAGTTTGAATTAAGGTAATAATATCTGGAACTGCTATAACACCAAAAGCAATAAATAATACCATAATTAAAACTTTATAAAACCAAGTCATATTATTTAAAGCTAAGACTTTTCCTAACCGCATTTTACTTTTACATTGAAAATATCCTGTAATTAAAATAAACGAATTAACATGAACTAAAATTAAAGCCTCTAAAAATACAACAACTATTTTCATAGAACCACTAGCATAATCAAGTAAGGCTCCATGAACTAATACATGATATAAAATAATGAAAATCATTGAAATAATTCTCATAAGTTCAAAATTTGAATCTCTAGTTTTATTAACAGCTTCCATTTACCTCGCCCCTATCTTATATTCATTATAATAGAAATTAATTTCCTTGTAAAGAATATTTATTTAAAAGGTATTAACAATTATTAGTATATCCAAAAGCTAAAAAAATATAAAAACAGTTCTAAAACTATTTAAAACTGTTCTTTTTAATAAATGGAATTGCCAAAAGAAATGGTAATGTTGTAAATAATGAGAAAATATATCTTGTTTCATTATATACTGGTGTTGCAGCCATAATAGTTAACCATACCGCAAATAAAGGAATATATGGATAAAGAGATTTAAAGCCATTTCTTTTATAATTAATATAAGCAAAAATAAAGAAAATCCAAACTAATAATCCTATACTCCAAGTTAAAGCTACAATTGGAATATCTTGATTAGTGATATTAGCAACATAGTCTTGGATAACCTTTGGTGCTTTAGGCTCAATTTTAACACCTTTTGTATTTTCTACTATTGTATTTTCATATGATCTATCCCAAATATTAGGATACCAATAACCAAGTGTACTAATAGCATAAGACTCTACCGCTATTGTTGGATGCTTAACGACAAGAGTTAACCATAATTTAAAATATTCAAATTTATTTTCATCAAAGACTTCTTTATTATAATCATCATTAAACTTTATATTATCAGAACTCATAGGATTATAAATATTCCTTAATAAATCTACATCAATTAGTTTGTTAAGCGTCTTTTTCTCACTCTTAGTTATAACTACATCTTTATATACCATTCTTCCTATCTGTTGCATTGGAATAGCGATATATTCTGATGAAGCACTAGTTTGAACAGAAAAGTAGTTAAAAACAGGGCCTTTAATAATAAAATAAAAACTTAAAACAATTGCGAACATTATAATTAACTTCTTATAATTATTTCTAAGCATTATAAATGAGAAAATAATCAATACAAAATACATATAAATAGCATTATTTCTAAAGAATATTGTAAAAATAGAAACAATAATAAAAGAGATCATATTGCTAATTTTAAGATTATTTCTATTTTCTATAAGTTTATAACATTCTATAGTTAGTAATAAAAGGAAAGCTGCAAAGTAAATATCTTTCCACATAACGATACTAAAATAGCCAAATATTGGTGTTAAAGCATAAAAAGCTAATACCGCTATCAATATTTTAAAATTAACTTTATGCTTATATAAGAAAACTAATGAATAAGCAAATATAGATGCTAAGACAAGTATCTGGATAATTGAATAAGTCGCAATCGCTGCCGTTAGATTTTTAAAAAGTCCATATCCTATTGTATAAGCTAATCTTATTATGAAAAGATGCACTATTGTATGATTATCAAAGGCCAATTGATTTTTTGAAGCTCGCATTAATTCTCCCCAAGAATCAGTAGAAACTGTTCCTGGAAATAAAGATAAAAAATAAGGAAGCCAAGCTAGAATTACAATAATGAAAGAAATTAAAAATACATACTTACTTTTCTTTTTATCATAAACTATCTCTTTTAACTTAACTTCACAAAGTCTAGGAACAACATTCCCTAAAAAAAGCTGAAATAAAGCTGTATAACCAATAAAGGAAATTATACTACGAAAAGTAAAGAATTCCATAATTATACTAACGTTCCTATCATACATATACTGTATACAAAGATTTCCTAAAACCAAAAGAAAAGCAAAGATTAAAGAAAAAAAGAATTGCCCTAAATACACCCTTGTTGGCTTTTTAAAATATTTAACAAAAAGAAAAATAAGTGTTATTAATAAACAGAAGGAAAAAAAATTATAAGCTGGAACTATATTATTTAAACATAATGTAATATAACTAATTATTGCCAAAATAACATATGTTATCTTTTTATCAAACAAAAGTAATAATTCCCTCATAATATTTTACACCTCTATTTTTAACACTTATTAATATATTAATCTCTTTTTTTCATATTAAGTAAAACTAGCTCAAATAATTGACGGTGCTTTTTAACAACTACCTCTAAAATAAGGCCACACATAAACATCAAAATAGCAACAATCAACAAGAACCCTGCAAATATTAATGTAGGAATTCTTGGCACCAAACCAGTTTTAAAGAATTCAACAAAGACAGGGATACCAAATACCAATGATAAAATAAAGAATATTATACTTATTATACTAAAAAATATAGTTGGTTTATATTCTTTAAACAATCTAGCTATAGTTTTTAATACTCTAAAACCGTCACTATAAGTATTAAGCTTAGAAACACTTCCCTCTGGTCTATCTCTATACTCAACAGGTATCTCTTTTAATAAGAAATTTTTATCTAAAGCATGAATAGTCATTTCTGTTTCTATTTCAAAACCTTTTGATAAAACTGGAAAAGTCTTAACAAACTCATAACTAAAAGCTCTATAGCCTGTCATAATATCACGAATATCACTTTTAAATAAAGTATTAATTAAGCCCCTAACTAATTTATTACCAAAGTTATGAAAAGGTCTTTTATTTTCTGTAAAATATGTTGAAGATAATCTATCACCAATTACCATATCAGCTTTACCTTCCAAAACCAAATCGCACATTTCTTTAGCATTTTCTTTAGGATAAGTATCATCACCATCAATCATTAAATAACAATCAGAATCTATATCCCTAAACATACTTCTAATAACATTACCTTTACCTTGACGATATTCATATTTAACAATGGCACCTGCTTTTTTAGCAATTTTATCTGTACCATCAGTAGAATTATTATCATAAACATAAATATCTGCTTTAGGTAAAACTTTTTTATAATCCTTTACAACTTTCTCAATAGTCTTGCTCTCATTATAACAAGGAATTAATACAGCAATCTTTTTTTCTTTATCTTTACTCACTTAAACCACTCACTTTCTTATTTTTATTAAAAAAGCATAAACAGAATAAAACCGGCACTGTAATAATTAAAGAATATACATATCTTCTCTCACAAAATACAGGCGATAACAAAGCTGTTAAAAATACTCCTAATAATACGGAAAAGCTACATAATAACATATATCTCTTCTTATATAGAGTATAGCATATAATAGTAATCAAAGTCCACAAATAAAAGCCACAACTTGTTAGCATACTTAACAATGGTATATTATGACTATTTAAGAATACATTTAATTCTTTTATAATTGGTGAATACACAATTGGAGTCTGTTCAATATCCAAAACTTCAGTCTCATCATCATTATAAATAGTACTAAATACCTCCCAGCCAACTAAATTAGGATAATAATATCCATAAGAACCTGCAATAAAAGCAATTATTGTATCTTTAGGATATTTAAAAACAAACTCTAAGTATGTAGTCACTGCATCTATCTTATGATCTTGTAAATATTCTTCTGAAAACACTCTTTTAACGGGATCAGCAAAAGTAGGGTTATAAAGTTCCATATAAGAATCATCATCAAAGAAACTATCTAATTTTTTCTTTTCACTCTTACTTAAATCATCATCATGATATTTTCTTATTCTTGCAAACTGTTGCATAATAACAGATAAGGCTTCTTTACTATTACCGTCTTTAATATCAAAGGCACTAAAAATTGGCCCCGTAATAATAAAACTACAAATAACAGGAATAAGAAATGGTAATAAAATTTGTTTTTTACATTTTTTAGGTAAAAATATAAGTAATACAACACCGCCTAAAAGCACACAATATAGTCCATTTTTCCTAAATAAAATATCAAGCATAAAGAAAACGCCAAGTAATATTAAATTAGATTTCTTTTTAAAGAATTTATCTTGATTAGTACAAGCTTCCACTAAAAGAATAGTAGTTATTAAAACACATAAAGCGAATGGAATATCTTTCCACATTGTTAAACTATAAGAACAAACTATAGGACAGAACATAAAAAATAGTAATAATAATTTTTGCAATAATGCTGGCACTTGCTTCTTATGAAGATATAAAACAGCAAAAGAAAATGTAAAAGCACAAGCAAGCATCTGGATAATAGAATAAATGGCAATACCTGCATTGTTACTACCAAATAATAAATTACCTATATTTAAACATAGTCCAATTATCAAAGTATGAAAAATAGGATGATGATTAGTTAAAGCAGTATTACCCGTAACTTGTAACATTTGTACAGCTGAATCTGCAGAACATATGCCAGGAAAATAATGTAAAAGCCAAGGAATATATGCTAAAAATATAATCAAAGCTAATATCAAAAAGTTTCTTTTATTAGGAACAAATAAATTATTTAATTTACTCTTAGCTTTCTCTTTTATATTAACATTATCAATAAAATTAAATAATAAAGCTGACAAGCTTCCAAAGATAACACTACAACTTAAAAACTTAATTATTAAATAAATTGTCATTTTTAAGTTTATATCAATATCACTTAAAATATAATAAGTAAAAGTAAAACCAATAACATTCAATACTGATAAAACCGTTCCATTTATAAATGAGAAAACTAATAATCTTTTATTTTTTATTTTTAAAAGATAATTAATCATTAATGCAAAAAAGGCACAGATTATAAGCCAAACAAAATCTGTAGAATTAGCTAAAGAATTTAAAGTTAACTCCATTGCTTGAACATTATAAGCTAGAGAAACACCTAACGTTAATATTACTGATGCTAATAAAATTAAAATAATTCTCTTTGCTGTCATTAATTAACACGCTCCTTACTGAAATCAGGGTTTACAAGTTCTTCATCAACAATATCTACTGCTCTGTTTTCATGATGACTTAAAATTATTTCTGCTAACAATATTGAACAATCAACTTCTGTATACCAAGGTTCATTTTTTATCTCTTCTGGTACATAAGTCAAATTAGTAGAATATACCTGATCATAATATTGATTTTTATAAGCTTCCCTAAATTTCTCTATTCCTGCTGTAAATAAAGCAAAAGTAGAAACCAATATAATTTTCTTAGCACCACGCTCTTTTAGTTCTTTTGCAACATCAAGCATAGAGCCACCAGAAGCAATCATATCATCAATAACTAATACTGTTAAATCTTTAGGATCTTTTCCTAAATAAACATGTTCAACAACAGGATTTTTACCATTTACTACTTTACTCAAATCTCTTCTCTTATAAAATAATCCAACATCAGAACCAAGCTTTTCTGCATAATATCTAGCTCGCTCCATCGCTCCCATATCTGGACTAATAACTAAAAGATTTTTTAAATCTATCGATTCATTAGAAATAATAGAATTTAAAATTAAATCTGAAGCAAAATAGTTTTCAAAAGGTAAGTTTGGAATTGCATTAGAAACATTAGGATCATGACAATCAAATGTAATAATATTATTAACTCCTAAAGATTCTAACTCTTGTAATGCTAAAGCACAGTCCAAAGATTCTCTTTCTCTTCTTCTATGTTGACGTGATTGATATAAGAAAGGCATAATAACTGTAACTTTAGAAAATCTACCATTTGTAGCAGAAATTACCCTTTTAATATCTTGAAAATGTTCATCTGGAGACATCTGGTGTTTATTTCCATAAAACTCATAAGATATACTATAATTACCAACATCAGAAAGAATATATAAATCTTTATCCATAATAGATTCACTTATATAAAGTTTACCTTCGCCATTATTGAAACGACTACATACCACATTAGTAATGTAAGAATTTTTATTATTAGTCATTTCTTTTAGATGATTATCAATCTCTTCTCCAAGTTCTTTACAATTTTCAAAAGCAATGATTTTCAAATTAGAACTTTTCATTTTTATCACCTCTTATTTTATCCCTAAATTTAACAAGTAAACTCCTAGATGAATAATTACGTAATTTTTCATATTTTTCTAACAATAAATTAAACTCTTTTTCCCAATATTCTTTTGCATATTTCATATTTATTAAATCATTATTTATTGCAAATTTTTCCTCATTGATATTATATCTATATATTGAGACTAGTTTATTTACATAATGACAATATTTTACCATATCATAAGTAAACTCTTTTTTTAACGAAGTTTCATCATTAATAAAATGTTGAACTCTTTTTATTAATTCATCTCTTATCTTTAAATGATCCTTACGAGCTTTTTTATTTAAATAATTTGCTAAATCAGATTGTAAAAATTCTTCTTCACTACAATAGTCTAATAAAGATATATAATCTTCAATTCTATTAACTACATCATAATTTTTACTATCATATATTAATAATACTGGTGTACCAACAGCTAAACATGGTAATGCACAATGAAGCCTAGTAGTAATAACTAATTCTGAACTTTGATATTCATATATCAATTTCTCTACATTATCCATTCTCTCTATATAACTCAATTTCTCATTTTTGCTTTTGTCTAAATTATGAGTAACTTCTTTAATTAAATTTTTATATTCAGATGCAACTTTTTTCTTAATATTATCAGAAACATCAACTAGTGTAATTTTTTTCTCTTTTTTAACATTTTTTAATTTTGGAATAGTCAACGTTAAACAATATGATTTATAGGTATCAACATTATTTTCCTTTAATAACTCTTCTGTTACTTTATCTCTACATCCTATAGGTTCATAAAATTTCATATATTCCTGTACATAGCCTTGCATATACTCTTTGGTAATACCAATACCATCATTCAATGGAGAAAAATGACAAGATATAAACAAAGGATCTATATATTTAGAAGGTGGAAAACAAAATCTATTATGCATATACCAACCATTCATTATAGTTTTTACTTTTTCATTATCATTAGAAACAAATTCGTTTAGTGATTCTCTTTCAATAAAATAATCTACCCTTGGCAATTGTTTCATAGCAGCATAACTCTGTATATCATCACCAATATTCGTTGTCTCCTTAAATACAATTATTCCATATTTCATATCAATTCATACTCTCTTCTATAAATTTCTTAAAATCTTTTGCCTTGTAATCCCAAGACCATTTTTTTATTTGTTCTAAATTTTCTTTAGAAATCAAATCTACATCATCAATATTTTCAATAAACAACAATATTTTCCTTTTTAATTCTTCTTGACTACGCTCTTTCATTATATATTTTTTTTGATTTTTTCCAAATAAATCTCTTACTATACCTACATCAGTAGATATTACAGGAATTCCACAAGCAAACGATTCAAGTATTGGATTAGGAGTTCCTTCATTAACAGAGCAACAAAGATATAAATCAATTTCATTATAATATTCAACCATCTCTTCACGATTTCTTAAACGTTCAGTGCTATCAGCCAAATGTAAATTTATATTATATCCTTCAGAAATCAACTCTTTAATTACAGGCTTAATTATAGTATTAAGTCCTTTATGATCATATTGACCATTCCATTTACTATTTCCAACCCAACCAATATTAATTGTCCTTTCTTTTATATTCTTAAATCTATCTTTTTTAGGTTTAAATAAATTTAAATCAACACCATCCGTAATTACACAATTAGGATATTTATTTAATTCTAAATGCCCATATAAATCTTTTAACAAACCAGAAGAAACATAATATCCTTTTATGTATTTACAAAATTCATTTATCTCTTCTGAACTAAGCAATTTATGATCGTATACTGCCGTTGTAATATTCTTATTTTTTATATATTTATCTATAAATTCAGTTTTTGATAGTCCCAAATTATAAATATAACTTTCTGTATAATTGTTGTTTAAATCTAATAAAAATCCTCGCCAAAAAAAGTGAATTAAATCATATTCTTGAGCAAACATAAATAAATCAGTAATATTTCCATTTAATCTTTCCATTGCAACTATATCAATATCAAAATCATTCTTTAAGTACTTTTGAAAATTACTAGCAATATTATAAAAAGCCCACTTTTCATTATCAACTACTAACAAAATACGTTTTTTCTTACTCATGATTCTTCCCTCTTAAATTAAATAAAAATCTTTTCTTTTTTGTAATATCAGCATCATTAGGTTTATTTAATAGATAAAATATTTCATCCCTAATATTAGGAAATTTAGGCCTTTCTTCTTCTCTACCATTCCAATAATTATTTAAAATAATCTGTAATTCGTGATTTTCCATCTCATATATTTTAACTTTTTCTTCATTAATAACTTTATTAAGTTCATCTTCTTTTATAACTTTCCCCATATAATCACCTTATTTATTAATAATTTTTCTATACGCTTTATAAATTCTAGGATGATTATTTCTTAAACGTCTGCCTACAAACTTTTTAATTGAACTATCTTTTGTTTCATATTTTACATAAACATCAAAGAAAAATTTAGATTTTGTTTCTAGAACCTCTTGTGTTACTGAAGGCATTTTATTTAATTTTGTTACAGTATCAAAGAATTTAGCAGATGATTCTTGCCAAGAGCACCACTCGCTAGCTGTCTTAACAGCACCTTTCTTAAGTTTATTTAAATATTTACTATCATCTTTTAATTTATTAATACTATCTATAACATCTTGTTCATCATCAGTTTTAACGACTATACCATTTTTACCATTAACAATATACTCATCATGACCTGTAACATCATAAACAATAGCCGTACCACCGCAATGAAACATCTCTAAAGGTGGACCAAACATTCCTTCAACATAGCTTAATTTAACAATAGCATCACAAGAACGATAAATCTTAGCACAATCTTTTGGTGGAATCTGTGAAAATACTCTATCAACACCTTCATACTCTTCAACCTTAGAAGATGTTAATAACCAAACTTCATCTGCTTTACTTTGTTTAACAAGTTCTATAGTCCGAGGAACATTTTTAAAAGCAACATCTACTGGTCCTTCAACTAAAATTCTAAGGCCATCACACTTCTCATAAGTATCACCAGTAGCTTTATAAATATCTTTTCTAATACCATTATGGACTAAATATGCATCTACACCATATTTAGCTAAATACTCTTTAATCCAAGTAGCTTCAGTAATAACTTTCATATCTAAAAAGTAAGTCATCTCAGCTAACATTTTAATGCCTTGTTCTTCCTCTGAATAAAACTTTGATTCTATAGACTGAACAAAATAAACATAATGTTTAGCTTTAATTCTATATAACTCATAAACAGTTCTCCACCAAGTAGCAATAGCCATATCAAATTCCATATTAACTATATCATCATAAGTAACCCATTTTAAGATATGAGCATAAGTATGCCAAGCATATTCTTCAGGATCTACTTTACGATCAGTAACAATATAAACCTCTGCTCCTTGTCTAGCCATATAAGTTGCATGTTCAAAAATTACAGTTGTCCCTCCACCTATAGCAGGTGAACCTAAAGTAAAAATACATTTCATCCTAAATAACTCCTTTCCTCTTTAGATCTATCTTCTTACCTAATTTATAAGTAAATCTAGGAATAAATAATTTTTCATTATATAACTTCTGTAGTGGCCAATACCAACTATCAAAGAAGAAATCTTTATGTCTTAAATAGTATTTAGCATTTTCTTTAATATAATACTTCCAAGTCATCTTTTTATCTGATTTAAATTCTGTAAACTCAAAAACGCCAAAGTTTTCATAATGATATATTTTACTGAAAAAATTAAGCTGTTCCTTTGTAGGTTCAAATATCATCTTATAATGAATTTGATTAATCATTTTCTCTACTCTATCTTCATCATAATAATTATCTGCTAATATATCTATTAATTGTTTAAACAAATTAAACATTGTATCTTGAATTTTAGAAACAACATCTACATATATTTTTTGCTCTTCTTTCTTTTCAAATAAAGCTACTTTAACAGTATTATCTTCTTCATAATATCTATTAGCACTACCATGAGAAGCACCTAATAAAACTTCATAAAGGCTTCTACTTTCATTAAATAAATTATAATTTAAGCTTTCCTTAGGAACATTAGAAAATAATACCCCTTTTTTAGCTTTACTAGCTTTGGGAATCCTGCTAACTAGACCAACTAAATAACCAGAAACTTTATAATCCTCGCCTAAAATATTGGCAATATTATCTTGAATGGAACCATTCCAACCTACATCGACTAAACATATATCTCTATCATCAGTAAATTGTTTTATATACTTTTTAAATAAAGTATTTTGTTCCACCCTATTTTTCTCGTATAATTCTTTAAAAGTTTTATTATCTTTTAATCTTCTTAAAATACAAGATTTATTTAACGAATAAACACGTTCTTTTAAATCTTTATTAATAATACTCTTTAACCCTTTCTCCTCATCTTTACTAAGTTTTAACTCATTAAGAAGCTTCTTAGTATCAGAAACAAAGCTATCTTCTATTTTCTTTAAGTCTTCCTTAGTAAAATTTAAACTCTTAAGTAACTCTTCAACACTTGTATAAGAATATTGGTTTAATAAATAATCAAAATTTTCTTCTTTTAAACTTTTTAATGATGGTAAATAGGTAGCTTTTCTAGAAACTAATAGATAATAACTCTTTATCTTATCACCATGAATATGTTTAACATATTCATCAAATAATTTTTTTAAAAACTCTCCTTCTCTTGATAAAAAGAATACTTCTTTTCTGCCTTCTCTAACTAAATTAAAATATAATTTTTCAATAAATAAATACAATGAAAAGATTAAATGCTCAAAATTATTAGTAGAAGTACTAGCTAGCTCTTCTAATTTTTTATAAATATCTTTTTCATGTTCAAAAGCCTCATCTTGCATTTTTTGATAACCTCGATGATTTTTTTCACGATTCAAATGAATAGCAACTATTCCTTTAGCTTTAGGTGAGTCATAATCTGAATATTGATTATCCCCTACCATCACACACTCTGAAGCTTTAGCTTTAATATTCTTTAAAACTACCTCATATAAAGCACCGCTTTTCTTATTCTTTAAATATTCACAAGAAATAAAATAATCATCAAAAAAATCATCAATACCATGATTAGCAAAAATTTGCTTAATCATATCTTTAGATAAATACATATCTGAAACACAATAAATCTTTTTACCTTCACTTTTTAATTCTTTTATTTCTTTTATTACTTCTTCATCAACTATCTGAACAGCACTTTCAACACTAACTTCTATCCTTGTTGACAAATCTTGAAAAGCTTTTTGACTCATTTTAAAGTCAAACATCTTATACATTTCTTTTAATAAATCTTTATAAGTAAATTCAAAATCATGTCCCGAATTATTATTATTAAAGCCAAGATTATATTCTATTTTCTGTCTAGCTTCATAAATCTCATTCATTGTAATTTCATCATCTAAAATTTTAGCCAAATGATTAGCCCAAATTCTTTTAGTATTTTCAGGAAATACATTTCTTTTTACAATAGTATCAAAAATATCAAAAAATACATATTTATATTTCTTATCATGTAACTTTTCTAATTCCTTCATTTTATCTACTCTCCCATTTGCTTATGATAATACTCATCACATATTTCTTTAACATCACCTATTTTAACAATTTGTCCATGCTCAAGCCAAACAACCCGATTACATAACTCGCGAATAGACTCTAATGAATGAGAAACATAAAGAACTGTTGTCCCACCTTTTATCATTTCTAACATTTTATTTTTACTTTTCTCTTGAAATTTAATATCGCCAACTGATAAAATTTCATCTACAATTAAAATCTCTGGATTAACAATAGTTGCAATAGAAAAAGCAAGTTTTGCAACCATACCTGAAGAAAAGTTTCTTATAGGTACATCTAAAAAATCTCTTAATTCTGAAAATTCCACAATCTCATCAAACTTTTCATCTAAAAAAGCTTTAGAATAGCCTAAAATTGAGCCATTTAAATATATATTTTCTCTTGCTGTAAGTTCAGGATCAAAACCTGCTCCAAGCTCTATCATAGGAGAAATAACACCATTAACTGTAACTTTACCTTCTGTAGGCTTCATAACACCACTTACTACTTTTAATAAAGTACTTTTCCCAGCCCCATTACTTCCGATAAGACCAACTACTTCTCCTTTTTTAACTGAAAACGATACATCTTTTAAAGCCCAGAAATCACTCTTTTGAGGTCTTCTTTTTTTATCAAAAATTGAAATAAAAGCCTCTTTAATTGAAAAGTTTTTCTCTATTCCCAAATTAAATTTCATTGAAACGTGCTCTAATTTTATCATATACAGACCTCCTAAATATAGTAAATAAACTTATCTTGTTTTTTCTTAAAGACAAAGGCTCCAATAAGTAAAGTACCAACTCCGATTAAACCTAAAATTACTAAAGTTGTTATTGAAGGTCTTGCCCCATACAAGACAATACTTCTAACAGAAGTAATGAATTGATATAAAGGATTAAACTTAAATAAAGTTTGAAGAGAAGCTGGTAATATATCAATACTATAAAATACCGGAGTAAAATAATTCCAAATAGTCAAAATTATTCCATAAATATAGAACATATCTCTTAAAAATACAGAAATACAAGATAATAACAAACCTATACCAACCGTAAATAAGAAAAAGCATAAGAAAATATAAGGAATTAATAAATAATACCAATTAATAGAAGCAGGATATGTACCTAATCCGAACTGAGTTAAAATAATCAAAATAAGCCATGGAATCAAAGTTAAGACAAAATTAATTCCTACAAAGATACACTTAGCAACTGGGAAAATATATTTTGGAATATAAACCTTATTTATAAGCCCAAAGTTGCCAACAACAGATGTCATTGCATTATTAGTCGCTTCACTAAAATATTGAAACATTACAATACCTGTCATTAAATAAACAAGGTAATTAATTCCCTCAACACTAAATCTAAACATTTGTGAGAAAACCATTGCCATAACAGTCATCATAAGTACAGGATAAAGTAAACTCCAAACAACACCTAAAACAGATCTTTTATATTTTACTTTAAAGTCTCTTGTAATTAATTGACTCATAAGAAATTGATACCTTTTAAAATTGCTTAAAATATTTTTTACATTTGTCATCAAATTACACCTCATAATCATAATAACATATATCATTATTTATTTCAAAACAAAACTGGAAATTCAGTAAAAAAGAGTAAATTTTTTTCGCAATAAATTTGATATAATTACTACATAATAAAAAGGTGGTATGTAGTAATGAACAGAAAGCAAAGAAGAGAATTAAGAAAAAATAAAGATTTGATAAAGGAATTATATTCTATTATTAATAAATATCTTCCTGATTTATTAAATATGTTTAGTAATTTAACTGATGGTAGAAATGAAAGTTATATAACATATGAAATGAAAACAATATGTGTTACTCGTCTTTTTAGTCTTCTTTGTGATCTTACTACGATGACTGACATTTCTTCTGATACTTTTAATACTGATAATTGTATTAAAAATTTATCTAAAATCTGTGGGCAAGATTTAGAAGAACTTCCTTACTGAGAAACTATTCAAGATGTATTTATTAATATAGATACTAATGAGTTAAGAAATATTCAAAAATATATTGTCAAAGCTTTAATACGTTCTAAAATGTTTGATAAATTTCGATATAACGGTGCATTTCAACTAGTATTTGATGGTACTGGTCTATCTAGTCATGATTATAATCTTAATAACAACTGCCTGATTAGAAAACATAAAGACGGGAAAATCTCTTATTACAAGTATGTTTTAGAATATAAATTAGTTGTTGGTAATATTATTATCAGTTTAGATTCAGAATTTATTGAAAATGAAAAAATGATTACAGAAAAACAAAAGTAAGATTGTGAAATTAAAGCTTTTAAAAGAATGATTAAACGTGTTAAAAAGAATTATCCAAAATATAAATTCATTATTACCGGAAATGCCTTATATGCTGTAGAAACAATTATAGAAATTTGTGAAAAAAATAAGTGGAATTATATTTTTAATTTAAAACCTGATAGATTGAAAGAAATTAATAGTACTTTTGAAGAAATATACAATTCAACAATGAAGTTAAGCATAAATACTATTATCTTTCTACTAATATCAATTATAGAAATCACATACTTAGTGCGTTTAAATATATAGAATCTAAAAATAAAAAAACAACTATTTTTCGTTATATTAGTAATATGGATATTAATGATAATAGTATTAAAGAAATAGTATCTCTTGGAAGAAAAAGATGGAAAATAGAAAATGAAGGTTTCTATAACCAAAAGCATAGAACTTTCAACATTTCTCATTTAAACAGTAGAAATGACAATGCTATGAAAGTTCATTATTTCTTTATCCAATTTGCCCATACTATAAGACAATTATTAGAACAAGGAAATCTATTGACTAAATCATTAAAACTTAAAATAAAAGAAGTAAGTCGTTTCCTTCTATACGCACTTACTTCCACAATCTCAGATCTTAATAATTTAGAAACTAACTTTCAATTAAGATTTGATGATTAAATTATACACTATTTGTTCTTTGAAATCACTACTTTTTATATATTTTTTTACACTTTACATGGTGTCTTTTTGTCGTGATTTAAAATATAATATGCTAGGCACTGGCGGATAATATCCATTGACTTTCAGTCACATAAATCCTTTGAGGACTAGCCTTTGTAAATAAAAAGTAATAAGATAAAACAGAGGTGAGAAAGATGCAAAAAGGGGCCCACACACAGTATGATGTGCAAATACATGTAGTATGGATAACAAAATATAGAAAGAAAATATTAACATACAAAATTGCGTATAGATTAAAAGAGCTACTAATGCAAGGTTGTTCGGCAAAAGGAATAACAATAATAAGGGGTAATATACAACCAGAACATGTGCATTTGTTGTTAAGTATTCCACCAACCTTGTCAATAGCACAGGTAATGCAATATCTAAAAGGAAGAAGCTCTAAAAAGTTACAAGAGGAATTTTCAAAATTAAGGAAGCAATTTGGGGGACAACATATGTAGGCGCCAGGATATTTTTGTAAAAGTGTAGAGCAAGTAACTAGACAAACTATAGAAGAATATATTGAAAATCAAAAGGATGGAATAGAAGACATATTTGTAAATGATGACAATAGCATGCTTTAGCATAGAAAGAGTTCCAGTCCTTACATCAACCACTGTACTTTCAGTGCAGGGTGGTTGATATGTTTGGAAAGAAAAAAATAGATAAAATCAATTCTTATTAATTTTTCTATCTATTTTTTATTAATTATTTTTACTCTTTTTTTACTGTGGAAATTAGTCATTTTATTTAATGTCCAGTAAATTATCTTTTTTTACTAAAACCAAACGCTTACATCAACATTACCTTCAATACCTGGAATCCTCTCTGTTGATGAATATTGCCACCCAACATAATTACCACCATAATAACAATAATGATTATATTGTGCAATCCAAGCAATTAAAC
This sequence comes from uncultured Bacilli bacterium, assembly GCA_963929435.1. Taxonomy (GTDB): domain Bacteria; phylum Bacillota_I; class Bacilli_A; order RF39; family UBA660; genus Onthousia. Next base: position 26,416 of record CAWVIV010000006.1, read on the forward strand.
TTTTTAAATAATCAGAATTTAATACAGTTTCAGCATAGCTTGTATAGGTATAAATTTTAGCAAGCGAACCATAACCACTACTATTCATAACTTCCATAAATCCTCTTGTAACCTCTTCATACTCATAAGTACCCATATAACTTGTAATATTATTGCTCTCTAAATCAAGATAAATGCCTAAAGTAGGATTCATATTATATTTTCTTATCATCTCTAATGTAAAATTAGCATATAGCCTACCTTCATCTTTATTTTCAGCATAACTATATATATAAATACCATAAGGTATACCAAGGCGTTGTAATTCTGCTATATTTCTAGCGAGCATAGCATCTTCTTCTTCACAACCAGCTGCTATTCTTAAAATTACGCCATCTACTCCACCTTGACTTATAACAGTATTCCAATCAATAAACCCCTGGTAAGCAGAAACATCGATTACTTTCTTTACATTTTCTCCAATCATAACCCCAAGAGAATTAAAGAAATACTTCTTACCAGTAATAGTCACCCAATCATTAGCATAAGTACCATCAGGATAATAATATCTAACATTACCATCAGTATCGGTAACAAAGCCATCACGTAACTTACCATCTGTATTAAAGACATAATTAACATCATCTATTGTCTTTTCGCCAACTGTCATCTCACCAGTACTAGGATCAAAATAATACATATAACCATCAATTAAAACCCAACTAGTACGCATTGCACCATTTACACGACTAAAGAATCTAGTTATACCTTCAACTACTTGAAAACCTGTTTGCATTACCCCTTCATCATTAAAATAATAATAAACTCCGTCTATAGGAAAAAAACCAGTTCGCATTTCATGATTATTAATACGGCTAAAGAAATAAGTATTACCATCAATTACTTGAAAGCCAAAATCCTGTAATCCTAACTCATCAAAATAATACTTAAGGCCTTCTATTTCAACGATACCAAGTTGCATTTTACCAGTTTCATCAAAATATCTAATACCTCCAATCATTTCTTGCCAACCAGTTTGCATTATTCCTTCGTCATTAAAATAATAATAAATACCATCTATAGCAAAAAGACCTGTTCTTAATTTGCCATCTAATCTACCAAAGAAATAAGTATTTCCATCAATTACTTGAAAGCCTATTTGCATTGCTCCTTCGTCATTAAAATAATAAGTATCATCATCTATAACAAGCACTCCTGTCTGAGCCACACCAGTTTTCTCATCAAGATAATAGGTATTCATACCATCTGTTTGAAAGCCTGTTTGCATTATTCCATCTTCGTTAAAAAAGTAATAACTACCATCTATATTAATATAGCCAACTGCCATACCACCGTTATCATCAAAATACATAGTGTTACCATCTAACTTTTTCCATCCTGTTTGCATTATTCCTTCATCATTAAAATAATAATAAATGCCATCAATTGCAAATATTCCTATTCTCATTTCATTATTATTAGTACGTCCAAAAAAATAAGTATTTCCATCTATTTCTCTAAAACCACTTGCTCTTTTACCATCTGCATCAAAATAATAAGTATAACCATCTTCTTCATACCATCCTGTCTGCATAACCCCAGTTTCATCAAAATAATACTCTGAACCATCAATTGCAAATATTCCTGTTCTCATTTCATTATTATTAGTACGTCCAAAGAAATAAGTCTTTCCATCTATTTCCCTAAAGCCACTCGCTCTTTTACCATCTGCATCAAAATAATAAGTATAGCCATCTTCTTCATACCATCCTGGTTGCGCAGCACCATCAGAACCAAATCTATACATAACATCATCAATCTTAAACATGCCTGTACGCATTTCATTATTATTTATACGACTAAAGAAATAAGTATTACCACCTATCTCCCTAAAGCCACTTGCTCTTTTACCATCTGCATCAAAATAATAAGTATAACCACCTTCTTTATACCATCCTGTTTGCATAACCCCAGTTTCATCAAAATAATACACTGAACCATCAATTGTAAATATTCCTGTTCTCATTTCATTATTATTAGTACGTCCAAAGAAATAAGTATTTCCATCTATCTCTCTAAAACCACTCGCTCTTTTACCATCTGCATCAAAATAATAAGTATAACCATCGTCTTCATACCATCCTGTTTGCATAACCCCATTAGAATCAAAATAATATACTGAACCATCAATTGCAAATATTCCTGTTCTCATTTCATTATTATTAGTACGCCCAAAAAAATAGGTATTACCATCTATTACTTGAAAACCTGTCTGTTTAACACCATTAACATAATAGTATGTATAGCCGCCTTCAGTAACTAAACCATTTAATGCATTATATGTACTTTCTTCATTATTTATTTCATCTGCATTAACTGTTAATGGACATATAATAAGCAATGCAACTATAAATACAAATATTTTTCTATTCATCTCTACTTCCTCCTATATAAATCACAGTATAATTTACTTAATGTCTTACTCTTTTCTATAAATGATTTTAACACACTTCTTTCTTTAAAGTAAATATTACTCTTATAATTAGAAATATTTTTTTCAAAATAAGAAAATGTCTTATCTATAAATTCATTTCTAATATTTTTATCTTTTATATATCTTTGTTGTATATTATAATTAACTAATATTTTAATAGTTAAAGTATCAACAACTTCCCTACTCCAATCATCATCTTTAAAAAAGTTTCTAATAATATCAACTATCTTTATGATATCAAAAACTTTTTTATCTCTAAGAGTAGTCTCACTACTCTCATGAATAGTATAATTAATTAAAGGTTTATCTACTTTACCTATTTTTTTAGACTTTAAAAGTGCTAATGCTACAAAAGGAGCATCCTCATACTTTAAATCTTCTATAAATTTAATATTATTATTTTTAAGTAAATCACTTCTATAAATCTTATTCCAAGGAGCAAGATTTATATTTAATAATAAATTAGGATTATCTTTTAATTTAGTATTTTTAAAACTAATAATTTTTTCTACTTCTTTAGAATTACTATATACTCTATAAAAATCACATACAACAACATCCAACTTTTCTTTTTCTATCTTTTTTATATAATACTTCACAAGCATTCTCTTCTAAATAATCATCACTATCTAAAAACATAATATATTTACCGCTAGCATTATTAATACCAAAGTTCCTTGTCTTACCAATACCATGATTACTTCTTTTATAGTATTTAATTCTATCATCACTATAACTCTTAATAATAGATTCACTATCATCAGTAGAACCATCATTAATAAGAATAAATTCTAACTCTTTTTTAGTTTGATTAACTAAAGAATCTAAACACTTCTTTAAATATTTACTAGCATTATAAATTGGTACTATTATACTTATATCAACCATAACTACCTCCAAATCATTTCTTCTCATAAACATATTTATTACCATACTGATAATAATCTATCGCATCCATAATTCTCTCATTATCAGGGTTTTCTTTTAAAATAGTTTCTATCTCATCACTCATAAGCTTATACCCCATAATAAACCGTTCTACCCTAAGAGGATTAGCATTTTTTATATAATTAATTATCTCCTCTCTTGTCAAGACATGTTCAATATAAATATGGTCTGTTACATACAAATCATAATAACCATAATAATCATCATATGATTCTAATACATCACCTAAAGCCATTACTTTAGCTATTTCAATTTCTTCTTCAAAACCATTATAATATCTTAAACAGTCCTCTAACCTTTCTGCAAAGTGAAAACCATAACCATAAATACCATATTTCAACTCTTGTTCTCTAGTATCAACTTTATAATCTTTATGTTCTTCAAATTTCATTCCATAAGCATTAACAAGTCCTTTACTAAAACCTTTATACCCTTCTATCATTAGAATCTCCTATAATATAGTCTAGGACTAATTTTAACTAAAGTATTTTTTATTTTTCTAACTATACTATCACTTAGCAAATTATCAAAGACTTTATCTTTCTTTAATTTAGTTAAAGCCTCTTTATAATCTTTTCCCTTTAACTCCGTTATCTTTAAAATCAAACTATTACTAATAAAGCTCATAAAATAAGTTTTATCTAATTTAGTTTTATTTATCTCTTTAGTTAAATATAAATAATGATTATAAAAGTCCTTAACTTTCTTTTTAGTCTTATCATAATCACTATCATTCATAATACTACCACTTCTCTGATAATAACAATATCCTACATAACTAATACTATTAACTACTCTAGATTTAATAATAACTAAAGGCATTAATCCAAAGTCTTCATGATATGTCCCTTTCTTAAAAGAAAACTTTTCTTTTAAATAAAACTCTCTTTTAATCGCATAAGACCAAGCATTTTCTACAAAGTGATATTTAGTAATTAATTTAAAGGCTTCTACACCATCTTTATTCTCAAAAGGAATCTCTTCATAGTTAACATCATCTTTATCATCAAATACTTCTTTTATCTGATATCTTACTAAATCAGGATTATTAGATAATGATTTATCTATTTCTTTTAATAAATCCTTTTCTATATAATCATCGCTATCTAGAAATATTAGATAATCTCCACTAGATGCCTTAACCCCATTATTACGAGCTACACTTAGTCCCTGATTTTCTTGATTTATAACTTTAAAAGGGTATTTACTAATAATAGAACTACTCTTATCAGTAGAACCATCATTAACAATAATAACTTCATAATCTTTAAAACTCTGACTCTTTATACTATCTAAACATCTTTTAAGATATTTTTCTGTATTATAAACAGGAACAATAATACTAAACTTAGGCTTTTTCATAATTAAAACTCACCCCCATCAAAGATATTCTCTAACTTTTTCATCCGTTTATCCTGTATTTCTTCTATATCTAAAGATACTTCTCTCTTTTCTTTACTTTTTAATATTTCCTTAACTTTTTCTATCATTTTCTTTTCATTAAAAGTAATAACTTCTCCATAATTTTTACCTATCTTTATCATATCATCACTAACTTTAATTGTTGTAATAAGTTTTTTCTTTAAAGCAAGTCCTTCTAAATAAACTACAGGAAATCCTTCATAATTAGAGGTTAATATTAAATAATCTGCTCTTTTCATATAAGGATAAGGATTTATTTTAGAACCTACAAAAACAACCCTATCTTCTATTTTAAGTCTCTTAACTTCTTTAACATAATCATCTTTACTAGGACCATCTCCTACTACCCAAAGTACAACATCATCAATACTTTCCACTAATTTAAAAGCTCTACCTAACTTCTTAGAAACATCATCAAGCCTTCCTACAAAGACAAATAAAGTCTTACCTCTTGGTTTAGTTAGAGAAATCTTCTCTTTACTTAAAGATTCTATTTTCTCTACATCAATAAAATTATTAAAGACTAGACATCTATCTTTTAATCCAGGATATATCTTAGTAAACTTACGACAAGCTTCATTAGAAACAAAGAATATTGTTTTAAAATCATAGATATCTCTTGTATCAAAGAACCTTCTAAAGTCTTCTAAATCAGGATAAATATAACTATAATCACTATGAATATAAATAGAATTATTTAAAGATGCTATTCTTGCTATTTTATTACCACTATAACTATAAGTAGCATAACAACAACTAAAGTCATAAGTATGATAATTAAAGATTGAATATGTACATCTTCTTAATAGATTAACAGCTTTTCTAAAAATTTTATTTCTATTATTAGAAACCTTAAACTCTTTTACTACTATAGATTTATCTAGCTTTTCTAAAAGTTCGCCACAGTTTTCTTCTAATATTATTGTTACTCTATATTTATCTTTATCTATTTTATTAACTAAATTAACTAAAGACTTTTCAATTCCTCCAATATTTAAATTAACCCCTGTAAATAATAGTTTTTTTCTTTCTTTCTTAACAACAGATAAAAGAAGAAAACAAACGATAAGACTAACAGAAGGTGCGGTTATAATATGACCTGTAAATAAGGATAATATTATTACTAAGAAAAGACTTAAATACAACATTAACTGTCTAAAAGAGAACATTTTTCTTTCTCCTATAACTGATATTAATACATAAATATATGGAGCGAAAAAGATAATAAATCCAACTATGCCTTGATTATAATAGACATCGAAATAATCCATCTCTATACTTTTTAACTCTTTACCATTATCTTTATAATAGCCAATTCCAAATAACTTTTGATAAGGATTAGCATTATCATAAAGCCTATCTTTATTATGTAAGAAAGTTAATCTTTGACTAAAGATAAAATGATCTACTAATCTCTCCTCTTTAAAGATATCAAAAATATTATCAACCTTTAAATAATCAAGATGAACTTCTATATTCTTATAGAAACTAGTTCTAGGAGCGATTACAATAACTACAATAGCAAGTGCTACTACTATAGCCGTAAAAGTTGTAACAACATGATATTTTTTATCTTTAAAGGCTTTATATAGTATATAAATAAAGACTACACAAAGACTTATTATTAAAGCAAGTAAAGGTGTCTTTGTCCCTACACTTAATATTACAACAAAATAAATAAAGGTAATAAATAGTCTAAAAATTACATTTTTACTCTCATAGAAAATAATAAATAAAACTGGTGTTAAAATAGCGATAATTGCACTAATCTCATTAGCAGAATTATAAAAACCAAGTGTCCCTTCTTTAGTAATAGCATAGCTTTCAAATCCTACTCCTAATGCTAAAGGAATAAATATAAGTATTAAATATAAACAAAGAGTTATAACTAGACTTAAAGAAGTTATCTTTAACTCTTTTCTTATACTAAATAAAGATAATAGTAATAAAGGAAAATAAAACATTCTAACTGTATTTTGAATCTCTCTAAAGTAATTAGGATTATCTTTAAAAAGAGCCAAGCCTAAGATAAAGAGCAACAGATAAATAACAAATATTCCATAGTATAATAAATTATTTTTCTTATTATAAATAAAAGTTGTAACATAGAAAATAAACAATAAGAAAAGCATTCTTAAAACTAGTCCTAAAGTTAAACTAACATCAAAAATATGTAACATAACCCCTGTTACAAAATCAATTATAGGACTACTTAAAAGAAATAACATACATATTATACTTATATTTTTCTTAACAAAAGAAGACATGCTATCACTTCCCACTTAATTTTTTACTTATTTTTTGTATTTTCTGTTTCTCTAATAATATAAATTGGTCTACTCTTAACTTCTGTATATGTCTTAGAAATATAAGCTCCACTAATTCCAGTACAAAATAATTGAATACCACTTAAGAAAAACATAATACATACTAAAGATGGCCATCCAGCTACTGGATCTCCAAATATTAAAGTCCTAACAACTATAAAAATAATCGCTATTAAAGAAATTAAACAAAATAATACTCCCACAAATACAGCAATTGTTAAAGGCACAGTAGAATAACCTATAATAGCATCAATAGCATAAGTAAATAATTTAGGAAAACTCCATTTACTAGTTCCTGCTACTCTTTTAGGAACACTATAAGTTAACCACTCTGTTCTAAAGCCAACAAAACTAAATATTCCTTTACTATAGCGATTATATTCTTTTAATTCTAATACAGCATTAACCACTTGCCTTTTCATTAATCTAAAATCCCTTGCCCCTGGTACCATTTCTACTTTAGATAATTTAGATATTAATTTATAATAACAATTAGTAAGAAATCTTCTAACTACTCCGTATTCTTTATGAGCATCTGTCTTAAGAGCAACAATATCAACATCTTTAGTAGTAATAATTTTATACATTTTCTCTATAAGTTTAGGAGGCTCTTGTAAATCTGCATCAAGAAGTGTTACATAGTCACCCGTACTATATTCAAGTCCTGCATAAATAGCCGCTTCTTTGCCAAAATTTCTTGAAAAAGAAATATATCTAACATTACTATCATCTTTTGAAAATTCTTTAATAATATTAAGAGTTCTATCACTGCTACCATCATCTACAAAGATAAGTTCAAAAGAAACATTGCTCATCCTTTTAATTACTTTATCAATTTCTTTATAAAATAAAGGTAGAGACTCTTCTTCATTATAACAAGGTACAATAACTGATATCTTATCCATAATATTCCTCTATTCTAAAAATATTTTTCTAGTCACAAAGTTAAATATCATTACAATAATAGTTGCAATTATCTTAGCAAGTAAATAATAAATACTTAAGAAATCTACTGTTATCCACATAATTACATTATTGAGTATAAGACCTATGACACTAAATACAATAAAAATAACAAATTGTTTTTTAGCATCTTTTTCTTTATTAACATCAAATACCCACTTAACACTTGCAATATAGTTATATATAACAGAAATACAAAATGATAATGTATTAGAAACAAGCACAGGAAAATGACAAAATTCTCTAAATACATAAAGAAAAACAAAGTCAATTACAAAAGCAGTACCACCAACAATACCAAACTTAAATATTTGAATCAATAATTTTCTTGTTTTAGGCTTAAACTTTAAATGAAAAAGTTTACATATACCATCAAATAAACACGCAATCTTATCTTCTTTCATACTTCTCTCCTTAACACCTATAGTATAACATGAATTATATAACTAGTCTAAATATTTCTTTAACTCTTCAGTAATAACTTCATATCCCTTACCATTAGGATGCAATCCATCATCTGTATATTCTTCATTAAAATTACCATCATCATCAAGTAATTTATCATACATATTAATATAAGTATAATCATTGTCATCACAATATCTTTTTATTTTATCATTTATATCCATAATATCATCATTATTTCTAACATCAACCATATCCTCATTTAAATTATCATTAACAGGATAAACACTCTCTACATAAATTTCTGTTTGTGGTTCATTACTATTAATTTCACTAACTATTTTTTCAATATTAGAAACAATATCATCAACACTACTATCATGAATTAAATCATTAGTACCAATTAATAAAAATACTTTAGATGGATTATAATCATACACTCTAGCTTTCATATCATCTAAAATATCCTCTGTTGTATTACCAGAAATACCACTATTTACAACAGGTAGTCCTTCATAATATTTATCTAAGTCATAAAAATCAGTAATTGAATCGCCTAAAAATAAGTAATTAGTATATTCATCTTTTAATGTTTTTATTGTTTTTTCATAATCTTTTTTATTCTCTTCAATAGTTGTATTTAAAATATCAACTGATGAATCTAAATTATTAACTCTCAACAAAAAGAAGGCATTAACAAATAGACTAATTACTAAAACAATTAAAACAAGTTTATTATTATTTTTTTTATGACTATTTATAACTGAATTGTTTTTATAATAAATACTTTTATTTTTTTCTAATCTTGTACTATATTTATTCTTTTTCTGTTTTTTACTTGTAGTTTTACTCATAACACTTCCCCTTTTCATACCAATATGAGTATACCATAAATATTTGTACTTTTACATTGAAAGAAAATAACTTGACATTATTTGCCAAGTTCTTCAAGCATCATTTCTTTAATTTTATCAATATCAGGAAAAAACAAATTAATTCCTTGTTTCTTTAAAGATAATAAGTAATTAAAATTGCTAGTTATTTCATCTTTTAATGTATCTATTACTTTAAGTGGTTTCCCATTTATTATATGTGGATGATCTATATATTTTTCTAATGTAGGAAATGCATTTTGTAATAATATAACTGATTTTTTATTAGCAATTTCTCTTATCATTATAGAACGACAATCTCCATATTTTTTAACCTTTTTATCTATTATAGGTTGATATTTAGAAACTTTACTACTTAACGGAATAAACCATAATATATCCTTGTCTTTAATTGTAAAGTAAGTAGGTCTAGCCCTTCCATTTTCATGATTTATCATTAAACCTTTGTCATTAATCTTATCAAAGAATTCATCTTTTATATGATAAATATATCCTGTTTGAACCTTCATTTTATAAACACCCCCCAATAACAAATATAACTTGTAACTAAAATATATCAAATTATAACTATGTTTGCAAGTACAAAAGTTTGATTTTCAGAAGAAAAAGAAAACTTTATTCAAAAGAACAAAGTTTTCAACCATTTTCGATCGGAATAATTTGTATCCCGCACCATCCGAGAGCGGTTAACATTTCACGATTGGAATAATTTATAACCCGCACCATCCAAGAGCGGCTAACATTTACGTATTACATTCCTTAAATGCAATAATAATATACTATATTTCGACATATATGTCAATAAGTATACATTTATATTATATTCATATTTTTAAGAAATATAACTACTTTTATAATTAAAAAAGTAACTAAAAAACCTAATATTATTTTCAAAGTTATTCACACATTAATACAATTAAAATTCTAAAACATCATCTTTTTACAAGTTGCTTTATTGGTGTCCCTGGAAAGGGTTCAATTAATTTATATTGTTCTGCAAGCTTATAAATATCATCACCTAAAAACTCATTTGGTATAGATGGTTGATATAACTTCCACACTTTTTGTTTTATATCCACATCTTTAAGATTAATTATGGAAAATGCATCATCTAAAGTTACTATTTTCCCAGTATACAAATCTATTCTATTTACACCAGCTAGATTTATTCCGAATACATCTACAAAATACAAAAATATAGCACTCTTTATATCTATTTCTTTAGTAAATAAGCCTGTTTCAAAATCAAAATATTTACTATTTAATACTTCTTCTGGTGTTCCTAAAAAGTCTGGAAAACCAACTGCCGGCATTTCTTTAATTTGTAAACCATCATAATCAATAAAAACTACTTTCCCTTCATCAGTTATTCTAATATTTTCTGTTGTACATAAATCAGGGAATACTATACCTAATTTATTTCCTTCTTTTATATTATTTTCAATTTGCGAATGTATCTTTGCATAACTCTTTAAATCAAATATATTTTCATAATAATCAGTAAAATCAACACCTGAAATATATGGCATAGTATAGGCATTAACAATACCATTACTTTCAAGTTGTCTTGTCGGAAGAGCAAAATTAAAGTTAGATAAGTTTTGTACTTCATTTAACCTTTCTTCTAAACCAAACCCCGTATTAGATAACATTTCTAATAATTCATCTAAGTTTAACTTAGGTATTTCCATATTAATTCATTCCCTTCTTTGTGGATATATTATTCTTTTTTATTATGATTGTCAATTTCTTATTAGAAATAAAATTATATATAAAAAGCTAAGATTTTTATTATCTCAGCCATTTATAAATTATTTAAGCAATAAATTGATTAATCATATAAAACCATGTTACCAAGTTTATTACAAGACTACTATTATATAAGATTTTATTACTTAACTTAATATTTTTAAATTGAAAAACAAATGGAACAAGCATAATTATAGGTATAAAATATCTTCCTTGTATTCCTTCTATTATAGAATTACCAACAGAATGATATTGAGCTGTACACTGTATGTATATCGCTGTACTAATTAAGCCTACTATAATTACTCCAACAAAGCCTATAGCCACTCTTTTTGGAATATTAAATTTATTTTTGATATTATCTTTTAATAAAGCTAACGCTACCAATATTACATAGAAAAATGATATAAATGCTGGCATCTCTAATTGAGAATGATACATAGTAGTTCCAACAAATAAACATTCTATATACTTTGCTATGTAATTAGCAAATGTTTGAACAAAAACAACTAAATAATTTAATATATTATTAAATATGAAATCTTTTTGAAGTGCTGTTTTATCATATGCAATTTCAAAAACACCATCTGTATAACTCATCCATAAAAGTCCCACAATAACTGATAACAATATCGTTAATACACTAAAAATAATTTTTTCTTTCTTTCCATTTTTAAATTTATCAGAATTAATTAACAATACAAGAAATACCACAGGTAAATAAACTATTTTACATAAAGATATTATTATACAAAAAATTAATAATAATAACTCTTTTCTTCTATCAAGCTTATCTTTGGAATAACATATCTTAAACAACAAAGCAATAAGAAGAAGGAAAATTACATTAGTAAAAGCATCAGCTGATAAAGTTGTCGCACATTGCAACATATTTGGAGATAACAATACTAACAAATAAAACATCTTTGCTTTAGGAATTAATTTTAAGCCAAAATAACCTAGAATAACATAAAAAATTAAATTAAATATTCTACCAAACATGCCAATTAAATACGGTCCTAAATCAAATATTTTAGCAAGAGAAAAGCCAAGAACCTGTGGAAAATACTGTACTGGTGAATAAAGAGCTGTATTACTATAAGAATCAGTCCATAAATTACCATATTGAATAGTATTTGTCCTATTTAGTTTAATATTTAACATTTCATTTATATTTTCATATTTAATTGTAGTATTATTTCCTGATCCTGCTCCAAATGTTTTACTTAAAGACTCAGGCAACTCACTTCCCACAACTTCATCAGTAGGAGTTACTAAAACTCCTTCTGTAATTTCATATATTCTATAATAATGATTATGTTCATCACTGCCTGTAAAAAGTGGAGATAAAAATAAATATATAATACCTAAAACAAGCACTGTAAAAACAAATATTTTAGGAATTTTTTCATCATTTATTTTTTTTAATTTTATACAAGCTACAAAAATACCAAGGGATAGAACTATTGAAAGTATAATAAATATTATATAATATTTATCTAAACTTTGATCCAAGCTTACTTTATACCTCAAACTATAAAAGTTTATTAAGAAAAAGAACACCACTATCAATAGCAAAAAAATATGATATATATTTTTAAGAAAAAAATCACTTATTTTTTTCAGCAACGCAAACACCTCAATTCTCTGTCACGATAATAACATATTAAGAACGAAAACGTCAAGATATTAAAATTGGTTCTTCCAAAAGTTTCCGGAAAATGGTAAAAATATGAACGAGGTTAGATACCTTGATTTTTATACTTAATAAATGAATCTATTGTTAATTTTAAAATACTCAAATCATCTAAATTAGAGGAAAAGTTTAACCAACTTCTTTTAAAAAGATTGCATAATTTCTGTTTTCCGCATACAATACATTTGATAAGTTTAAATTGCTGTTGTTACCCTCAACAAATCCAGAATTTATCGTATGGGATATTGCATGTTTGACGGCTGTGATATCCTTTTTTTTACGTTACAAAAAGATTTAATTTTATCTTTATATGTTTCAATAAATATATCTAGCATTTCAGTATCATTACTAAAAATAGTATCATGGAAATCCAAAAATATTGTTCTAATTTCTTTTATAATAGGATATTCATTTTGAAGTAGTCCAATATTTTCTTCTATTATTTTATTTTTAACTTTTTTCATCTACAGTTAATAGATACTTCAATATCTCATACCTACTTATAATAGTTACATCTTTAGGATATTCATATCTATTATATCTTTTATGGTAATTAAATTCGTTTATATTATTATTTAATGCTAGTGTCATTATAAAATTTTTTAAGTGAATATCTGTACCTTTATATTCTTGATTTTTAACATAGGCGAAAATATATTTAAACTCTACATTATCAATCAGCATCTTATAAATCATATTAGAATAAGATTTCATTTCATTTTCTTTTGTATTATAACTTCTTTTTTCTTTTATATTTTCAATTTCTTCATTAAGAATAAATATTTTCTTATGGTAAGAATACTTAATTTATAAATATTAGATAATTCACTTAAATTAATATTATTACCATTATAATATTAATTCCTTAATTTTTTGATATTTTCCTAATCTATTTTGTTCTTGTTGTTTTGATAGTTTTGATGTTAGGCTATGTTCTATTATTTTCATCTGTTGGAGACGTATTATCATATGACATACTTGATAATATTTTTTCATCTATATCACTTAATTCTTGAATTACCTTAGACACTTTTTCTTTTGTTATTTGACAATCTTTAATCATTATTTTGTCAGGTAGTTTTTTATATAAAATATCTTTTAAATATACTACTAAATTCTGAAATAAATGAAATCTATCTGCTATTTGAATTGCATTTGGTAATACTTCATTAATTGCTTCTGCATATGCACTGGCTCTATCTCTTGCCACTATTTTTATTTTAGGATGCTCTTTTAGCCAAGGAATTATATCATCTTTTCCCTACCTTTTAACAATGCTATTAATTGATGATTTTCTAAATCATAAATGGCAGTTGCATAACTTATTCCTTTTCTTAAAGAAACATCATCTATTCCTATTTTTTTCAACATCTTTATTATCTTTTATTTCTATATTCTTTAATATGTTATCTACAGTATCTGCCCTTGCTCTAACACCTAGTAAAGATAATATTAATGAAGTTGTACTCGAACTCATATATATTTGCCAATGTTACTATATAATATTGAAGATAATATGTCATTACTTGCCTTTTACCGGCAAAGGGAACTTCTTCAGTAAAAGTTTTTACTTTACACATTTTATTATGACACTCAAACTTTTTTAATGTTAAATTAATCCAAGTTTCTTTATTATGTATTGGAGTATCTTGAATATGTCTAGTATTAATGTCGTGAGTGCTTTTGCATATACTCCCACAGGCAGAGCATTTATATTTTTCAACTTTAGATTCTACATATAATTCTATTTTGTCTTCTGTTATTTTTGCATCTACAATTGGATAATTATCTCCATAAATTAAATTGTTTAAATTAATCATTTTACTTCTTATTCTCCTTATTGTAATAATGGTAACATATAATCGTTAATATAAAAGGCAAGGTATCTAACCTCGCTCATATTTTTAACATTTTCCGGAAACTTTCGGAAGAGCCTTAAAATTTCACATATTTTTTATCTTTATATATTTCTATTCAGCATAATTTAATTTGCTCATGTAAAAACCCGTTTCTACTTTACAATAAAAACGGGACTATATCATATTTTATAATATTAGAAACAAATAACCATTTAAAATATTTTAAGACTTATAATTAATTACGGCTTGGGCAGCAGCAAGTCTTGCAACAGGTACTCTAAATGGACTACAAGAAACATAATTAAGTCCAACTTTTTGACAGAAAGCTATACTCTTAGGATCTCCTCCATGCTCTCCACAAATACCTAATTTAATATCACTTCTTGTACTTCTACCAAGTTCTGCAGCCATTTTTACTAACTTACCAACACCAACAGTATCTAAGCTTGCGAAAGGATCATTTGTAAAGATTTTTTTATCATAGTAATCTTTTAAGAATTTAGAAGCATCATCTCTTGAAAATCCATAAGTCATTTGTGTTAAGTCATTAGTACCAAAACTAAAGAACTCTGCTTCTGTTGCAATTTGGTCTGCTAAAAGAGCAGCACGAGGTATTTCTATCATTGTACCTACTTTATATGTTAGACTGCTATCACTATCTGCAAGAATATTATCAGCAGTAGTAGTTACTATATTCTTAACATATTTTAATTCATTAACATCACCTACTAAAGGTATCATAATCTCAGGTGTTACTTTAATACCCTCTTTTTCTACTTCTAAAGCAGCAGTTATAACGGCTTTTGTTTGCATGACAGCAATTTCAGGATAAGTAACAGCAAGACGGCATCCACGATGACCCATCATTGGATTAAATTCTTTTAGTGACTCTACTTTATTCTTTAAAGCAACAAAATCCATATCTAAGTCTTTGGCAAGAGCTTTAATCTCATCATCAGTATGAGGTAAGAACTCATGTAGTGGTGGATCTAAAAATCTAATAGTAACTTCATAACCATCCATTACTTTAAATAATGCTTTAAAATCATCTTTTTGATAAGGTAATATAGCATCAAGTGCTTCTTCACGTTTTTCTTTAGTTGGTGCAACTATCATCTTTCTAAAGTTAAATATTCTTTCACTATCAAAGAACATATGCTCTGTACGACAAAGTCCAATACCTTTAGCCCCGAAGTCTCTTGCAACTTTAGCATCCCTTGGATTATCAGCATTAGTTCTAACCTCTAGGTCTGCTACTTCATCAGCCCAGTTCATGAATGTTTCAAAGTTACCACTAATAGATGCAGGAACTGTCTTTATCTCTTCTCCATAAACATTACCAGTTGAACCATCTAAACTAAGGTAATCACCTTCTTTAAAGACTTTACCATCTTTAGTAGTTAAAGTTTTCTTATTAACATCAACTACGACATCAGAACAACCTGATACACAACAAGTACCCATACCACGAGCGACAACGGCAGCATGTGATGTCATTCCACCTCTAACAGTTAAAATACCACGAGCGATATTCATACCTTCAATATCTTCTGGAGATGTTTCTTCTCTTGCTAATATTATATCTTCTACACCATTTTCATGAGCTTTCATAACATCATCAGCACTAAAGTATAAATGTCCAGTTGCTGCTCCAGGAGAAGCTGCTAAACCTTTACCAATAACTTTTGCCTTACTTAAGGCATCTTTATCAAAAGCAGGATGAAGTAATTGTTCTAATTGTTTAGGTTCAACTCTCATTAATGCCTCTTCTTTAGTAATTTTACCTTCATTAACAAGTTCTACCGCAATTCTAAGGGCAGCTTCTGCCGTTCTTTTTCCACTTCTAGTCTGAAGCATAAATAACTTACCATTTTCTATCGTAAACTCCATATCTTGCATATCTTTATAATGGTCTTCTAGAGTTTTACATATCTTAACAAATTCCTCGTAACATTCAGGCATAACTTCTTTTAATGTCTCAATAGACTGTGGTGTTCTAATACCTGCAACTACATCTTCTCCTTGAGCATTTATTAAATACTCTCCATATAACTTAGCTTCCCCAGTAGCAGGATTTCTAGTGAAGGCAACACCTGTTCCACTATTTTCACCCATATTACCATAAACCATCTCTTGAACATTAACAGCAGTACCCCAGTCTCCTGGAATATCATTAAGACGTCTATAAGTAATCGCCCTATCATTATTCCAACTTCTAAATACAGCTTTAACCGCTTCAATTAATTGTACTTTAGCATCTTGTGGGAACTCCTCCCCTGCATGTTTTTTATATTCATTCTTATATCTATCTACAACTTCAACTAAGTCCTCTGCCGTTAAATCAGTATCAAGTTCTACTTTCTTTTCTTTCTTAATATCTTCAAATAAATATTCAAAAGAACTCTTTGGAAAGCCCATAACTACATCCGCAAACATTTGAATAAAACGACGATAACAGTCATAAGCAAATCTCTTGTTATCAGTAAGTTTTGCAAGTGTTTCTACAACTTCATCATTCATACCAAGATTAAGAATTGTATCCATCATTCCTGGCATAGAACTTCTCGCTCCACTTCTAACTGATACTAGTAATGGATTTTTATCATCCCCCATTTTCTTACCAGTTACCTTTTCAAGATTAGCTAGTTCTTTAAAGATTTCTTCTTTAATATCATCACTAATCTCTTCATTATCTTTATAGTATTTTAAGCAAGCTTCAGTTGTTACTGTAAATCCACGAGGTACAGGTAAACCAATTCTTGTCATCTCAGCAAGATTAGCACCTTTTCCTCCTAACAACTCCTTCATATCCTTATTGCCTTCACTAAAGGCATAAACATATTTCATTAAATCACTATCCTTTCGCTATACTTAAAGTATATCAAAGTTAATTTGTTTTTAAAAGAAATTTATTTATTAATTGTTATCAAAAAAACGACATGTTATACTAATAGCAAAGGAAGTGTTTTAAGTGAAGAAGAAAAGAATTTTATTAAAACTTAGTGGAGAGGCTTTAAGTGGTTCTAAAGATAATGGTATTGACTTTGAAAGAGTAATAGAAATTGCTAAAGAAGTTAAAGAGTGTCTTGATATGGGCTTTTCTATTGCCATAGTTGTAGGCGGAGGAAACTTTTGGCGAGGTAAAGCGAATGATTTTATGGAACGTCAAACCTCTGATTATATAGGTATGCTTGCAACTACTATGAATGCTCTAGCCTTACAAGATGCTTTTAGACAAATAGATATTCCAGTTAGAGTTGAAACTGCTATTGAAATGCGTAAGGTTGCCGAGTTCTACATTCGTGAGAAGTGCGAGAAACATCTAGAAAAAGGAAGAGTTGTAATATTTGGTTGTGGTACAGGTAACCCTTTCTTTTCAACAGATACTGCAGCAGCTTTAAGCGCAGCAGAAATTAATGCCGATATCTTGGTGAAAGCAACTAATGTAGATGGTATTTATGATAAAGACCCTAAAAAATATAAAGATGCTAAATTAATTAAGGAAACAACTTATAATGAAGTGTTAAATAAAAAGTTAAAAGTAATGGACTTAACAGCAATTACTCTATGTATGGAAGAGTCTATTCCTATAATTGTCTTTAATATAAATAAACCTGGCATGTTAAAACAAGCTCTTATTACTGATGATATAGGTTCTATTGTAAAGTAGGTGTATTATGTATCCATTTAAAATACTTAATAAGAAGAAATATTCTTTATACTTTCTTAATGCTTTCGTAGAAAACATTTGTATCTATATCATGCCAGTCATAATATCTATATGTTTAACTACTCCGTTTACTTTAAATAAATTTAAAATATTAATTATATTAACCATTACTCTTAAAACTTTGGAAATAATATTCAATTCTATTTGGAATATAAAAGCAGTATACTTTTTAGAAGAAACAAAAAAAGATTTACAACTTGCCTATTTTAGAAGAATATGTAATATGAACATTACAAAACTTAATAATATTCATACTGGTTTTTTAAAGAAACAAATAGACATAGTCAGCGATGAAACACATTAACTCTATTAGATGAATTTAATGACGACAATCAATGGGTTTGTCATTGCAATCTACTATATTTTCTAATACAAGTCTTTACACAAAGTAAACTTGTATTTTGATTATCTGTATTAGTATTTATAATCTTAATAGTAATATATAACATAGTCATTACTAAATCAAATGTCCTAGCATTCAAGGGGATTATAACGATAAAAATGCCAAATACAATGCTATTAGTGTTGACTTCCTAGAAAATGTCAAAGTAGTAAAAAACTATGATGCCCTTAATCATGTTTGCAACTAAGCGAATTAATAAAGCAGTTTCGACCTTAGTAAGGAAGCCATTAAAGAAAGTTAATATCTGTTGGTAGATCCTTGAGAGTTTGATGGGAACAAGTGCCTTAATATTCATACTATGTATGCAATACTTATTAATCAGTTTATTTATTCAAGTATGCAAAATGGTGATGAATGTATTCAGTTATGTAGTTGTTTTCTAACTCTACAATGTTTACTGGTCTAAATACAGAATTAAGAGGAGTCGGTAATCTATTCGCTCATCTTAATAAATTTAAATCTGCTAATAATCAGATAGAAAAAGTTTTAACCAAGGAAGAAAAACAATCTAAGTTTAGAAACTTTAATAGTATTACTTTAAAAGATATAGAGTTTAAATATAATAAGAAAAGCAAAAACGTTATAAAGATTCCTTATTTCTCAATAAATAAAAAAGATAAAGTAAGTATTATGGGAGAATCTGGTCAAGGTAAATCTACTTTCCTTAATCTATTCTGTAGGTTTTATAAGATAGATGATAATAAATATTTAGTTAATGGTAAAGAAAGTAATAAAGCTCCAGATGTCGCTTATATTTCTCAAGAAACAGACCTCTTTGATTTATCTATTAGAGATAATCTCTTACTAGGTAAAAATATAAGTGATAAGAAATTAAATGAATATCTAAACCAAGCAGGACTTCTTGATTGGATTAATAGTCTAGAACATGGTCTTGATACTATAGTTGGTGAAAAAGGTATAAGACTATCTACTGGTCAAAAACAAAGATTAAATATTATTAGAGGAATTCTTTTAGATAAAGAAATATACATTTTAGATGAACCAACTTCTAATTTAGATATTTTATCTGAAGAAAAGATTTATGATATGATAAATAAGTATTTAAATGATAAAACTCTAATTATCGTAACTCATAGACCTAAATTAAAAATATCTGTAATAAACATTATTATTTTAAAGATAAAGAAATGATTTTAGAAGATTAAAGACCCTAATATATCAATTATTAAGGTCTTCTTTACTTTTTAATTTATCTATTTTCTTTTTCGATAACGGATAAAAAGTAGAAACAAAATATTCTTTTTTATCTAGTCTAACTACTACACATACGTATTGATCTACTTTTCCATAATACTTAAGACTATTTCGCTTTTCATCATATTCTACATAATAAGGACTAGAAATAATTTTATCTATATTCATTAAAGTATTATGATAACTATCTAATGTGATGAAATCGTTAGCATGTTTATTAGTATGAATGTCCAATTTATTTGATTGTACTATTTCTTTTGAAACTACTTTTTCTATATTAAAACATTTTATAATATTTTCATCTAAATATCCAATTATTTTTGAAGTAAAATTTTTATTTCTAGCCATTAACAAACCCTCCTGTAAATTAATAGAGCCCACATTCAAAGAATGTAGGCTCAAGAGTAACATGGTAGGTCTCCCAGTCCCTACTTGTATTCTTTCAGGATACAACCTTACTCAAACTTACTAGTAAATAGTAAGCGTCAGTGCAAGAAGATAATTTACACCCTCAATGTTACTCAAATATAATATACAATGCTCATATAAATAATAATGTCAAAATATGCATTGTAATTATCTCTTTTGAGGACTAACCTCGAGATGTATGAATTATTATAAATCATACTTTATAAGAAGTCAATACAAAATTAACTTTCTTATACTTAATATTTTAACATATAAAACTCATCACTATAATATTTTTTTTATATTTTACACTAAAATTGTAAAATTTTAAGTAAAATTATATCTTATAAACTTTATTTTTACCCTGTCTTATTCTCTGAAACTGTTCTTTTAAAGTACTCTTAGTATAAAATACCGCCCCTTTTAAATCAACTTCATCGTCTAAAAACTCATAGTGTCTCTTATTACTTTCCCATACACTTTCATGCTTTTCTATAAAATCATTATTAAGATAATCAGTATTTAGACTATAAATATTTCTAACTTTTCCTCTATCTTGAAGCATCTTTTCAAAATAATAAGAAAATTTATCTAAGTCATAATCTCCACCATGCAAGTGATAAATATCATAGAAGTCTTTTGTTCTTGTATTTAAAACATCTGTCTTAGTAGACTCAGCGATAATACATAATTTTTCTGCTAAAGTCTCCTCCATAGAAGGTACTACTACTTCATATTCTTCATCTTTTGAAAATATTTTAGGTACTAATTTTAATTGTTTCTCATAAATACAAGGATGATTTTCTCTATAATCAATACCTATTGGATGATTAATCTTTCCATATTTAGCAGCGATTGGAAACTTAATGATACCTGTATTAGTTCTTCTAGGAATACCTCTTAAAATATAATCAAAATCATTATCCCCCTCTTTATCGCACATAGCATTTACTAAAAGTATTAAAGGGTCATGGTGGTCTATTGTACTAGTTAAATCTATATCGGTAATTGGTCTAACTATTTTACCTAAATGTACCGCTTGAGCAAAACTTCCTTTAACTATTATATCCATACTTTTATCTATTTTACTTAAACGATAGAGTAAATCTCTTGAAAAGAAAGTGTTATAAACATTAGTTATACTAATATTAAGCCTTTTAGATTCTTTATTTAAATATGACTTTAAGCTATCACAATTCTTGAATTTCTTCATTAGAACCATCCCCCTTTAGATGGCTAAATTATACCATAATGTATACCAAAAGTCAAAATTACTAATTGTATTTTCCCTGTTTTTCCATTATAATATAAGATATTTAGAAAGAAGTGGTAATATGTTTTTTATATGTATGTTAATGCCTGCTAGTATTTCTATTCTTATAGAAAAAAGAATAGACAAAACTAACAAGAGTACAAGTGATTTAATATTAAAGTATTTACTTTATACTTTTCTAATTACAACGGTTATGAATACTTTTGTATATATCTTTAGTAGTGAAAAGATGTTTCATTACGCTGAATATACATTTAGTTATGACTTTTGTTTAAAATATATGTGGCTTAGCTTAGTAGTTGCTGTTATCTTACCATATATATTAAAAGTAATAAGTACTAATGTTGATATTAAATTAGAGTCAAAAGAGAAAAAAGATACCAAGAAAGATAAAGCAGTAAAAAGTGTTAAAAAGAATAAAGAAGTTAAAAAAAGAAAAAATAATAAGAGCAATTAAATGGATATTAGCTTTTCTCTTAATCTTTTTAGCTCTCATTATTATCTTTAGTACGCACTGGTCTTTAATTAATTTTCAGTTTAATAATTTTGACCAAATATTATTTACATTAACTAGTTCAGTAGCATCTGCTAGTAATGATTTAATAGAAGAATTTATTAAAGAAAATGTTTTAATACCTCTTATTATTACTATTGTAATCATAGTGATTGTTATAGTCTTTAAACATTTATTTAAACATCTAGAGGCATACATTACTATTAAAATTAGAAGTAAGTCTTTTAAACTAAATTTTTATAATGTTATTAAATATATGCTTTTACTCAGCTTAGTAAGCTATTCCATTTATTATGCTTTAAGTAACCTATATATAATTGACTATATTAAGTATAGTTATATAGAATCTAACTTCTTAGAAGTAAATTATGTAGAACCAGAAGAAGTTAAATTAGAATGGCCTGACGAAAAAAGAAACTTAATTTATATTTTTCTAGAATCAATGGAATCTACTTATGCTGATAAAGAAAACGGTGGGGCTTATGATATTAATTACATACCCGAATTAACAGAACTTGCTAAAGATAATATTAATTTTTCTTCTAATAATTTAGTTGGTGGTGCTCATATGGGATATAATGCCTCATGGACAATGGCTGCTATGGTAGCACATACTGCAGGTATTCCTTTAAAAACTATTTTTAATCAAGATGATGTAAGTACTTATGAAGCAGGTACTACTCTTCCAGGGGCATATTCTATAGGAGACATACTAAAAGATGCAGGATATAGGCAGTATATTATGGTAGGATCTGATTTAACCTTTGGCGGAAGAAGAAATTATTTTAAAAATCACGGTGACTATACTATGTATGATTATTATACGGCAATAGATGATGGAATAATTGATGAAGATTACTATGTATTTTGGGGTTATGAAGATGCCAAGTTATTTGACTATGCTAAAGAAGAATTAACAAAAATATCTAAAAGCGATGAACCATTTAATTTCACAATGCTAACTGTTGATACTCATTTTGAAGATGGATATTTAGATGATTCTTGCAAAGATATATATGATAATCATTATTTAACATCTATTGATTGTTCTAGTGAAAAATTAGATGATTTTGTTAATTGGATTAAAGAACAAGACTTTTATGAAAATACTACTGTTATACTAGTAGGAGACCACCTTAGTATGAATACCTATTCTTTTGATAACATAGATCCAAGTTATCAAAGAGGCGTTTATAATGTTTTTATAAATTCAGCAGTTGATACTGATTGTAATAAGAATAGAAACTTTACAACCTTTGATTATTACCCTACTACCCTAGCAGCTTTAGGAGTTAAAATTGATGGTGAAAGACTAGGGTTAGGAACTAATTTATTTAGTTGTAAAGAAACATTATCAGAAGAATATGGTAATGATTATATTGATGAAAGACTTATGGAAAAATCTCTTTATTATGATGCCTGTATTGGAAAAAAATGTGATATTAAAAAGGATAAGTAATGTTAATAATTACCTATCCTTTATTTTATTTAGCAAGTAATTCACTAATTAAATTACTTATCTCAGTTGGATTATCTAAAGTCATTCCTTCAATAAGTCTAGCTTCTGCATAAAGTATTTTACTATATTTCTCTAATGTCTCATAATCTTTCTTTTCATATAAAGATTTTAATTTAGTAGCAATAGGATGATCTTCATTAATCTCCATCACAGTACTTGCTTTTACACCAGTATCAGTTGGCATAGCATCCATTACTTTTTGCATTTCTACTGATACAGCACCTTTACTAGTTAAGCATACAGGATGATTTTTAAGTCTATGAGTAAATGCTACTTCATTAACACCATTATTTAGAGCATCATGCATTTTAGTAAACATATCTTTATACTCTTCATTAGTTTTCTTTAACTCTTCTTTCTCTTCATCACTTTCAAAGTCTGCATCACTACTTGCTACATTGACAAAGTTCTTCTCTTTATAATTCATCATTACTTTAAAGACAAATTCATCTAAGTAATCAGTTAAATATAAGATATCTATACCCTTCTCTTTAGCAGCTTCAACCTGTGGTAATAAATCAATCTTATCAATAGTCTCACCACAAGCATAGTAAATTGTCTTATCATCATCTTTCATACCAGAAACATATTCATCAAGAGTAACCATTTTCTTTTCTTTAGATGAATAGAAAAGTAATAAATCTTGTAATGTTTCCTTAGCCATTCCATAAGACTCATAAATACCTACTTTAAGTTGCATTCCAAAGTCTTTAAAGAATTTCTCATAGTTTTCTCTATCATTTTTAAGCATTTTTTCTAGTTCTTTTTTTATCTTAGATTCAAGACTCTTAGCGATAGATTTAATTTGATAGTTCTCTTGTAAAGTCTCTCTTGAAATATTTAAAGATATATCTTCACTATCAACAATACCTTTAACAAAGCTAAAGTAATCAGGTAAAAGGTCAGCACATTTATCCATGATTAGAACACCTTTAGAATAAAGCTCAAGTCCTTTCTCATAGTCTTTAGAATAATAATTATATGGAGCATGACTTGGTATAAATAATAAAGCTGTATAAGAACATCTTCCTTCTACTTCACTACGAATTACTTTTAAAGGAGCTTCATAATCATAGAATTTATCTGTATAAAAAGAATTATAATCTTCATCTTTTACACTACTCTTTTGTTTCTTCCAAATAGGAACCATACTGTTTAGAGTTTTATCTTCAATCTTTTTCTCTTCCTTATCATCTTTCTTAGTAGTTGTTTCTACTTTCATCTTAATAGGATATGCTATATAGTCAGAATACTTCTTAACTAATCTTTCAAGAGCATAGTCTTCTAGATATTCATCATAGTTATTATCTTCATTATTCTCTTTTAGATGAAGGATAACTTTAGTACCACATTTATCATAGTCACACTCTTCTATAGAATATCCATCAGCACCTCTTGATACCCAGCGATATGCTTTATCACTATCATAGGCTTTACTAATTACTTCTACTTCATCACTTACCATAAAGCTAGAGTAAAAACCTACACCAAACTGACCAATAATAGCCATATTTTTATCATCAGACATCTTCTCTTTAAATAATTCAGAACCACTCTTAGCGATAGTACCTAAGTTATTTTCAAGTTCTTCTTCTGTCATACCAATACCATTATCAACGATAGTTAAGGTACGATTATCTTTATCAGGAATAAGTCTAATCTCTAAGTCTTTTTTCTTAACTTTAATACTTTTATTAGTAAGTGATTCATAATAAAGTTTATCAATAGCATCACTTGCATTAGAGATTAACTCTCTTAAAAATATCTCCCTATTAGTATAAATAGAATTAATCATTAAATCTAATAGCTTTTTAGATTCAGCTTTAAATTGTTTCTTCTTCAAAATAATCACTCTTCTTTCTTATTTACATAATGTAGAATAACACTAGAGTTAGCAATTGTCAATAGTGAGTGCTAAAAAAACTATTACTTTTTTGGTAATAGTTCTATATAATTAATAACTTCATTTATTGTTTTATTAAAGTCTTCATAATTAGTATTAAACCACCTAAGTTTAAATTGATGATTAAAGAAAGTATATTGTCTTTTAGCATAATGTCTTGAGTTTTTCTTGATATCATCCTTTACTTCATCTAAAGTTTTTTCATGATTAAAGTATGGAATAAACTCTTTATAACCTATCGCCGTATTTAAAGCTTTAGAAGTATTAAACTCATCTTTTAAAGATTCTACTTCTTCTAATAGACCATTATTAAACATGATATCTACTCTTTTATTAATCTTATCATATAGAGTATTTCTATCAGTAGTTAATCCTATAAAGATAGTATCTTTATATAAAAGGTTATTCCCATTATTAGTAATAGTCTCATTGTTTTCTAGTTTATTTAAGAGCCTTACTAATCTTTTTCTATTGTTTACATGAGGTAGTTCTTCTACATTATAAGATTTTATTTTATTAAGTATCTCTTCATTAGTTAAATCATTATATTCTTTATAAGTTGTACCCTCTGTAAAATTATAATCAAAAAGTACTGCTTTTAAATATAGACCTGTCCCTCCTACTAAGATAATATTTTTATTTTCTTTTAGAAGTTTATCTATTAAGTGTCTTGCATCTTTTTGATAATCATAAACAGAATAGTTTTTATCAAGTGATACATTACTAAGTAAATGATGAGGTACTCCTTCCATTTCTTCTTTAGTTACTTTAGCAGTACCTATATCCAACTTAACATACACTTGCATAGCATCAAAATTAATAACTTCGGCTTTGTATTTTTTAGCTAAAGCTATACTTAAAGCAGTTTTACCAACAGCAGTTGGTCCTAATATGGCAATTATCATAAATCTCTCCTATAAATTAAAATTTTTATTTATCCAATTAAAAATTAAATTTGCAATTTCTTTTTCTTTATTTTTATAAGTATGACCTGTATTCTCAATTATTTTGTATTCAAAATTATTACAGTTTAATGCTTTATCTTTTAATAAATCTAAATGTTGATAATAATCTTCTTCATTAGAGCCAGAGAAAGTGAGAATTGGGACATCTATTGTTTCAAATTGTTTCCAATGTTCTTTATTAGAAATAACTGGTAAATTATCAAGATTAGAATTTTCATTATACCAATTATAATAAGTAAGAGAACTCATATACATATAATCTTCTATCATTTTATGAAGTAATTTTGTTGGTTCGTTATTATCTATATTTTTCTTTGCTTCCGATAATAATCCTTTATAATCAGGCTCCAATAACAAATGGGAACCAATCATATCTGGGGCACTTGCAAGGATTATTCCTAAAATATTAGGATGTTTTTTATAATAATAGTAGATAACTTTATTACATCCATAACTGTGTCCTAACAAAATGATTCTTTTATATCCTTTATCTTTTGCAGTTTGTATCGCTAAATCTATATCATAAATACAGTCTTCAAATATTTCATACATGCACCCACATCTTTTAAATGAACCATCTTTCATGACTATATCATTTTCTATAGAGTGACCTCTGTTATGCTCATAAATAAAACCAATATTTTTTTCTGATAATACTTTGCCCCATACGGTAGCAAAGTAGTTGTCTACAATTGTTCCACACATACCATGTATACAAATAACGCATATATCTTTTTCTTTACTTTCAAAATGTACCATAGGTAACATTAATCCATCTACAGTATAAGCATTATTAATAAATTCAATATTCATAGTAGTCCCTCCTCATAGAAATAAAGCTAGATATTTATGTTTTTTTAGTAGTTTTTATAACATAACTCCAAAAAAATACTAAAATAATTGATTTTTTTGGAGTTATAGTTAATTCATCGCTCTTTTAAAGAGTCTTTCTAAGTCATAATTACTATATGTAATAATAGTTGGTCTACCATGAGGACAAGTAAAAGGATTGTCAGTTCGTCTTAAGTTATCTAAAAGGATTTTAGCAGTATCTAAGTCTAAATAATCATTGGCTTTTATACTCATTTTACAAGCCATAGTAGATGCTGTCTTATAGATGAATTTTTCTTTATCAAATTCACCTTTTTCTAGGGTGATAGCAATTATCTTTTCAATGGCTTCCCTCTCATATCCTTCAAAAAACCAAGTAGGATGACTTCTAACAATAAAAGTATTATCACCAAACTCTTCTAAAGCAATACCAATACTCTTTAGAATATCCATATGTTCTTTAATTCTAATAAACTCATCTTTAGGATATTCTAATCTAATAGGTACTAGTAAATCTATAATTTTATAATCATCTTTTAATAGAGCATTTAAGACTTTTTCATAGTTAATACGTTCTGCCGCTGCATGTTGGTCTATTATATACATACCACTTGAGTTTTCTGCGATTATATAAGTCTTATGAACAATACCTACAGGTATCATTTCTTTGATACGATAGTCATCTTTTTTCTCTTTTTCATCTTCAACTACTTCTTCAGTCTTAGTACCCGTTATCTTATTATCATTATCAAAGTCAAAAGATAATTCTTCTAGATTAGGAGATGTTTCTTTAATAGGTTCTTCTTCATCATCTAGTTCATAGTTAATAGTATTAACAGGAAGAGAGTCTTCTACTTCATAAATAGTATTTAAATCCCTAATATTAGCATGAGGTACTAGTAATACTCTCTTTTAGTTTAGAACTAATTACTTTCGTAATTAACTCTTTTAGACTATCTAATTTAGAGAACTTTATATCCATCTTTTGCGGATGTATATTAATATCTATAAGGATGGGGTCGACATCTATATTTAAAACTATCATAGGAAACTTATCTTTAGGTATATAAGTATGATAACAGTCTATTAGACATCTATTTAAATCTAAATTCTTAATAACTCTACCATTTACTAAAGTAGTAATAACATTACGAGAAGTCTTGGCAATTTCTGGATAACCAATATAACCAGATATTACATAATCATCGTTTTCGCCACTTATCTCTATCATTTTTTTAGCAACATCTATGCCATAGACAGCATAGATTACTTTTAATAAATTACCATCACCACTTGTATTTAATAACTCTTTTTCATTATTAGTTAAAACAAATCTAATAGATGGATATGATAGAGCCATTTTATTAACATATTCGATTATTAAAGCAAGTTCTGTATAAAGATTCTTTAAATACTTTAATCTTACTGGAGTATTATAGAATAAATCTCTAACTTCAATAGTTGTACCCACACTTAAATCACTATTTTCTACACTCTCTATTACCCCGCCATTTAAAGAGATACTTGTTCCTACGCCATCTTTACTAGTCTGCAGATAAACATGAGAAACTGAAGCGATAGATGGTAGGGCTTCTCCTCTAAAGCCTAATGTTTCGATATTAAATAAATCATCTAAGTTTTTTAATTTACTAGTGGCATGACGTGAGAATGCAAGCATCGCATCTTCTTTATTCATGCCAATACCATTATCACTTACTACTATTTTTTTAGTACCAGAATCTATTAAGTTAATCTTAATTTCCGTAGACTCAGCATCTATAGAGTTTTCTACTAATTCTTTAACAACATTTAAACATCTTTCTACTACTTCTCCTGCAGCTATCTTATTAGCAAGTATTTCATCCATTACTTTAATAGTTGCCATCATTCTACCTCACAACTTGCATCTTTTGTTAATCTTTCTATCCCTGCGATTGAATTAGAACATGCTTGGCTTTCATATCCTGAACATTTTAAACAAGCAGAATATTCTATATCCATATTAAAGCCTGTATTATTATTTCTTTTTACAATAGCATAACTTTCTAAATTACAAGTTCTATTAGAAACATTAGGATCTTCAAGATTATTTACATATCCTTCACAGATTAACTTAGATACATCAACTACTAAAGATTCACCTTCTAAAGGAATATATCCTGTATGATCTATTAAATAGTTAGTAACTCCATCAGTAATATTTTTTTCATAATCCTCATAAACTGCAGATTTTGTTCTATCTAAATACTGTGACACTCCCATATAAGCAAGAGTTACTAAAATACCAAGTATAATTATGACGGCAAGTAATTCTAGCATTGTAAATCCCTTTTTATTTATCATTATTTTCATCCTCCTCATGCAAGACATTATAGAGATTTAATGCTACAGTATCTCCTACTATTTTACTTAAATCCTCTATACTTGCTTCCCTCATTTTTTTCATAGAACCAAATTTCTTTAATAGTTCTTTACGTCTAACTTCTCCTATTCCTGGCACTAAATCTAGATAACTTGATAGTAGTCCTTTACTTTTAATATTACGATGATAAGTTATAGCAAAGCGATGAACTTCTTCTTGAATTTTTGATAGATAAAGGAATAGGTTACTATCACTTTTAATATCTAAGACTTTATAATTACTATCTATAACAGTATTAGTTCTATGATGAGAATCTTTCTTAAGACCTATTATTGGTATTGATAAATTTAAACTAGAAAGTATCTCTTTACAGACATTTACTTGAGTTTCTCCTCCATCCATAACGATTAAATCTGGTAAGACTTCATTATCCATAATCGCTTTATAATATCTTCGATATAATACTTCTCTCATCGCTCCTAAATCATCTTTAACATCAGTACTTATTTTATATTTACGATAATCATTCTTTAAAGGTTCAAAGTCACGAAAAACAACCATAGCCCCTACATAGTATGTTCCAAATAAATGAGAGTTATCAAAGCTTTCCATACGAGATACACTATCTACATTAAGAAGAGTTTTTAACTCATTTAAAGCTTCCATCTTTTTATTATCATCTTTCTTAAGTGTTTCTAACTCTTCATTTAAGACTACTTTAGAGTTTTCTTCGGCAAGGTCAACTAGTTTCTTTAACTCTCCTCTTTTAGGAACATGGACTTTAACTTTTAAATATTCACTAAGTAATTCAGCATTT
Organism: uncultured Bacilli bacterium; assembly: GCA_963929435.1. GTDB lineage: Bacteria > Bacillota_I > Bacilli_A > RF39 > UBA660 > Onthousia. The sequence goes on from CAWVIV010000006.1 coordinate 57,091, forward strand.
AAAGTATCTGGTATTAATATCTCATGGGCAAGAATATTTTTATCATAGAATTTAATGATATACTCTTCCATATCATCAACGACATTATCTAGTGTCTGTAATGTTTCATGATGTCTACCAAAAAGTATTCCTTCTCTTATAAAGAAAACTGTTATGGATAAATAGTTATCTACTACTGTATAATTAAAGATATCAAAGTTATAATTTTTCTTTAAATCTATCTTTTGCTTAGTAAGTGTTATATCTATATCGGTTAACATTTCTCTTAATTCTAAAGCTTTCTCATAATTTAAAGCATTACTTGCTTTTTCCATTTCTTTTGTAATTTTCTCTTTAATAAAACTACTATTACCTTTAAGAAAGCTTGTTATCTCATCAGTCATAGATTTAATAGTATCTTTATCTATTTCTTTAATACAGTAACCTAAGCATTCATTTATATGATAATATAAGCATTCTTTTTTAGGTAGTTTTTCACACTTTCTTAAGGGATATAAACGATTAATCATATTAACTGTCTTTCGGGCTGAGCCTACATTAGGATAAGGTCCAAATAATTTATGGTCTTTTTTCTTTCTTTTAACATTTCTAACTACTCTAAGTCGAGGATACTTTTCATTAGTTAGTTCAATATAAGGATAACTCTTATCATCTTTAAGTAAGATATTATATTTAGGGTCATATTTTTTAATTAGGTTTATTTCAAGTATTAAACTCTCTAACTCACTATCAGTTACAATGTATTCAAAGTCATCTATATCTTGAACTAACATTGCTGTCTTTCCTGTTACATTACCTCTAAAGTAACTACTAACCCTTTTCTTCAAATTCTTAGCTTTACCAACATAGATAATATAACCATTCTTATCTTTCATCTGATAACTTCCAGGTAGTTCTGGAACTAATTTTAATTTTTCCTTAAAGTCTTTCATGACACATCACCTAACTAAAAAAATAAGTTATTTTACATAACTTATTTTAGACTACATTCATTATTTTTACAAGTTTAAATCATATAATTATGAAATATTAAAGCACCATTTAAAGGATTCTTAAAGTAATCTTTTTTAAACCCATTTAATAGACAAACTTATGAATAATCAATTCCACAAAATGCACAAAATATTTTAAATCCTTTAATTCTAAAACTATAATCCTTCCAATACTTACAATCTCTACTAAGTAAATAAGCAAGATTTTCAGGATCATAATAATTATGTTTCTCTCGTATTATTTTATCAGGTTCTTCCATATTAACAATGTTTTCATCCTTTTCGTCAAAATAAACTTTCCATTTTTCTTAAAGATTTAAATCAACAATTTTACCTAAAGAATCTATAATATTTTTAATATCTCCATCACTAAAATAACCATCTTCAAAAAGACCTAAAGGTCTAGTAACTCTTAAAGAAAGAGCGACACTGCAATATAATGCTCCACCCATAATTAACCTACATTAATCTTGCAATTTGAGCTTCATTTAAGCCAGTAGCTTGCATTATACTTTCTTTAGGTATACCTATTTCAAGAAGATTCTTAGCAATAGATTTTTCTCTTTCTTTAGCACCTTGTTTAATGCCCTTTTTAATGCCCCTTTTCTCTCCTAACATTTCTTCTTCTTTAAGACTATTCATCATTTTTTCCATCTCTTCCGCTTCATCATAAAACCCTACTGTATTAATATCAAGACTTAATCTCTTTGAAGCACAACCTTCCATTAACTCAACATCTCCTTTACATCAACATTGTTATTTGATTCTTATTTAACCCTGTCGCTTTCATAATATCTTTTATTGGCATACCCATACTAAGAAGATTTTTAGCAATAGAATTTTTTTCATTACTAACACCTTGTTTAATTCCTTGTTTAATTCCTTGTTTAAGACCTTGTTTAAGGCCTTGTTCTTTAGCAGTAATTTTTATACTATTTTCTATTCTTCTTCTTTCCTCTTCTTCATCATATAGTCCAATAGTATATGCATCATTAGTTAATCTTTTTAATTCTTTAGCAACTTCCATAAGTTCTTCGTCTCCTTCCGCTAATTTGTCAATCTCATCAACTTTTGTTAAAGTTAATATCACTAGTTCTTTTTCTAATTTACTTAAATTTAATCCTCTATCATACTTTTCTCTTATTAATTTTAAATTAACATATATTTTACCCCATTTATCACTTTCTATTATTCCATATTTATCTCTTGATTTAAATTCTAATAGATTCTCCTTATTTAAGAAACAATAAAAGTTATTAATATTTATCTGTATTACTTTAGGCATACTAGCATAACTTTTCGCTTTTCTTATTAAATCATTTTTTATTTTACCTAAATAAGCATCATTTCTCTCAATTAAGCCATTCCATTTTCTATTATTAAACTCAAAGTTAAAAACATAGCCTTTTGTTTTAAATAAAACATCTGATACTTTACCTTTTTCTAAAACATTATCTATTACATACTCAGTATTCATTTCTTTATAAGTATTTAATATTAACTCTTTAGATACACTTGTTAATTTAGATGTAGTATCTGCTCTATATTTAGGACAGTTTCTCATAATAGCTTTATATATACAGTCATAAGTAGCAGGAACAACTTCTCCTTTTCTTCTTAACTCATTTACTATTTCTTCAAATCTTTTCTTTGTAATAGACAAGGAAATTCCTCCTTTCTGCAATACTTATAGCATAGCTTTAAAATGATTGCAAAAAGGTAATTTTTAAAATTCAAAGAAAATAGGCTCTCAATTTAATATTTTCTCTAGGAGAATTTTAAATATTCATTTCAAAAAAACTCTCAATTTTAAAAATCTATACTTTTTTAAAAAAATTAAATTTACCTCCTTTCCCCATCTTTTATGTATCGCCTCTTATATCTATAATGTATCATGATAGATAGATTGTGTCAATATATTTTTGATATATGTTTGAAACAATTAAAAGAAGAGAAAGTATTCCTTACGTTTCTTCTTTATTTGATTCTTCTTATAAACTAATATTTCTTGCTGATAGATGGTTTAATTCTACTACTATTTTGCAACATATTGACTCTTTAGGTCATACTTATTGTATTAGATTAAAAAGAAGGACATAAAGTTTGGAAATTTTTAGATGAAATAGAGCCTTACAAATATCACTCTAAATCTTTTAATGATATCCTACTTACTGATAACTCTTATAAAACTAATATTGTTATAAGTAAAACGGATGGTGTTAGTGAACCCTGGATTATTGTTACTAATGGTTCTACTAGAAGAGCCATTAAAGATTATGGTTATCGTTTTGGTTCTATTGAATCAGTATTTAAAAATCAAAAATCTAATGGCTTTTATATTGAATCTGTTGTTAAAGCAGACTTAGATTATTTTACTTCTATGTATACTCTTGTTTGTTTTTCTACTCTTTATTTAACTATATTAGGGGCAGACTATTCTAAAAATAATAGTTGTTATAAAACTGTTAAAATTACTACTCATAAATATTTTATAGAAAATGGTATAAGAGTAAAGAAAAGAGTAATGTCTTTATTTAATACAGGACTTACTCTATTTCATCTAGCTTTTAATTCCTCGAAATACATTAGGCTCCCCTTTTCCTTTACTCTCTATGATATTTAAAAAACTTAAATAACCAAAGTTCTTTTTGTCGTGGTTTAATTTATACTAAAAAGTGTAACTTATGATACCAAAAGTTACACTTTTTCTATTTTTATCATCATTGTTACCAACTCATACACTATTGGTCGTACTTTTATATCTATTTTCCCTTTATTTTTCAACACTTTTACTAAAACTGTCCGTTACTCAGATACATATAATCCCACGAGGCAAATGAGGAGTCATTTGCCTCATTCTACTAGAAATACATAAATTTTCTACAGTCCCATCTCCAGACGTAAACCCGTTATCAGTGGTCACATTGATAACTGGACGGACGGCGCTGTTGTCATCTCACATTGTAGTTACGCAGAGACTCATACTCAGCCCATACATAAGCATACCATCACTCGAAAGAGGCCGGCGTCATACTCCAATAATACATTTCAGAATCCCCAGGATTTAAATAACTATCTGTTGTTACTCCAAGATTTTCTCCTCCTAAAACTAATTCATCTGCTGTTATTAATCCTGCTTTTAATCTATAACTTCCTCCATAACTTTCACTTGTACTGGACACTTCAAAGTTGGACTATTTTCTTTTGCATATCCTGTTACTAATTGGCTAATCTATCATAACTTGCAAAAACATTATAATTCATAGAAGGAAAACCATAGTCAGTGTCTTTTTTATATCCACTACTATCACTACAGAACCTTCCTCCTAATACCTTACTATCATAACTACTACTTCCTAAGGTATTTTTATACCATGTATCTACTTCTTTCTTTATAAAACTATCTGTTCCATTATCATATGTATATCCTGTGTATTTTGAATCATTATACTCTAAATTATATGGACTTATTCCTACTACATAAGAATGTGCTAAATCACTATTATCTGGATTTGCACTTGTTCCATTATATATTAATCTTAAACTTCCATCTCCATTAACTCTTACTATCTTCCAGTACATCTTATCTCCTGCACTAGCTAAGCTTTACTCTAGTACGTTCACTACATCTACTATTACCTGCTTCAGGACAACTAGATGCTCAACTTTGAGAAATATCTAGTCGTTATTACCTTGATAAACATAATAATCACTTGTCATACTCTCCAAACTGAACATTGTTATTATCTGACATTTCCTCTATAAGTAATAACTTGTTCCATCTTCATCTTCCATACTATATAACCCATTTGTTACATATTCTGGATTATTTTGTGGACCAGAACTCATATCTAAATAGTTTCCATTACTTGCATAATTAAACATATCTTCAGGTCCCTTCTTGTAGTTCATTATCTTCAAGTATTTGTTTTAATGCTAAAGACTTTTGTTCTCTATCATAACTTGTTACTACTATCTTACTCTTATATTCTTTTCCTTGAGCAGAGTTGTCTGCATCATTATCTAACCACATCCATAAAGTATATGTTACTTTATCACCCGGCTCTAATACTTCTTCACTCTTTATGTTAAATGTACCTGTTCCATACATATTTACATTTGATATTCCACTATCATACCCTTTATTATTCGTTAATTTCATTCTTATATAACTATTATCTAAAGTATTAGTATCCTCTTCTTCTAAAGATACATGATAATAAGCATTTATATTACCAGTATTAGTTATAGTAAAAGTATATGGTGTTAACTTTTGACCTTGTGCATCAGAGATAGGAGCTGCATTATCTAAATTTATATAATTACCATCAGTAAAATCTACTTTTAATATACCTGCTGTTAAAGTAATAGCCTTATCTCCTTCTATAGTCATAGTAAGTAACGCATAACTCGCTCCTAATAATGCTACTACACTTACTACTATTGTTACTATTACTAATACAATATATTTTTTTCTTGTTTTATTCATAACTTACTCCCCATCCTTAGTTTCATAATTATCACAGACCAAATGAGCTTTATATAAATATTCATCTTCTTTAGTCTTTTCTACTTCTACATAACTTTTCGTAATATCACAACTATTACCATCAATGTCTTTCACATCATCTAAGTATTTTTCAAGTACTAAGGCACTTAATAAAACCCTAGTATCATCATTAACCTTCTTAGGTAAATAATTGCTATAAAAAGAAAAATACTTTTCACTAGCTTTAATCATTAATTTTTCTTTTTCATTATAATATTCTAAATCATTAGCATTATCCAATTTTATAATACCATTTATAATTAATAACACTAATATCAATGCAATAATAATAACAACTATTTTTTTAATCATTTTCTCTTTCTTGATTTTCTTTTAGAAGGTACTATTAATTCTTTAGTATCATAATTTATTAAAATAATAGATATCATTGCCTCTATCATTATAGTAACAAAATATGTTCTCCAAAAAGCATCTACCATAGTCATTCTACTAATAAATAACATGCTAATTAAATTATCTACTAACATGGCGAATATATAGGTTGCAAGTATTGCTAACTTATTACCATCTGTATTCATATACAAATAATAATAAATAGTCAAGTTAATCATTTGACTTGCAAGATAACCAAATATTTCTCCAGTTACAGGAACATAATCAACATTATGTTCACCTAAAAGACTTGCTGCTATCATAAATAGCAACATTAAACAAGCAGAATAACTAATACCATTCATTGTCTCCTTATATCCATATTTTTTAGTTATAATATTTGCAATAAAATATCTAAATGGGTATGCAAATATGGCCACAGTTAATGTTGCTTTCCCTATATTAAACTCAAATTTACCTAGAACCCAACCTAAAATAGCAACTGCTGTAAGTAAAAGAATATATATCCAACTAGGTACTTCTTCTTTTTTTATTATTGCTTTTCTAGCACTCCCTTTTGTCATTTAAACTCCTCCTATTCTTATAAAATAACTATAGCACAAAAAAAAGAAAAGTAAAAGACCTTTTCTCTTCTTATTTACAAGTAAATCCAGAATCTTCAGCTTCTTTTTTAGTATCTTCATAAGTTGCATTTTCATCTGTTATTCCATCTAAGTTATACTCTGCTAGAGCATCATCACTTGCTTTTTTCTAAATCAATTTCTAATGATACATTATAGATATGATTATCTGTATCATTATCAGTAGATAATTTAACTCCATCTTCATTAGATTCTTTAAATTGCGAATCCAAAATAGACACAAACATATCCCAATTATCAATAATAGTATCATCTGTCGCTTCATTATCAATACTCATTTTAACATAACTAATCTTGTCATCTTTAAAAGTCATAGTTACTTCTTGACTCATTTTAAGGCCACTATCTTCTTCACTATTTGTACAAGTTAGAGTTTTTTCATTATTACCACAGCCTGTTATAAGTAGTACTGACACTGCTAGAATACCAAATAATTTTACTCCTCTCACCATTTTCACCTCCATCTACTTCTAGTATGAATTATATAAGAGAAAAAGGCAAGAAATATTTTTAATAGTTATATTATTTTACATATTAAGGCTTTAAAGCAGTTATTGGAATAATATAAATACCTGTTTCTTCATCTTTAATAATTGCACTATAATTACCAACTATTATACACATAAATTTTGGTTTCTTACTTACATTATTATAAAATTTTAATAAACTTTCTTTAGCGGAATCTATACTTCTATAATTTAATTTTATTTCAATCGCTGCATATTCTCCATCTTTGAATTCTAAAATAGCATCTACTTCATCACCACTTGCATTATCTCTAAAATGATATAAATGTCCATCTAAATAATCCATATAAATTCTTAAATCTCTTTCAACTAATGCTTCAAACATTAAACCAAAGGTATTAAAATCATGCATTAGTTTATCTACTGATAAATCTAGTAGTGCACAACTTAATGATGGATCAACTAAATGCCTTTTGGCAGATTTTCCAATTCTTTTAGAAGATCTATAATTTATACTATAAGCTTCTTGATTAGCAGTTAGATATAGAGCATCTAAAGCACTAATATAATCGGCTACTGTTTTTCTGCTTTCAATTAAATCATTACTATTTTCATTTTCTGCTATATCTTTTACAATAGTATCATTACCAATAGGTGATGACTCATTTCTTGCAAGTGACTTTAAAATCATTCTCATTTTATTAGAATCTCTTTTATGATCTTTTCTTTCATGAATATCTTTATTTATAATAGTTTCAATATAATTACTTGGTATAATATCAATATCGCTAGAATCAATGTTAATGTTTTCTGGCCAACCTCCTCTTATTATTAGACTTGCTAGTTCATCAAGTTCATATTTTTTAACAGCTTTACCTACTTTTTTATTATTAAGCATATCTGTTAAACTAATATCTCCACTTGAATCACCTGATTCATAAAGACTCATAGGATACATTTTTAAAGTAGCAATTCTTCCGGCTCCAGAATGAAATACTTCTTCCTCCTTCTCTTCTTTAGTAAGAGTAGTAGAACCAGTTAGAATAAATTTTCCTTTATTGTGATCGCTATCACATTCATGTCTAACTGAATCCCATATACTAGGTACTAATTGCCATTCATCAATTAACTCTGGTCTAAGGTCTTCAAATATATATTTTGGATTAGCTTTTGCTAAGTCTCTCTTATCTTTTTCTGTCATATAAACAACACTATTAGCATGATTTAGTGAAGTCCAAGTCTTCCCAGACCCTCTTGGTCCTTCTATCGAAACTGCTCCAAAAATTTTTAAATACTTTGATAATTTGTCATCAATCAATCTTTTACTATAGTTTTCTTTTGTTAAGCTCATGTTTATCACCTTTCTTATATTGATATTATATAACACCATTGTCCACTTTTCAAGTATTTCATTACCCACTTTTCAGTTTTTTATTACCCACTTTTCAAAAACCACTGTTATTATTGTGCAGTTTTCTACAATTTTGTTGTGCAGTTTTCTTGAACTAGACAGTGCAACTTTCACCATTAATATTATTAAACTAATAAAGAAAGTTATACTTTTATTTTTTTATGAATAAGTTTTATTAGGTGAAGTTTCATGAAGAAAGTATTAGTTATATTATTACTCTTTTTAGTACCCTTAAATGTTATTAGTAAAGAAGATACTTTTGACACGGCTAGAAGTAGTATTATAGTCGACTTAAACAGTGGTCGTGTTTTATATGAAAATAATGCTGATGAAGAGAGATTAATCGCATCAATTACTAAGATAATGACTTGTATTATCGCTATAGAAGAAGGAGATTTAGATAAAGAGATTAAAGCGGGAGAAGAAATACTTAAGATGTATGGGACTAGTATTTATTTAGAGTTAAATGAAAAGATGAAGTTAATTGATTTACTCTATGGCCTTATGCTTAGAAGTGGAAATGATGCATCAGTTGTAATTGCAAAAACCGTAGCAGGAAGTGAAGAAGACTTTGTTAAAATGATGAATAAAAAAGCTAAAGAGATTGGTATGACTAATACTACTTTTAGTAATCCTCATGGTCTTGATGAAGAGACTAAGAACTACTCTACGGCAAAGAGATATGGCAAAATTATCAAGATATGCTTATAAAAATAAGACTTATAGAAAAATAATTGGTACTGAAGAATACCATGTAAAGACTCTTAATAAGAGTTATCTTTGGTATAATAGAATGAAACTATTAGGAGATTATAAATACTGTACTGGTGGTAAAAATGGTTATACTCCTAGTGCTGGTAAGACTCTTGTTACTATTAATAAAAAGAATGATTTAAACATAACTATTGTTACTTTAGATGATAATGATGAGTATAATAATCATGAAAGATTAGCAGAATATGCTTTTGATAATTATAGTAACTATAATATTGTTGATAAAAATGATTTTGACCTAGTTATAGATGATAATAAGTACTATGTAAATAAATCTTTTACTTATCCTTTAACAGAAAAAGAAAAAGATAATGTTAAAGTCCTTGCTAGTATTGATGACTCATTAAAAAGTGGTAAAGTTGGTAATATTAATATTTACTCTTAATAATAAGACTTTAAAGAAAATACCTCTTTATATAAAGGAAACAAAGAAAAAAGAAAACTTCTTTACTAAGTTGTTTTCCTAAGTCTAAAAAAGTTAATAGATGGTCTTGCATTAATTCTAACATCATAAGTATCTGTTCCTATTCCACTTGTTATATAGAATTCTGTATTATTAATTTTATAGTATGAATTTATATATTTAGAAGCATGGTCTTTAGAAGCTAGATTAAGTAAGTAAGGTATTCTAATCTCTCCTAAATGTGAATGTCCTGCTAATGCTAAATCAATAGGGATATACTTCTACAAACTCATCTATATAATCTGGTTTATGAAATATTGTTATAGTATAAGTAGTATCATTATAATTAGTAGAAGCCTTATCATAATTAATAGAATCATTATTAGTATTTAGTCCTACTAACATAATAGGTTCATTAGATTCGTTATAGATAAGTTCATTACTATCATCTAATACCTTAAAGCCACAATCTACTAAAATAGATATGGCATCATCATTATCAGACTCCCCTAATACGGCATATTTACCTAAGGTAGAGCTTAGCTTCTTTAACTCTTTAACGAGTTTTTTTCTATTTTTAGGAGTTAAATCTTCATTTCCTAATAAGTCTCCTGTAAATAAAATTAAATCAGGATTTTCTTTTGGTAATGGCATTAACAACCTCTTTTAATAAGTCATAATTATTATAATGTAAGTCTCCAAACTGAATAACTTTAAGTCCACTAAAGGACTCTGGTAGTTTAGAGTTAACAATTGCTTCTTCATTAACTATTACGCAGCGCTCGACTG
>CAWVIV010000007.1:0-53617 GCA_963929435.1 uncultured Bacilli bacterium
ACAGTCGAGCGCTGCGTAGAAAAGTATTCTTTTAAACTCTCTAGTCTTTTAATATCTTCTTCATCTTCAAGTTCTTTATCAATAAAATATTCCTCTGTCATCTTTGAATTATGATAGTTATTTATTCTAACTTCCTTCTCTTTATTAACATCTAAAATCATCTTATCAATATTACTAATAACTTCATCTTTCTTAAAATAAACTTCCTTAAACTGAATATTTCCGTCAAAAGTCCGTTTTAAATCCTCATAAAAAGTTCTTGTTGGTACAACAGTATTATACTTTTTAGATTCCTCATTAATAATATCCATAAACTTATCTATATATTTAAAATCAAATCACGTACTTTAAATCCAAGTCTTTCGTTTCTTCTAACTGTCTGTCTAGCTTTAGGACTAAAATTCTTAAAAACGTTATCAATATTTTTATCTTTTAAATTAATTCTACTAAGCCATTTAGGTTGTATCCTATCATTAACTCTAATAAAGTTAGCATGGCATAAATTAACTTCTACAAAGTCATTATTAACGCCACCATTATTATATTTCCGTCACTATCTCTATCTCTTACTAAAATATAAGGGTCAATTTTTAAAAATACACCATGCTTTTCAACTATAAACTTTTTAACTTCTTCCGTAAACTCCTTTAATAATTCTTCGTTCTTATAATCAATTAAAAAACCACGGGGTGCATAGAAAATTCGCTCACCTTTTTTTCTCTCATAAGAAAGAAGTAAACTTGCTCCCACAATTTTCTCTTTAACAACTCCTCCTACATAATAAGCATGAAATTTATCTCCTTCCATAAATCTCCCCCAAGAACTTGTTTGTTGAAAACTACCTAAGGGGTGATTAAGAGCATAACCATCAAACTCTTTTTTGTTAATTCTCTAAGTTCCATTAAATCACCTCAATCTTCTTTAATTATACAAGTTACTTTAAAACTTTTCAATAATATGGTATTATATTTAAAGAAATCGGAGGACGTAAAATGGCAAAAACAAAGACAAAGAAAAATAAAGAATTAAAACAAAACTCCTTTTTAAATGGAGCTTTATATCGCTACACTTGGAATAGTAGGTAGTAAAATACTAGGTATGCTTTATGTAATACCATTTTATGCAATTATAGGAGGGCAAGGTGGGGCCTTATATGGTTATGCCTATACAATCTATAATTTATTTCAATCTTTAAGTTGTGCCGGTATTCCTAATGCAATTAGTAAGATAATTAGTGAATATCAAACCCTAGGTTATTATAATGCTAAAGAAAAAGCCTTTAAACTAGGTAGACGACTTGCCATTATCATGGGCTTTACTATCTTTATCATTCTTTTCATCTTCGCTCCATCAATTGCCAAAGCTATTCTTGGAGACCTAGAAGGTGGTAATACCTTATCAGATGTAACCATGGTGGTTAAGAGTAATCGCTACCGCTATCCTTATTGTACCAACTCTAAGTATTTATAGAGGTTATTTAGAAGGGCATAAATTTATAACACCACCATCAATTAGTCAAGTAATAGAACAATTTGCAAGAGTAATAGTAATAGTAGCAGGTAGTTTCCTTGCTATCAATATTTTTCACTTGTCTTTACAAACAGGAGTAGGTATCGCTGTATTTGGGGGCGACCGCTGGTGCCATAGTCGCTTATTTCTACTTATTAGATAAAGTTAGAAATAACAAAAAGCAATTACATGAGAAAGCTCTTGATGTTGATGAACCCGTAATTAAAACCAAAGAAATATTAATAAAAATATTTTGGTATGCCCTACCTTTCATTATGATTGACGTCTTTAAATCATGTTATGACTTTATTGACATGACAACTATTGTCAAGACTATGGTAAATGATATTGGTTATACAACTGCCCAAGCTGAAAACATTATGAGTGTAATCTCTACTTGGGGTAATAAGATAAATATGATTATTGTTTCTATCTCAACTGGTATTATTGTAAGTTTAATTCCAAACCTTACATCCGCTTCGGTAAAAAAAGATAAAAAAGATATTAATCATAAAATAAATCAAACTTTACAAGTATTACTATTCATATCAGTTCCAATGACTTTAGGCCTATCATTCTTAGCAGACCCAGTTTGGGAAGTATTCTATGGTAACAATAGTGAATATGGTGCCATTATAATTAGATACTTTGTCTTTGTCGCTTTAACAATCTCAACTTATACAGCCTTAGTATCAATTGTCCAAGTATTAAAATATTATAAAGAAGTTTTAATATCTTTAGTAGTAGGGAGTAGTAATTAAATTTGTTTTAAATGTTCCTCTTATTAATCTTTTCCATAATTTAGGCTTTGTTCCTGTTTATGGTTCTATAACTGCAACGATATTAGGTTATGCCGTAGGTATAGTTTTTATGCTTAATCTTCCTAAGAAGAAAATGTGGTGTAAGTTACATGCCAACAGTAAAACTATTAGGTAAAATAATTTTAGCAGATATCGCTATGCTTATTGTTTTATCACTTGTAAAATTAGTAATACCAATTTCATCATCAGTAGATTATTAAATATTCCAATTATCGCTATCTATGCTCTTATTGGTATATTAGTATATTTCTTTGTCGCTTATAAATTTAATTTAATAGAAGAAGTTTTTGGGAGTAAACTAATAAATAAGATAACTAGTAAGTTTAGGAGGAAATAAAATGACATTAAAAGAAATAGATGTTAAGACGTTTGAAAATTATGCTAAAAAGAGTCCTTATAGGACTTTTATGCAAACAGAAGAAATAGGTAAACTAAGAGAATTAAATGGATGGTCTTCTTATTATTTAGGATTATACGATAATGACAAGTTAGTAGGGGCAACTCTATTAGTAGGTAAAAAAAGACACTTTAACAAGTATGAATTTTATACACCAAGAGGACCTTTAGTAGATTATAATGATGAAAAAGCATTGACTGAGTTTCTAAAATTATTAACAGACTTTGTTAAAAAACACCAAGGTTATGTTCTAAGAATTGATCCTTACGTTATAAATAAAGACGTAATGGTAAAGGAGAAGAAGTAGAAGGAGGAGTTAATAATACTAAAATAGTAGATGAAATAAAGTCATTAGGCTTTAAACTACTTCCTCTTGAAAACCGTGAACAAGTATCTTGGATGTATGTTTTAGATATTAAAGATAAAACAGAAGATGAAATACTAAAGAATATGAAACCAAATACTAGAAATACGATTAGAAAGACTCTAAAAAATGGTATAGAAATAATTGAACTAGAAAAAAAAGACTTAAAAGAATTCTATAAGATTATGGAAGAGACTGGTAAAAGAAAAGGTTTTACCATTAGAAATTTACAATATTTTGAGAATATGTATGACCTATTTAAACCTAAGGATGAAATAAAATATTTAATAACCAAATTAGACTTAGATAAACATTTAGAACTATTAAATAAAGAAAAGAAAGAAAAAGAAGAAGAGCTATCAAAGTTATCAGATGCTAAATATAATGATGGTAAAAGAAAGTCTATTAATGAAGCGATTAATGGTATAAATAAAAGAATAAAAGAAGCAGAGTCTATTAAAAAAGAACATGGAAATGTTATAACTCTATCAGGTTCTATGTTTATTATGACAGATCCTGAAATAATCTATTTATCAAGTGGTAACTATGAAGAGTTTATGATGTATAATTCACAATATCTAATCCAGTGGGAAATGATTAAATATGCTATAGAACATAACTTTGCAAGATATAATTTTTATGGTATTCCAAACACTTTTGATAAAAATGATAAAGATTATGGTATCTATGAGTTTAAGACAGGTTTTAATGCTTTGTAGAAGAGTTAATTGGAGAATTTGAAATAAAGACATCCCCTATCTATTATTTAATAAAATTAATCCATAAAATAAGACACTAAGGAGTACTATGGAAAGTAAAAACTTAAATGAACAATTAAAAGATTTAGAAGAAATACTACTCAAAAATGAAACTTTAAAAGAAGTATTAAGACGATTAGAGAAATCTAACTTAAAAAATTATTATGTAGGAGCTGGCTGTATTAACCAAACTGTCCTTTAACTATCTTCATGGTTTTAAAATAGATGCAAATATAAATGATTATGATATTGTCTATTATGATGAAGATACCTCTTATGAAAAAGAAGACATAGTTATTAAATATATAGAAGATTTATTAAGTGATTTAAATATAAAATTAGATATAAAAAACGAAGCAAGAGTACATTTGTGGTACAATAAAAAATATAATGACAATAGAAAGCCATATATAAGTTTAGAAGATGCAGTTAGTAGATGGGGAACCACTATAACTTGTATAGGAGTAAGACTAGAAAATAATAAATTAATAGTAGATGCTCCCTATGGACTTAATGATTTGTTTAATATGATAATAAGACCCGTAAAAATAGATTTTACTGAAGTTGATTACATAAAAAAGGTAAATAAGTGGAAAAAGAAATGGCCTAAGTTAACGATTATGCCTTGGAAAGAGGAGGACTTATGATTTATCCAGAATTTCTAAAAGAAAAAGATACTATTGGTGTAACTGCACCTTCAGATGGAATTACTGATGAAGTTAAACTTAAAAGATTAGATAATGCTATTAAAAACTTTAATAGTCGTGGCTTTAATATAAAAGAAACACCTAATGTTAGATGTAGTATCAAAGGCAGAAGTAGTACTAGTAAAGAAAGAGCAAGAGAATTAGAAGAACTTTATGAAGATAAAGATGTTAAAGCAATTATTACATCTGGTGGAGGAGATTTCTTACTTGAGATGTTAAGTGAAGTAGACTTTAATGTTATTAAAGATAATCCCAAATGGTTACAAGGTTATTCTGACCCTACAGGGCTGCTATTTACTATTACAACTAATTTAGATATTGCCACTATATATGCCGATAACTTTAAAACATTTGGAATGGAGCCTTGGCATAATTCATTAGACAATAACTTAGAAATATTAAAAGGTAATATTATAGAACAGACAAGTTTTTCTAAATATGAAGAAGATAAGAAATTAATAACAGGATTAGAACCCTTTAATTTAACTAAAAAAGTCTATTGGAAACTCTTAAACAACGAAGACGCTATTACCATAAAAGGCAGAATGATTGGTGGTTGTCTTGATATAATTACTGATTTATTTGGTACAAGATTTGATAAAACTAAAGATTTTATAGAAAAATATAAAAATGATGGTATCATTTGGTACTTTGATGTTTGTGAGCTATCTAGTGAATCTATTATTAGAATTCTTTGGAAACTAAAAGACAATGGTTATTTTAAATATATTAAAGGAATACTTTTCAGTAGAGTTTTTGCTTGTAATAGTTATTATGATATTACTTATGAAGAAGCAATTTATGAATCTTTAAAGGATTTAAATATACCTATCATAATTAACACAGATATAGGCCATGTTTCTCCTAGAATGACTATTATAAATGGTGCTATCACTACAATTACTTCATCTAATGGCAAAGGTGAAATAAAATTCGACTTAAAGTAAAAAAAGTTATTCCAGTACAGTGGAATAACTTTACAAAAATATATATCTATATTATAATGTAAACAGGTGATGAATTATGCTTATAAGAGAAAAATATCTATCTAAAATAAGAGACTTTTATGATATTACTTCCTTAATTAAAATAATTTATGGTATGCGAAGAAGTGGTAAATCTGTTATTTTAACTCAAATAATAGATGAGATAAAAAATAAGGGTGTTAATGAAGAAAATATAATCTATATAAACTTTGAATCTTTAAAATATGATTTTATTAAAACAGCTAAGGATTTATACAATTATATAGAATCATTAACAGTAAATAATAATAATAATAAGTATTATGTATTTTTAGATGAAATACAAAAAGTAGAAGATTTTGAAAAAGGCATTAATTCTCTTAGAATTACAGATAAATATAGTATATTTATAACTGGTTCAAACAGTAGAATGACTTTATTAGAATTATCAACAGACCTTTCTGGAAGATATGTTAGTTTTAAAATTAATCCTTTGTCATTTAAAGAAGTAGTAGAACTAACTAATACTAAAAAAGACAAATATGAAGAACTTTTATTAGATATTTTTAAATGGGGTAGCCTGCCACAAAGATTTTTATTTAAAAATGATAATGATAAAATTAACTATTTAGAAAGTGTTTATGACTCTATTATTCTAAAAGATATTGTAGAAAGACTAAATATAAAAGATGTTTCATCATTTAACAAATTATTACAATATATACTAGATACAGAAGGAAAAGAATTCTCAAGAGACCATGTCATTAATTTTTTAAAACAAGAACATCATAATATTGCAAACGATACTCTTTATAATTATCTAGAAGCCTTTACTTCAACATTTATTATGAATAAAGTAAATAGATATGATATTCATGGTAAGACTATTTTAAAAACTTTAAATAAATATTATTCTACTGATTTAGGAATTAAACAAATTAAAACAACAGGAACAGATTTAAACTATTCTATCGCTTTAGAAAATATTGTCTATAATGATTTAATAGGTAAGAATTATAAAGTTTATATAGGTAAGACTAAAAAAGGCGAAATTGACTTTATCGCTGTAAAAAACAATAAAATTAAATACATACAAGTTTGTTATAAATTAGATAAAGAAGAAACGATAAAAAGAGAATTTGGAGCTTTTGACTGTATAGATGATGATAATGAAAAATATATTATTTCTTTAGACAAAAAAGATTATTCTAAGGATGGTATAAAACATCTAAATATCTTTGATTTTCTAATGAATGATGAGTTTTAAAAATATTAAAAGATGACCTAAAACACAGTCATCTTTTAATATTTTTAAGTTTATGATAAAGAGCATAACTAATCTTATAAGCATGATACCAGAAAGGACTAATAATAAGGTCAAATTCCCCAATTAATTCTACTACTTGACCACCAAAACTCTTCTTAAATAGATAAAGTCCAAGTAAAGGATTACTTTCACTAAAGTCACCTGTGATACCATAGAAGTTATATGTATCATAGCCATGTTCTATAGCATACTTAACCCCTGCAAAGTGAAGAGTATAAGCAGATTGAAAACTCATAAGTTCAGCTTTAGAACCTCCATAAAGTGATAATACTTCCTTGCCATAAATTAAGAATAAAATTCCTCCAAGTATTGGCTTTTTACCATACTCATCTTTCATATCTTTAGTTTTTTCAATATTCTTTTGCAGTCTCTTAATTTCACTTTTCTCAAATTCTTGTTTACTATGATATTTCTTCTCATTCATAGGCTTACTTTTATCTTCATATTGTTTTTTTCTTTTTTTAATAGATTCCTCTAAAGCTTCTATCTCTTTTTTCGTATTCTCTATCTCTTCATCAAAGTCAATCTCAGCAATTAAGATTTTTAAAATACCATCATCATGCAAACTATCCCACATATTCTCATAATATGATAAAGGTCTATCAATAAATTCTCTACGTTCTCCCGTATGTTGCATAATATCTTTAAATATAGGTAACTCATCCCTTGTTATTTCCCGCACTCTTACACCAAGTCTTTCATTTTTTCTTAGAATCTGTCTTGTTTTAGGGTCCATATCCTTCATAACCTCATCAACATTTTTACCCTTAACTGTAATAGTATGCATCCATCTAGGTTGTAGGGAGTCTTGCATTAAATTAAATCCAAAATGTTTATAACCTAACTTCTTTAAATTATCAACAGTATCACTATTATCTATACCATCTTTAACTAAATCTCCATTTATATCTCTTTGTTTATACATAACATAAGGGTCTATCTTAATAAAAATACCACCTTTATTTTTAGCAAACTTCTTAACTTCTTCTGTAAACACTTTTAATAAATTATAGTCATGATAATCTATTAAAAAGCCTCTAGGTGAATAAAACATATACTTCTTAACAATAGGAACACACTTTGCAAGAAGTAAAGCC
Organism: uncultured Bacilli bacterium; assembly: GCA_963929435.1. Lineage (GTDB taxonomy): Bacteria > Bacillota_I > Bacilli_A > RF39 > UBA660 > Onthousia. Next base: position 7,946 of record CAWVIV010000007.1, read on the forward strand.
GCTCCCTTTATTTTATCTTCATCATATAAGCCTACTACATAATGATGCCATCCATTATGTTCTTTTAATTTAGCCCAGCCCTTAGTCTGATGAAAAGTCGCTTCATCAGTAGTTAAAGCAAAGTTCTCTAATTCTTCAAAACTAATCTCTTTTAATTTCATCATTAAGTTCCTTCTTCTTTCTTTTTTTAATCATATTTCTATAAATTGGTACTAACTTTGTAAAAGCAAAGTAATAGATTGGTTTAACAACATAGTCAAATTCTCCCATAAACTCAACATAGTCCCCACCGAATTTCTTTTTAAACTCATGTAGACCAAGTCTAGGATTATCTTTAGATAAATCTCCAATCGTTCCAAACTGATCATATATTTTTAATCCTCTATCTTTACAGAATTTTAAATGTTCAAAGTATGTATGATAATTAACATAAGTTTCTGTTAAGATATTATGATTACCTGCATATAGAACCCAAGCTTTATCCCCATATTCTATTATCATATGGGCAGATAAAGTAACTTCTTCTCCATATTCTTTTAAATAGTTATTATATTTCTCTACTTCTTTTTCGAGATTTTCTTTTTGTCTTGTAAACTCCTTAAGCTTATTTTTAGCACTCTTAGACATATTCTCTTTAGGAAGTTCATCTATCTTTTTATTAACTTCATCTAAATCATTCTCTAATACCTCTAAGCTATCTTTGATATTAACTTTACCCAAAAACAAAGTCGCTTTATTATCCTCATTAAATAGCCTATATAAAGTCTTATAATAATCTATTCCATAAGAAACAAAATCCTTCCTTGACTCTGTTAACATCATTAAATGATAAAAAGTAGGCAAATCCTTTTCTGTTCCTATTTCTACTTTCGTCTTAAGCTTAAGAGACTTGGCAATTCTTTGTTTTGTTGTCTTTGAAAAATGACTCTCAATCTCTTCCATAGACTGATTTAAATCAATCCTAAAAGTATACCTAGGTTGTGCACTCTCAAAATTCTTAGTAAAGCCCATATGCTTATAACCTAATCTAAGTAATTCATTATAAATCTTCTTATCTTTAGATTCAACCTCGCTAACTTCACCTTTATAATTTTCCTTCTTCCAAATAATATCAGGGTCAATCTTTACGTAAATTGCCTTTTTTCTTTTCGCAAACTTTACAACCTCTTCTGTAAACTTATCAAGTATTTTTTTATCATTAAAGTTAATTACATAACCTCTTGGGGCATACAAATAACATAATCCTAAAGGTAAACTTTTCTTTAAAAGTAAAGTTGCCCCTACAATTTTGCCATTATCATCAAGTCCTAAATAATAAGGAGTAAGACCTCTTTCTTCCTTAGATAATTGTCCCCAATCATAAGACTGTAAAAAATGGCTTTTATAAGGATTAGTCTTTACAAATTTTTCATACTCATTTTTTTCTAAAACTCTTAATTCCATATGGTCACTTCCTATATAAAGTATAATTTATTTAACATTAACTGTCAATTTTAGTATAACCTAAAATAAAAAAAATAGTAGTTTAATATAAACAATGCTATAATAAGTATAAACAGATAAAGAAAAGGAGAATAAATTTTATGGATAATTTTGATTTGCTATATGAGAAAATGACTGAAAATTATAATTATTTAGAGGTACAAATGGGAGAAGTATATGAAAGAATAAAAGAAAATCCTAATGACGAATCTAACTATCAACTTTTAGAATGCTTAATTAATCTTGGTAAAAGAATGTTATCTACTTTAGAATCATTTGTAGTTTCCTATGGTTCTAAAAACGAAATGGCAGACTTACTCGATAGAATAAATGAAAAAAAAGCAAATTTAACATGTTCTCTAGAAAGCATAACTATTGGTAGGAGTCGCAAATAAAAAAGAACATTATTAACTTAAGAAAAATGAAGATAAAGGATTTAATCTTTTGTCTTTTTTTGTTATGATAAGAAAAAGAAAAGAAACACCATACGATATAGTATTATATTAATAAGAGAGGATTGTCAACAAAAATGGAAATATTAAATTTTAATAATATAAATGATGTGCAAAATATTAGTTCACCAGGATTATTCAAACAAAGAGAAAAATTAAATCCAGAAGCTTTTACATATTTAATTCAAGAATCATTAAAAGATTTTTATCATAATTTTCCAAATGAAGTAAAAACATATAAAGGATATGTGTTAGAGGCAATATATGGAAGAAATTTTGAAATACCAAATACAAAAAGAGCAGGATAAAAATATAATGGCAAGCGACAAAATCAATGTACCAGAGTAACAGTTTCAAAATATTATGACGTATTAAATAAATACACCTCAGCTACAATTGTTAGTCCATATAATTATAGTGAAACAGAAATGTTTAAAAAAATTTAGAAACAATAAATAAAAAAATATATTAGGAGAATTTAAATCAATATCAATAGCAGACAGAAATTATAAAGATTTAAGTTTTTTCTATAAAGCAATAAAAAATAAAGAACTATTTTTAATTAGAATTTCATCAGCAGTATATGAAAAAGAAAATCAAGCAATGAAAACTGATGATGAAAACATAGAAATAAAATATGAATATAACAGAATTAGATATTACAAAGATAAAGATCCTAAATTATATAATTATTATATGAATGGAAATGCAATTAAACTTAGATGTGTAAAAATTATTTTAGATACAGGTGAAATAGAATATTTATTAACTAATTTGGATTCAAAATAATTTTCTACTAAAAAACTTAAAGAACTTTATAATTTAAGATGGAAAACAGAATTAAATTATAAAAATCTAAAAAACGATTTAAAAATAAGATATATAACAAACAGTAAAGAAATATTAATTAAAAAAGATATATATAGTCAAGTATTAGTTGCTAATATGCTTCAGTCATTTATTAATGATGGTAATGAAGTAGTTTCAGAATTTAAATATAAAAATAAAGTAAAAATAAATAATAATATGGCAATAGGAATATTCAAAAATACATTAATTTATATTTTTTTAGAAGAAGATAATAATAAACGTGCTGAGATGATGGAAAGATTTTTAGAAGCAATTACACAATACATAGTTCCAATAAAACCTGGAAGAAAAATGAAAGGAATACTAATTCTAAAAATAGATATCATATAAATCAAAGAAAAACATTTTAATAAAGTTTCGCTATGTTGTAGAATTTGAGGGATGATAGTTATAGTCTTTATAGACATCATAGAAATCTAATATACTATGATTGTCACAAACATTATCAAATTTAATATCTGTTTTTTTGTTATAGTACATTTTTCAAAGTTATCCGCTTGTTCTAAATAATCAATACTATAATTTTGGTATTTTGAAAAAACAACCCAATTTAAATATTCTTGTAAGCGTTTTGTAGAAACACCATGAAAAGCACTGAGAAAAGAAGTAAGCTCAGAATGTATTGAATTTATATTTGCAAGATTATTTTTATCATCATCAACATATGTACCGGATTTTACTTGTTTAAGCTTCCATTTGTTTTCTTTAGCAATACTTTCATAAGAACTCTTGCAATCAGTAATAACTTTTTTGGGATTAACAATTTTAGATGCAATAGTATTCTTAATCATATCAGAGGTAACAGGACCTGTGCCGGCAAGCTCTAAGTAAATGTTATCACATTCATCAATTCCTGAAGTAACACATACTTTGTGTTTACTTATTCCCCTTTTACTTGAGCCACTGCTCTTTCTTTTTTTTAGAAGCACTTGGAATGTTTTCTTTCTTTGTTCCTTTTAAATTTATAGATAAATAGTACTCATCTAATTCCATATCGCCACTTAATTTAGCATTAGTTCTGGTGGACTTTAAACAACTTATCAATTTAAATCTCAGAGTAAAAGCAGTTTTGGTACTAACTCCAATTCTTTTTGCACTTTTTCTAATTGAATGTTTATCAACTAAACATTGATAAGCTTCTTCTATTTGACCATATGTTAACCTAGTATGATGAAATGGTGTACTAGTTAAAGTATTAAATTTTTTATTACAATCTTTACATTTAAATTTTTGTTTTCCTTTATAAGTACCATCTTTAACAATGTTAGAGCTTTGGCATTTTGGACAACAAATATTTTTTCTTTCATTACCTATAACTTCATTAATAATACTTTTACTATTTTCTTGCATAGCTAATAACTTTTGTAATTTTTTAATAATAACACGCAATTCATTTGGCAATAAATTATTAACTTCTAATATCATAAATAAACCTAAAAAAATATCTTTGATTGGCCAGCCTAAAATTTCATTTGTCGAGAATGAATTTAGATTGACTGGCCAATCAAAGATATTCCTTTCTAAATTCACTCTCGACACTATTATTATATCACTATCCCTCAAATTCTACAACATAGCGTAAAGTTTTAAAAAATAATATTAAAGCCTTGTTGAGTCTGTAAATAAAATTTTGCAATAGATTACAAAAAGAATGCCATTTCTTTAATTATGTCATTCTTAAGTTAATAACATTGTCGTTCAAGTTCTTTTTTATAATATAATAATTAAGATAGTGGCGACTATTCCTAGAATAGTAATTACTAAACCTTTTCTTTTTGCTTGTTTTATTTTCGAAGGATTATCATTGTCTTCTTTTTTTACACATTTATTTGGCATAATAAATATAAACAAGCCTAAAATTGTAATTAGTATCATTAGTAATATACCAATAATATTATAACTATCCATTTTTATACCTCCTAATTAATAGATTTTAATAACTCTTTTTGTATTTTTGTAATATACAATAGTAACATAGCTACTATATTTTGCAGAAATTCTATTTGCATCATCCTCAGAAATTTCCATTATATGTTTATTACTATATTCATCCTTTCCATTAATATAATACTTTGTTTCAACTATTCTGTTTGTCATTTTTTTTGAAACCATATAATCATATAATTCTATTTCCGTTGGCCCATTAATTATATCTAAAACAATATTTTTAGAAAAATAAATACATATTCCAAAACATAAAATAATAAGCATAATAACTATAATTTTTTTATAACCAGCATTTTTCTTAATAACTTTAAATAGCCTATAGATAACATAACCTAATATTATTACAATAACTGAAACGTCAAAAATTTCATCAAGTAAAACTAAATCACCTGAATTAGGTAATAAAAAATCTCCTCCTAAAATGACTGTTAATATAATAATACAAATAATTATATCTTTTGTAAAAAACTTTTCTTTGTTCATAATTAACTAACATTCCTTTCTATCATCTTTTCAGTTCTTTGAAAGGCACAAATTGAATTAAAATAAATAATTAAATTTGCAATATTGTTCTTCTATTATATAACAATAAACTGTTATTGGGCAAGCTATAGAGCACGACGAGGTGAGTAGTGTTAAAGTTTAACTTTAAGTCCGTATAATTATATGTGTCGATTATTCTCGGTGTACAAACGAGTGTTGCCTTTTGAGCACGGAACCTTATCTATGTGAAAATCGTTACTTGCTTTTATAGTTGAGAATTTTTAGTCAAGGCCCTTTAACAAAATATTTAGAAAGGAAATTTGTTTATGTTAAAGAGTGTTAACAGAAATTGTGCTGTTATTGATGTTGACAAAAGATTGTTGTTGTAACTATCGCAAAGACAAATGAACATGATATCACTGATTACCAAACTAGATCTTTTAATAATTTTACTGAAGATTTAATTAAATGTCATGGTTGGTTAGCTTCTAATGGTACTTTGGGTGTTTGTATGGAATCTACTGGTAAATATTGGATCCCTGTATTCAACATTTTAGAAGAAAAATGTAAATGTATTATTACTCACTCAAAATATGTTAGATCAATACCTAGTAAAAAAACAGATAAAAAAGATTCTATTTGGATTGCAGATATGTTTAAACATGGGCTTGTTGAACCTTCTTTTATGCCACCTGCCAATATTAGACAATTAAGAGATTTGATGCATTATCGCAATAAACTCGTTAATATTCGTTCTGGAGAAAAAATAGATTTCAAAATTCTCTTACTATGTCTAATGTTCAAATTGCTAATGTTGTAACAGATGTTTTGGAAAAACATCCCAATCAATTTTAAAGTTAATGTTTTCTAACCCTAATTTAACTTTAGATGATATTACACCATTACTTTGTAAAAATTTGAAATTATCACCTGAAGAGATTTTGAAATCTATCAATGATAATTTTGATGAATCCCAATCATCAAAATGAATATTGTTCTAAAACATTACGATTCAATTAATTAATGAATATATCGATGAATTAGAAGAATAAATTTTAAAGCTTGCTCATAAATATTCTACTGAAATCAATCTTCTTTTAATCTTTCTAGGTATAAAAGAAATATCAGCGATATTTATTATAGAAGAAATTGGTACAAATATGAATACTTTTATTGATAATAACCAACTTTGTTCTTGGACTGGTTTAACACCTAGATGTAATGAATATGCCAAGAAAAAGAAATCTGTTATAATCACCAAAGCTGGTGTTTATATTAGACATTTGTTTATTCAGTGTGCTTTATATGCCATTAAAGCTAGATATGAATCTTTAAAAAGATGTCGTGGCAATAACAAAGCCATTATTGATATTGCAATATTATTACTTACGAGTATTTACCATATCTTACTTACTAGCGAAGTTTTTGATTATAAGAGATTCGAAAATTTTAATGAATAAAAACTTTAAAGCCCATAATAGCCCATAATAATATTAAAAACACTCCAGAAGAAATGATTTCTTATTTAACTAATTTAGATTACAACATTACTATGCAGAATACCTAATAACAGTTTACTATTTCAAAGAACAACTTATTTTATAGTCTTCATCGACTTACTTTAAGTTCAAAAAAATTCTAAATTTTGAACTTCTTTTTCATGTTTCAATTTAATTATGTTTTTTCAACCTTTTTCCTTTCTATAAAGTGAAAAATAAAATTGCACCCGCTAGAATTGCTATAATAGCGCCTATACGTTTAGCTCTAAAAACTTTTTTATCATCAAACCTATCTTCTTTTTTCACAAATACATAAGGTCCACAAAACATTAAAATACCAACAACCATAACAATCATTAAAATAATGCCAACAACCATTTCTAAAATTACACTTCAATTCATATTATCTCCTCCTCAATTTAACATTAATATAAAATGGAAGGTAAATCAATAATAATTTTTTTTATTGACAGTAATTAACATAAAATAATACAATAAAGAAAAGGTTAAGGTGAAAAATATGAGAAAAAGAAAGCTTCTTCTTATTACAATAATCATAATTATATTTATTTTTTTATTATTCAAGAGTGATATGATCAAAGAAACAAAAGAAAATATGTTAAATATAACCAAGACTTTAGTAGAAGATATTGATAGCAGAGACTATGAAGGAATAAAAACAGTTTTAAAAAAAGAAGATGGAAGTGAATTATCAGATGAAGAAATAACCAATTTTTTACTAAATACAGGACTATATCGAATTATATTAGTTGATGAAGAAGAGTATAATTATAAAACAAATGTAAATTTCTTTAATACAAAAACAGGTAGCATATTATTTTCATTTAAAGCTGCAGATGGTCAGGAAATATCTAATGTAATCAATTATGTGCATAAAGGAATAAAAGAATATTTGATAACAGAAAATTTTAAAAAATCAAATAAAGAAAAAGAAAAATATTATATACCTTCTGACTTAGCAAATGGTGATAAGATAAGATATCAAAATAACATAACAGATAAATTAATTGGTTATGAAATATATAATCTTAGTTATAAAGACAATACTTTTTGTCTTGAAATACTTAAGGAAGCTAAGAGCGACATTTTAGCTAATATTAACACTTCATTAAAAGCGGAAATATCTTCACTAAAAAAAATTAATGATCATTATGATATTAACTGGAATGATGATTACAACATTTTTAATATTTATTATGATACTGCTACAGAGAAATCTAGGGGCAATATTATGCGATTAAAAATATTCTATTCATCCATGTTATTACAAGCATTTAATGATAAACTAGATTGGCATTTAACAATCAATTATTACGATTATAAAACAAGTGAACTCTTAAGAACAGAAATTATTAGATAATAAAAGACATATAAGAATTGAAATTCTTTATGTCTTTTTAAAATATTTTACATCATATATTTATCATTACTATTACCATAACCAGTAGATTGACTATCATAACTTCTTGGGCTAATCATAGATGATTCAATTCTATTAACCCTATTTTCTAATCTTCTCATTTGTCTTTCAAGTTTATTAACTTGATTTTCTAGATTATTAAGTCTTTGATTCATATTATTAAAGTTTTGCCATCCTCCCATATTAGGATTCATATTAGGGTTATTTGGCCACATAGGCATACCTTGATTCATATATTTTTCCTCACTTTCAAGATATTATATTCAAAAGATTATATATTTATGATAAAATATGCTATATGATTTGGAGGTTTATTATGCGTTTAAGAAATGTTAAAGATAAAGAAGAAATACTAAATAATTGTAAATATTTAATTAAAAATCCTGAAGGCTATAAAGGAAAATGGAAAGAACTATTTAATAATGATAATCCTATCTATATTGAAATAGGCATGGGTAAAGGTAAATTTATTCTAGAAAATGCCCTTAAATACAAAGATATTAATTATATAGGAATAGAAAAGTTTGATAGTGTTATGGCAAAAGCAATTAAAAAAATACCCGATGACTTAGATAATTTAAAACTAATTAGAATGAATGCTCTAGATATAGATAAAGTATTTTCTAAAGAGATAGATTTAATCTATTTAAACTTCTCAGACCCATGGCCTAAGACAAGATGGCACAATAGACGGTTAACTAGTAAAATATTTTTAGATAAGTATGATACTTTATTTAAAGATACTAAAAGAATAGAAATGAAAACTGATAATGAAGATTTATTTATCTATTCCCTTGAAACTTTAAGTAGTAATGGCTATGCCTTAAGTGATATCTCATTTGACTATCATAAAACCCATACTGATATAATTATGAGTGAATATGAGATGCGTTTTAATAAAATAGGGAAAAATGTCTATCATCTTTTTGCACAAAAGAAGTGACAAACTAAATATTTATTTGCTATAATTATATAAGAGTAGGTGTTGCATATTGAAAAAGAAAATAATTTTATTAATAATCGCTGTCTTAACTCTAACAGGTTGTACTAACTTAACCAATATGAGTATAGATGAAGTAGTAGATGTTATGCTAGAAAGTAATACGAACCTATCTAATAATGTCTTTGAAGGATATGAGTACTATATACCTAAAGGCTTAAAACTATTAGAAAAAGACGAATATAATGCTAGTTTAAAAGATGAGTACAATAATACCTACTATTTCTATATTGATGTTATTAGTTACTATAATAAAGAAGAGGCAGATTACAAAGTAAATAAAAAAGCATACTTTTCTAAAGAATTAAACTATAACAAGAAAAAAGGCTATTTAGAAATAACAAAAATAGAAGATACAGATAGATATTTTATAGAATACATGTACAATTATGGTAAAATTGAAGCATTTGTTAAAGAAAATGAGATAAAAAGTGCTATTATAAATATGAGTAGTATTTTAAAGTCTCTAGAATTTAACAGAACAGTTTTAGAGAGTCTTATAGGTAACAATGTCCTAAATTATAAAGAAGATACATATGACGTTATGAAACCAAAAGGCAGTACTGCTACAAAGGATACCTATCTAGAATATGAGGAAAAATATGGTATCTATGAAGGCTATGGCGATAAGAATACTAGCGAAGATAGAATAGAAATAGAAGAAAACTAAGAAAGGTGGAGTAAATTCATGAAACTACTAGATAAATTAAAAAATGCTCTTTTTGAAGAAGAATATGTAGAAGTTGAAGAAAAAAAAGAAGTAAAGAAGAAAGAAAAACCTATTGCCAAAAAAATAATAGTTGAAGATAAACCTAAGAAACAAGCGCCAAAGGAAGATTTAATAGTTGAAGAAGAGAAGAAAGAGACAAAGGTTGAAACTCCTAATAGAGATTTTAAGTTTAAAGCTATCTTAGATGATGATTTTATTGATTTAGAGGAAAAGAAAGAACCAAAACCACTTCCTAAAGTAGAACCTAAAAAAGAAGAAAGACCTAAACCTATAAAAAAAGAAGTTAAAGAAACAAGGCCTTTATATCAAGGAGATAAAAAACATGAAGAGAAAAATCTTTATGGTTCTCTTAATGATAATGAAATAAAAATACATGAATATGGTAGTGCTTCTAGACAAAAAGAAAAGAAAACATTTCATCCTTCTCCAATTATTTCTCCAATTTATGGTGTTTTAGACCAAAACTACAAAAAAGACGATATTGTGACAAAAAAAGAAGTTAGAATAACTAGTAGTTATAAGTCAAAAAATATTGATGTTGATAGTGTTAGAGAAAAGGCTTATGGCAATAGTGATGATATCTTTGAAGAAGAGCTTACTTCAAACAAACAAAAAGACCCCCCAAAAGATGATGAAAAAGAAGCAGATGATTTTGTTATTAAAGAAGAAGATAGCCTTCTAGATATTAGTGATGATAATACTCCATCAGTTGCAAAAGTTACTATGGGAGATGCTGAAGAATACTATAGTGATTTAGGATTAGAGTATAACATCGACTATAAAGATGTTTCTCATGAAAAAGCGACAGGTAGAAGAACAGATTTAAAGAATTTTGATGAAGAGGAACCTAAAAATGATGATACTAGCATTGAAGATAATCTATTTGATTTAATCGATTCAATGTATGATGAAAAGAAAGGAGAATAAAAAGTGGAATTATTAGGGGTTATTTTGGATAGTCTATTAATAGTATTAGTAATTATTTTAATAGTTCTAGCTTTAAAAGCGTTAGACACACTAAATAAAGTAGATGCTATTTTAGATGATACCAAGAAAAAACTAGACAATTTAGATGGAGTCTTTAATTTAGTTGATACTGTTAGTAATAAATTAACTTTAGTTACTGATACTGTTGTTGGTAGTATTGTTAATTTTATAACAAGTATATTTAATAGGAAAGGAAAGGGAGATATTGATGAGTAAAAAAAGTGGAATTGGAAAATTTGTAGCAGGAGCTGCTATTGGTGCAGGCCTAGGAATTTTATTTGCACCTAAAAAAGGTAGTGAAACAAGAAAAGATTTAAAAGAAAAGTTAGATAACGTCGTTTCTAAAATAAAATCAGTTGATACTGAAGAAGTTAAAGCGATGTTTGAAGAGAAAGTAGATGAAATTAAAGCTGAACTAGAAGATTTAGATAAAGAAAAAGCTTTAAAGATTGCTAAGAAAAAAGGTGAAGATATTAAGAAAAAATGCCAAGACTTAGTTAATCTTGCTGTTGCTAAAGGAACACCAGTCTTAGAAAAAGCAGCTGAAGAGTTAAGATTAAAAGCCATTGATGTAGTTAGTGATGTACTAGAAAAACTAGAATCTAAAGAAGTTAAAGAAAAATAAAATAAAAAAATAATATAATATAGTAGAACTGATTTGTTGTTTAAACAGTTCTACTTTTTGCTATTTTTCGAAATATATTGCATATTTATAAAAAAAGTGCTATAATATAGGCACAAAAACAAATTGGGGGGATTATAATGAAAAAAATAAAAATAAACAAGTTAAAATTAACAATACTTGCAGTTTTAATAGCAACGCTAGGTATAGTTACTTTAACATCCACAAATGCAACATCAGCTGCACCAACTAGTTTCACTGCAAATAGTGAAAAAATATTAACTGGATATATTGATAATATTCATTATGGTAAATTAACTAGCAGTTTAGGTGGCTATGTTTATTGCCGTGATATGAATCTTGGTATTCCTTATGGTGTTACAATGACATTAGAAGGAGAAGCACCAGCACCAATCGCTTATATATTATCTAATGGCTATCCTAGAACAAATATAACTGGTGATTCTGATAAAGACTACTATATCACACAAGCAGCTTTATGGTGGTATATGGATTTACACATGGGTACACACAATTTACCAGATGCTTTTAAAACAACAGGTTCTGATCCGTATGGTTTAAGACAATATATCATTAAATTGGTGGAAGGAGCTGAAGGAGTTACTTCATATGCTACTCCAGCTATAAGTTTAGTAAATAATGATACTTCACTAAACTTATCAAGTGATAAAAAAAATTATGAATCTAATGCTATTAGTGTAAAAACATTATATACAACAGGTAATTATACAATCTCATTAAGTGGGGCTCCATCAGGAACAACAGTAGTTAATGCTTCTACTGGAGCAGCTCAAACATCATTTGCAACAAATGAAAGCTTTAAAGTTAGAATACCAGTTGATTCTGTTGATGTAGGTAATTTAAATATTACAGTTAAAGCAACAGCAACAGGTTCAATAAATAAAGCTTATATGTATAAATCAAGTGATCCAACAAAACAAAGTGTATTTGGTTCTGCATTATATCCAGATACATCGACTGTAACAGATCAAACTAATTTAACACTTTCAACAAGTAAAGTTACTATTACTAAAATAGATGATGCTACTAATAAACCACTAGCAGGAGCTACTTTTGTAGTAAAAGATAGTGCTGGTAAGACCGTTGCAACTTGGACATCTACAACATCATCACATGTAATTAAAAACTTACCAAATGGTACTTATACATTACAAGAAACTAAAGCACCAGCTGGTTATATCCTAAATGATCAAATAGTAACATTTACAATTAGTGATACTAATAGAAATATCTCAATAAGATTTAAAAATGATGCTATCAATAAAGAAGCGACTATCATAAAAGTAGATGCTGAAACAGGTAAAGCCGTAGCGGGGGCTGTCTTAGTAGTAAAAGATGCTAATGGAAAAGTCGTAGAAGAATTTACTACTACAACAAGTGCGCATGTTCTAAAAGATTTAGCTGATGGAACATATACAGTAGAAGAGAAAACTGCTCCTAAAGGCTATGAGAAAACAAATGAAGTATTTAAATTTACAATTAGTGATACAAATAATAAAGCTGAAATTACTATAAAAAATAAATTAATTGAAAAAACAGCAGAAATTATAAAAATAGATTCAGTTACTAAAAAACCAGTTGCAGGAGCTGTCTTAGTAGTAAAGGATAGTACTGGAAAAGTTGTAGAAGAATTTACTACTACAACAAAATCACACATCTTAGAAAATTTAGCCGATGGAACATATACAGTAGAAGAGAAAACTGCTCCTAAAGGTTATGAGAAAACAGATAAAGTTTATAACTTCACAATCAGTGATACTAATAACAAAGCAGAAATTACAATTGAAAACAAAGCTATTGAAAAATTAGTAACCATCTTTAAAGTTGATGGTAAAACAGGTAATCCAATATATGGAGCCGTACTTATAATCAGAGATAGTGATGGCAATATAGTAGATGAATTTACATCAACAGAAGAAGGACACACTCTTACAGGATTAAAAGATGGCAAATATACAGTAGAAGAAAAACAAGCACCAGAAGGATATACAAAGAGTGATGAAATATATACATTTACAATCAGTGATGAAACACCTACTGCCTTAGTTTTCTTTGAAAATAACGAAATAGTAGAAGTTCCATTTACTGGAAGTAGTAAATCCCTAATAAGTACTTTATTTGGATCAGTACTTTTAATATCCGGAGTAGGATTCGTATACTACAATGGCAAAAAACAAAAAGTTAAATAAGAAGAAAAGAATCTCTCCTAGTACAGTCGCTCTTATTGGAGCCTTTGTAATAACAATTGGAGGATTCTTTATTCTTTATAACTTCATCAGTGATAAAAAACTATTCGCCTATGATTATATGAATGAACAGATATATGATAATCGTGAGAATGAAATATATGATGTTAACACTACAGAAGTTAATACTGATGAAGAAGAAACAAATACAAAAAATTATCAAGATATTGAAAGTTATATTGGTTACTTAGAAATACCAAAAATAAAGTTTAGAAGGGGTTTTTACAATATTACATCAAAGCTTAATACCGTAGAAGCAAATATAGAAATAATAAAAGGTAGTGATATGCCGGATGTTACTAATGGTAACTTAATAATAGCAGGACACTCTGGTACTGGTTGGAAAGCTTTCTTTAAAAACTTATACAAACTAGAAGTAGGAGATGAAGCTATAGTTACCTATGCCGGTATAAACTACAAATACAAAATAACAAATATATATAAACAAAAAAATACAGGTACTGTCTCTATTAAGAGAAATTATGATAAGACGACACTTACCTTAATTACCTGTACTAAAGATGATAGTTCTACACAAACTATTTATATAGCAGAACTAGATAGTGTCGAATAAATAAAAGGGGGTGTTATTAATGAGTCCATTATCATTGATAACAAAATTACAAACAGTTTTTAATTTAATTACATCTAAAAACTTATATCTAATGATATTAGCAGCCATAGTAATTCTAACTATCATATTTATTACTACTAATGGTTCTAATAGAAAGCAAAGTAAAAGAACTTATATTCTATTATACCTAGCAGGTTTTATCTTTATAGCCTTCCAGTATGGTAGTAGTTTTATGACCTTGTTAGATTATGCTATTAATGAAGTGTTTATAACTTATTACTTTCCAAATATTGTTATTTATCTTCTTATGTTAATTATAACTAACGTTGTTTTATTTAAAACAATATTTAGTAGTAAAGCAGATTTTAAGCTAAAAGTTATAAATTCTACTGCGTTCGCTATCATTATGTACTTATTTATATTAGCGATATCACAAATCGCTACACTTAACCTAGATGTCTTTAATATCACAGAATTATATAGCAGTAATGCTGTTAGAAGTCTTTTAGAATTAAGTATGTTTATCTTTGTCTTTTGGATGGTAGTTCTAGGAATTTACTATCTTATAAGAAAATATCAATATAAACATAATTTAATCCAAGTAGAATCTTTTACAAACTATAATATAATTCATGATTTTGATGTTAAAGAAGCTTATAAAGTTCCTAAAAAACAAGTTATTATAGAAGAACCAAAACAAGAAAAGAAAGAAGAACAACCTGCTATAAACTTATTAGGACAAAACTTTACCTTAGATGAGTATAAGCTTATGGTTAAAATACTAAAAGAAGAAAAAGAAAAAGAACAAGCGAAAGAAGAAGAAAAAACTGTTGAAGATAACCCTCTTACAGAGTTAAATAAATTATATCAAAGCATAAGAGATTAGTTAAAATAGGTTCTTCCGAAAGTTTGCGGATTAACCAATAATAGGAAGTAGGATATATTCCTACTTTTTATTGTTGGAAAATTTTGGTATTATGTTTAAGATAGAAGGAGAAGCAGCATGAATAATACTTTTTTATATGGAGAAAATTATCCAGTAATAAACATGGAAGAAAAATCAAATGAAATTATTTTAAATATAGAATCAAAGAAAGAAAAATGTCAGTGTCCTGAATGTAAACATATAAGTTCTGAATACCATGAATATTACATAAGGACAGTTCAAGACACTCCAATACATAATAAAACAGTATGGTTAAAAATAAAGTCTCATAAATATGAGTGTACAAATCCAAATTGTAAAGTTAAAGTATTTACAGAAGAAATTGATTTTGTTAGGAAATATAAAGTTATGACAGATTATTTAGTCCAATTTATCTTAGGCATTTCAATATATTTAAGTTCAAGTTGTAGTTCATTAGTACTTTCTTTTCTAGGAGTGAAAGTAAGTGCCGATACTATTGATAATCTTATAAAAAAAATAGAAGTTAAGGATAATAAAGAAGTAGAAGGGATAGGAATAGATGATGTTGCCAAAAGAAAAGGTCAAAGTTATGCAACAGCAATTTATGATTTAGAAGATCATCATCTAATTGCCCTACTAGATGGAAGAGATGCAAATACAGTCAAGGAATGGTTAAAAGAACACCCCAAAATTAAAAAAATTGCAAGAGATAGAGCCAGTGAATATGCATCTGCAATTAATGAAATATTACCTAATTGTATTCAAGTAGCAGATAGATTCCATTTATTTCAAAATCTAATTGTTTATTTAAAAGATATTTTTTATAAAGAAATACCAAAGAAAATATTTATAAAGGGTGGAGAAATATTAGATGGTAAAATAGAAAAAGTTTCAAAATATCAAGTCTCAATAAATCAAGAGATTCTGAATAGTTTAAAATATGATAATCTCCCTCCAGTAGATGAAAATGGAAATGTTATTACTTTTGATAATAGAAAAAGAGATTTTGACTCCAAACAATATAAAGAGCAAAAAGAAAGAAGAATTGAAAAACAAAAAATAATAAAAGAATTAAGAGAGAGATTAAAAACTATTGATTGTCATGGAAAACAGGCTCTTGCCAAAGAATTTAACATATCATATTCAACATTATTAAAATATTCTAAAATGAGTGATGAAGAAGTAGAAAGTTTAAGTGAGATGAGAAAATATAAAGATAGAAAAAGCTTATTAGATAACTATCGTAATATTGTTTATAAAATGTTAATAGATAATATACCTCAAGAATATATTTTGGCTTATGTTTTAAAAGAAGGATATAAGGGTTCGATTAGTAATCTTAGTAGTTATATTATTATGGTAGCCAAAAACAATAATATTTCATATAAAAGTAAATTCCCGCTTCAAGATATTAAAATGGAATATCCTGATGATATTACCATTATTACAAGACAAGAACTTTTAAAAAATTTATTAACAATTGATGAGAAAAAGAAAAATAATGAAATTGGAAAGTATTTACCTATTATTGAAGAAAAATATCCAATAATAAAAACTATTAAAACAATATTTACTGATTTCCACGATATTATATTTGGTAATGATATAGAATTATTAGATATATTTATAGAGTTATATAAAGATGATATACCATCATTTTGTAATGGTTTAAAAAAAGATATTGCCGCCGTTAGAAACGCAATATCTTCTGAAATAAATTCTGGATTTGTTGAAGGTAACAACAACAAATTCAAACTTATCAAACGTATTGTATATGGAAAACAGAAATTATGCAACCTTTTTAAGAAAAGTTATTTATGTTTTTTGTCTACTTTAGACAACTTTGCTTTAGAAGAGATTGTTGCACAAATATTAA
Source organism: uncultured Bacilli bacterium (assembly GCA_963929435.1). Taxonomy (GTDB): domain Bacteria; phylum Bacillota_I; class Bacilli_A; order RF39; family UBA660; genus Onthousia. The sequence goes on from CAWVIV010000007.1 coordinate 25,104, forward strand.
GTTCATAATAAAAAGTAGGAATATATCCTACTTTCTATTATTGGTTAATCCGCAAACTTTCGGAAGAACCTTAAAATACTATCTCTTTTTTTTCATGCATATAATTAATTGGTGATAAAATGTTAACAGAAGAAGAGTTTTATAAAGAATCTATAGATGCTAATCTATATTATTTAAGAACACTAAGAGATTTTTGTATTAATATTGAACTTTCCTTTTATGGAGATAATCCCTATAAAGGAAGAGCGGCGCTTCTAGCTAGAGAAAGTCAAGATTTAGGTAGAGAAATAGTAACCTTAACTAATGGAAAAGTACCATCTAAAGGACTAAATTATCAAATATTTTATACAGAGTATACTCTGCCTATAGAAAGATTAACAGAAAAACTTTTTAATTTAAATCTTGGTACTGATATAACAGAGATGCAACTTAAACTTACTCCGACAGATACATTTGAAGTGAATGATGAGTTAATTACAATCTTGACATCTTTTAATGATAGAGCCACATCTATTGCAAATGAGTTTATAAATCTTGCAAGAGAAATAAGAGGTGAGATGACATCTAATAATCTATTTTCCTACTCATATCCTACAATGTATAACTTTATGATTATAACAATAGAACTATACATAGGCGAGTTAAATAGATTAAAAGAAAGAATAAGAAAAGACCCTATTATTGCCCTAGATACAGAGTATGGCTATAATATAACTGCATATGAGATAACATCATTCTTAAGAGGTCTAATAGATCCAAATGCTACTTCCTATATAGAAGTTTTAAATAATATTTTAAATGAAATCTATCCAGAGTTACTAGAAGATTATAATAGTCTACCCCTATCTCCAGAAAATCAACAGAACTTAACAGAAAGAAGCATCGCTGTTATTAGAAGAATAAGGTTATTAATAAGTAATATGTTAAGAGATTTACTTGATGCTAAACTATATTTTATAATAGAACCCCTTGCTATCGATAACTTCTATCGTAATATAAATTATTTTCTCTATGCCTTAGATGCCGACATGAAAGAAGAGTAAAGTTCTTCTTTTTCTTTTCCCCTCCTTAAAATAATGATATAATGAATTAGGAAGTAGGTAATAATATGAGTAATATAGATTTAGATAACTTAAATGAAGAACAAAAAAAGGCCGTTTTATATAATGAAGGACCTCTTTTAATACTAGCGGGGGCTGGGTCTGGTAAGACTAAAGTCTTAACTACGAAAATTGCCTATCTAATAGAAGAGTTAGATATATCTCCTTATGAGATACTTGCCATAACCTTTACTAATAAAGCTGCTTTAGAAATGAGAGAACGTGTTGATAAAATGATAGGAAGTGTTGCCAAGTACATTCAAATATCAACATTCCATTCCTTTGGCCTTAAAATATTAAGAGAAAACTATGATAAATTAGGATATAGTAATAACTTTGTAATCATGGATAGTGATGACTCTCTAACTATCGTCAAGAAAATATTAAAGAGTCTAAACTATGACCCTAAAATCTATAATCCTAAAGCCATTAGGAATAAAATAAGTAATTGTAAAAATGAACTTATCTCTCCAAAAGACTATGAAAGATATATTGCAAGTGACTATGAAAATGTTGTAAGTGAAGTCTATTATAAATATGAAGATAAATTAAAGAAGAACAATGCTATGGACTTTGATGATTTATTACTTCTACCTATAACTCTTTTTAGAAAACATCCTGATGTCTTACAAAAATATCAAGAACGTTATAAATACATATTGATAGATGAGTATCAAGATACTAATGAAGCTCAGTATATTTTATCTAAAATGATAAGTGCTAAATACAAAAATATTTGTGTAGTAGGAGATGCTGACCAAGCGATATATGGGTTCCGTGGTGCCAATTATAAAAATATCTTAAACTTTGAAAAAGATTATCCTAATGCTTTAAGTATTAAACTAGAACAAAATTATCGTTCTACTAAGACCATTCTAGATGCTGCAAACTGTGTTATTAAAAATAATGAAAAAAGAAAAGAGAAAAATCTATGGTCTACTAAAGGTGAGGGAGATAAGATAACCTATTATAGAGCCTATGATGAAAAAGATGAGAGCCATTATGCTGCAATGGAGATAAAAAAACTTTTAGATAGTGGCAAAGATGCTAGTGATATCGCCATACTTTATAGAACTAATGCTCAGTCTCGTGTTATTGAAGAAGAACTATTAAAAGATAATATTCCTTACCGTATTGTCGGAGGTTTTAGTTTCTATCAAAGAAAAGAGATTAAAGACTTACTTGCCTATTTAAAACTAATCTTTAATCCTAAAGACGATGTCAGTTTTTTAAGAGTTATTAATACTCCTAAAAGAGGAATAGGACTAAGAACAATAGAACACTTAACGGAAAAAGCTGATAAAGAAGATATAAGCCTCTTTGAAGCGATAGATGGAGGTAAAGAAGAGAAGTTTAAAGACTTGATTATCTCTTTACAAAAAGTAGCAGAAAGTGTCACCTTAACAGAGTTAATTGATAAAGTCCTAGACTCTACTGGTATAAAAGCTGAGTTAGAGAGTGAAAAGAGTATTGAAAGTGAAGTAAGATTAGAAAACCTTGAAGAGTTTAAATCTATTACTAAAGCATTCGAAGAGAGAATGGGATTAGTATCTCTAGAAGATTTCTTATATGAAGTAAGCCTAGTTAATGATAAAGACGAATATAAAGACTCTCGTCATAAAGTAAGTCTAATGACTATTCACTCTGTTAAAGGACTAGAATATGATATAGTCTTTGTTCTAGGCCTAGAAGAAGGAATATTCCCTCATCGCAACTGTTTAATGAGTGCTAGTGAAACAGAAGAAGAAAGAAGACTTTGTTATGTCGCTATAACTAGAGCGAAAGAAAAATTATATCTCTTAAATGCTAGAAGAAGAGTTCTATTTGGAGAAGATAGTATTAATCCTCCAAGTAGATTTATAAGTGAAATAGATGAGAGCCTAATTGATAGTAATACTAAAAAGACTGAAGAAGTTAAACATATTAATAAAGAAGATGTTATTAGAGATGAAGATGTTGACTATCAAGTTGGAGATTATGTAGTTCATGAACACTTTGGAGCAGGTAAAGTAGTAGATGTTACCAACTCTCTAGTATCAGTTGCTTTTAAACATCCATATGGAGTTAAGAAACTTATGAAAAATCATAAGAGTTTAACTAAAGTATAAAGAAATATGGAAAAATGTGAAAAATAAGCTGAAAAATGCCGGAATTTTGTGAAAATAACATATAAAAACGCAGGAATTTTGTGATAACATATTGAAATTACAAGAAAAATAATACTAGGAGGACATATGAAAGATAAAACATTACTAATCATGGCTGCCGGTATGGGTAGTAGATTTGGAGGACTAAAACAAATAGAACCAGTGGGACCTAATGGCGAGTTTATTATAGATTATTCTATCTATGATGCCATTAAGGCAGGCTTTAATAAGGTAGTTTTTATCATAAAAGAAGAAAATTATGATATATTTAAAGAGACTATTGGCAAAAGAGTTGAACCACATATAAAAGTAGAGTATGTTTTTCAGAATAATGATAATATACCTAAAGAGTATCAAGAACTACTAAAGACAAGAAAGAAACCTCTTGGTACTGCTCATGCCATACTTTGTGCTAAAAATAAAATTAATGAACCATTCGCTATCATTAATTCAGATGACTTTTATGGAAGAGATGCCTATATGAAAGCATCAGATTATCTATCTAATATTAAAGATAATCATTATGGCTTAATCGCTTATCGTCTTGGTAATACCTTAACTTCTAATGGAGCCGCTAAACGTGGTGTCTGTAAAGTAAATGATAATAATGAACTAATTACGATAATAGAAAGTAGTACTGAGTTAGATGGTAGTTTAGTAAAAGTATCACCACTAGATGGTAGTAATCCTTTTGAAGTAGAAAAAGATACTATCTGTTCTATGAACATGTTACTCTTTACACCTAGTCTTTTTAACATCTTAGAAGAAAAACTACCTATCTTTTTAGAAGATAATAAAGATAATCTAGATAGTTGTGAGTTTTTAATACCAATAGTTTTAAATGAATTATTAAAAGAGAATAGAGTTATAGTAGATGTCATAGAAACTCATGCTAACTGGTATGGAGTAACATATAAAGAAGATAAAGAGTTAGTAGTAAATGCTATAAATAATATGATTAAAGATGGAATATATAGTAATAATTTATATGGAGGTAAAGATGAAAAAAGATAAAACATTATTAATTATGGCTGCCGGTATGGGAAGTAGATTTGGAGGTTTAAAACAAATGGAACCAGTTGGACCTAATGGAGAGTTCATAATAGATTATTCAATCTATGATGCTATTGAAGCTGGCTTTACTAAAGTAGTATTTATTGTTAAAGAAGATTTCTATGAGAGTTTTAGAGAGACTATTGGTAAAAGAGTAGAACCTTATATTAAAGTAGAATATGCTTTCCAAAATGATGATTATATTCCTACTAGATTTAAACCTTTATTAAAGAAAAGAACTAAACCTTTAGGTACTGCCTATGCTATCCTTTGTGCCAAAGATAAAATTAATGAACCATTCGCAGTCATAAATGCTGATGATTACTATGGTAAAGATGCTTTTCTAAAAGCCAGTGAATACTTAGATGATATCATCTATAATCATTATGGTGTAGTTGGCTATAAAGTAGGTAATACCTTAACTCCTAATGGAGCCGCTAAAAGAGGGGTTATGGAAGTAGGTAATAATAAACTATCTAAAATAACAGAATGTAATGTCATAAAGAAAAAAGACAAGATAATCGCTTCACCTCTTTATAGTAGTAATGGTAAAGAAATAGATGAAGATACTCTAGTATGTATGAATCTTTTATTATTCTCACCTGACTTATTTGATATCTTAAGTGACGAATTATATTTATTCTTATCACTTCATCAGAAAAATCTTGATAGTTTTGAATTTCAAATACCTGATGTCTTAGATACTTGTCTTAAGAAAAATATTAAAACTATAGATGTTATAAATACAACTTCTACTTGGTATGGTATGACTTATAAAGAAGATAAAGAAACTGTGGAAAAAGCTTTAAGAGAATTAACTAGTGCCGGACTTTATCCACAACACTTGTGGATAAACTTATAGAAAGAAGGAAATCCTATGGAAAATAACATTACAAAGGAAAGAATGAACTACCTAATAAAAATATTAAACGATGCTTCTTATGACTACTATGTTTTAGATGACCCTAAAATAACAGACCAAGAGTATGATGCTTACTATAGAGAACTTGAAACTATTGAAAAATTACATCCAGAGTGGATACTTGATACTTCTCCTACTAAAAAAGTAGGAGGAGAAGTAATAGATGAGTTTAAAAAAGTAGAACATACTATTCCTATGTTATCTTTAGGAGATGTCTTTAATGAAGATGAAATTGTAGATTTTTTGCAAAGAATTGAAAACAGTGGTGTTCATTCTAATTATGTATGTGAACTTAAAATAGATGGACTATCTGTTTCCTTAAAATATGAAAAAGGAATATTAGTACAAGGTGCTACTAGAGGTAATGGTGTTGTAGGAGAAGATATTACTCATAATGTTAAGACTATTAAAAGTATCCCTTTAAAGTTAAAACAACCTCTTGATATTGAAGTAAGAGGAGAAATCTATATGAGTAAAAAAACACTAGAAAAGATTAATAAAGAACGTATCTCTAAAGGTGAGAAACCCCTTCAAAATCCAAGAAATGCTGCGTCAGGTTCTATTAGACAGCTAGACTCTAAAGTAGCCGCAAAACGTAATTTAGATGCCTTTTTATACCATTTACCAAATCCAGAAGACTTTGGAATTAAAACTCATCATGAAGCTTTAGAGTTTATGAAGAGTTTAGGCTTTAAGACTAACCCTAATAACAGAATAGTTAAAAATATAAATGAAGTAATGGCTTATATTCATGAGAAAGGGGAAATAAGAAAAGACCTACCATATGATATTGATGGTGTTGTTATAAAAGTAGATAATCTTAAAGACCAACAAACTTTAGGCTTTACTGCAAGAACTCCTAGATGGGCAATTGCCTATAAGTTCCCTGCCGAAGAAGTATTAACTAAACTAAATGATATATTATTTACGGTAGGAAGAACTGGTAAAATAACACCTAATGCTATCTTAGACCCAGTACAATTAATGGGTTCTACTATAAGTAGAGCGACTCTTCATAATGAAGATTATGTAATAAAAAAAGGCTTAATGATACATGATACTGTCTCTATTAGAAAAGCAGGAGATGTTATCCCTGAAGTAGTAGAAGCGAAAATTGAAAGAAGAACTGGTAAAGAGATACCATTTAAAATGATTACTAATTGTCCTATCTGTGATGCAAAACTAATAAAAAAAGAAGGAGAAGTAGACTATTACTGTCCTAATCCTAATTGTCCTGCAAGACACATCGAAAGCTTTATTCACTTTGTCTCTCGTCCTGCCATGAATATAGATGGCTTAGGAGATAGATTAATGGAAGACTTATATAACTTTAAGTTCATAAGTACTATTCCTGATATTTATATATTATCATCTAAAAAAGATGACTTAACAAAACTAGAAGGCTATGGTGAAAAATCTGTTACTAATCTATTAAATGCTATTGAAGTCAGTAAATCTAATTCGCTAGAACGCCTATTATTCGGTTTAGGCATTAAAAATGTAGGTAAAGAAAAAGCTAAAATACTTGCCAAAACTTATAAAAACATGGATAATTTAAGTAAGGCAACCTACGATGAATTAGTAGAGATTCCAGATATTGGTCCTATTATTGCCAAAAATATAGTAGATTATTTTAGTAATGAGGATAATCTAAAGATAATAGAAGAATTAAAAGAACTAGGTCTTAATATGGAATACATTGGTGAAGAGTTAAAACTTAATGAAGACTTTCTTGATAAAAGCTTTGTCTTAACAGGAACCCTTACTAAATTAACAAGAGATGAAGCGAAAGCTTTAATAGAAAATGCTGGAGGAAAGACAGTAGGCTCTGTATCTAAGAAAACATATGCTGTTATTGTAGGAGATAATCCTGGTAGTAAATATGATAAAGCGAAAGAGTTAAATATACCAATATGGACAGAAGAGGAGTTTTTAGAAAAGATAAACAGTTAGGGGTGAAATTATGCAAACAGAAGAAAAATTAGAAGGAATACCAGTAGAAGAAGAGAAAAAGATAAAGAAAATATCTACTATTGTTATGATAGTAATAATCGTAATAGGAGTCTTAGTAACTACAGATATTTTATTAGTATCTAAAGCTCACATTGGTCCTTTCCTTGCAGTTAATACGAAAACATATAATGATGGAGGTACTAAAGAGTATTATGGACTTGGCTATAAAGTAATAAAATATAATCAAAAAGTAGGTAGACGTGATACTGTTATAGGCTCTTGGGGTATAAAGTATAATACTAATCCTGAAACTTTTACTATAAGAGAACTTGCTTACTCCATCATTAATGATAATAATAACCATATAGGAGAATTTATTAGATTAACAGGAACTATTTCTAGTAAAAATAATAAGAATAATACAGTTACTTTAAAATTTACTGATGATATCGATGGTAAATATGATTTAACTGTAAAAGCAAATCTCTTATCTAAAAACATCAAAAAACTAAATAAAAATGCCCCTATCTCTCTTATAGGTGTAATTAAAAGTTATGATAATAAGACTCTAACTATAGAAAATGTCTTTGCAGAATAAAGTTTTGTGATAAATATTGCAAAACTAGTGAATTCTCAAAGTAAATGCCCGTGATAAAATAAGTGGTATCAATAGACAAGTAATAACCCGTTAAGAATAGGTTATAAGGAAATGACTATAAAAAGCAGTTGATGTTTGAATTAGACAACTTATAGCCCGTTAAATATTAAGTGAAAAGAAGCCTGTTTATATGGCTTCTTTTCACTTGATATCTCTATAATCATATAAATGTTCAGTATTTAATAAATCTAACAAAGCTTCTTCCACAAACTCAATAATTAAATCATAGGGTGTTGATTTGTATTTGCAGTCAGTTTTATCTTTACAATAACATTTCATTTTTAACAGCTTATTGTCACTTAGTAAAAACATCTTTAAATTATTTTCAATAATAGTACATATTTCACTTATAATAAACTCTTCATAACTATCATAATTGTATGTATTTAGATAAAAATCTTTTATATCCCTAGCATATTCTACAATATTAGAATCAGGTTCTTTATCATATAAAGGACAAGTATGATTATAAAGTTTATATTTATAACCTCCATTTTTCTTTAAATATCCAATAATTGCATCTATTTTAATAATAAATTCATCATTTTTCATAATGTTATATTTGCCTCCTCAATTTCTTTTTTATCAAGATATTTCTTGATATTGTTAATATTTTTTTCGCCTAATAATTTAGGTACAAGTACCACTTTATCATCATCTATTTTTTTCAAATTCAGTTTATCTAGTACATCTTTTGATATATAATTTTCTACTAAATCAAAAGGACATTTACCATCTAAACTTTCTCTATATAAACTGTTAATGTGAGAACACAATAAATCCAAATCTTTTTGAGTATAACATTTTAATGATACTCCTTTAGGAATAACCCTTCTGATAAGTTCATGATTATTTTCTATATTTCCTTTTTCATAAGATGAATAAGGATGACAGTAAAATATATTAGCATTGGGTAATATTTCTTTTAAGTCATCTAATCTAATAAATTCTTTGCCATTGTCTGTTAAAAGTATTTCAAATATTTTTTCAATTATTTCATTTCCTAATATTTCTTTTAATAACTTTAGTTTGTTAGAAATCTCATTGGCAGTTTGAGAAGTTAATTTAAATATAAGAATAAACTTAATATCTACAATTTCAATAGTAAAAAACACAGGTGCATCATCAATGTTATTAACTTAAGAAAAATTAAGATAAAGGATTTAATCTTTTGTCTTTTTTTGTTATGATTAAAAAAAGGATGAAAAGAGGTACCAATGGGTTATAAGAAATATAATGTAGATAAAACAAAAGAATGAATTGATTCAGAAGATTTTGTAAGTTATTGTAAAAATAATGAAAAAGATTTTACAAGAAAAAGGAAAGTAACGCCACAAGATATAGTATTATATCAAATTAATAAGAGAGGATTATCAACAAAAATGGAAATATTGAATTTTAATAGTATAAATGATGTACAAAATATTAGTTCACCAGGATTTTTTAAACAAAGAGAAAAACTAAATCCAGAAGCTTTTACATATTTAATTCAAGAATCATTAAAAGATTTTTATCATAAATTTTCAAATGAAGTAAAAACATATAAAGGGTATGTATTAAAAGCAATAGATGGAAGTGATTTTGAAATACCAAATACCCCAAAAGCAAGAGAAAAATATAATGGTAAGTTACAAAATCAATGTGCAAGAGTAACAGTTTCAACTTGTTATGATGTATTAAATAAATATACTTTAGATACAATTGTAAGTCCATATAATTATAGTGAACCAGAAATGTTTAAAAAGCATTTAGAAACATTAAAGAGTAAAAATATATTAGGAGAATTTAAATCAATATCAATAGCAGATAGAAACTATAAAAACTTGAGTTTTTTCTATCAGGCAATAAAAAATAAAGAATTATTTTTAATTAGAATTTCTTCGGCAGTATATGAAAAAGAAAATCAAGCAATGAAAACTAATGATGAAAGTATAGAAATAAAATATGAATATAACAGAATTAGATATTATAAAGATAAAGATCCTGAATTATATAAATATTATATGAATGGAAATACAATTAAACTTAGATGTGTAAAAATTATTTTAGATACAGGTGAAATAGAATATTTATTAACTAATTTGGATCCAAATGAATTTTCTACTGAAGATATTAAAGAACTTTATAATTTAAGATGGAAAATAGAATTAAATTATAAACATTTAAAAAATAATTTAAAAATAGAATGCATAACAAGTAGTAAAGAGATATTAATCAAGCAAGATATATATAGTCAAGTATTAGTAGCCAATATGCTTCAGTCATTTATTAATGATGGTAATGAAGTTGTTTTAGAGTTTAAATATAAAAATAAAGTAAAAATAAATAATAATATGGCAATAGGAATATTCAAAAATACATTAATTTATATTTTCTTAGAAGAAGATAGTAATAAACGTGCAGAAATGATGGATAAATTTATGGAAGCTATTATGCAATATATAGTTCCAATAAAACCTGGAAGAAAAAATGAAAGAAATGCTAATTCTAAAAATAGATATCATATAAATCAAAGAAAAACATTTTAATAAAGTTTAAAAAATAATAATAAAAACTTGTTTTCATAGTGACATAATTTAAAAGTAAAAATAAAATTTTGATACAATAAACAAAAAGAATGACATTTCCTTTAATTATGTCATCCTTAAGTTAATAACATTGGGTGCATCATTTTCTTTAATACCCTCAACAGTATCCATTTGTGTTTCTATTGCATTAGGATTTTCTTCTTTGTATGAGTTATAATCTTCATAAGTATGTCCCTCTATATCTCTTTTATAAGATTTATCCTTAACTTCTTTTTGTTTAGTTTTTCTACATCTTGGCAAATCAGATTTTTTTAAGGCGAGTTGTCCTCTTTCTATTTGTTTATAAATAGTACTTATTTTAAAATTAAAGCCTCTTTTGTTTATAACAATAAGTGCATGGTATATTGATTTGCAATTTAATACTAATACTTTAAAATCATTGTTTAAAATCTTTAATTCTAAAGGTGTATATCGTAATTTACTTCTATCTTTTTTCCAAGAATTTACATATTCATTATTTGCTTCAACTGCATTATAATAATATCTAACATGTCTACAATATTTTTTCTTTTGGCAACCATTGCAGACATGTGGAGAAGAGATTAAGTTTTCACACAATTTAATCTCTATATTTTTGCAAGTTTTATAACATTCGTATGTTTTCATTGAACAATTTACATGTTTTAAACAAGGATGATCATAATTAAATGTAGAAGGAAAAGCGGCGATTCTGTGCTTCATTATTTCTTTTCCTATATTAGATCTGTCTCTTTGTAATTCATTAGATATTTCTGTTATAGTTTTACTTTCATTAAGTCTTTCTTCAATAAGTTTTCTTGTTTCTAAGGTGAAGTGAACATTTGTTACTTTCTTTTTCATATTAATCTAATATTCCTTTCTTTGCTATTTTTTGAACACTTACCTATATTTAAACTCTCATATGGCATCATCTCCTTATTAAGCTTATATTAATTAATAAAAAGAATTTAGACAACTAAATACCCACTATAAGCATAATAGCTTCTATTATTACTTCTATAAGTTATTAGACAACTAACTGCACGTTTAATTAGACGACTAAAAACCCGTCCTATACTAAGACGGGCATTTACTTGTAGAATTCAGAAATATTGCAAAACTTTTAATATTTCTTGCATTTTAGTCTAAACAATAGTAGTATAGTTAATTAACCGGAGGGCCTATGAAAATAAATGATAAAAAAATACTACAAAGATTAGGCTTTAATAGAAAAGAAATAGCATCTCTAGATAATACAGATATAGAAGAACTAATAGTTATTCTAGAATCTCTTCATATTAAAGATATAAAAAAATATCTTCTTAATAATAAAATTTTATTTACTAAGAATATTTTTTCTCTTGCTAAAAATATGTCATTAGTCTTTAATAAATATAGAGATTATAATACTACAGAAAAAGTCTTAAGAAAAAATAACTATGCTATAATTAATGAAGAGGGTGATAATTGTGATATATTTTGATAATGCGGCCACGACAAAAGCAAGAGATGAAGTCCTAGATACATTTGTTAAGGTATCTAAAGAATATATTGGTAATGCTAATTCTATTCATAAGTTAGGTTTTGAAAGTAGAAAACTAATGAATGCTAGTGTTAAACAAGTAGCAAGTCTTTTAAAAGTAAAAGAAGATGAAGTAATATTTACTAGTAGTAGTAGTGAATCTAATAATTTAGCGATTAAAGGAGTATTAGATGCTTATCCTAATAGAAAAAGAATTATATTAACTACTATTTTAGAGCATCCTTCTATTACTAACACTCTAAATAGTCTAAAAGATGTAGAAGTTATTAATTTAAAATTAGATGACACTTATCATATAGATATTAATGATTTAAAAGAAAAGTTAAAACTAGACCCCGTACTTGTTTCTATTCATCATGTAAACAGTGAATTAGGTATAATCCAAGATATAGATACTATAGGTAAAATAATTAAAGAAAATAGTAAGGCCATATTCCATGTTGATGGTACTCAAAGTCTAACTAAAATAGATGTAGATTTAACTAATGTCGACTTATTTTCAGCATCAGCTCATAAATTTAATGGCCTTAAAGGAATCGCTTTACTTATAAAAAAAGAAAAGATTAGCTTAGCACCATTAATTAATGGTGGAGAAAGTCAAACAGTATATAGAGCAGGAACACCTGCTTTACCTCTAATCGCCTCTTTTGCTAAAGCTCTACGTTTAGCCTTAGAAGACCAACCTAAAGCTTATCTAAAAGTAAAAGAGATTAATAACTATCTAAGAGATGAGTTAAGTAAGTTAGATAGTGTTACTATAAACTCTAAAATAGATTCCTCTCCTTTATATTTTAAACTTTAGTATTAAAGGTATTAAACCAGAGACAATGATACATAAATTAGAATCTTATGATGTCTATTTATCTACTAAAACAGCTTGTTCTTCTAAAGAAGATTACTCTAAAAGTATTTATGAATTAACTAAAGATAAAGAGATATCTAGAACATCATTAAGACTTTCTTTATCTAAAGATAATACTTTAGAGGAAGCAAAAGAGTTTATAAAGATATTAAAAGCTAATCTGTAAAGGAGGCTTATGACTACAGAATTAATAGAAGAAACTGAAATTAATAATATTTATGCTAATATTAAAGAACTTGTAATTAATGCAAGAAATAAAGTATATACTACTGTTAATGTAGAGATGCTTAATTTATATTGGAATATTGGTAAGATTATTATGAATATCCAAAAAGGAGATAAAAGAGCATCCTATGGAGATGCCATTTTAGATAAACTATCTAAAAAATTAACTGATGCAATTTGGTAAAGGATTTTCTAAAAGAAACTTAGAAAGAATGAGAAAATTTTATATTTCTTTTCCAATTGCGACAACAGTGTCGTCGCAATTAAGTTGGTCACACTTATTTAGAATTAATTAAAATTGACGAAGAAGCAAAGCGAAGCTTTTATTTAAACGAATGCATTAATTCAAGATGGAGTGTTAGAGAACTACAAAGACAAATAAATTCTCTATTATATGAAAGACTACTTTTATCATCTGATAAAAGTAAGAAAAAAGAATTAATAGAAAAAGGTCAAGTACTAAAAGAAAGTAAAGATTTAATAAAAGACCCTTTTGTTTTAGAGTTCCTTGATATCAAAGAAAATACTGATTATTTAGAATCTGATTTAGAAAAAAAATATCTTAGAACATTTAAAGGAATTTCTATTAGAATTAGGGAAAGGTTTTATGTTTGTAAGGTAGCCAAGTTAGAATAACTCTAGGAGAAGAACACTTTTACCCTGATTTAGTATTTTATAATAGACTTTTAAAATGCTTTGTCATAATAGATTTAAAAATAGGTAAAGTAACTCATCAAGATATAGGACAAATGCAGATGTATGTAAATTATTATGACAGAGATGTTAAAAGTAAAGATGAAAATAAAACTATAGGGATTTTACTTAGTACAGATAAGAATAAAACTATAGTTAACTATACACTTCCTGAAGATAATGAAACAATATTTTCTACAGAGTATAAATTACATATGCCTACAGAACAAGAATTAATAGACGCAGTGGAAGAAGAAAAGAAAAATATAGAATTATTAAAATAAATATTAAATCAATTTCATTACGAAAAATGTGCAAAATGTATAAAAATTCGTAATGAATATGTAGAAAGGAAAAGTTTATGGAAAAAGTAATATTAATTAAATATGGAGAATTAACTACTAAAAAAGGTAATCGTAATTATTTTGTTAAAACTTTAACAAAAAATATTGAAAATAAATTAAAAGACTTCAATGTTTTAATAGAAAAAGATTTGTCTAGAATGTATATACATTATAATGTAGAAGATGAAGAATCTATTATTAATAAAATACATGAGATTTTTGGTATACATAAATATCATATTGCGTATGTTACTAATAGTGACTTAGATTCTATTAAGAATGAATTAATTAAAACAGTTAAATTACAAAACTTTAAAACTTTTAAAGTTGAAACTAAAAGAAGTGATAAATCTTTTCCTAAAACTAGTATGGAATTATCTAAAATATTTGGAGGTATAGTTTTAAAAAATAAGGATAATATTAAAGTAGATGTTAATAATCCAGAAGTTATTATTCATGTAGAAATAAGAGAAAAAAATACTTATATTTATTATAATGAATTTAATGGACTTGGTGGATATCCTAGTGGAATCCAAGGAAAAGGCTTATTGATGTTAAGTGGAGGAATAGATTCTCCAGTTGCAGGATTCCTTGCTATGAAGCGAGGAATAAAAGTAGATGCAGTATACTTTGAAGCGATACCACATACTAGTTTAGAAGCTAGAGAAAAAGTAATAACTTTAGTAAATAAGTTAAAAGTTTATACAAATGATATAAATCTATATATCGTACCATTTACTAAAATACAAGAAGAAATATATAAAAGCGTATCACCTAATTATGTTATTACTATTATGAGAAGAATGATGTATAGAATAATGTCCGCTTTATGTGAAAAATATAATGCTAAAGTTATAATTAATGGAGAATCTATTGGTCAAGTAGCAAGTCAAACTCTAAATAGTATGTATGTAATAAATAATGTTACTAATTTACCTGTAATAAGACCAGTAGCATGTCTAGATAAATTAGAAATAATTGATATCGCTAAAAAAATAGATACATATAATACAAGTATCTTGCCTTATGAAGATTGTTGTACAGTCTTTGTACCAAAACATCCTATAATTAATCCAAGTTTAGATGAGACTCTAAAAGAAGAAGAAAAAGTAAACTATGAAGAGATTTTAAAAGAAACAATAGATAATACTTTTATCTATAAGAATGAAAAAAATTATGAAAATATTTTATAGGTAAAAATTACCAGTAAAAAAAATGTATGAAAAATAAAAAACTTCACATTCTACTAGTGTAGGAGGTGAAACAAATGAACAACAATATGAACACTGGTTCAATGAAAATGAGAGTTCCTGGTGCTAAACAAGCTATTGATAAAATGAAATATGAAATAGCTAACGAATTTGGTGTTAATTTAGGACCAGATGCTACTAGTCGTGCTAACGGTTCAGTTGGTGGTGAAATCACTAGACGTTTAGTACAAAATGGATTAAATCAAGTTAGCGGAAGTTATACTAATAAATAAGTAATATAACTTATTCGATAGGCCTATAAAGCCTATCTTTTATTTTATAAAAATAAAAAAACACTAGATTACTTTTATATTATTTGCTATACTATACATAAAGATAAGGTGTTGATTATAATGAAAAGGTTTAACAATAGAAAAAAGATTACTAAAGAAAAACTAGATACATATAATTTCAAAGAAGTAGCACTAACTAAAATGGCTAAAAGACAACTGTTAGTAACACTATTTTCAATATTAGGAGTAACTATAATTTCATTAGGTAGTGCTTATGCCGTCTTTACGTCAATATCAAGATCTGCTGATTATAATGTTATAAAAGTAGGAACTCTAAATATAGATTTTGGTGAATCTAGTGACACAATAAAGTTAAATGGCGAATATCCAATGAGCGATGAAGAAGGAGTAAAATTAACACCATATACATTTACAATAACAAATACAGGAACCCTAGCAGCAGATTATGAAATATTTATACAAGATGACACTGATATGATAAATAAAGAAGGCTGTGGCAATAATCAATTAAATAAAGATTATATAAGATATAAACTAGATACAGGAGAACCTACAAATCTTTCTAGTATAGAAGAGTCTGATTATAAAATTGCTACAGGTTCGCTTGAAGCCGGAAAAAGTGCAACTTATACTCTATATGTATGGATAAGAGAAGGAGTAGGAAACGATGTATTAAATAAACACTATCACGGCAAGATTGTGGTTAATGGAGTAAATAGCCAAGAAGAGACAACAAATAGTGAAGAAACAATTAATAATTAACAATCTACCTTATAAAAAACAATTGTCCTTTTTCAGATATTATTATATAATAAGCAAAAGGAGAGATAATTATGATATTATTAGCTGTTAATTCTGGTAGTAGCACTCTTAAATTTAGGCTTTATGATATGCCAAGTGAAAAAGTAATTACAAAAGGAAGTTTTGAAAGAATTGGTTTATCTGATAGTGACTATACTATTAGAGTTAATAATGAAAAAATTTATAAGAAAGAGGAAATTGAAAACCATGAGAAAGCTGTTAATATTTTATTAACAGAACTTGTGGAAAAAGGTATTGTTAAGAAACTAGATGAAATTAAAGCTGTTGGACATCGTGTTGTTCATGGAGGTGTTTTATATTCTCACTCTGTTGTTATTACAGAAAGAGTTCTAGAAGAAATAGAAAGAATAAAAGACTTAGCACCTCTTCATAATCCTGCTGCTATAGTAGGTATTAAAGCATTCTCTAAAGCTATACCTAATGCTACTATGGTTGCCTGCTTTGATACGGCTTTTCATCAAACTATAGAAGAAAAAGAATTCTTATATTCAGTACCTTATGAATGGTATGTTAAATATGATGTTAGAAAGTATGGATTCCATGGACTATCTCATCAATATATAACAACTAGAATGAAAGATATATTAGGTAAAGATGGTAATTTAATTATCTGTCATATAGGTAATGGTGCTAGTATATCTGCTGTTAAAGAAGGTAAATGCATCGCTACATCTATGGGCTTTACTCCTAATGCTGGTATTATGATGGGAACTCGTAGTGGTGATATAGATTACAGTATTATAGGCTATATTATGAAAAAAACTGGAATGTCTTATGATGAAGTAGATAACTTATTAAATAAAAAGAGTGGTCTTGAAGGTATTGCCGGTATGAGTGATTTAAGAGATATAGATAGAGCTTTCATTGCTAAAGATAGTAAAGTAGTCCTTGCTATAGATATGTATACTGAACGTATTGCCGAATATATTGCTAAGTACTTCTTAAAGCTAGGTAATGTAGATGCTATTATCTTTACAGCAGGTGGTGGTGAAAATGACCCTATTATAAGAAAAGAAGTACTTAATAAATTAAAACCACTTGGTGTAGAAGTAGATGAGAAACTAAATGAAGAAACAATTGTTAGAAAAGATAAAGAAGGCTTAATTACTACTAAAAAATCTTCTATTGCTAGTTATGTTCTAGCGACAGATGAAGAACTTGTAATTGCAAAAGATACCTATAATTTATCTAAGTAATAAAGTAACTTGCTAATAGCAAGTTATAATTTTTGTAACTTCAATATCTATTTTAGTTGAATTATGATAAGCACCATAAAATCTAATTTGTTTAAAATTATAATCTGGAATATGGATAATGATTCTAGAAATAAACTCATAAGCATGTACTTTTTCGATAACGATTAAATCATCATTATGTCTTTGATACCAAAAGATAACAAAGGTACCATCATAATCAATAATTCTAGATTCAGCCATAACAGGGCGTGCGACATATCTGCAAGCATATTTAATTAAATCAATATAAGATTTAAACTTAGAAGGAGGCGCATAAACATAGAAACCATCTTTGTGTTCAAAATACATTTTATTTTTAATTTTTCTAAATTCATCTTTACCAATATCTTCTTCTAATAAATCCAAAAGTACTTTCATAAATCGTTTACGAAATGATGGATAAGCAAAGTAATCAACTTTAACAAATTCTTTACATTTATTAGATATACCACCATCCATTAAGATCATATGAATATGAGGATTAAAAATAAGACTTCTGCCAAAAGTATGAAGAATAGAAATATAAGCAGGAATAAGCTCTTTCTTTTTGTACTTGTTTTCAAACCAAGAATTAACAGTAATAGAAGCGGCTTTAAAAAGATAATTAAGTCTTTTTCTATCTTCTCTAAAATATACTCTTAATTCATCTGGAATAGTAAAAACAACATGGCGATGTTTACATCTAAATAGTTTAGAAAAGATAGAAGATTCTCTTTGTTTATTATATTTGTTTCCACAAGAAGAACAAAGACGAGATTTACAGGTATGAGGAACTATTTTTTCTTCACCACAATTAGGACATTTATAAACGGCATAACCTAAATCCCAAGTTTTACATTTTAACATTCTTTCAACATTAGAAAATACAACATCTCTAATATTAAGTTTAGGATATGTTTCTAGAAATTTATACCACCAATCTTTAAAAATTTCTTTAATTGTAAATATTACCTTTTTATTTTTAACTTTATCTCTGTATTGTTCAAATTCCCTATCTTTTTCTGTACATATTATCATATTACCACCATAATAATATTGTAGTACAAAAGAAAACAACCGCAAAGCGGTTGGTGAATGAAATTTATTTCATTCTTTTTTTATTACGAGTTTTCGTGATATAGCTTATAAAATGATAGTATCATTAAGTTTACGAAAACTCGTAACATATTTTTAACATTTTTTACTTGACTTTCGAACATAAATACTATAGAGTAATAACCAATAACTAGTTATTAAGATATACTTTCGGAGGATTAGTAAATGAATGAAGTTGTTACAAAAGAAAATATAAAAATAGAAGATATGATTTATGAAATAAGAGGTAAGCAAGTAATGTTAGATAGTGACTTGGCAAGACTTTACAAATGTAAAAATGGAACTAAGACTATTAATTTAGCAGTGAAAAGACATATTAATAGATTCCCGGAAAGATTTATGTTTCAATTAACAAAAGACGAATATGATTATTTGCGGTTTCAAACTGAAACCGCAAAAGAAAATAATATGTCTAGAACTCTACCATATGCCTTTACAGAACAAGGCGTAGCAATGTTAGCAGCAATACTTAGAACACCTGTTGCAGAATGGATTAGTATACAGATAATGGATGCCTTTGTAACAATGAGGAAATATATCTCTACAAATTTGCTTGAACAAAAATATATAAATAATATGGTGCTAGAACATGATTGTCAAATTAAATTATTACAAGATTCGTTTCAAAAAATAGAAGAAAAAAAAAAGCTAATGAAATCTATTTTAACGGACAGATTTATGATGCTTATTCTAAAATACAAGAGATATTTAAAAGTGCTAATAAGAGACTTGTAATAATAGATGCTTATGCAGATAATACAATACTAGATATTATAAAAAGATTAAATATAGAAGTAACAATTATAACTAAACCTAATAATCTACTTACTAAACAAGATATTGAAAAATATAATAAACAATATAACAACCTAACTGTTATATATAATAATACCTTTCATGATAGGTACTTTATCTTAGATGATGAGATTATCTATCACTGTGGGGCCAGTATAAATAGAATAGGTTATAAAACATTTTCTATTACCTTAATAGGAGATGAAGATGTAAAAAATACTTTAATAAATAAAATAAAAGAAATAGATAAGGAGAACTATAAATGAATGAAGTTGTTGCAAAAGAAGATATAAAAATAGAAGATATGATATATGAAATAAGAGGTAAGCAAGTAATGCTAGATAGTGACTTGGCAAGGATTTACGAAACAGAAACAAAAAGAATAAATGAGGCAGTATATAGAAACACAGAAAAGTTTCCAGAAAGATTTAGTTGGATTTTAGATGATAGCGACATTGAAATCTTGAGGTCGCAAATTGCGACCTCAAGTTTAACTAGCATGGAGGTAGAAGATATAATATAAGAGTTTTCACAGAACAAGGAGTTTTGCATTTAGCGACAATACTTAAAACTAAAGGTGCACCAGAAGTTAGTATAAAAATAATAAATGCTTTCGTAGCGATGAGAAAATATATATCATATAATTTACTTGAACAAAAATACATAAATAACTTAGTATTAGAACATAATAAAAGAATTAAAGCCTTAGAGGATTCACTTAAAAAACTAATAGAAAAGAGAAATTTAATAAATAAAATAGAGGAGGATTAATAAATGAAAAATGAAATTGTTATTTTTGAAAATCAAAATGTAAAATTAGAAGTAAATATGGAAGATGAAACTGTTTGGCTAAGTTTAGACCAAATGGCAACTTTATTTGATAGAGACAAGTCTGTTATATCAAGACACATAAAGAATGCCTTAGATGAAGAATTAACAGACGAAGTGGTTGTTGCAAAATTTGCAACAACCACTAGACATGGTGCCTTAGCCGATAAAACGCAAACTCATATGGTTGATTATTATAATTAGATGTAATAATAAGTGTTGGCTATCGTGTTAAATCAAAAAATGGTGTTGCCTTTAGAAAATGGGCAAATAAAATACTAAAAGATTATCTAATTAAAGGTTATGCTGTTAATGAAAAAAGACTTAAAGCTTTAGAAAAAACTATTGAACTAATAGATATTGCAAATAGATTAGATGATAGACTAGAAGATAAGGATGCTAAAGGTGTATTAAAAGTAATAACATCATATACTAAAGCTTTGGATTTATTAGATGATTATGACCATAAAACTCTAAAAGTAAAAGGGACTAATAAGAGCTTAAAAAAGATAGATTATGAAGAATGTATGAATGTAATAAATACTCTTAAATTTAATGAAAGTAGTGATATCTTTGCCTTAGAAAGAGATAATGGGTTTAAGACTGTTATAGATACTATTTATCAGACTTTTGATGGAGAAGAATTATATAAAACTACTGAAGAAAAAGCTGCTAACTTCTTATATCTGACAGTTAAAAATCATGCCTTTATAGACGGTAATAACTAAGCACAGCCCACTATGTTTATCTACTTTCTAAACTACTATAATATGCTCTATAAAGATAATGCTCTTGTAATAGATAATAACACTTTGACTGCCTTAACTCTTTTAATAGCAGAATCAAATCCTAAAGAAAAGGATTTAATAACGGCTCTTATTATGAACTTTCTTGCCTAATACTTTGAAAAATCCTTAATCTATAGTATAATACTAGTAGATTTAAAGAAAGAAGGAATATATATGAAAATAATATCTATTAATGCAGGAAGTAGTTCTTTGAAGTTTAGTCTTTTCGATATGGACGATAAAAAAGTAATCGCTTCAGGACTATTTGAACGTATTGGTATAGATGGAAGTAGTTATACTATTAAATATAATGGTGAGAAAATAAAAACAGAAGCAGAACTTGCTACTCATACGGATGCAGTTAAGATTTTATTAGATAAACTAGTTAGTCTTAATATTATTAAATCATTAGATGAAATAGATGGAGTAGGACATCGTTTAGTTCATGGTAAAGATAAATATAAAGAGTCATGTCTAATAACAGATGAGGTAGTTAATGACCTAATCGCTTTTAAAGATTTTGCTCCTTTACATAATCCTGCTAATGTTCTAGGAATACAAGCTTTTAATGAAGTATTACCAGATGTTCCTATGGTAGGAGTATTTGATACTGCTTTTCATCAAACTATGGATGAAGAAGCATACCTTTATCCAGTACCATACTCTTGGTATAAAGAACATGGTGTTAGAAAATATGGTTTTCATGGAACTAGTCATAGATACATTGCTAAAACTATTAGTGAAAAACTTGGTCGAGATGACCTAAGAATAATCAGTTGTCATGTTGGTAATGGTGGCTCTATTACGGCTATTAAAGATGGTAAATGTGTGGATACTTCTATGGGCTTTACTCCCCTAGCAGGTATAATGATGGGAACACGTTCTGGTGATGTTGACCCTTCAATTATTACCTATATCATGGAACAAGAAGGATTAAATGCTAAAGAAGTAATAGACATTTTAAATAAAAAATCAGGACTACTTGGACTTAGTGAAATAAGTAGTGATATGCGAGATATTGTAAGTGCTATGGAAAATGATGATGAACAAGGAGAGAAAGCAAGACGTGCCTTCTTAAAATACACAAGAACTGTTACTAACTATATTGCTCAGTACTATGTTTTATTAGGAGGAGCTGATGTTATCTGCTTTACAGCAGGACTTGGAGAAAATAGTGAGCCATTTAGAAAGAAAGTTTGTGAGAACCTAGCTTGTCTTGGTGTAAAACTAGATGCCGAAGCAAATAAAGTAATGGGCGAGTTTAAAAAGATTAGTAGTGATGACTCTACTATCCCTGTATATGTAGTTCCAACAGATGAGGAGCTTATGATTGCCCTAGATACTCTTAAATTAATTAGTTAGATTGGATGAAGTTATGTTTAAAAAAATATATAAAGAGATAAAAAAATATAATACTATTGTAATTGCAAGACATATAGGAGTAGACCCTGATGCCCTAGCGAGTCAGCTTGCCCTAAAAGAGTCTATAAAATTAACCTTTCCTAAAAAGAATGTCTATGCTGTAGGGAATGGCTCTTCAAAATTTTCTTATATGGGCCGTCTTGATAAACTAGAAGAGTTTGATAATTTTCTTCTAATTGTTCTAGATACTCCTGATAAGAAAAGAATAGACTATAAAGACTATAGTAAAGCAAGACAGACTATTAAAATAGACCATCACCCTTTTATAGAAGACTTTGGTGGCCTAGAATATATTGATGATAGTGCCAGTAGTACTTGTGAAATATTAATGGAATTATTACTTAATACTAAATTAAAATGCAATTATGAAATAGCCAAACTCCTATATTATGGACTAGTATCAGATTCTAATAGATTTCTATTTGATAGTTCCACCTCTAAAACCTTTAGTCTTGTAAGTACTTATTTATCTAAATATCCTTTAAAACTATCTAGTATCTATACAAATCTTTATTTAAGACCACTAAAAGAAGTAAGACTAGAAGGATATATCTCTTTAAATATGAAAGTAACAGAAAATGGTGTTGCCTATATCATCTTAACTAATGATATTATTACTAAGTTTAAAGCCGATAGTGCCTCAGCAGGTAATATGATTAATAACTTTAACTTTATAGATGAAGTCTTAGTTTGGATTATTGTAACCGAAGATGTTAAAAATAATAATGTTCGTGTTAATATCAGAAGTAGAGGACCAGAGATTAATAAAATAGCCGAAAAATATAATGGAGGAGGACATGCTATGGCAAGTGGAGCCAGGCTATCATCCATTGATGAAGCAGAAGCCTTAATATCTGATATAGATTATGCAACAGAAAACTATATAAAGAAAGAGATGAGTAAAAATGAAGATAACTAGTGCAGAACTTAAAATTATGGCCACCCGTCGTAGTCAGTATCCAGAAGATATGAAAAGTGAGTTTCTTTTAGTAGGACGTAGTAATGTTGGTAAAAGTAGTTTTATCAATACAATTTTAGGAAGAAAAAACCTTGCTAGAACTTCATCTCATCCTGGAAAAACCCAAACACTTAACTTCTATGAAGTAAATAAAGACTTCTATTTAATAGATGTACCAGGTTATGGTTATGCTGAAGTTAGTAAAAAAAGAAGAGAAAAGTTTGGTAAAATGATAGAAGA
The DNA here is from genome assembly GCA_963929435.1 of uncultured Bacilli bacterium. GTDB lineage: Bacteria > Bacillota_I > Bacilli_A > RF39 > UBA660 > Onthousia. The sequence goes on from CAWVIV010000007.1 coordinate 48,837, forward strand.
GTACTTAGAGACTAGAAAACAACTAAAAAGAGTTTTTATGATAGTAGACTTTCGTCATAAACCAACTGAAGATGATGTCTTGATGTATAACTTCTTAAAATACTATAATCTTCCTGTAACTATCGTCGCTACTAAAGCCGATAAAATAGGAGCCAGTAAAAAAGATAAATGTAAAAAACAAATCACTGATACCCTTGATTTAGTAGTAGGAGATGACTTAGTTATATTCTCTAGTGTAACTAAAGAAGGTAAAGATATAATTCATAAAACCTTAGAAGACTTAAGCGTCGACACGATTTAAGTCTTTTTTCATACTCTATAATAGGTGAAGTTTAATGAAACTAATAATTAAATCAGATACCTTATATTATTTAATATTACCGCTTAATTTAAAAAGTCTAAAAGAAAGTGATATAATTACTAAAATAAAACATATCTTCTTAAAATATAATCATAAATATCATCTCTTAGAACCAGGCTTTTATGAAGTAGATGTCTATCATCATGATATTGTAGGGACAATTATCTCCATAGAAAAGATAGATACATTTGATTTATCAGAAGAAGTAGATTTAAGAGTAATTATTAAAGATAAGATAAAAGTCTATCTAAACTTAATAGATGAAACAGAATTTAGAGAATATAAAAGTAAAATAGATGTTGATACCCTAAGTCTAAAAGAATATCTAAAGTTAATAGAACATTCTAATATAGATATAGCCACAAAAAAAGTTCTCAGTTAGAGAACTATTGCAATCATATTGTTAGAGCCTTTATTAACTACTTTAGTTAACGTTTGTTGTAATTTATATCTAATATTATCTGGCATAGAATTAATCTTAGCTTGTATTCCTTCTTGAACAATATTATCTAAACTTCTACCAAATATTTCACTTTTCCATATCTCACTAGGATTATTTTCATAATCTCTCATTAAGTAATCAATTAACTCTTTACTTTGTACTTCACTACCTATAATCGGTTCAAAAGTAGAATTAACATCGACCCTTATCATATGAATAGATGGAGCGACAGCTTTAAGTTTAACCCCATATCTAGGACCTTGTTTAATAATCTCAGGAGTATCAAGTTTCATATCAGCTAACGTTGGAGTAGCAACACCATAACCAGTCTGTTTAACCATCTTTAGAGCATATTTAATCTGGTCATATTCACTCTTCGCTTCTTCATAGTCTTGGAATAACGATAATAATCCCGCTTTACTAGTAACATCTATCTTAATAATATCTCTTAAGACATCACTATATAGTGAACTAGGAGCCTCTAAATTAATAGTAACAATACCAGTAGCAGGTGAAACATCAGATAAATAAGCTTTCTCTATTACATCATTACTTCTAAAGTGGTCAGTAATCTTTTCAATATCTCTTAACTTATCAACTTCCATAACACTTTCTCTTATAACATCAATATATTTACGTTTAATAGGATTATTAGCATTTAATATGGCAATCCACTCAGGCATATTAACTTTAACTTCTAAGACAGGAAATTCATATAAAGCTTCTCTTAAAATACTAATCATTTCTCTTTCGTTCATAGCCTCTACATTAATAGGTAAAACAGGAACATTGTGTGCTTCTTTAATAGATTCCGCAAGTCTTTCCGTTTCAGGTAGAGTAGGATGAGTCGTGTTAAGTATAACAATAAAAGGTTTACCAATTGCCTTTAACTCTTCAATAACTCGCTCTTCTGCCTCCAAATAGTCACTTCTATTAAACTCTCCAATGGAACCATCAGTCGTAACCACAATACCAATCGTAGAATGGTCTTTAATAACTTTTTCAGTACCAACTTCTGCAGCCTCTACAAAAGGAATCTCTTCATCATACCAAGGAGTCTTAACCATTCTTGGACCATTATCATCACTAGCTCCTTTAGCATTAGGAATAACATATCCAACACAATCAACCAATCTAATATTACAACTAAAATCATCAATATTAACTTTAGCAGCTTGATTAGGAATAAACTTAGGCTCTGTTGTCATAATAGTCTTACCCTGAGCACTTTGAGGAATCTCATCTAGTGTTCTTTTCTTTTCATACTCATCTTCAATATAAGGAACTACTAAAGTTTCCACCATTCTTTTAATAAAAGTACTTTTCCCAGTTCTAACTGCCCCAACAACTCCTAAATAAATATCACCACCACTTCTTAAAGCAATATTCTTAATGATTTCCGTTTTTTCCATAAACATCACAGCCTTCTTTCTTCTTTTATTCTAATAAATATTATTCATAAAATTTGTTTTTATGAAAGAAAGGAGTAATTTTGAAAAACTTTTTAGATTATTTACAAGATAATAATAAAACTTTTAAAGAATCTTCTTTTAATAATATAGATAGCCTAATACTAGCATATCTATCTTATTTTCATTTTCCTAATACTTTAACAAGGTTAAAAGATTTAGATATATCTAAGACCACAAAAGTAGAAAAGAATAGGGAGTTTATTAAAAGAGTAGTAACAAGTAATCGTTATAAAGATATTGAGTCATGTTTTTATGTAGAAGATACTAATGATTTAATAGAAAAACAATTCTCTGCTGTTACTTTCTTACTTCCAAATAACACTATGTATATCTCTTTTAGAGGAACAGATTCTACCCTTACAGGCTGGAAAGAAGACTTTAATATGGCCTTTATGTTACCAGTCCCTGCCCAAAAAGAAGCCTTAAACTATGTAGAGAAGATAACTAAACTAATACCAAGAAAGTTCTATATAGGAGGGCACTCTAAAGGCGGTAATCTTGCTGTTTATGCAGGATGTAATCTATCTAATAATTTATCTACTAGAATAATAAAGATATATTCTCATGATGGTCCAGGATTTATTAAAGAGTTTTTAACTACATCAAACTATCAAAATATTAAAGATAAAATAGAGAAAATAGTTCCCTCTTCATCTATTATCGGTATGCTTTTATATACTAATGAAAACTATAAAATAATTGAAAGTAGTGCAAGAGGTATCTTAGAACATGACCCTTTCTCTTGGCTTATTAATGAAAATAATTTTATAATCTTAAAAAATCTATCAGATGGTACAGTTTTTACTAATAAAGTTATAAATGACTTTTTAAGCAGTCTATCAAAAAAAGAAAGAGAAATCTTTATAGACTCTCTTTTTACAGTTTTAAAATCAACTAACTTAACAACTCTAGATGAAATATCTAAGAACTTTATAGTTAAACTTCCTAATATTTTAATCGCTATTTATAAACTAGATGATGTTAATAAAAAGTATATTATAAAGACTATAAAAGCTTTAATTAAAAGTTGTCTTACGAATTTAAGTCTTTTATTACCTGGGGACTAATACCTGTAATTTTAATTATCTCATTTTTTGCAAGCTTAGTTTTAAGAAGTGACTTAGCAATATCTATTCTAGCATCATAATCTCCATCACTTATTCCATCATCATAGCCTTTCTCATAATATTGAGATTTTATTTCTTCAATACTTAAATCTTCAGATTTATTAAGTTTTCTTTTGAAAATTTTCATTAGAAGCCTCTATTAAAGTGAAACTAAATCATCTATTTCTTCTAAAGTTAAACCCGTATATTTAACAACTTTGTTAAGGGATACATCATCTTCAATCATAGCCTTGGCAATAGATACTCTTTTTTCTTTAGCACCTAAATCAAGACCAATATCAATACCTCTATCAAGTCCTTCCGTATAAGAAGCTTTATCTAATTTTGGCTCATTACAATTATTGGTAGTAGTTTTTCTACAATATAGATAAAGATCTTCTATACCATCTGCTTTTAAGCTATCTAATGCTTCCTTAACTTTATCATCACTAGGTTCAGTATAGTCACTTCTATTGGTGTCTTTACTAGCTTTTCCTGCCTTTTCTAAAGGGTCACCCTCTGCAATCATTATTAAAGTTTTCCCCTTTTTAAACTTTATTATTTCATCATTCATATATAATTCCTCCAATCAAATATTAATATTTCTACGTAGATGTCTACAACTCTAACATATAAAGAAAATGAATGCAAAAAGTGAATTTTGTAAATTCGAGAAAAATTTGCCCTGAATTTAGTAAATTCCCTAGGGGAAAATTAAAAATTGACCTCCAAAAATAGGGTCAATTTACAAAATTCATACTTTTTTAAAAAATTTAAAACATTTTATCAACATTATCAGGAACTTCATCTTTCATAATCGTTTTTATTATTCTTTCTTTCTTCTCACTACTTACACTTTTCCCAGTCATATTAGCAATCTCATCAACTACTTCTGAAAGTACTTTCTCATCTTTCATATTACCTTTCTGTAATTTGTCTGCTAAAGATAAAATGGTATCTTTATTAACATTAGTCTTTTGTTCAACTTTCTTAAAAAAACTATCTCCAAACATAGAAAACCTCCTACTTCTATAGTATGAGGTTTTAATATTTTTTGTTACCTTTTTCTAACTTTTTAAGACACTTAGCTTTTCTTTTCCCAAACTCAAGTGACTTCTTATTAAATTCTTCTAGACTAATTAGTTTCTTTTGAAATCTATCGTTTAAAATCTCCACCGCTCTATCAATTCCTTCTAACTCAGTCTTAGGGTCAACTCTTTTAAATAACATAATTACTCTCCATTTCTATTTTTAAACTGAAGGACAATAGGAGTACCTTCTAGTTCAAAATTCTCTCTTAATTTATTTTCTAAATATCTTTCATATGAAAAATGTACTAAACCTTTACTATTAACTCTAAAAGTAAACTTAGGAGGCTTAATTCACGCAGCGCTCGACTG
>CAWVIV010000008.1:0-58521 GCA_963929435.1 uncultured Bacilli bacterium
ACAGTCGAGCGCTGCGTAAAGAGAAGATTGGGCTAAGAGGCATTTACAACTTGTTTTATTTGGAAGATATCATTGTTAAAGCGGTTAGTCCTAATTGTGATGAATGTAAATTAAAAAGTATATGCAAATATAAAAAAGGAAGCTAGGATTGAATTGTACCCCATAATTCGGACAATTTAAAGAAAACCACATAAAGGTATAAAAATAAGTGTTTTTATACCTTTTTATATGTTATCCTTTAGTAAAAGGAAGGCGGTATAAATGAATAAAGTTTATTTTACAGAAGAACAAATTAATGAATTGAGTAAAAATTCATATGTGGATAAAGTTACTAGTAAAACAATAACTTTTACAAAAGAATTTAAAGAGCATTTCATTAAAGAGTGCAATAATGGTAAAGGACCAACTAGAATATTTATTGAAAGTGGTATTAATCCATATATTCTAGGTTCAAACAGAATTAGGGATTTTTCACGAAGAATAAAAAACAAATATAAAAATGAAGGTTCATTTAATGATAATCGTGGCAAAAAAAGTACTGGTCGTCCAAAGAAAACTAAAGAAGAAGAATTATCTATTGAAGAACAATTAGAAAATTTAAAACATGAAAATTTAATGCTAAAAGCAGAGAATGAAACTATTAAAAAAATGGAATTTTTGGTAAATCAAAAGAAATCAAAGAACTTACTTCAAAAGAAAGATATCAGTTAATAGATGATGTTTTAACTGAAGCAAATGGTAAAGTTAATATAAGTAAACTATGTGATTTAGCAGAAGTATCTAGATCTGGTTATTATGCATATGTAAATAGAGAAAAAAATAAAGATACAAATCCAAAAGAAATACAAGATAAAAGAGATTTTGAATTAATACTGGAAGTTTATAGGCGAAAAAACATAAAAAAAGGTGCAAGAACAATATGTATGATTTTAAATAAGGAAAATCATACAATGAATTTAAAAAAAGTTCGTAGGTTAATGAAAAAATTCGGACTATTCTGTACTATAAGAAAACGCAAATCCATATAAAAAAATGATGAAAGAATTGGAGGAATCAACTGTCACTCCTAACTTATTACAAAGAAAATTTAGAGAGTATGGTCCAAGAGTAGTTCTTCTTACTGATATAACTTATTTATTTTATGGTAATCACAAAAAAATGTTATTTATCAACTATAAAGGATGCGTATACAAAGGAAATATTATCATGGGTTTTAAGCCCTAATATGGAAGAAGATTTTATTCTTTTAACAGTTCAAATGCTTATAGAAAAACATAAAGATGAATTAAAAACAGATTGCCTTATTCATTCTGATCAAGGTATACATTATAGAGTAGTTTTATTTCAAGATTTACTTAAAGATAATAATATAAGGCAATCTATGTCTAGAAAGGCTAACTGTTGGGATAATGCACCACAAGAGTCATTTCATGGGCATATGAAAGATGAAATTGATATTAATAAATGCGAAACATTCGAAGAAGTAAAAGAACTTATTGACATCTATATTAATTACTATAATAATGAACGCCCACAATGGGGATTAGCAAAGTTAACACCTAAGGAATATTATGAATATACAAAAAATAACAGTTATCCTAAGTTAACTGTTAATGATAAATCTAAGGAAACAAAAGATGCTTAATTTTATCTTTATATCTTTCATAAAGTATATCTTCCCATTCTTTTTTTATAATTGGAAATGTAAATAATTCAGAATTACAAAGATACTCTATATAAATCTCTAGACTTAGATCTTTAAATTCTCTTTTTCTTATCCAATTGAACTTATAATAAAAATAGGATTCATCAACTAAAAATTCCATTGGTTCTCTTACTTGATTATAAAACCATTCTAATTTCTTATCATCTAATTCATTTACATAGTCAATCAAATACTGTGGTCTAAAACAATCAGTCATATACATTTTGAACGTATTGATATCTTTCATAAAACTTCTCATAAAAAACTGATACTCCTTTCTTTGAGTATCAGTTTATACTATATTGTTACTCCCATAAAGTAGTTTTTTATTTATTGTCCACTATATGGGGTACAGTTCAGATTTAGCTTCCTTTTTAAGTTCCAGATTCAGGATTAGTAGGGGTTTCTGGAGTACCACCACCACCAACTATATCTCCTCCGGTTCCTGTAACATTAACAGTAATACTTCCTGTTTCTTTTGTCTCTCCATCATAGGTAAAGCGGTATCTTAAGGTATAAGTTCCAGCTTCTGATAGAGTAGAGACGGATGTACTTGTAATTGGTCCTGAGATGCTTGCTAGAGTCCAATTACTTGTTTGGCTAGTTACATCTGTTGAACCATTGTAAACAGTTACATATCTTGTTATATCACTTATGTTAAATGTATCTACATTAATAGCACTTGCTGTTATTTTTAGGCTAGCACTTTGTTTTTCTAAAGTGTATGTAGCAGCTTGACTATTTAGTCCATCATATTTTTTGAAGGTTGCCACTACTTTATATGTTCCATAAGGATTACTTGGATTGTTTATTGTATAACTTGTATTAGTAGTAAATCCTAATAAAGTATTATTGAAGTATACATTATATCCAAAGTCTCCATATGATGAGTCTGTACTACCTGGATTAACGGCATTCCATGAAAGATGAACGCTACCATTAGAATAGCTTGCAGTTAAACCTGTTGGTGTTGCTAAATTACTTGTTTCAGCACTACCTTTAGGTTCATGGTCTTTTTTGAAATATTCATATAGAATGCTTCCTGAATATCCTGTTCCCGCAATTCTTGCTGTAGAACTACCTGCTACTAAAGGAACTCTTACAACGCTATCAGGCATTTTGAATTCTTCTTTATTTTTTTCAAATACTTCATTAGCAATGGCTGTAAATAATCTATCACGTTGAACTGTTCCTGCTAAGTTATGGAAGTAGTAACCTTGAGCGACTGAATCAGCATTGGTATCTTTATAACCATACCACATAGCGATTGTTGTTTTAGTTGTATATCCAATAACCCAAGAATCTCTAATAGCATCATCTGCCATACCTAGTTTTTTACGATAGTTTTCATCAAAGTTTGTAGTACCTGTTTTCATAGCCAACGTTTTCCATGGCTCCACCACCAGTTATACTTGTGTCATCTAGTATACTTGTAATCATGTAAGCAGTAGAATCTTCCATGGCTTTAGTTTTTTTGCTTTCATGCGTATATTCTTCACCTGAGGCATTAATAATGACTTTACTAACAGAATATGGTTCATTATAATATCCTCCATTAGAGAAAGCAGAGTAGGCAGCGGCCATTTGTAATGGATTAACACCATCAAAGGCTCCTAAGGCATGAGCTTCATGAATTTTACCATTTTCTATTTCTGGTTCAATTCCTAATTTTTGGACAAATTCGATTATTTTTTTATTATCTATTTGTTGGAATGCTTTTAACGCTGGAATATTTCTTGATAGGGATAAGGCTCTTCTTGTTGTCATGTTACCCATAAATTTACCATCCCAGTTATTTATTTCTTGACCATTACTATATGAGTATGGTTCATCTACAAACATTTTATAGTTATCATTACCATCATTATATCCAAAGGTAGAGGCATTATTATATTCAATTAATGGTCCGTAATCAAATAATGGTTTAGCGGTAGAACCAGGTTGTCTTACCATGTCTGTTGCATAGTTAAATTGGTTAACGCCTGTTTTATTTCTACCAGCACCAACTGCTAGTATTTTACCTGTTTCACTATCTAGAACAGCAACTCCACTTTGAATAACATCATTAATCCAGTTATAACCTTCACCATTCATAACACGGTTTAAGCCATCTTGTTTTTCAGTATCTAAGTTAGTATATATTTTCATTGAAGTTGTATAAGGGTTTTTTCCAACCTTTTCTTCTACTTCAGCGACAACAGTATCTATATATCCTTGATATTCACTATTGCCACTTGTATCTGCTTCTGCATTATAATTGACAAGGCTTTCAATACTAATATTACTTGCTATATCTCTTTCTTCTTTAGTAATATATCCATGACGTTCCATTAAGTAAAGAACTGTATCACGTCTTTTAGTAACAGCTTCAATATTATCTTCATTAGTAGGTCTATAAGCATTAGGTGCTTGGAACATTCCTGCTATTATACTAGCTTCTGCTAAGTTTAAGTCTCCTACATCTTTATTAAAGTAAACTCTCGCTGCTTGACTAACTCCATAGACATTACCACCTAAGTTGTGATTATTAACATAAAACTCTATTATCTGTTCTTTAGTATAATTCTTTTCTAGTTTAAATATAGATAAATAAATATCTTGGAACTTTCTAATAACACCATCAAGTCCTGTTGCAATACTAGATGTTAAACTATTTTTAACAACTTGCATTGATAGAGTAGAAGCACCACCGGCATCAGAATTTCCAAATACTTGGCCAATTGAAGCTCTTAAAAATCTTGGAGCATCAAATCCATTATGCTGGAAGAATCTTGAATCTTCTGTAGCGACGATTGCATCTACTAATACTTCAGGTAATTCATCATAAGTTACTTTATCACGCATTTCACTACCTAGTTTTGCAAATTCTTCATTGTCTATGTTATATAGAACAGTTGGTTCGCTACTATCTAGTTTTTTAGCATCAAATTTAGGGTTAGATGATATTGCAATATAAATCATAAAGACAATACCTAATAGCATTACTAATATACCAATCGATAAGACGATAATTAAAATTGTGTTAACTATCTTTTTTTTCTTTGGTTTATTTTTAACACTATCTACTAATTTAGCAAGTCCTGCTATTATTAGTATTCCCACTCCCATAAAGACTGTGAATAATAATCCTAGGACAAAGTATCCTACAATCATTAAAATAATAAACATTGCTGCAAAAATCATAAATAAGTTATTAGGTTTTTTTAGTTTTCTTGTTTTTTTAGTTTTAGCTTTACTATTCTTAGTTTTTGCCATTATCTTTTACCTCCAAAAATTCATCTACTACTGTTAAGTAGTCAAGCCTAGGACGATATTTTTCTTTTAAGAGATATCCTTTTTTATTAAAGAAATCTAAAGGAATAGATTTTCTTTCATTATCTTTAGTAAAAGAAAAAAGGTCCTCTGCTTTTAATAGATATGTTTTATTAAGTACACTAAAACGTACAATTATAAAGCCGATTCCCCCGTGATTTGTAATGTTTTCTAAGTGTTTTAATTGGTGTTTATGAATATTTGCCAGTGGGAATGAAGTTTTATTTTTTGTCTCTTTTGCTTCAAAGTCAATGTAATAACCTTTATAGATACCATTATAGTCAGTAGTTGATGGTTCCATATAGAAAGCTTCTTTAATAGTAGAAGTTCTATCTTTTCTAAAATCAACTTTAGTGACTTTTATAGGAGTTGGTTTCTTATATATATATGCAATATCTTTATCTCTATAATAACTATTTGTTTCGTTTATATCATCTTCTAGAGTCATACCACGATGAGAATAGTTAATTACTTGTTCATGACTTTTTTTTATCCCATTAGGATAATTCATCTTTATCACCTATTAACAATTATACTATATCTTTTTAGAAATATCTATAATTATTGATTATTTTTATATAGTGTATTTATAGGTTTTAGTATTTTCTTTAGAAGTTTTTGTTATACCCGGTTTTCTTTTTATTTCATATAGTCTTGCATCAGAATTTGCAACAGTGTTAATAGCATCACTAAAAAATAAAATTCTTTTTTCAATATATGATGTAATACCTATAAATGATTTTTCTAAAATTAAAAATTCTTTTAAACAGTTATCTGTATATTCTTTACTTGAATCAGGTAATTCAGTATTACCATCTTCATCTTTAAAAATATAGAAGTGTTTGTATTCATATTTATCTTTTTGTTTGGCATAATCTTTTATATTGTAGTTTCTAGTTTGATATTTTGGTAGTTTATTTTTAATAGATTGTCTTTCTATATTAATAGTATTATTTTTTATCTTATATGCATGCTTTACATTTTTATCATCTACTAGTTTAACAATTATTTTATTTTCGGTGATATGGTGTCTAAAACTGAAATCAAATTCTTCTTTTTCTACATCGCCAATTAATAGATGATCTAAATATATTTCTCCTTTACTATTTGTATTAAGGGTGAAGTAAATATTTTTCCCTTTAAAGTGAACTCGATTTGGGTCGCTTTTATCTATATTGATAGCTAATCTTTCTATTTTTTTACTTTTTATATTTTTTAATCCAAACCATCCTATAGGTTCATAGTTGTTTAGTGCAAATAATTCCATTAAATCTTTGTTGTTTGTAAAACTTTCTATGTAATTAAGTATATCCATAATTTTTCCTCCCTAAAATTTGCTTATTATTATACTACTATTTAGTATAATGTCAAAGAAAAACTTGTTTTGTCGAATTTGTTGTTATTATTTCCTTATTATATTACTATGTATTTAAGGAGTTTGATACTTATGAATAATAATGATGTAATATTAATATTGTCTAGTCTTAGTAATAAAATTAAAGAAGCCTTGATATTAAGAGATGCAGAAGTTCTTCTAGAAAAGATTGACAAAAACTCTAATATTTTCTAAAATAAGAGTGTAAAGGGATTGGTGATTTAGATGTATCAGAATAAAATAACATTAACACCCCAGGAAATTTTAGAAAAGGATTTTAAGATTGATACAAGAGGATATCGTCTTAAAGAAGTTGATCAGTTTCTTGATGTTATAATTGGTGATTATGAACAATTTTTTGCGATTATTGATAGTTTAGAGAAAGAGAAAGCTGAATTATTAAGAGAGATTATGGCTTTGAAACAGGACCTTAGAAATGCTAAGATGAATGTGGAGATTGCTAGAAAGAGTACTGATACAACTGAAGTTAGTAATCTTGATATTCTAAGAAGACTTAGTCAACTTGAAAAAGAAGTTTACGGAAGAGATGATAATTAGTATTTTAGACAAGTGCTGGGATTAATTCCTAGAGGAAAGTCCATGCTCACACAGTCTGCGATGATTGTAGTGTTCGTGCTTAAGGAAAAAATAACTTAAGGTAGTGTTTAACACTAACGGCTTAGTCTTTACCTAAGGAGTTTCTATGGTGAAGACTTGTAAAGTGCCACAGAGACGAGCATCTAGGAAACTAGATGGATGAAACGCGGTAAACCCCACGAGTGAGAAACCCAAATTATGGTAGGGGAGCTTTAAGAAGAGAAATGAATCTTCTTAAGGACTAGAAATAGTAGATAAATACTTGTCACCTAGAAATAGGTACAGAACATGGCTTATTAAATATTAATTATAGATTGGAGAATAGATAAGTCTATGAAAGAGTTAGGATATTATCTTCAGGATACAAGAAGAAGTAATGGTGTTAGTTTAGAAGAGGCAGCGAGTGATTTGAATGTTGATGTTTCTTATCTTGAAAATATAGAGAGTGCTAATGTAAGAGCTTTTAAAGATGTTTATTATATGAGAGAACTAGTTAAGGAATATGCTAAATACTTAGGACTTAGTGAAGATAAGATACAGGATGAATTTAATGATTTTTTATTTGAACATACCTCTAAGATTTCTTTAGATGATATTAGGAATGCGAAGAAGAAGAAAGAAGAAGAGGAAAGATTAGAAAATACAAAGAAAATTCAGTCCCCTTATACAAAAGAATATAAAAGAAAAATTAAGAAGTTGCCATTTGTAATTACAGGTATCATTTTTTTACTTGCAATTATTATTTCAATAGTTGTTATTAAAACTATAAATAGGGAACCTGCGGTTACGAGTGAATTGAAAGGAATAAGTGTTTATGAATACACCTACTAAGTTAACTGTTTTAAGAATTATATTAACTATTATAATGATTATTATTTTAATATTTCCATTTTATTTGGTTGGATTTAGTTTTCCACAGATTGAAGTTAGTGGTATCTATATAAAAACAGAATATATAATTGCGGGAGTTATCTTTATAATTGCAAGTTTAACGGATTTCTTAGATGGACATTTGGCTAGAAAGAATAACGAGGTTACTGATTTAGGAAAAATGTTAGATGCTATAGCTGATAAAGTATTAGTAAATAGTGCTTTAATAATACTTTCTTATAAAGGGTTTATTCCTGTTGTTATTCCTGTTATTATTATATTTAGAGATACTATTGTAGATGCTATTAAGATGCAAGCTTCTAGTAAAGGTAAAGTTGTGGCAGCGATTAAATCTGGTAAGATTAAAACTGCTTCTATGATGGTGGGATTAGTTTTAGTATTCTTTTATAATTTACCATTTGAACTTTGGAATATTAGAGTTGCAGATTTTCTAGTATATTTTGCAACTATCATGTCAATAATTTCTATGATAGAGTATTTTAATCTTAATAAGAAGCTTATTTTAGGACCAAAAGAAAATTAAAATTTGGTTCTTTTTTTATGCTAATTTTGAAAATTCTCTAGGCAGATTTTTAAAATTCAGGGTGTTTTTTTGATGAATAACGGATTATCGCAAACCTTTGTTCGAAAAATGCTTGACAATTTAATTTTATCCTTATAAAATAATATTGTAATATTTATTTGAGGAGGACATTATGAGTAAAATGACTAGTAAAGTTAGTAAAGATAAAAATTTGGAGGCAGTGCTTGCGGATATAGAGAAACAATTTGGTAAAGGGGCAGTTATGAGGTTAGGAGATAATCCTCATATGAAGATGGATGTAGTATCTAGTGGTTGTTTAAGTCTTGATATTGCTTTAGGAATAGGAGGATATCCTAAAGGACGTATTATAGAAATATATGGACCTGAGTCTAGTGGTAAAACTACTTTTGCTCTTCAAGCGATTGCTGAAGTACAAAAGACTGGTGGAAGAGCGGCATTTATTGATGCAGAACATGCTCTTGACCCTGTTTATGCGAAAAGACTTGGGGTTAATACTAATGAGCTTATTTTATCACAACCTGATACTGGTGAGCAGGCTTTAGAGATATGTGAAGCGTTAGTTAGAAGTGAAGCTGTTAATATTATTGTAATTGACTCTGTAGCAGCTTTAGTTCCACAAGCAGAAATAGATGGTGAGATGGGAGACTCTCATGTTGGATTACAAGCTAGACTTATGTCACAGGCTTTACGTAAGTTAAGTGGTACTATTAATAAGACTAATACAATTGCTATTTTTATTAACCAGTTAAGAGAGAAAGTTGGGGTTATGTTTGGTAATCCTGAGACTACTCCTGGTGGTAGAGCTTTGAAATTCTATTCTACGATTAGACTTGATATTAGACGTAATGAACAGTTAAAAGTTGGAGATAAAGTTATGGGTAATAAAACAACTGTTAAAGTTGTTAAAAATAAAGTAGCACCTCCATTTAAAACTGCTGTTGTTGATATTATGTATGGTGAGGGAATATCTCGTGAAGGAGAACTTATTGATTTAGGTAGTGAAGCAGGAATACTTGAGAAAACTGGTTCTTGGTACTCTTATAATGGTGAGAAACTTGGTCAAGGTAAAGAGAATGTTAAGTTATTACTTAAAGATAAAACTGAGTTAAGAGATGAGATAGAAGAAAAAGTTAGAGAGTACTATGGTATTAGCTTAAATAAAACTAGTGAAGAATAAAAAGAAGTCAGATGGCTTCTTTTATTTTATATAAGGAAAGTGCGTTTAAAAGCGTTCAAAACAAAAGTGATACCAATGTAATTTGGTATCACGACAAAAAGAATAAAGCAAAAACTTTAAATTTTAATTTGTTCCATAGTAGAACCGCAGTAAGGACATTCCATTTTAGGAATGTCTTTCTTTTTGATAAATTTTAAAAATCCAATCTGTTCGTTAACGATAAACTCAGGAACAGGATCTAACTTGCCACATTTCTTACATTTGAAAATATATATTTTTTCATCTTTACCAAAATAATTTTTGGCACTATTTAATAATTTTTCTATTTCTTTGTTTTCATTTTTCATACTATAATAATCCTTTCTTAAGTATAGATACTATTATAGTATAACATTATATTATTACAAATAGGACAAGTAAGTGGATCTATTTCAAAATTAGTTATAATAAGAGTACGCCAAGAAGTAAGTTTACTAAAGAATTCTTTCTTTTCCTTAGAAATAATTTTTGTAACTTCAATATCTATTTTAGTTGAATTATGATAAGCACCATAAAATCTAATTTGTTTAAAATTATAATCTGGAATATGGATAATGATTCTAGAAATAAACTCATAAGCATGTACTTTTTCGATAACGATTAAATCATCATTATGTCTTTGATACCAAAAGATAACAAAGGTACCATCATAATCAATAATTCTAGATTCAGCCATAACAGGGCGTGCGACATATCTGCAAGCATATTTAATTAAATCAATATAAGATTTAAACTTAGAAGGAGGCGCATAAACATAGAAACCATCTTTGTGTTCAAAATACATTTTATTTTTAATTTTTCTAAATTCATCTTTACCAATATCTTCTTCTAATAAATCCAAAAGTACTTTCATAAATCGTTTACGAAATGATGGATAAGCAAAGTAATCAACTTTAACAAATTCTTTACATTTATTAGATATACCACCATCCATTAAGATCATATGAATATGAGGATTAAAAATAAGACTTCTGCCAAAAGTATGAAGAATAGAAATATAAGCAGGAATAAGCTCTTTCTTTTTGTACTTGTTTTCAAACCAAGAATTAACAGTAATAGAAGCGGCTTTAAAAAGATAATTAAGTCTTTTTCTATCTTCTCTAAAATATACTCTTAATTCATCTGGAATAGTAAAAACAACATGGCGATGTTTACATCTAAATAGTTTAGAAAAGATAGAAGATTCTCTTTGTTTATTATATTTGTTTCCACAAGAAGAACAAAGACGAGATTTACAGGTATGAGGAACTATTTTTTCTTCACCACAATTAGGACATTTATAAACGGCATAACCTAAATCCCAAGTTTTACATTTTAACATTCTTTCAACATTAGAAAATACAACATCTCTAATATTAAGTTTAGGATATGTTTCTAGAAATTTATACCACCAATCTTTAAAAATTTCTTTAATTGTAAATATTACCTTTTTATTTTTAACTTTATCTCTGTATTGTTCAAATTCCCTATCTTTTTCTGTACATATTATCATATTACCACCATAATAATATTGTAGTACAAAAGAAAACAACCGCAAAGCGGTTGGTGAATGAAATTTATTTCATTCTTTTTTTATTTCTTCTTCTAGGGTAAGTAAATCTCCAGGGGTACAGTTTAATAATAAACATATTTCTTCAATATATTTAAAACTAATAGAGGTAGTTTCTCCTCTTATAATTCTGTTTAAATTCCTTGATGTTATATTCATTCTTTGACATAACCAGTATTTACTTCTCTTATTTTGTTTTAATAGTTTTTCAATATTTACCTTAATCATTTTAGTTATCACCCGTTAATAAAATTTTATAAAAAAAGATAAATATAAATAAGATACTTACATTACCCTTAGTTTAAGTCCCTTGACAAGATGCTAATTAAAACTTACAATAGAATTAGATTATAGTTTAGATTTTTATTTAAAGTATATATCTAATGGAGGTATAAAATGAATGAAATGTTACTCTCCATTTTACTGATAATTTTTGGATTAATTTGTGGTTTTGGATTAACTTTTTTAGTTACCTATATAAGAGAAGGGACAACTTCTAAAAAGATAGATAAAATGTTAAGCGATGCAGAGAAAAATGCTGATAAGATTAAAAGAGATGCTGTTATGGAAGCGAAAGAGAAGTCTTATCAGTTAAAGCTTGAAGTCGATAAAGATATTAAAGAGAAAAAGTCAGAACTTAAAGATAGTGAAAATAAACTATTACAAAGAGAGTCTAGTTTAGATAAACGTGATGAAATTTGTCAGAGACGTGAGGCTACTTTAGATGAAAGAGAAGAGAAGATAATTCAAAGACAAAAAGATATTCAAGAAAAAGAAGCAAAAGTGGAGGAAATTAAGAAAGAACAAATTAGTTTGCTTGAAGAAATTTCAGGCTATAGTAAAGAGAAAGCTCATGATTTGATTATGAAAAATGTAAAAGAGTCTATGAGTAGAGAGATTGCTGTTTATATTAGTGAACAGGAAAATGAAGCTAAGTTAACTGCTGATAAAAAAGCCCAGGAGATGATAGTTAGTTCAATGCAAAGATATTCAGCAGATATTGCAAGTGATCAGACAGTTACGGTTGTTAGTTTACCTAATGATGAGATGAAGGGTAGATTAATAGGTAGAGAAGGTAGAAATATTAGAACTATTGAAGCCGTTACTGGGGTTGACCTTATTATTGATGATACTCCAGAAGCGGTGGTGTTATCTAGTTTTGATCCTTTAAGAAGAGAGATGGCTAGATTAACACTTGAGACTTTAATAAAAGATGGAAGAGTTCATCCTACAAGAATTGAAGAAGTTTATGATAAAGTATGTAAAGAGACTAAAGAGAAAATTTTAGAGTATGGTAATAATGCTTTGTTTGAACTTGGTATTACGAAAATGGCTCCTGAGTTAATAGAGATAATTGGTAGACTTCATTTTAGAACTAGTTATGGACAAAATGCTTTACAACATTCAATTGAAGTTGCTAATTTAACTGGACTTATGGCAGGAGAGATAGGGGAAGATGTATCTCTTGCGAAAAGAGCAGGACTATTACATGATATTGGTAAAGCAGTTGACCATGAGATTGAAGGAAGTCATGTTAGTATAGGTGTTGAGCTTGCCAAAAAATATGGGGAAAATGATGTCGTTATTAATGCAATAGCATCACACCATGGTGATACTGAAGCTACATCAGTTATATCTTCTTTAGTAGCAGTTGCTGATGCACTTTCTGCTAGTAGACCTGGGGCTCGTAATGATTCGCTAGAAAACTATGTCAAGAGATTAACTCAGTTAGAAGCAGTTGCTAATGATATAGAAGGTGTTTCTAAAGCCTATGCTATGCAAGCAGGAAGAGAACTTAGAGTTATAGTAGAACCAGATGAAATAGATGATTTAGAAGCTCATAGAGTAGCTCGTGATATTAAAGAAAAAATAGAATCTACTTTGAACTATCCTGGTACTATTAAAATTACTGTAGTAAGAGAGACTAGGGCAGTTGAAGAAGCTAAATAAAAGACTAGTTCTTTTATTTTGTTACAATAAATAAGGAAGTGTGTTAAAGTGAAAGTTGAGTTAATAGGAGCATTGGATTATGCTAAATTAAAAGAGAAGTTAAAAGGAAAAGTTAGTGATATTGATAGATTAATAGAACAATTACATAATATGGAAGTTGAAAGAAGATTAGAGATTGTATCTACTGCTGGTAGATTATCTAGAAATAAGGGGAATGTTTTTGATGTGTTAGGGATATCAGAGAATAATTCTTTTGATAAAAATTTATCTTTTATAAAAAGAGTTGTTAAAATGGGCCATGATTCTATTACAGATCATGATTACCTTGTCTTTGCTCTTCAAGATGTCTCTATTGTTGTTGAACAGGAAGTTATTGCAGAAAGAAATTCTTCATTTACAATTAAGTCTAGAAGAGAAGTTGATTTTTCTAATGTAGGTTATTATGTTCCTGATTTTCATGATGTTAATGGTAATTTAATTGCAAATAATTTAGAAGTAAAAAATGAGTTTTCAGAGTATGAGCAATCTTTGTTTAATGCTTATGAAGAATTAGTATCAATGGGTATTCCTTTAGAAGATGCCCGTTATATATTACCATATAGTTATCATTCTAATTTTATTATGGGTATAGATGCACATACTTTAAAAGATATGATTATTAAATTTACTAAAACAAAATATAGTAAAATAGGAGAACTTAACCAGTTTGGGACTTTGTTATATGATATTGCTAAAGAAAATGTTCCTTATATTATAGATGAGATAGATAATGTCCCTAATGATGCAGTAGATGCTGTTGATAGTTATTTGGATAAATTAATAGATAGCAGAAATTATAAAATATTAGATAAACCTAGATTATTGTCTTATTCATCTAATGTAGATGATACTATACTTTTAGCTGCTATAATGCGTAGATATAAATTTGATAAAGAAAGAGCTATAAAAGTTTATAAAGAACTTAGTGAGAAACCAGAATTTAAACAAGAACTTATGAGGAAGATTGCTTTTGAGTCAGATAAATTAGAATTATCACAAGTTAGTTTTGAATTTCAAATACCTCTTTCTTTTGCAATATTAACTCATTTAACAAGACATAGAACACAACATATTATGATTCCTGATTTTAGTCCTGTTGTTGATTTAAGTCAGTATAAGACTCCACCTAAAATTAAATCTATATGCAATGATAAGTTTAATGAGATATTCAAAAATAATATAGAAATGTATAATCATTTTAAAAGCGATTATCAAATAAGAGATGAAGATTTAATAGCTTTTACTTTATCGGGTAATATGGTAAATGTTCTTACAAATATGGATGGTAAGACTTTAGAACATATATTAAGCTTAAGAGAATGTAATAAATCACAATGGGAAACTAGAGAAATGGCAAGAGGATTACATAATGAAATTAGAAAGTTAGATGAAGCTAAATATTTTAGTAGTATTTTAGGGCCTTCTTGTGAGACTCTTGGTATATGTAAAGAGGGTAAAGAGTCTTGTGGAAAAGTTTTAAAGTTAAATAAATAAAAATAGAGTTTAATTTGAACTCTATTTTTTTATGTCTAAAATTATTGGTAAAATTAATGGTCTTCTTCCTGTTAGTTTCATGATAAATGGAATTAAGTCTAGACTTAGTTGATTTTTAATATCAGTGAAAGTTGCTTTCTTATCTTTTAATGTTTCAGTAATAACGTTACTAGCTTCTCTTTCAATTTTTCTAATTAATTCTTCATTTTCATTTACTAAGACAAAACCTCTTGTTGTAATATTAGGTTTTGTAAGTAGTGTTCTTTCTTTAGAATTTATATTAGCTATTACTACTAAAATACCATCACTAGCCATTATCTTTCTATCTCTTATAACAGCACTACCAACTTCACCAATTCTAGAACCATCTACATAAATATCACTATTTGGATAACTTTCTCCTTTGGTTATTTTATGATTCTTTAAGATTAGACTATCACCATTCTTTAGAATAAAAGTATTTTCCTTAGGGATACCACAATCTATTCCTAGATTTGCATGTTGTTTTAACATTCTATAGTCTCCATGGAATGGCATTAAGTATTTAGGTTTTAATAATCTTATCATTAACTTTAGTTCTTCTTGGTTAGCATGACCTGAGGTATGTAAATTATTCATAGTCATGTTAGTAAATACTTTAACACCTTTTAAATATAACTTGTTAATAGTTTTATGAATACTTAAAGCATTTCCAGGAATAGCACTTGATGAAAATATGACAATATCATCTGGTCTTAATTTAATTTGTTTATGAGTACCATCTGCTATTCTTGATAATGCTGCTAGAGGTTCTCCTTGGGAACCAGTACATAGTATTGTTACTTCTCCAGGCTTTAGAGTATTGGCAACTTCTGGGGATACTAATAACTCTTTATGGTCAATATAGCCACCTTTAATAGAGATATCTATATTATTTTCCATACTACGTCCAAAGACACATATCTTTCTACCATGTTGATAGCAGGATTCAAATATATGCTTTAATCTGTAGATATTAGAAGCGAAAGTTGCAATTATAATACGGTTATATTTGTACTTATCAAAGATATCTATAATAGCATCATCAACACGTGACTCACTAATAGACATTCCTTCATTTAAAGCGTTAGTACTATCGCTTATTAATAAATCTACTCCTTCTTCACCAAGTTTAGCCATTTTATAAAGGTCCGCCATTGGTCCAATTGGAGTTAGGTCAAATTTAAAGTCTCCAGTTGTAACAATTCTACCATTAGGGGTAGTAATACAAATACCATGAGAATCAGGGATAGAGTGAGTAGTTCTAATAAACTCTACTTCCATGTACTTAAATTTTAATTTTGTATTTTCATCATATGCATATAAATTATCATATCTAATGTTTCTGTCTTCTAATTTTAATTTAATTAATTCTTTAGCTTGATTAGGGGCATAGATAGCAGGAATTTTTACACTTTGTAATAAAAAAGGTATCGCTCCTATATGGTCTTCATGACCATGTGTTATTAGTAGAGCTTTAATTTTATCTTCATTGTCTTTTAAAAATGAGTAATCTGGAAGGACATAATCTATACCTAAAAGTTCTCCTTCTGCAAAAGATACTCCCGCGTCTATAACAATAATTTCATCTTCATGCATTACACAATACATGTTTTTTCCTACTTCTCCTAAGCCACCTAAAACAATTATCTTTGTTTCATCTGACTTTTTATTCATTGTTTCTCCTTTCTTTTTTGTAAAACCTCGAAGAACTAACCGATATAGATTATACACTATTTTTTTAGTTTTGTCTATTGCTAATAATTTAGTATTACAAATAGAAAGTATGATTAATTGTTTAAAATTATTATATTTATCTTCATTGTAATTAAAGATGGGGATTAAAAAAATGTTAGGATATTGTTTTATATTATTACTCAAAAAAATAAATTTAATAGATTTTAACATGATATAGGTGTTGGTTATATTAAAAAAATTAGTTGGTTAAACCTTCTAATTTTTTACATAGACTTTAAACTTGTGAAATTGACCTATAGAACCATAATTTTTAGTTATATAATTATATATTTTTTTACTTGATTGATTTTTTGAGCCATCTTCTGTTTTATCATAGTAGGCATTATTAACAATAATTATACTACCATCTTTTATTTTTTTTATTTTTTTAATTAGTTCTTCTTCACCATTATATCCTAGATTACCTTTTAATGGGAGGTCAAATTCGTTAATAGGTATATCTAAAGCTAATTTATATAGATAAGAATTCATTAAAATGAAGTATACATTATTATAATCATCATTAAAATAATCTTTTAATGCTTTTACGTCAGACATATACTCATTTTGTAAGTAGCGGTATTTAAATAAATTATTATCATATTTAGGATTACAAGTAATATAATTTACAATTAAAGCCATAATTGGGATAAGAATAAAAATAGGAGCAGTTTTATTAATGAGATTATTTAATTTAGAATATTTTTTTAGTAGATAATAAACTAAAGGAATTATTGCAGTTAGAAAATGACTTGGATTAAATAAAGGATAAGTCATTATCATGAATGCTAGTATATATAAAAGTTCGAAATCTTTTGTTTTTATATATTCTCTTATGATATATATTACAATTAAGATTGAGATAATTGTTAATATGTTATAATTACCATTTCCATTTTTAAAGTCTAATAATCCTAGAAATGCAAAGTTTATATAGTCATATAAGGCATTATTTAAATAGAAATATCCTATTACTATTAAATTGGTTATAATAAAGGGAATTATTCTTTTGATTATTTTTTTCGGTTTCTTTATATAATATAGAGTAGGTAATGCTAAAAATATTCCAATACTTGATTTAGTTAAGAATGCTAGACTTATTATTAATCCTATTAGATAGTCACTTTTGTTATTTTTTTCTAAATATATTAATAGAAATACGTAAAATACAGATAGAGTGTTATAACTTGGGGCAGTATCAAAAAGAAAATAAATAAAAAATGGAAAAATAATTTTTTTGTCTAGTTTATATACTATTATTAAAGTTAGTAGAGCATAGAAAGTGTTTATAATATAGAAAAAGATTAAGTTTGTACTAAAAATTTTCATAAGAAGTCCAGTTATGGCAGGATAAAATGGTGTTATTACCATATTAAAGTCTTTATACATAATTAGTCCATCACTAACATTTTTACTAAAACCATAATTCCATATTAAATCCATGTCTAATGGCCTAAAAAAATTAAAAATAAAGATAGCGATAAAATAGATTGTAAAAATCAATATTGTTTTTTTATTCTTTTTTAGTACTGCTAACATAAATATCTCTCCAATTCTTATATATAGTATATCAAAAATATTTTGAAAGAAAATGATTGACTTTAAGAGGGAACACTGCTATAATTTTAATCGGTACATTTTATATCCCCACTAAGACTTAAACTGTGGGAAAGTTTGAGTTATTTAGTAAAGGAGAAAAATTATGAAAAGTTATATGCAAAAGAAAGAAACAGTAGAGCGTAAATGGTACGTTATTGATGCTGAAGGAAAACCTTTAGGTCGTGTGGCTAGTAAAGCTGCTCATATCTTACGTGGTAAGCATAAAGCTACTTATACACCTCATATTGATTGTGGTGACTATGTAATTATTGTTAATGCTTCTAAAGTTTTACTTACTGGTAATAAGTTAGAAGATAAGAAATATTACAGTCATTCTCAATATCCAGGTGGACTAAGAACTAGAACTGCTAAGGAAATGATCGAGAAGTATCCTGAAGAGATGGTTGAAAAGGCTGTTAAAGGAATGTTACCAAAGAATCGTTTAGGTAGAGCGATGTATAAGAAATTATTTGTTTATGCAGGTAGTGACCATAAACATATGGCTCAAAAACCTAGCGAGATGGATGTATAGGGAGGTTTATTATGGCAGATAAGAAAAAAGTATATACTGGAACTGGTAGAAGAAAGACTAGTGTTGCAAGAGTAAGACTTACAGCAGGAACTGGTAAAATTACTATCAATGGTCGTGATGTTAATGAATATTTCCCATATCCAACTTTAGTTATGGATTTAACTCAACCACTTGATGTTACTAATACTCGTGATATGTTTGATGTTGATGCAGATGTAAGCGGTGGTGGATTTTCTGGTCAAACTGGTGCAGTTAGATTAGGAATTACTAGAGCATTATTACAATATGACGCATCTACTCCAGCAGATTCTGAGAATAGTTTCCGTAAGGTTTTGAAAGCAGAAGGATTTATTACTCGTGATGCACGTAAGAAAGAACGTAAAAAACCAGGTCTTAAGAAAGCAAGACGTGCTCCACAATTTAGTAAACGTTAATCTATTGTTTCTAAAGTACTGTTTAATCAGTACTTTTTCTTTTTGTATAGATTTTGATATTTATTTGTGTTACTATATATACAAGACCTGAGGTAGGTAGTTAAATGCTAAGCGTATGTTAAGTACGTTGCCCCTCAGGCATTTTTTTGTTATACTTTATTTATGAAAAAGTGTTTGAGTAATTTTGATTTAAAACTTATTGCAATTATTACCATGACAATAGATCATATTGGTGTTGTTTTTGGGACACCTCTTTATAACTTTTTAAGAGTGGTGGGGAGACTATCTTTTCCTATCTTTGCTTTTTTATTAACAGAAGGATATATTCATACTAAGAGTTTTAGTAAGTACTTTTTAAGACTTTTGGTACTTGCAGTTATCTCAGAAGTTATTTATGATTATGTTTTTTTTGGTAGTTTTATTTATATGAATGCTAATAGCATTTTCTTTACTCTTGCTTGGGGGCTTCTAACTTTGTTTTTGTTAGATAAAAGTAGGGGGGTAATTAAGAAGTATTTTAAAGATAAAATAGATTTAGTTATTATATTACCTTTTACCTATCTATTAATTATTGTTATTATGGGGTTAATAGCAGAGTTTTCAAATTTTAGTTACGGAATGTTGGGTATTTTTGTTATTAGTTTTTTCTATTTATTTAAAGAAAATTTTCCTCTTGTTGTTATTTCAGTTAGTTTATCAACATTAATACTTGGAGAGCCTATGCAATATTTTTCATTATTGTCTTTAATATTTATTTATTTTTATAATAAAAATCTTGGTAAGAGTTGTAAGGTGTTTTTCTATTTATACTATCCATTACATATATTAGTTTTAGGACTTATTAAAATGTTTTTGTAGGCTTTCAATGTTTCTTTTAGTCTTTTTTGTCATAGACTATTTTAGAGGTGAAGTGTATGTTAAATTTAACACTATTACAACAGATGTTAGTTGTAGCAATCGCTCTTAGTGTTATAACTTGTGCTTTTATCCAAAAGACAAAGAAGTTTTTTCCTTGTTCTAGTTGTTTAGTTATTTATAATTTAGTAGTTAACTTTGTAGTAGGGACACTTTTTTGTATTACTTTTACAAGTGTTGATTTTCCTAATAGTCTATGGGTATCTTTCTTTAGTTTTATAGGTGCTGATACTATTTATAAATCTTTAGAAGGTAAATTAAAAGATTATTCATCTTTAGTTAATACGGATTATATTACAGTAAAGAAAAGTAATATTATAAATGTGGAGAGTGATAAATAATGGAAAAACCTCTTTATCCTAGTCCTTATATGCGAATAACACAAGGGTATATGATGGGAACACATGCTGATAGTTATGCAATTGATGATGCAGGTAGTGATAGTGGAATTGATTTTATTGTCGCTCCTTTTACAGGTGTTATTAGAAAAATATATACTAGTGATGCTAATGAAGTATGGCTTGAGAGTAGTGAACCAGTAATATATCCTGATGGTACAGTTGATTATATGACAATGATGTTCGCTCATGATAATGATGTATCTAATCTTTTTGTTGGTAAAGTAATAAACCGTGGAGAAAGATTTTATGAAGAAGGTACCAAAGGTAATGCTAGTGGTAATCATGTACATATGGAATGTGGTAGGGGTAAATTTACTGGTAGTGGATGGCATCAAAACAGTGCTGGTTACTGGTCTATAAATAATGGAAAAAATCCTACTGAGTGCTTATGGATAGATGATAGTATTACGGTTTTAAATAGTTATGGCTATACTTTTAAAAGAATTGAACCAGAGGTGGTTGCCCCAGATACACAAGTTGAAGACAAACCTATAGAAGATGATACTCCTATTGTAGAAGAACCAGTTAAAGAAGAACCTACTGATATAGATGATGCAGATAATAGTGATACTGCTAATACAGATACAAGTGCCATGGTAGTTAAACCTAAACTAATATTTACTTGTAAGAGTGATGATATTTATGCGATAGAGTTAAAGGCTGGACAAAAGTTATATTTAGAGTAAATTAAAAAGAGTCATTTGACTCTTAACCTAGGGCAACATCTAATATCATCATTACCATAAATCCTAGAATTGTGAATAAGGCCATAAGGTCTTTTTTCTTATTGGTTTGACTTTCTGGGATTAATTCTTCTACAACTACATAAATCATGGCCCCTGCTGCAAAAGCTAGTAAAAATGGTAGTATTAATTGAATCTTTAAGACTAGAAGTGCTCCTATAACGGCAGCGATTGGTTCGACTATTCCTGATAGTTGTCCATAGAAGAAGGCTTTACCTCTTGTATATCCTTCACGTCTTAAGGGAAGAGAAACGGCACTACCTTCTGGAAAGTTTTGAAGTCCTATTCCAAGAGCAAGGGCTAAGGCACTGCTTAATGTTGCTCCTGTTAGAGAGTAGGCAAGGGAACCAAAGGCAACTCCTACAGCCATACCTTCTGGGATATTATGAAGAGTTATTGATGATATTAACATAAAGCATCTTTTAGCTTTACTACTATTTTCATCTTTTCTCTTTTTATCTAAATAATCATAGACTTTATCACCAATAAAAAGCAATACTCCACCTGATAAGAAACCTAGTGATATAACTATCCAACTATTCATCTTTAGCTCTTCGGCCATCTCAAGAGCGGGTGAGATTAAACTAAAGAAACTAGCAGCTACCATGACACCTGCTGCAAAACCTAAAAGAGCATCCATGAGAGTTTTATTTACTTTCTTAAAAAAGAAAACTATACTTGCTCCTAAAGCTGTTATACTCCAAGTAAAGATGCAGGCAAGAAATGCTTGTAAAACTGGTGATAAATCATTAAATGAATCTAACATTATAACACCTCTAGTTGTAGGTTATGCAAAGTATGTTAATAGTAGTGGGCTCATGAAAGTAGGTAATTACTTAAGAAAAAATAACATTATATTTAAGACGACAAAAATGTAAAAAATAAATATTTTGTCGTCTACAAACGACAAAATTGACAAAATGGTCTTTTTTTGATATAATTAAAGCAGAAAGGAATGAATGTCTATGATGGTAAAAAGAGAAAAATATTTACAGGATATAAGACCTTTTTATGATGAAGATCTTATAAAAGTAATTACTGGTATTAGAAGATGTGGAAAGTCTGTTTTGTTAGAACAAATTATTGAGGAAATAAAAGATAGAACTGATGAGGAACATATAATTTATATAAATTTTGAAAATGTTGAGTATGAATTTATTGAAAATTATAAAGATTTGAATAAGTATGTTAAAGATAGAATTATTGATAATAAAAAATATTATTTGTTTTTTGATGAAATACAAAATGTAGATAAATGGGAGAAAGTAATTAATTCATTTAAAGCAACAATGGATGTGTCAATATTTATAACTGGTTCAAATAGTGATTTATTATCAGGAGAATTAGCAACTTATTTATCAGGAAGATATGTAAGTTTTAAGATGTTTCCTTTTACTTTTAAAGAAGTATGTCATTTAAAAGATGCTAAAGAAAATGAATATGATTCTTTATTTAGAAATTATTTAATTTGGGGAGGTATGCCTCAAAGATTTAGATTTGATGATGAGAAGCAAATAAGAACATATTTATCAGATTTATATGATTCAATAGTTATGAAAGATATTATTAGGAGATTTAAAATAAATGATATTGATTTGTTTAATAGAATAGCAGAATATGTAATGACAACACCATCACAGACTATTTCAGTAGAAAACTTAGTAAAATACTTTAAAGAAAATGATAGAAATGTTGCAAAGGATACTATATATAATTATTTGGAATATATGTGTAAAGCTTATTTAATAAATAAAGTTGATAGATATGATGTTAGAGGTAAGAGAATATTAAATGGAAAATATAAATATTATTTAACAGATTTAGGTTTAGGACAAGTAAAAAATATAAGTAAAAAAGAACAATTAGGTGCTTATTTAGAAAATATTGTATATAATGAATTAGTTTATAGAGGATATGATGTAAAAGTAGGAACATTTGATAAGGGAGAGATTGATTTTATTTGTTTGAAAGATGGAAAAAAAATATATGTTCAAGTAGCATATATATTAGCAGATGAGAATGTTGTAACAAGAGAATTTAGCGTTTTTAATAATATTCAAGATAATTATCCTAAATATGTAATAACAATGGATAAATTTGATTTTTCACAGAATGGAATTATTCATAAAAATATTATTGATTTCTTATTAGAAGAGTAAAATATAGATGTAATTTTGAGATGCTTATTATAAGGGTTCTTCCGAAAGTTTGCGGATTAACCAATAATAGAAAGTAGGATATATTCCTACTTTTTATTATGAACTTAATATTTGTGCAACAATCTCTTCTAAAGCAAAGTTGTCTAAAGTAGACAAAAAACATAAATAACTTTTCTTGACAGAGTCTAAATTTATCGGAAAGCATAATTAATAGTCAATAACACTATGCAATGCTTTAGAAAGACTGTGATTAGAATATAAACCAGGAAGATTAGAAGTGGAATGTTCAAACATAGAATAATTCACTTCTTTTTCATTGTTATAAATATAATCATCATCTGAATTATATGTGTCTAAATAATAATCAAAAATTGAAATACCATTTAATACCATTTCTTGAAGCTTTAAATATGTCTCAATATTGTTTTCAGAGTAAGCTTTAGGAACAGAAGAAAATGAAGATGCAATACAATGCTCAATATGTGCCTCCATAGAAGATTTGCAAAGAGAATTTTTCATATTAATAATGCCTTTCCAATGTCTTAAAATGTAATTTTTATATTCAGTTATTTTTTCTTTTCTAGCATCAGTAGTTTTACTTTCTATTAATTTATCCATCTCTTTTATAAACTCTTCTTTATCTTCTTTTTCATAAATAATATTGGCAATAGTTATTCTTAATTCTTTATCAGTAGTAGATCTATTTATCTTTTGTTTCACATGAAATTCACAAGTATTAATAGTGACTTTATTATTAGAATATAACTTTAATTCAGATGCTCCTGATAATATCCAAGAACCAGCATCACTTAATAGATTTATGGTGTTGATTTCTTCAAAATTATAAATCTTGTAAATCTCATCCATAAACTCTTTCCAAGGTTTATCTGATGAAGTAATAAATATATGTCTCCCAGTTAGTCTACTACGTTTACCTTTTCTTTTAATACCAGTAAATGTAACAAAGCATTTACTCATAATCCATTTTTTCTTTCCAGGATTAAGTTTATCTTGTTTATGAATCCATTTTTCATCAACCATAACATATAAAGTATTATTGGTATCAATTTCTTCGTAATTAATTTTTCTAATTTTTGTATCTTGTTTAAACTTATAAATAGTTTGTTTAGGAATTGATTCATTTATACGATTTTTTAAATTCAATATATTTAATGGGCAATGTCTACTTGTATGATTTGGATTAGTGACAACAGAATCTTGAACAAGTATAGCCCTTATAATAGGATCATAATTTTTATAAGCTTCAAGGCCTAGTACATCATCGACATAAAAATAATATTCACCAGTTATTTTATTTATATATAAAGTTCTATAAAAAGTAATAGTACCAAATATAGTAATAATAGTTCTTTTAACGTTGGATTTATTAATATAATAATTTTCTTTTCTTTTCTTAGAATTTTTAAAGACTTTATCTACAGATTCAAAATAGTTAGAAAGAAAAGAAATGCTTATTTCGTTAATAATATTTTGCAACTCTAAAAATATATTTACATATCTGTTTTTACTAACATTAATTATAAATTTATTTAATATTTCACTTAATTTACTTTTAAAAGTAGAAATTATTTGATTAATTATAAAATTTTCTGTACTAATATCTAGAATTTGTGGTAACATATACATATGAAAGAACTCCTTTATTTTATTGTTATTTATAGGTATATTATACCACGAGTTCTTTCATCTTTTTTATTTTCCGATAAATTTAGACTCCGTCCTTTTCTTAAAAAGGTGTCAATAACTTTTGAAAATGTCTCAAAAAAAGTTAAACATTAGCGGGAAAATTTATTCCAATTTCCTTGTTGACAAATTAATTTTATTTGTATTGATTTTAAGTCGTTTTAATAATCAATTTTTTCAAAATCTGAAAAAATTAATGATTAAACTCCAACAAGGTAACAAATAAAATTAATATTGTCACAAGTTTTCTCGGCATAAAATTTCCCTTAGGCATATACATGTTCTGTGTGTGCCTTTTTAATTTGTTTTTTGAAATATTCTACCTTCCAAGGATGTGTCATAGGTGGAATGTATTTTTTCTTTTCTTCTTTAACTGGTACTTCGTCAAATTCTTTAGAGAATCTTTCGTTTCTAGATAACTCTTTAAGTTCATATACATTCTCATCTATACTAACTAATAAATCACCATTAAATGCTTTAATTACTAAACATTCAGTTTTAGGCATAAAACATTTTATTTCACCATTTAAATATGGTTGATAGTATTTATTCTTATATTTAAGAGAATTACCATTATCTATTTTTCTAGGAGTTAATACTCGCTAGAGTATAGTTGATTTTCTCCTTATTAGGTGATTTTTCAAATACAGATTTAAACTTCTTATAATCCATTGCAAACTTCTTATTAAACTTAGGAACAAACACTTCTATTAAATACTTATTCGCTTCATCAATAGTTGTAATACC
Organism: uncultured Bacilli bacterium; assembly: GCA_963929435.1. Classification (GTDB taxonomy): domain Bacteria; phylum Bacillota_I; class Bacilli_A; order RF39; family UBA660; genus Onthousia. The sequence continues at coordinate 25,662 of CAWVIV010000008.1, forward strand.
ATTAAGTTTTAATTCATTAACAAGTCGTCCTTGAAAAGTGCCATTAGTTCTTTCTATTAGTCCTTTGGCTTGTGAAACAGATGTAGTCTTTAAATCTATTCCTAACTGTTTACAAGCATAGCCATATTGGGTAAGAACATCTTTCTCACTTGTTCTTTTATCAGGATTTAAAGACATATAATTAAATACAGTTCTATTATCTGTTAAGAACTTATAAGGAATACCATAGTTAGTTAATATTTGATATAAAACATTGTAATAACCATTAAGAGTTTCTTGTTTATCAAAGTAGGCACCAACTATAGTAGAAGTAGCTTTATCAATGGCAAGATGTAAACAAGTTTTACTTTCACCAAACCATAAGTGAATAGAACCATCTTGTTCAATTACTTCTCCAAAGTATTTAGGCTTTTCACCTCTAGGATGAGAATCTTCTAAAGATAATTCATGATTAACTATAGTTTCAATTGTTTCATCACTCATAGCCAAATTAATTTTCTTTTCTTGTAGTAGTTGTTGTCTTTTAAATTCTTTTTTTGTTCTTCTTCTAGCCTTAGGAGATAGTATACCTGCTTTAGTTAAAGTCTTATAAACAAAGTTATAAGATACATGAATATTTTCTTCTTCATCTAAATATTCTGTAAAGTGTCTAAAATTAAAGTCTTGATATTTAGTATTATAAAGAAGTATAATATTTTCAGAGAAAGACTTATCTAATGTTTTGGTTGGGCATTTACCACGGTTACCGTGGACAAAGCCGGATTTGCCTTTCTCTTTATAAATAATTATTAGACGATTTACTTGTCTTACTGATATACCGAGTTTTAATGCAACTCTTTTTTTATTTCCTCCATGATCTACTAGATTTTTAATTTCTTCATATTTTCTTTGTTCATTCATTCTTAATTCTACCTTTCTCATTTTTGTCACCTCAAGTGACATATTATATATTAACTTCAGGACATTTTCAAAAGTTAACACTTAAGACATTATCATAAGTTAATCATATTTAGACTCCGTCCTTTTCTTAAAAAGGTTGCATAATTTCTGTTTTCCATATACAATACGTTTGATAAGTTTGAATTTGTTGTTGTTACCTTCAACAAATCCAGAATTTATTTCAGAAGATATTGCGTTTCTAACGGCGGCAATATCTTTTTTTAAACCATTACAAAATGATGGTATATCATCTTTATATAACTCTATAAATATATCTAATAATTCTATATCATTACCAAATATAATATCGTGGAAATCAGTAAATATTGTTTTAATAGTTTTTATTATTGGATATTTTTCTTCAATAATAGGTAAATACTTTCCAATTTCATTATTTTTCTTTTTCTCATCAATTGTTAATAAATTTTTTAAAAGTTCTTGTCTTGTAATAATGGTAATATCATCAGGATATTCCATTTTAATATCTTGAAGCGGGAATTTACTTTTATATGAAATATTATTGTTTTTGGCTACCATAATAATATAACTACTAAGATTACTAATCGAACCCTTATATCCTTCTTTTAAAACATAAGCCAAAATATATTCTTGAGGTATATTATCTATTAACATTTTATAAACAATATTACGATAGTTATCTAATAAGCTTTTTCTATCTTTATATTTTCTCATCTCACTTAAACTTTCTACTTCTTCATCACTCATTTTAGAATATTTTAATAATGTTGAATATGATATGTTAAATTCTTTGGCAAGAGCCTGTTTTCCATGACAATCAATAGTTTTTAATCTCTCTCTTAATTCTTTTATTATTTTTTGTTTTTCAATTCTTCTTTCTTTTTGCTCTTTATATTGTTTGGAGTCAAAATCTCTTTTTCTATTATCAAAAGTAATAACATTTCCATTTTCATCTACTGGAGGGAGATTATCATATTTTAAACTATTCAGAATCTCTTGATTTATTGAGACTTGATATTTTGAAACTTTTTCTATTTTACCATCTAATATTTCTCCACCCTTTATAAATATTTTCTTTGGTATTTCTTTATAAAAAATATCTTTTAAATAAACAATTAGATTTTGAAATAAATGGAATCTATCTGCTACTTGAATACAATTAGGTAATATTTCATTAATTGCAGATGCATATTCACTGGCTCTATCTCTTGCAATTTTTTTAATTTTGGGGTGTTCTTTTAACCATTCCTTGACTGTATTTGCATCTCTTCCATCTAGTAGGGCAATTAGATGATGATCTTCTAAATCATAAATTGCTGTTGCATAACTTTGACCTTTTCTTTTGGCAACATCATCTATTCCTATCCCTTCTACTTCTTTATTATCCTTAACTTCTATTTTTTTTATAAGATTATCAATAGTATCGGCACTTACTTTCACTCCTAGAAAAGAAAGTACTAATGAACTACAACTTGAACTTAAATATATTGAAATGCCTAAGATAAATTGGACTAAATAATCTGTCATAACTTTATATTTCCTAACAAAATCAATTTCTTCTGTAAATACTTTAACTTTACAATTTGGATTTGTACACTCATATTTATGAGACTTTATTTTTAACCATACTGTTTTATTATGTATTGGAGTGTCTTGAACTGTCCTTATGTAATATTCATGGTATTCAGAACTTATATGTTTACATTCAGGACACTGACATTTTTCTTTCTTTGATTCTATATTTAAAATAATTTCATTTGATTTTTCTTCCATGTTTATTACTGGATAATTTTCTCCATATAAAAAAGTATTATTCATGCTGCTTCTCCTTCTATCTTAAACATAATACCAAAATTTTCCAACAATAAAAAGTAGGAATATATCCTACTTCCTATTATTGGTTAATCCGCAAACTTTCGGAAGAACCATTATAAGTATCTTCTTTTTTTTAAAACATATAATTTAATGGGTGCTTATAATGATAAGAAAATATAAAGTTCTTTTTTTAATCATGTTTATAGTTTTACTTATGTCTTTACAGTTTGTTGATGCTAGAGTCAAACCTAAAAAGACCTTAACTGGTAAAGTGATAACAATTGATGCTGGTCATGGGGGTAGGGACTCTGGTACTAGTTATGGTAATCTTTATGAGAAAGACCTTAATTTAGAGATATCTAAAGTGTTAAAGAAAGTATTGAAGGAAAAAGGGGCAACTGTTTATATGATAAGAAATGATGATAGTGATTTATCAAGTCGTTGGGATAGTGCTAAAAAACGAGGGGATTTATATAGAAGAATATTAAAGATACAAGAGAATAAAAGTGATTTATATTTATCTATTCATATTAATTATCATTACTATAGTAGTGTTAGTGGGGCAGAAGTTTTATATCATCCCATTAATCCTAATAACTTAGTGTTAGCAGAGTCTATTATGAGTGAGTTTAAAAATGATTTAAATACGGATAGAAAGGTTATTAAGACTAATTTATATCTTTATTCTAATACAAGAGTACCTGGGGTTTTAATAGAGTGTGGTTTTATATCTAATCCTAATGAAAGATATTTATTACAAAAAGAAAGTTATCAAAAAAAACTTGCTAATTCTATTACTAAAGGGGTAGAGAATTACTTTAAAGAGATAGAGACATAATTTTGCATTTTTTGGAGTTGCACTCCAAATTTGTCAAAAAAAATCTATCTTAATTTTTAAAACTGTGCTATACTTATTTTAGGTGATATTATGAAATATATTAATAGGACTTTAGAAAAGACACTTTCAAATTATATTGGTAAATATCCTGTTATTATGATTACAGGGCCAAGACAAGTTGGTAAAACTACCTTATTAAACTATTTAGCTAGTATATCAAAAAAGAAAATTAATTTTATAAGTTTAGATGATATGATAGTAAGAGCACAAGCTAATGAAGATCCTGAACTGTTTTTAAGAACTCATGAGACACCTTTGGTTATTGATGAATTCCAATATGCTCCTAATTTATTATCTTATATTAAAATAAACGTTGATGAGGCTAGAAAAAATGCAATGTTTAATAATGGAAAAGAAGTAGGTACACTTTATTATTTAACAGGTAGCCAAATTTTTCAGACTATGAAAAATGTGTCAGAATCATTATCTGGTCGAGTTGGTGTGTTCGATTTGTTTGCTTTTTCTAATAGAGAAATAAATGGATTTAAAGAAGAACAATTTATTCCGGATATTAATTTATTAAAGAAAAAAGAACCTTTAAAAAGATTAAGTGTAAATAAAATTTTTGAAAATATATTAAGGGGTAGTTATCCAGATGTAAGACTTGATAAAGAAATGATAGTAGAACACTATTATAGTAGTTATATACGTACTTATATTGAAAGAGATGTTAGAGAGTTAATCAAAGTTAAAGATGAAAATAAGTTTGTTAAATTTATTACAACTTTAGCGGCTAGAACTAGTGGAGAATTTAATGCAAATGAAATAAGTAGTGATGTAGGTATAGATAATAAAACTGTAGAAGAATGGTTATCAATTTTAAAAAATACAGGAATTATTTATTTATTACAGTCTTATACTAATAATAATGTTTCAAGAGCGATAAGAAGACCTAAAATATATTTTATGGATACAGGACTTGCTTGTTATTTAACAGGATATACTAATGCTGAGATATTAGAGAAAAGTTCTTATAGTGGAGCTATTTTTGAAACATTTATAGTTAGTGAAATTATAAAATCTTATACTAATAATGGAATTGATCCTAGAAGACATTTATATTTTTATAGAGATAGTAGTGGTAAAGAAATAGATTTGCTTGTAACTGTTAATAACTATGTTTATCCTGTAGAAATTAAAAAGAGTAGTAATCCAGGAAATAAGTCTATTAAGAATTTTGATGTTGTTAGCAAGTTTGGTATGAATGTAGGTAATGGTATTGTTTTATGTTTATGTAAAGAAATACTAGCGATAGACGATAATAATTATTATGTTCCAATAGAATATGTGTAAATATAAGTCATTAATAGAGGTAGATTATGAAGAAGATAAGAATAGTATTGTTAATATGTTTATGTTTATTAGTAGTTGGATGTGCTAATCCATTTGTAGAAAGCGATGATAAGACTAGTATTTCTACTTTTAGTGGAGATACTTTAAGAGTTAATTATATTGATGTGGGACAAGGGGATTCTATATTTATACAACTTCCTAATAAGGAAACTATGTTAATTGATGCAGGAGAAGCTTATGAATCTGATAACGTTATTAATTATCTTAATAATTTGGGTATAAAAAAGATAGATTATGTAGTAGGAACTCATCCTCATACTGACCATATTGGGGGATTAGAAGAAGTTATTAATACTTTTGATGTGGGGGCTATTTATATGCCTAAAGTTAGTTCTAATAGTAAGACTTTTGAAGATTTACTTACTACTATTAGTAATAAAGGTCTTAAAGTTAAGACTGCTAAGAGTGGAGTAGTAGTTCTTGATGAAGATAATCTAAAATTAGAGTTTATCGCTCCTAATAGTGATAACTATAGTAATTTAAATAATTATTCTGCTGTTTTAAAATTAACATATTTAGATAATACTTTCTTATTTATGGGAGATGCTGAAACTTTAAGTGAAGATGAAATAACTAGTGATGTAGATGCAGATGTTATTAAAGTAGGACATCATGGAAGTGATTCATCATCAAGTGTTGAGTTTGTTAAAAAGGTAAGCCCAGAGTATGCTATTATTATGGTAGGAGAGGGTAACTCTTATAATCATCCTTATCAGTCTATTATAGATAGATATAAAAGTGTTGGTGCGAAAGTACTTAGAACTGATTTAGATGGTAATATCGTTTGTGATAGTGACGGTGTAGATGTTACTTGTAAGGGTGATAAAGACTCTAGTAGTGATAGTAGTTCTATAACTACTAGTAGTAATATAAATCTTGTTAGTTTAGACTCTCCTGTTAGTAAGGGAAGTGATGTTACGGTTAGTATAAAAGGACTTCCTAATACTACTTACGATATTGATGTAATCTATTCTAGTGGGGCTAGTAAAGCAAGTGGTCTTGAAGATAAAACTAGTGATAGTGAAGGTAATGTTAGTTGGACTTTTAAAGTTAGTAGTAATGTTAAGCCTGGTACTTATGAAGTTAAAATTAGTGGTGGAAAAGATAGTGCTAGTTATAGTTTAGAGGTGACTGATTAATGGAAGTAATTGTAGATAGAATTGAAGGAGATTATGCAGTTGTGGAAATAGATAAAGGTAAGATGTGTAATTTACCAATAGAATTAGTTCCTAATGTTAAAGAAGGGGATGTTGTTACTATAACTATTAATAAAGATAAAACTAAAGAGAGAAAAAAGACTATAGAAGAGCTTATGAATAGTGTTTTTGAGTAAATAAAAAGATTACGAAAATTCGTAACTTTTTTTATACATTTTTTCTTGTACTATGGAAATTAATATGATACTATTGATGTAACGAGATAAATAGTTATCTTTAATACATTTAAATAAAAACAGGGGGAGGTAATGGATGATGGAAGTAAAAAAATATAATGAGACTGTATTTGAAGAAATTAAACATATTGATGAATATGGTAATGAATATTGGTCAGCAAGAGAATTGCAAAATGTATTAGAATATAAAAGATGGGATAAGTTTTGTAATGTAATAGAAAATGCAAAAGTAGCTTGTGAAAAAAGTAATTGTACAATTACAGACCATTTTTCCCAAGTGGGGAAAATGGTTAATATCGGATCAAAAACATCAAGAAGTATTATAGATTATAAGTTATCTAGATATGCTTGTTATTTAATAGTACAAAATGCAGATCCTAGAAAAGAAGTTGTCGCTTTAGGTCAAACTTATTTTGCAGTTCAAACAAGACGTCAAGAGTTAACAGAGATAGAATATTCTATGTTAACGGAAGATGAGAAAAGATTTTATCAAAGGAATTTAACTAAAAAAGGAAACTATTCTTTAAATCAAGCTGCTAAAAAAGCAGGAGTTAAGAACTTTGATAAATTTCATAATGCTGGATATAAGGGATTATATAATGGAGAAACTGCAGATGATATTGCTAAAAGAAAAGGATTAAGATATAGAGAAGACATATTAGACAATATGGGTAGTGAAGAATTAGCTACTAATCTTTTTCGTATTTCGCAAACTGAAGCAAGATTAAGAAAAGATAATATTCAAGGAGAAGGAAATGCAAATGAGACTCATTATAATATTGGGAAAAATATTAGAGAAGTTATTGCTAAAAATGGTGGTACAATGCCAGAATGTTTACCAACGTCTAAAAAGTCTTTAAAAGAATTAGAAAAAGAGAGGAAGTATCAAGATAAATTAATAAATTTATATTAAGACTCATTAACTATGAAAAGTGATACTTTATTTGTAATGACTGTAGTATAAAGGATTTTTTTAGCGTAATATTCACTAATTGTTCCTTTTTTAGAATATTAATATATTTACGAAAATTCGTAACTTTTTTTATACATTTTTTCTTGTGCTAGAAAAAGTAATATGATATTATATTTATAGGGAAAACTTAACTATTGGGTACTTGCCTACTCTAAATAAGGAGGGGCTTGATATTATGAGAAAAATAGACTTTTTAGTTACTGCTTTAATCATAATCATCTTCTTATTAATTGCCTTGCTTTTTGTAAAGTAACACCACATAAGAAAAGTACTCAATCGCAAGATTAAGTACTGAACCAAAAATAATTGGGGCAAGTACTCAACTCGGGTAAGTTAAGTATTTCCCTTTTAATATTGTATGAAAATTTTTCTTACATATACATCATATCATAATTATTACATTTATGCAAATTTATTTTTATAGGATGATGGTAATATATTTACGAAAATTCGTAACTAATTTATTACATTTTCTCTTGATGTCTAGAAATTAATATGATACTATTGATGTAGGAACATTTATGTGAGTGTCGCCTCCTATTCTATAGGAAAGGAGGAACAGGTTATGAAAACTAAAACTTTTATAATAAAAGTTCTAAGGCTCATTCCTACTGTTTTACTAAGCCTAGCTTTCTTAGTATTATCTCTAAAAACAAAATAGACACTCATAGATTTGTATGAGTGCATTCTCTTCTTATTAGAGGTGACATTCGCTTGCAAATTAAATGTTCCTCTTTTTATATTGTATGAATTTTTCTTACAAATATACTATATCATAATTATTACATTTATGCAAATTTATTTTTTACAACTAGTGCGACATCTTTAAAGTAATAATTTAATATTTGTTTATAGTTATAACCTAATTCTGCTAGATTATCTGCTCCTATAATACTTAGACCTAGGCCACTACCTATTCCTCTTGTTATAAAAGTAAGATAATCTTTCTTAATAATTATAGTAATATCTGTTGAAGGTAGGTCTAAATATACCGCTAGGCTTCTAGCATCTATTTTTCTTTCACCTAAGTCTAATTCTTTTATTCTATTAGAGTTGCTTATACTAGTAATCTTTATAGTAAAATTATCACTTTTTAGATTTAATCTTTCTTTAAACTCTTTAATACTATAATTTTTTCTTTGTAAATAATTAGGATAGGCTAAGTCCCAAAGACTTTCTTTTTTTACAGTGTAAGGAATACTTTTATCTTCTTCAGTATAACCATTACTTACTAAGTGAGTAAAACATCTAATAGGTTTATTATCATTAATTAAATACTCTCCATTAGTGTCATCTATTACTTTGTTAAATAAATCATTTTTAATTTTGTATGTTTCAGGATAAGTAACTTTGTAATAATTATAGTTATGGTAAGATAGAGATAATTTTCTTAAATCAAGTGTATCATTATCTAAATTATAAATTACTTCATCTCTATATAGAACTGTTAAAGCTTTTAGAGTCTCTTCTCTTAAAGAGATATTTATATTACTAAATAAAAGACTTAATAATAATTCTTTTAAAGTTATTTTTTCTTCAGTATTAAGGGTTATTAAATAATTATTTAAATAAGTCTTATTGTTGTTGATAGTAATCATCTTAGTACTAATACCATTTACAATAAAGACAATCTTGTTACCATTAAACTTAATATCATGAGTAACTAAATAACTTCTAGCTTTCTTTTCTAAATCATCTTCTTCTAAGTCTTTACCAAATTCATAATTAACATTTAAATATAAATATAATACTTCTTCATTGTTACTTCTTGCAATCTTATAACTTTCTAACATATTATCACCTATTTATATAGTGATATGTTAGAGTGAATTTTATTCAAAATATTTTAATTCATTTTTATTATTGCAGTTTTTTCCTGTTAAATAAGAATAATTCTTAAAAACAGTCTTTAAATTAATCTTTTTAGTCCCCTTTAAATAACTATTAACATCAGTTATTATCTTTTTAGCATCTTTTAAAGCAATAGAATATAATTCAATAAAAGATTCATTGTGTTTTTCTCTTTTTAGACAAGGATGAATCCAGGTACTATGATTTAAATTTAAATAGTTATGGTCATCTTTTAGGGGAGTATGATAAGATATCGCTTGGAATTTAAAAGTCTTATCACTAGTAAATTTATCAACAGTTTTATAACAAAACATCTTTATTCCATATTTATCATATCTTAAATACTTTAAAGCTTTGTACATATCTTTTAAAGATTTATAGTAATACTTAGAAAAATCTTTAAAGTTAAAAGTCTCTTTAAAAGCATAATCTATTACTTCTATTAATTCTTTTGAGAAGGGTTTTAGGTCAAAAGTAAAATCATAGAACTTAAAACTATATGGTGTTATAAATTCCTTTTGTTTAATCATGTAATTATCTAGAAAGTTTTCCATATATTCATGTTTATTTCTATATTTGTAAGTATTAGGGTCTTCTTCATTTACTATACCTGTTTTATAAATTATAAAGGGGTGAAGTTTGGTATCTAGGGAGTAGTGAGCGATAAAGCCATAGAGAAAAGCCATTATTTCACTATTTTGATAATAATTATTATACTTTATATAATTAACTAAATTAATAAAAAACTCCCCGCTTTTATTTGTATGAAAGTATCCTTGGAAATCTCTTATATGTTTATCTTTTTTCTTTAAAAGATTATAAAAAATAAAAGAATCTGTACTTTGTGAAAACATTCTTAATCTCTTTTTTTCATCCATTAATAACTTCTTTAGACCAATGGGAAGTATATCATATAGGTCATTTGCAAAATAAGCATGGGTAACAGTTGCAGGCATAGTCTAAATCAGTCCTTTCTATCTTTTTAAAGTATAACATAATTTTTCATAAAAATATCATATTTTTTCCACAAAAACTGTGATATAATCTATTCTAGGTGAGGAAGAAGATGATAGATAAGCAGTTTAAGAATCTAGAAGAACAAATAGAAATACTTAAATATAAAGGTATGACTATTAATGATGAAGAATATGCTAAGAAAATACTTTTAAGAGAAAATTATTTCTTTATATCAGGTTATAGATATCCTTTTATGAGAAGTAATGTTGATAAACATTTCTTAGAAGGGGTTACTTTTGAAGAAATGTATAGTCTGTTTCTCTTTGATAGAGCGATTAGAAATGTATTCTTTAAATACTTGCTTGTTATTGAAAATAATTTGAAGTCTATATTTTCTTATCAATTATCTAAGAAATATGGATATAAAGAGAAATATTATTTACGGGCAAAGAACTTTACTAGTGATAAGAGTAGGCAGAAGCAGGTAAATGATTTGATTAAAAAGATGAAAAGACAGATTAGAATTAATGGGGCTCAACATACAGCGACTGCTCATTATATGTCTAATTATGGGTATGTGCCTCTTTGGATTTTAGTTAAAGTTTTATCTTTTGGAATAGTGGGAGAATTATTTTCAATAATGAAATATGATGACCAAGTAAATATTTGTAAGATATATAATATACCACTTGATGAGTTTAGTAATTATTTACCAATACTTTCTAATTATCGTAATTTATGTGCTCATGAAGATATTCTTTATGAAAATAGAACCCAGAAGAAGATTAAAGGGACAAGATTTCATGAGTTGCTTGGGTTAGAAAAAAATAGTGAAGGTGAATATAAAAACGGTACTAATGATTTATTTGCACTTCTTATTATAATGAAGAGAATGTTAAGTTATAATGAATTTAAAGATATGTGTTTAGAGCTTGAAAAGAGAATTGAGAATCTTGAGTATAATTTGCATAGTATTAAAATAGATAAAATATTAGATAGAATGGGGTTCCCTAGTAATTATATGGAACTTGCTAATATTGAGAGGAGAGATGTAGATGAGTTCAGAGAGAATTAAAGAAGCGGTACTTATAATTGTATCTTTTGTTATAGGTGGGGTTTTAACCTTTGTAATTATAGGAGGAGAAGATTTAGTTGGTAATAATAGTAGTTCTTCTACAAATAGTGGACTAACTTGTAGTTCTGCTGATTGTACTAAAGTAGTGGTAGATGAGTCTGGTATTAGTGAAGCGGTAGAGAAAGTCTATGATGGGGTTTTGATGATTAGAAATTATCAAAATAATGAAGTAGCTTCTACTGGTACAGGTTTTGTTTATAAAATAGATGGTGATGATGCTTATGTTATGACTAATCAACATGTTGTAGATAATGCTGATAAAATTACTTTGATTACTTCAAATGATGAAGAGATAGATGGTGAAGTATTAGGGGGAGACTCTTATGTTGATATTGCAGTTATTAAGATAAAAAAATATGATGGTATAAAAGCTTTACAACTTGGTAATAGTGAAAATGCTAAGTTAGGTGATTTAGTATTTACTATTGGTAGTCCTTTAGGTTATGAATATAGAGGTAGTGTTTCTACAGGACATTTAGCAGGTAAAGATAGATTAGTTAGTGTTAGTACTGATAGTAATACTAGTGGAAGTGATTGGGTTATGAAAGTATTACAAACAGATGCTGCGATTAATCCTGGTAATAGTGGTGGACCTTTAATGAATACTAATGGAGAAGTTATAGGGGTTATTTCTATGAAGTTTGTTCAAACAGAAGTAGAAGGTATGGGATTTGCTATTCCTATAGAGTATGTTAATAGTAAGATAGAGACTTTAGAAAAAGGAGAAAAGATTGAATGGCCATTACTTGGTGTTTCTATGATTAATGTTAGTGATGCTAAGAATAGTTATAGATATAATTATAATATACCTAATGATGTAAACAGTGGTGTTGTAGTTGCTGGTATTCAATCTGGAAGTGGTGCAGCGGACTCTGACCTTAAAGAAGGAGATATTATTACGAAACTTAATGGAGAAGAAGTGCAAGATTCTGCATATTTAAGATATGAGCTTTACAAATATTCTGTAGGTGATAAAATAGAGATAACTTATATACGTGATGGTAAAGAACATACAACTAAAGTCGTATTAAGTAGTAGTAATGATTAGTAAGTAGAAAAGGACGTGTAGTTATGGATAGATTATTACCTAATATGAATATTTTAGATAAAGAAGAGAGGGCTTCTATGTCCTCTTTTTGTGGTTTTATTAATGAGAATAAAGATAGTTTAACAGATGAACAAAAAGGAGTAGTAGCGGATTATATTATAAGTAGTACAATTTGTAAAAATGTAAGATATTTAAATAAGGGTGTTTATAGTTTTTTAAAGAGTTATTTAATAGCTAATATAGGAGATATTAGTTTTAGTCTTTATGGTAATTCTATTAAAGAGATAAGCTTAGGTAATATTACTGCAGGACCTTTATTTAGTAGTAATTTTAGTAATCAAGAGTTATCTGATAGATTTTTAAGTAGTAAAAATAGTAATAGTGTTTTACCTACTAAAAGTAATATGAAAAAACTATTTATTGGTTATGGTGATAATAATTTATTTAGTGATGATATAGGACATGGTGATAATGATTATAAGAATGCACATATAGGTGAGTATTATTTTAATGTAGATAATATTTTAAAAGAAGAGAGTACTCCTTATATATTTAGATTTTCTAGTCTTTATAAAGATGAATTACAAATAGAGGTATTATCTTTTGATAAAGAAGGAAATTTTATAGATAGTGATATCTATGTTGATTATTTAGAAAGTTCTGATGGTATTAATTATAAAGTAGTTAGACAAATACATAATGAGTTAGAAGATATTAATAATTTACATAGAAGAGGTAAATAGTTATTGCACAATTTATTTAGTTTGTGATAATATTAAGTTAACAAAGATAAGAGAGGGAGTAATGAATATGGCTAATTTAGTTTATCAGGGTAAAATAATTTGTCATTTTTCTAAAGTTACAGGTTTACAATGTGTTACCTGGGGGGGGGCAGTTTAGTAAATATAAGTAATAATATTACTTTCTTTCATAGTGTAAAAAGAATAGAGTAGAGGAGTGTTTTATTCTTTTTATAATGTCAAGATATTTGATATTTTGGATTTTATGTGTTAGTATTTAATTATAGTATAGAAGATAATAATTTGGGAAAGACTATAAAAAAATAAGAGGAGTTGAAATGAAATGAAAAAACGTGAAAACATAGTAATAATAGTGGTGTTAATAGTAATGGTAATTGCAATAGTAGGAGTAAGTTATGCTGCTTTTAGTTATAATAGAGAAGGTAGTATAAATAGTATAACAACAGGAGCGATAACAATGACTTATGAAGAGACAGATAACACTATTTCTTTAACAGGAGCCTTACCTACAACAGATAAGACAGGTATGGTAAGAATGAATCCTGGAGAGTACTTTGATTTTAGTATAAGTAGTGAAATAACAGGAGATGTTAATATCAATTATGAGATAAGTGCAAAAGATATAACTACATCAGATAGAAAGATAGATGGTAAATATATTAAGTTATATCTAACAAAGTTAAATGGAGAAAGTGAAGATGGATTAATGGTACCAGAGACATATAATGAAGAGACAAGTGAAAATACATATACAGGACGTCCTGCAGGAGAGATGAGTTTATATACAAGTAGTATGAACTCTAGCGAAAGTAATAATTATAGACTAAGAATGTATGTAGATGAAAGTTATAATCCTCAAGGAGATGGAGGAGGATTAGTCTTTACAGTACAAATAAATGTATATGGTAAAGCAGGAGATAAGTATGTGCCATTAACAACACAAGAAATACTAGAAGATAATGAAGTGCAAGAAGAGAAAACGCAGATGTTTAACTATGCAAGTAATGGAGATATACTTACTGACCCTTATGAAATGACAACAGAGAATCATCCAGAATATGTAACAAACGGTTTATATAGTATGGAAGATGAAGATGGAACAAGTTATTATTATAGAGGAAATGTAACAAATAACAATGTCCAATTTGGTGAATATACAAGTGATTATTATGTATATCAAGGCAATTATAATAGTTATTATCAAAGTGAAGTTAGTTGCAAGGAAGATAGTAATAGTACATGTACTCCAGTAAAGCTGGCAAGTGCAGGAGATAAGATGTACTGGAAGATAGTGCGAGTAAATGGAGATGGCAGTTTAAGACTAATATATAATGGAACAAGTGTAAATCCAATAAATAGTGATTTATCTCATTCTTATGCAGTAGGACAAACACCATATAATTTAGAGTCTAATGATCCAAAATATACAGGATATACCTATGATAGAGATACAAATGAAACAGATAGTTTTATAAAAAGAGAAGTGGATACATGGTATGAGAATGCATTAGGAAATACTATTTATGATAGCAAAGTAGTTGGAGGAAGATTCTGTAACGATACTAGTGGATATAAACCAGCAAGTGACTATGGATTTAGTGATGTAGATGGAGTTAATGCTTTTGCAAGTTATGACAGATTAGCAATGGCCGGGCCAGGAGTATCGTTTAGTAAGCCAAATAGTCCAACCTTAAAGTGTCCAAGCACAAGTGAAAGTTATGGAGGAAGTTATAGATTAAAAGCCGGATTAATAACAGCAGACGAATTAGTATTAGCAGGAGAGTCTATGATGGTAGTAGGTAATAGTTATTTAAATCCAGGAAACTCTTATATGTATTATTGGAGTATGTCGCCGGCTCGCTTCATTCTTGGTACTGCGGATGCATGGGTGGCAGTAGAGTTTCTTGTTTACAGTAGTGTGCGCAATAATTCTGATGTTGGGTTGCGGCCAGTTATCAATGTGACCACTCTTAACGGGTTTACTAGTGGAGATGGTACTGCTGAAAATGCCTATGTAATTTCTTAGGTAGAATGAGGCAAATGACTCCTCATTTGCCTCGGTACTTTTGGGGGATTAAACTGTAAGTGCTATGGTGTTCTTTTGTATTTTATCCTTGGTTCTGTTGAGACGATATGTGTGTTTTGTGATGTCGCCGGCTAACTTCAATAATGGTAATACGAATACATGGGAAGCAGAAGAGAATCTTGATAACAATAATGTGAACAATAATAATGATGGGTTGCGGCCAGATTCCTACTAAGGCTAGAATATATCTAGTGTCACCGAGTTTTGTTGGTTAAGGCTTATAAACAGAGGAAGTAATAATGGAAACAAGTTTAATTCCCAGGGCTTTGCCCTAAATATATAATATAGATGTTCATGGACTTAGAATAAAGTTCTTGGACTATCCCTATATTAAAATAATTTGATAGTAAGAAGTAGTATATTTTTATGTATTACTTCTTTTTTGGAGTTAGTATGAAGAGAAGAACACCTTTAAATAAATATAGATATTATAAAAAAGATTATGCTAAGTATTTATTACTTATTAAGAGTAAAGATAAACTTATAACTTATGATATAGATGCTAAGATAGTGGCATATCTTTTTAAAATAAAATATTGTGATGAAATTATACTTGATAAATATCTATTAGATGATTTGTTAGTATTAAAAGAAAAATATCACTTTAATATTGCAGTAGTTGGTCCTAAGATAAGAGAATATTACTGTAGTAAATGTAGTGATTACTTAAAATTAAAAAATAAAAGTAAGAGGTATGTTAAGGAGTGTTGCAGTTATGGAGAAGAATGATTCATTTAAAATAATGAAAAATACTAAAGAATTAGTTAGTGATGTAGTGGAATTTTCAAGAAATTTTCCTAAAAGTGAAAGTGTTTTGAAAAAGAATTTGCAAGATGAGTTATTTAATTTAGTTAGATTATTAAATTCATATATTGTTAATAGAGATAGTAGTAGAATTAGAGAAAAACATATAAAAGATTTTATAGTTAGCCTTTCGATGGTAGATTTTTATTTTGAATATTTATACTTAAATAAAATAATTAGTTTTAAGAAATATAAAGATTTAGTTGGTTATGTAGTTACTATTAGAAAGCTTGCTTATGGGGTATTAAAGAATGAAAAAGAGTTGTGTTAGTTATGATACTTTAGTTGATTATAATAAAATACTTGATAGTTATAGACTTGTAGTTAAGAATACAGAACATAAAGAGAAATTATTTAAGTATAACTTGTTTTTATCTAGTAATTTAGTTAGTATTTATAATTCTTTAAAAGACTTTAAATATCATCATGGTAAATATAATATCTTTTTAATAAAAGATCCTAAATATAGGGTTATTATGAGTGAGAATTTAACTGATAAAATAGTTAATCAAATGGTTAGTGAATATATATTAAAACCTGTCTTAGAACCTAAGCTTATAGATAGTAATGTTGCAACGAGAAAAGGTATGGGTAGTAGTTATGCTTTTAATCTTTGTAAGAAGTATATTAATAACTTAAAAAGAAAAGGGAAAGAAGTATATGTCCTTAAGTTTGATATAAAGAAATACTTTTATAATATAGATCATGATATATTAATAGAAAGGTTAGATAAAATATATGAAGATAAGAGAATAGTTTCTTTACTTAAAGATATTATTTATAGTTCTAATATGGGGTATGTTAATAGGGAAATAGATAATATTATAAATAGAGAACTAAAAAAAGATTTATCTATTAAGCATGAGAGTGAACTTAAGAAGGTTCCTAGATATAATTATCATAAAGGACTTGCTATTGGTAATGTTACTAGTCAGATCTTGGCAATATTTTATTTAAATAGAATAGATCATTTATTAAAAGAGAAACTTGGATGTAAATATTATATAAGATATATGGATGATGGAGTTATCTTTGATTATGATAAAGAGAGATTAAAATATATTAAAAATGTTATTGAAAAAGAGCTTGTTAAAGAAAAGTTAGAGCTTAATAAGAAGACTAATATATATAAGTTAAGTAGTGGTTTTACTTTTATAGGATATAGATTTATTTTAAGAAATAATAAGCTTATTATTAGAATAAATAATAAGGTTAAAACAAGGATTAAAAGAAAGATTAAATATCTAGATTTGCATGATAAAGAGAAGTTAGTAAGGGTTAAAGCTAGTTATTATGGTTATATGACGAGAGCTTCTACTAATTGTTTGCAATATAAATTTAAGATTAATACTTAATCTTAATTGTTTTTTCATGTCTTTCAATTAGTCCTTTTTCTTCCATCTTTTTTAATTCTCTCATAAGATTTGCTCTATCTACAAAGAGATATTCTGCTATGGCTTTGTATGATGTAGTAACTTTAAAGATATTGTTTTTATTCATTCTTTGCTTTAAGAAGAAAATAATCTTTTCTTCTACTGTTCTTTTTGATAATAGTTCAATCTTTTCATTTTGTTGTTTGTTATCTTCTATTAATAAATCAAATAAAGTTAAAACTATACTGTTATGAAAAGGACAATTACCTTTACAATTTTTTATAATATTATAATAGTCTATAAAAATAACTTCTGTTTCTTCATTACTGATTATATATATTTCATCTTCTGTGTCTTGGAAAAATAGATTAGAAAAGATATCATTTTCTTTTAAATCTCTCATAATAGTAGTGTTTCCTTCTTTGTCCATCTTTACGATATTCGCTTTCCCTTTAGTAATAAAGCCTATCTTCTTTTTGATGGGAGAATAACTAAGTATTAGTTCTTTGTTGTAAAATACTTTACTCTTAACATTGACACAGTTTGACAAATTTTTTTTGAATTTATAAATCCTTGTTTCATCTAATGTTTTCGTCATTTTGTATCACCTCATTAAATTAATTTTAACAAAATTTTATTATTGTTGCAAATGCAACAATAAGTTTTTTCTTTTTTAGAGTAGAATAGCTTTTGTAGGATAGGAGAGGTAGTAAGATGAAGAAAGACATAATGATTGTAAAAAGAAATGGAAACTTAGAAAAATTAGATTTAGAAAAAGTTAGGGAAGATGTTAAAACCTGTGCCGAGAGAGTTATGGTAGATTTAACTGATGAAGCGATGGAAGAGATAATTAATAAATTAGTGGAACTTTTAAGTACACAGACAAGTAATCCTACTGTAGAACAGTTACATAGTCTTTTAGAAGTAGCACTTGAAGATGTTAATCCTTTGGTTGCAAAGAGTTATAGAGAGTATCGTGACTATAAAAGGGATATGGATCAAATATTAAGTAAAGTCTATAAGAAAGCACAGTATATTACTAGTGTTGGTGATAAAGATTGTTCTAATACTGATAGTACTTTAGTTACTTTTCAACGTTGCTTAATCTATAATAGTCTTAATAAAGAACTATATAAGAAGTTTTTCTTAACACCTTTAGAAATAGAAGCTTGTAAAGATGGGTATATTTATATTCATGATATGAGTGCAAGGCTTGATACGATGAATTGTTGTTTGTTTGATATTGGTAATGTCTTAAAAGATGGTTTTGAGATGAGTAATATTTGGTATACAGAACCTAAAACTTTACAGACGGCTTTTAATGTAATAGGAGATGTTACTATTAATACAACGGCTATGCAGTATGGAGGATTTACTTTACCTGAGATTGATAGTGTCTTAAAGAAGTATGCTAAGAAAAGTTATGATATGTATTATAAAGAGTATTTAAGTATTAAGGGAAAAGAGTATACAGAAGAAGCGGAAGATTATGCTTGGAAAAAGACTATTCGTGAATGTGAACAAGGTTATCAAGGACTTGAATATAAGTTAAATACTGTTTCATCTAGTAGAGGTGATTATCCTTTTGTTACTCTTACTTTTGGAGTAGATCCTGATAAGTTTGCAGTTATGATTACTAAGACTATATTGGATGTTCATAGAAGAGGACAAGGTAAGAAAGGATTTAAAAGACCTACGGTATTTCCTAAGTTAGTATTTTTATACGATAAAAAAATGCATGGGGAAGGGGGAGCTTTAAGAGATAGTTTTCTTACAGCGATTAAATGTAGTGAAAAGACAATGTATCCTGATTATTTATCATTGTCAGGTGAAGGTTATGTTCCTGAGATGTATAAAAAATATAAGAGAATTGTTAGTCCGATGGGATGTCGTGCCTTTTTATCTCCTTGGTATGAAAAAGGGGGAATGGAGCCTGCTGATAAAAATGATAAACCTGTTTTTGTTGGTAGATTTAATATAGGGGCAATATCACTACATTTACCTATGATACTTGCTAAAGCAAGAGAAGAACAGAAAGACTTTTATGAAGTACTTGATTATTACTTAGAGATGATACGTAAAATACATATTAGAACTTATCGATATCTTGCTAAACGTAAAGCTTCTACTAATCCTTTGGCGTACTGTCAAGGGGGCTTTTATGGAGGTAATTTAAAGCCAGATGAGAGGGTTGAACCAGTACTTAAATCATCTACTGCATCTTTTGGTATTACGGCCTTAAATGAGTTACAAGTTCTATATAATGGTAAGAGTATTGTAGAAGATGGCCAGTTTGCCCTTGATGTTATGAAATATATTAATAAGAAGACGACAGAGTTTAAAAATGAAGACCATATTCTTTATGCTATATATGGAACACCTGCGGAGAGTTTATGTGGTTTACAGATTAAGCAATTCCGTAAAAAATATGGAGTTATTCCTGGCGTTAGTTCAAGAGAATATGTCTCTAACAGCTTCCACTGTGGTGTTTGGGAAGATATTACAGGTATTGAGAAACAAGATTTGGAAGATAGGTTTTGGGAATTATTTAAAGGTGGACGTATTCAGTATGTACGTTATAACTTGAGTTATAATACTAAAGCGATGATTACTTATGTAGAAAGAGCGATGGATAAAGGCTTTTATGAAGGAGTTAATCTTTCCCTTGCTTACTGTAATAATTGTGGCCATGAAGAATTAGATATGGATGTTTGTCCTAAATGTGGAAGTAGTGACTTAACAAAGATAGATAGAATGAATGGTTATCTTTCTTACTCTAGAGTTCATGGTGATACAATGCTTAGTAGTGCTAAAATGGCAGAGATATCTGAAAGGAAGTCTATGTAGTATGTATAATTATGATAAAGCTAAGGAGATTTTAGGAGATAAAGTTATAGTTATTGCCATTGAAGAACTAGCAGAACTTAGTCAACAACTTACAAAAGGGTTACGTGGTAAGATGAATAAGGAACATTTGTTAGAAGAGTATGCTGATTGTTTAATCGTAATGGAATGGATTAAGAGGCATTATGATTTAAGTGATGAAGAGATAAAGAGGTGGCTTGATAAGAAGAACGAGCGAAATAGAAAGAAAATAGAAGAGGGGGTGTTCAGGTGAGATATCATAATATAACGAAAGCGGATATGTTAAATGGTGAAGGACTTAGAGTAGTTTTATGGGTATCAGGGTGTTCTCATCACTGTCATGCATGTCAGAATGCAATGACTTGGGATCCTAATGATGGACTTTTATTTGATGATGCTGCTAAAAAGGAAATATTTGATGAGTTAGAGAAGGACTGGTGTAGTGGTATTACTTTATCAGGGGGGGACCCTTTATTCTTAGGTAATCGTGATGCGATTTCTAAATTAGTTAAAGAGATTAGAGAAAAGTTTCCTAATAAGACTATTTGGCTTTATACGGGTTACACATGGGAAGAGTTGTTAGAACAGAAAGATAATGATAAAAACTTAGATACTATTTTAAATAATATAGATGTATTACTGGATGGGAGATTTGTACTAAGACTTGCAAGTGAAAAAATACATTATGTAGGTAGTAGTAATCAATGTATTATTGATGTTCCGCTTAGTCTGAAAAAGAATAAAAAGGTATTATATATAGATAATAATAAAATATTAGAAGGAGTAGTGTAATGGAAGAAAAATTAAAAATGGGATTTAAATTAATTATGAGTGGAGAATATGGAAATATTTCTGGAGGTTATTTAAAGGAAACTGAATCTTTAATAGTTCCTATCGGTTTATCTGAAAATGAGAAATTAGTTATTGCTAATTATCCATTTATTTGCGACATGATAAAACAAGGTAATATTTTGGAATTAATGGAAACTGATAATCAGATAGTTTCTGTTATTGGTAAAAGATGTTATGATGAAAGTAAAGAAATTGAGTATTTTAAAGAGATTGAAAAGACTTCAGATACAAATTTAACTAGTTCATTAGAAAAATTAAATGAAAGATTGGAAAAAACTTTGAATTATACTGAGGATAAAAAAGATTGTAAACTACTTTTAAAATATCAGTTTTATGCAAATAGATTTTTAAGAAGAAGATAGGAGTAGTGTAATGGAAGAAAGATTAAAAGCTGGTTTTGCGTTAACTTTTGGTTTAACTAAGGATAAGAGAATAAGAGGGGGATATTTAAAATCTACAGATAGAGGGAGTATCCCTTGTGGATTATGTGGAGAAGAAATATTATTTGTCTCTAATTATCCAAATATTTTAGAAAAGGTAACTGGTGATAATATTTTACATATATATAGGTCGCCTGATGGTTATGTTTCTATGTTAGGACTTCCTAAAACTGAAGGACCTTATTGTGAAAATAATTATCTTGATATGATTTCTTATTCTATTAATGAAACTCTTATTGATGGTTTGGAAAGTCTTGATAAGAAATTGTCTCTTAAAGAAGAAGTTTCTCATCAAAAAGTATATAAACTTTATGGTGATGACAGATATAAAATTAAGAACATCTGGTAAAAGTCAATAGGTAAATTATGGCAGTTTTAGTATAATTTCCTGCCATATCAAAAAAATTATTACACGACAAAAAGGTTTTAGTTAAAGCTAAAACAAGTGTTCGCTATTTAAATATTCCTTTCGGACTTTAGTCCTACAGTCATATTCAAATAGCGATTAACTGATCTTTGAATTTTGAACCGAGTCAATTGGTTTGTAGTATTGATTTTTTCGCAGCAATCCAAAAATCAATCTTTCAAGTTTACGAGCAGATAAAACGAGTGCACGTTTATGTTGATGTTTAGTAACTTCTTTATATTTAAGATTATAATAATCTTTTATAAAAGGAAAGTTCTGTCTAACACAGGAAGCAGTCGCTTCAACTAAATAATAACGTAAATATTTATTAGACTTTTTTGAAGATTTCTTATCTTGAGAATCGAATTCTCCAGACTGATTTCTTTTCCAATAAAGTCCTGCATATTTTGCAAGTTTGGAATTATGTGAAAATCTATCAATATTACCAATTTCAGCCATAATACCAGCAGCATAAACCTTACCAATACCACGAATAGAAAGTAAGATATGGTAAGTATTAGAATCTAATCCTAAGGCTGCATTTAAGATGGCTTTATCAATATTCTTAAGTTGTTGTTGATAAAATTTAATGGTATTTAAAGAACAAGCAATAGCAATATTGATTGGCTCATAAGCAGTCTGATCTAATCTGTATGAAGCACGCATAGCCTTATTTAAAGCAGTAACTTTATCATTTAAATTAGATGAATGGTTTTTACTTTTTTCGGAAATAAAGTTAATAAGTTCTTCAACAGAAGATTCAGCGATTTGATCTGGAGAGACAAATTCTTCTAAGAAAGCAGAAGAAGTGGCACCAAACAAATTAGAAAAAGGTAATTCATTTTTGTCTAAAGACATTAAACCAGAGAAAGAAAGATATAAATTAGTTAAAACATAAGTCTTTTCTCTTATCAATTCTTTACAAATATGATATCTTTGTCTTGTAAGACGTTGAAGTGCAATGTATTGAGAACCTCTAAATGGATGTAAAGCTTTAGTTCTTCCAACTCTCGCATAGTCGGCAAGAATATAAGCATCAATACCATCTTCTTTATCTAAATCATGAAAGCTTTTCTTGTATTTATCAAAATCACAAGCATTAATTTGAAAAACTTCAGTATGGAACTTATTTAAGTATCCATTAGAAGAAAGATAACAAGCTGGATGAAAAGAATACATACCAGTGGATTCCATAACAATAATGATTTTTTCAAAGAAGAATTTGTTTTCAATGTCTTTAATTTTATTTATAACCATATCATTTCCTTCTGGATTATTAGGAAATTTAAGGTTGAAATAAATATGTTGATCAAAGTTCATAACACAGAATTGGTTACCTTTTAATGCAACATCAACACCAATGAATAAACAGTTTTGCATTTATATCACCACCTTTCTTTTATGAATTTTTGTGAGATATGACAGACTACAGATACCCTTGCTTAAAAGTTTGACAACAACCTCGCTATAAGAATACATCTTTTATTTAAGGATAATATGCTGCGATTAAACTTAAAAGAGAAACATCATCTGAGTTAGAAGGATAATAACTAATAAGTAGGGATTCATTCTTAAAAAGTAAACACCATATAGGGTTACAAGGAGTGAAAGAATAGCTCCTAGTTATTACATCTCAAAGAGATATAATAACACAAGGGTATAAATAATCCACAGTTTTAACTATTTTTACTTATAAAAATAGAATAAATAAAAAATAGTTAATATAAGTGATTTTTCACTTACAAAAACTATTATACGAGGAGGTTAGGTATGAAAAATAATTATCCTATAAAGTATGCAGTTATGCCTATTGTAGAACAGACTGGGTGGGCTCCTGGTCTTAATGAGTTAGTAAGAGAATATGGGGTAGTATGTTATATAGTATCTAAATGTTATGTGGTGGTGAGGGAAGAAGAATATAATAGATATGGCAATATTCTTTATAAATATAAAGTTGTTTTT
This sequence comes from uncultured Bacilli bacterium, assembly GCA_963929435.1. Taxonomy (GTDB): domain Bacteria; phylum Bacillota_I; class Bacilli_A; order RF39; family UBA660; genus Onthousia. The sequence continues at coordinate 49,552 of CAWVIV010000008.1, forward strand.
CCTTATAAAAAGGATAATTTGCATAGATATTTATTAAGAGTAGAACCTAGTTATAATTGTTATGGTAAGTGTAGTAACGCTACCACTGTAGATAAAGTCTTTGATAGTTTTGAGGAAGCGAGAGAAGATGCAGAAAAGAAAAATAAAAAAATAGTAAATAAAAAAATTTCTTTTTTACATTGTGATGATGATTTTTTGCAGAATGTTTCTCTACTTAGGAAAGAACAAGAAGAAAAAGTTAATAAGTATAGAAAAATAGAAAGAATGATGGAAAAAAATTCTAGTGATTTAGTAGTTAATGATAAGGTAAAAGAACAATCAGTTATTATTGCGGGCAATAATAGTTATAAGAAAAAAGAATGTTCATTATATGATATGATATACTTTTATTCTGATGAAAATTATATCGTTTATAATGTATCTTTAGAAGATTATAAAAGAATAGAAGAGCAAATTAAAAGTGGTGAACAAGTGAATACTGATAGTATAAAGAAAAACTGTTTATTAATAAGTAGTAGTGATGATAAAAAAATGAAGGTTATTAACTATGATTCAAAGAATAAAAGCTGTTTCTATATAGAGGATGGTTGTTTGTATTATGATGATAAGATTGATTTTTCTTTAGATTCTATTAGTGGCGATAACTCTTGTTGTTTATACAATGGAAACTTATGATGATGTGATTAGTTCTTATATCATTGATTCTGTTATAAGTCGTGGTATGCCAAAAAATAAAGATACAGAAAAAGTATTTAGAAGAGAAATTAAATTAAGATAGAAAGAAGGAGAGTAGTTATGAAAACAAGAGGATTTGAAGTAGTTAAGGGGTATGAAGATAAGGGTATTAATCTACCAGTTAGGAAGACAAAATATTCTGCAGCTTATGATGTTGAAGCAGCAGAAGATATTATTATTCCTAAATTTTATCCGGGGATTAAGCCAACATTAATTCCAACAGGTTTAAAAGCATATTGTATGGAAGATGAATGTTATCTTTTATTAAATAGAAGTAGTGGGCCTAAAAAGGGTTTTATACTTGCTAATAGTGTAGGACTTATTGATCATGATTATTATGGAAATGAATCTAATGATGGGCATTTTTACTTTGCATATTTCAATTGTAGTGATCATGATATTGAGGTTAAAAAGGGAGACGTTATTGGTCAGGTTTTATTTCAAAAATATTTAACAGTTGATAATGATAATGCTGAAGGTATGCGGACTGGAGGATTTGGATCTACTGATAAAAAGGAGAAGTGATAATGGCTAAATTTCATTTTAGATATGGAGCGATGAATGCAGGTAAATCTACTATTCTTTTACAGACTGCTTATAATTATGAAGAAAAGGGGAAAAATATAGTACTTTTAAAGCCTAGTATTGATACTAAAGGTGATCGGAAAATAGTTTCTCGTATTGGCCTTGAAAGAAAGGTTGATTATTTAATTGGTGAAAATGATAGTATTATATCTAAACTAGAGAATATTATTTGTTCTCTTTCTTGTATATTAGTAGACGAAGCACAATTTTTAAAAAGAAAACAAGTAGTGAAATGCACCCCTTAGAGTAGACAATAATAAAAAAATCATTTCAATTTCTTTTGTGATAAAATACACTTCCGAAAGGAGGTGTTTTGTTATGGCTTTAAAAGGGCAAAAATATTCAAAGTATTCCGATGAGCTAAAAAGTGAGATTATGACTAAGATTAATTCTGGGATGTCTATCAGATATGTGGCTAAGCAATATGAAATACCATCTGGAACTGTAATGACTTGGACAATGAAAAAGAATCATCCAGAATTAAACACTGGGAAGAAACGTGGGCGTCCAAAGGAGAAAAATTTAACAAAGGAAGATTGGAAAGAAAGATATGAAATATTAAAAAAATACCAGGCCTTCCTCAAGGCACAACGAGAGAAAAAGTAACTTTTATTAATCTATATAGAGATAATTATAAGTTATACAATATGTGTGCCGTATTAGAAATAAGTCCTAAAACTTATTATAAATATAGAAATAAGGAAGATCCTGATTATTATGATTATTTAATAATTAAAGAAATATTTGATGATTCTAAAGGCACATATGGGTATCGTAGAATTGTGGAAGGCCTAAAAATCAAATATGATGTTGTAATGAATGGAAAGAAGGTTTTAAGAATAATGAAAAAATATAATTTAATGCCTAACTATATTAGGAAATCAAAGAAGAAAAATAAGAACGAAAGAATTGAAGATAATGTTAAACCAAATTTGTTAAATAGGAATTTTACTACTGATGCACCTAACAAAGTTTGGGATACAGATGTAACTTACCTTATATTTAAAGGTTCTAGGGCATATTTATCAACAATAATTGATTTATATGATAGAAAAGTAATCGCTTATAAAATATCTAAACGAAATGATAATAAACTTGTTATGGATACTTTAAATGAAGCGATATCAAAAAGAAAAGATGTATCTGGATTAATCTTGCATAGCGATCAAGGATTCCAATATACATCTTATGAATACAAAGCAATTTGTGAATCTAATGGTATTACTATTTCTATGGCTAGAAAAGGTACTCCAATAGATGACTCACCAATTGAGAGCTGGCACTCTCTCCTTAAAAAGGAAACTTTGTATAACAATGATATCACATCTTTAGAAAATTACATAGAATTAGTTGAAGAATGGATTGAATTTTATAATACAACTAGAATTAAAGGAAAGAAAGTTAATAAAAAGAAAGGATATAAGAAAAATGATAAATAATGATGAATTAAAATATAAATTAGAAACAGTTATAGAGTATTTAAAAGATAATGGTGGATATGATTATAAATTATATAATCAAATATGTCCAGATATGGGAGAACCTGATTCTAATATTGTTGAATATGCAGAAGATGTTCTATACATGATTAATTTATTAATTGATAACAAATAAAGACAAGCTTTATTTGAATAAATATTATAATTACATAATAAAAATCAAGGGTCTAGATGAACTCACTTCGTTCGCCCTTGATTTTTTATTTGATGTCTACCATTTGGGGTTCACATCATAGATGAGTTATTTTATATTTCTAAAATAATGGATATTCCTGTTATTGCTTTTGGACTTAGAACTGATTTTAAAACGAATGGATTTGAAGGGGCAGATAGACTATTAGAACTAGTGGATTCAATAGAGGAGATGCCAACTATTTGTCGCTGTGGAAAAAAGGCTCGTTTTAATGCAAGAAAAATTAATAATGATTTTATTTTTGATGGCGATAGCATTGTTATTGATAATGATAGTAATGTTTCTTATGAATCTTTATGTGGAACTTGTTATATAAAGGAAAAAATTAAAAAAATTAAAAAACCATTTTGATAAAAAAGATAAAAATACAAAAAAAAGATTTACTCATTTGTTGAAAAATAAAGGAACTGGCTTTATTTTAATCTAACATTTTTCTAAAAAATAGGAAAATGATTTTTAGAAAAAGCTAGAAAATGTATATAAATGTAAAATGTCGTAAATCGAACAAAAAAAGTTTTTTAATAAAAACTATGTATATCAATGGTTTTAAAAAATACTTGATTTTTTTCTTAAAATTACCTATTGATTTTTGAATTTTCAACTCTTACAATTGACTTAGATAGGAGGTAAAAACATGGCAGATGTAAATGAATTAGTTGACCAATTAGAAGGGGTTACAGTAATTAAAAGAAATGGTAAAAAAGTAGATTTTGATGGTGCTAAAATTGCTTTAGCGATAAAAAAAGGTTTTGATAGTGTTGAAGTAGATGATGATGAAAGCGAAAAGATGCGTAAATATAATTCTTCTGATATTCAAAAAGTATATAGTGCTGTTTTAAAGAAAATAATTAAAGATAAAGATGAAAAAAATAATCGTTTTAAAATAGAAGAGATTCAAGACTATATAGAAACAGAATTATCTAGTAAAGGTTACGATGATGTATATAAATCATTTTCAGAATATAGAGAAAGAAGAAATGCTTCAAGAGAGTCTTTCTTTGGAGATAATAAGACGCATAAGTTCTTAAAATCATTAGAAAACCTTGGACTTAAGTCTGCAAGTGAAGAGGATGCGAAGCGTGAAAATGCTAATATCGATGGAAATAGTCCAATGGGTACAATGCTTCAATATGGTGCGACTGTATCTAAAGAGTTTGCAAAAGCATATTTGATGAAGAAAGAATATGCTGAAGCTCATGATAATGGTACTATTCATATTCATGATATGGACTTCTTAGCAATGGGTACTACTACTTGTTGTCAGATAGATTTGTCAAGACTATTTAAAAATGGTTTTGATACAGGACATGGATATGTTAGACCACCTCAAGATATTTCAACTTATGCATCACTTGCTTGTATCGTTATTCAAGCGAATCAAAATGATCAACATGGTGGACAAGCAATACCGGCACTTGATTATTATCTAGCACCTGGAGTACTTAAAACATTTAAAAAACAATTTAAACAGACAATTTATGACTTTTTAGATTTAGAGGGATTTATTCCAGGTATTAATATAGATAGAATTATTAGAGAAATTGATAAAGTAGAGTCAATTGAAATTGATGTAAAAGAATTTAGTGATTATCAGAAAGGCTCTAGTAGAGTTCATGAAATATTTGAAAAAGAGTTATGAAAAAGCCATGCAGAAAACTGATAGAGCGACTGAGCAGGCAATGGAAGCATTTATTCATAACTTAAATACAATGCATTCAAGAGCAGGAGCCCAAGTTCCATTTTCATCAGTTAACTTTGGAACAGATACATCTCCAGAAGGAAGAATGGTTATTAAAAACTATTTACTTTCTGCAGATAGAGGACTTGGTAAAGGGGAAACACCAATATTTCCAGTATCTATCTTTAAAGTAAAAGAAGGGATTAACTATAATCCAGGAGATCCTAACTATGATTTATTTAAACTTTCTTGTAAGGTATCTGCTAAAAGACTTTTCCCTAACTTTGCTTTTATAGATGCTCCATTTAACTTACAATATTATAAAGAAGGAGACACTTTAATACTGAGATAGCTTACATGGGATGTAGAACAAGAGTAATAGGGGATGTTACTAGTCCAGATAATGAAATTGTTACAGGACGTGGTAATTTATCTTTTACTACTATTAACTTACCAAGGCTTGGTATTAAACATGGTATAGCTTTAAAAGAAAGAGATAAGGCAGATATGGGATGGGTTCTATAAAGAGCTTAGTGATATTTATGGATATGGTTTAAAGACCAATTACTTGAAAGATTTGAGTTTCAATGTAGTAAACATAATTACAATTTTCCATTCTTACTTGGACAAGGTATTTGGAATAATGGTGAGAAGTTAAAACCTACAGATAGACTTAGAAAAGTATGGAAACATGGAACATTATCTACAGGATTTATTGGACTTGCAGAATGTTTAAAGGCTTTAACTGGTAAACATCATGGAGAAAGTGAAGAAAGTCAAAAGTTAGGACTTGAGATTATTACATTTATGAGAAAACGTTGTGATGAGTATTCTAAAAAATATAACTTAAACTTTACTTGTCTTGCAACTCCTGCAGAAGGGTTATCTGGTAGATTTACAGGAATTGATTAGAGCGATATATGGAAAGATTAAGGGTGTTACTGAATAGAGAATATTATACTAATTCATTCCATGTACCCAGTTTATTACAATATAAGTATTACTGATAAGATAGAGAAAGAGGCTCCATATCATGCTCTTACTAATGGAGGACATATTTCTTATATTGAAACTTGATGGTGATTGCTGCTTCTAATGTTGAAGCATTTGAGAAGATAATTCGTGTTATGAAAGAAGCAGGGTATTGGATATGGTGCGATTAACCATCCTGTTGATAGAGACCCTGTTTGTGGATATGTTGGAGTTATTAATTGATGTTTGTCCTAGATGTGGACGTCATGAAGGTGAAGGGGGTTCCAATTGAAAGAATAACATCTATTGATAATAATTGTTTGTGAATAAATATAAAAAATAAGAAGGAGGAATTAAATATGAAAAAAAATAGTTGGAGAAGGACAAAAATTTGAAAGGATTAGGACGTATTACTGGTTACTTAGTTGGTGGTCTTGATAGATTTAATAATGGTAAACGTGCTGAAGAGGCTGACCGTGTTAAACATAGTGGAATAAATGATATTTTAAAGACTGCAAAAGAAGGGTAAGTAAGATGAAAATTAGATTAGCAGCTTATTTACAACCCTGATTCTATTGTAGATGGAGAAGGGGTAAGAACTGTTATTTGGACACAAGGATGTCCTCATGCGTGCCCTGGATGTCAAAATCCAGGGACTCATGACTTTAATGGTGGGGCTTTATTTGATGTTAGTGAAGTAATTGAAGAGTTAAAGACTATTAAAAATCAAGATGGTATTACTTTATCAGGAGGGAGATCCTGTGTGTCAGAGTGAAGCTTGTTATGAAATTAGTAAAGCAGCTCATGAGATGGAACTTAATGTATGGTGTTATACAGGTTTATACTTATGAAAGCGATGCTTAAAAATCCTAAGATGAAGAAGCTACTTAGTGAAGTGATGATGTCTTAGTAGATGGTAAGTTTATCTTAGAAGAAAGAAGCTTAAATATTTATTATAGAGGTTCAAGAAATCAGAGAGTTATAGATGTTCCTAAAAGTTTAGAAGAGGGAAGAGTTTGTACTTATAGATAGGTATATGAAAGATAAAAGTTATGAATGAACCTTATAAAAAAGCCAGATTATATGTTTTATATAGTTTGGTTTTTTCTTGCATATTTTTAGAAATCATTTATACTAATTAACTGTTAGGACGAAAGAGAGTGAGATTATGTATGCGATTATAATGGAAAAATATGGTTTTATCTAATGAGTTAGTTTTATATAATCCTATAAAAATTATAGAAGGAGAGTTATATAATAATAAATTTATTGATGTTGAAAATAACAGATATTATGAATCTAGTAGTTCTTTTGTTATTAATGATGGTAATATACATTTTGCCTATGCTTATCCAATAAGTTTAGAAGATTTACTTGCTAGATATTCTACACGAGATTTAGAGAAAGCAGTTAAGTCCTTATTATGAAAATGTAAAGAATAGTTTTAATTTTGCTTTCAAAAATAATAATCAATATAAAATGTATCAAATATATTTTAATGAGTTGGTAGAGTTTTTAACAAATCCTGAGCTGCTTTTTGACGGAATTTATGAAGGCTTTGTTAAAATACCTATAAAGAAACTTTATATGTTGACACAATTAGATAGTAAAAGTAAGCTTAGAAAATTTATTGAAGAATGGATTAGGAAAGAATGAAGAATTAGAGAAGCTAGATAATAAGAAAAATTTATCTAAAGCAAATGAAAATATTGAAGAAAAAGATTCTAGTGTTCAAAAAACTATTGAAGAATTAGAAGAGTGTTATGTCAATGTCCAAGTTAAAGATAAAGAAGAGGAGAAAGTTAATAAAAATATTAGAAGAGATATTGATACGGAAGAATTAGAAGCTTATTTAAAGGCAAGAATAATAGGTCAAGATGAACAAATAGAAAGACTTGTTACAGTTATTGCAGATAATTATAAAACTACTAATCCTTATTTAATCCAAAGACCTTTAATAATAGGACCATCTGGAGTAGGTAAGACAGAAACTTTAAAACTTATTGCAGAATATTTAAAAATTCCTTTTACGAGGTATTCAACACCTACTTTATCAGGAACTGGGTATAGAGGAAAGGATATAGAAAGTATTTTTAAGAATGGTTTATCAAAATGCAGGTAAAAAAATAAAGGCTTGTAATGAATCTTTGATATTTTTAGATGAGATAGATAAGATAGCAGAGCGAGGTAGAGATGTATCTGATGAGGCGGTACAAAAACTTTTACTTAATTTTCTTGATGGTACTGTTTACGATGTTGAAATTGATCAGTGGAATAACTGTTAATATTGATACTACATTAATGAATATAGTTTTTGGAGGAGCTTTTGAAGATATGCTTAATAATAAGACTAAAAGCTTTGGTTTTTAATTCTTCTAATGATAGTTTTGATAATATGGATGTTACTACTAAAGATATAAAGGATTTTGGTTTTATAACTGAATTTATTGGTAGATGTAGTCCAAAAATTATTTATAATAGGCTTTCTAGAGAGGATTTGCGAAATATTTTAGTTAGAGGAAAGTTAAGTCCTTTACTTTTAAAACAGCAATTTTATAAAGAAGTTTATGATGTGGATTTAACTTATGATGAGAGTTATATTAATGAGGTACTAAATAGAGTAATACTTGATGATACAGGTGCTAGAGAGTTAAAACAGATAGTTTTTTCATCTTTTGGAAGGTGTTAGTCATACTTTGCAAGGTAAAAGTAATAGAGGTAAATTTAGTGAAGTTATTGTTGATAAAGAGATATTATCTGATAATAAAGTTTATACTTTAAAAGAAAAGATAATATTTCTTTTTTTCTTTATGGTAATATAGATATATAAGATAAAAGGAGTTGAAACTATGGATTATACAAAATTTAAGATTGAAGTAGATGGCGAGATTAAGGAAGCAGAGATGTTAAAGACTGTTAGTCTTGATGGGGAGAATTATGCCTATTTATGCAATTGATAAAGGTGATGAGACTAGTGATATCCTAGCTTCTCGTGTTGTTAAAGATAATGATGGTAAAGATACTTTAGTTGATTTAGAGACTGATGAAGAGAGAAATAAAATAAAAGATATAGTAAATGCAATGTTTTCATAAGGTGAGTGATATTTATGACTTTGGAAGAATTAGATAGAGAGCTTTTGTCTGATGAAGAGAGATTGGTTTCAAGCTTGCGAGAAAGAGAAGCTGCTAAAGAAGGCATTGAAAGCATCAAGAGTAGCTTTAAGAAAAAGCAAGAATAACTTCTATTTCTAATAAACTTCTTGCTCCATATAGACGTTTTAGAATAGAACAGACGCAGCGCTCGACTG
>CAWVIV010000009.1:0-33819 GCA_963929435.1 uncultured Bacilli bacterium
ACAGTCGAGCGCTGCGTATAGTGTTAATAATTTATTATCCGGTAAAGAATATGATTATGATTATCTTCCATTCTATCAACTATTATTTAGGATGCAAAGACTTTCTAATATTATTCAAAATAAGCGAATAGAAAATGGTTCTTTATTTTTACAGACTAGTGAATATGGTTTCAATATGGATGAATTAGGTAATTTTATGTCTTTAGAAGAAAATGAAAAAGGACCTGCCCAATCAATAATTGAAAACTTTATGATTATGGCAAATAAAACTGTTGCAGATTATGCATATTATTTAGATTTGCCTTTTGTTTATAGGAATCATGAACCACCAACTAATATGGGATTAGATAAATTAAAAAGTAATCTAAAACATGAAAAATTAATAATTAACAGATTAAATTCTATAACTAATCCCAATATTTTAAAGAAAGTGCTTGTAAGTATTTTAGCTAATACAACTAAAGAAGAAGCCACCTTTATTTCTGAAATAGTGTTAAAGTCAATGACACGAGCTTATTATGATAATAAAAGTATAGGTCATTATGGTCTTGGATTAGATAGGTATGCAACCTTTACTTCGCCAATTAGAAGAGCACCAGATTTATTAAATCACTATGCTTTAAATGCAATTCTTAATTATGATAAAGAAAAAGAGGCAGTACTGGAAACATTACAAAAAAAGTTACCTAAGCTTTGTGAACATTTAACAGAACGACAAATTGCTGCTGAAAATGTAGAGAAAGAAACAAGCTATACTATATTAAAAGAATTATCTAATACTTCTTTAGTTGGTAGGTTATCGCAAGTAATTCAAAATTGTGCTTTTATAAAACTTGAAGATAGCGTAATGGGACTGATTCATACTAGTGATAGATATGCTATTAGTTTAAAAAGACAATGTTTAATTGATAAAAAAGAAAAGAAAACTTATAATATAGATGATACAATTATTTTAAGAATATGTAGTGAAAAAAACATTGCTAGTTTTATATCACTTGAAATAGAAGACCAAGAGAAAAAATTAATTAAAAGGAGAGATGAAATATGATAAATATTAAAGAAGATAAGAAATTGATGCCACTTAATCATTCTTGTGCGCATTTACTAGCAGAGGCGGTTAAAAAATTATATCCAGAGGCAAAATTCTGGGTAGGACCTGTAATAGAAGATGGATTCTATTATGATATTGATTTAGGAGATAAGACTCTAACAGATGATGATTTACCTAAAATAGAAAAAGAGATGAAAAAAATTGCTAAAGGTAATAAAAAAATCATTCGTCATGAGTTAACTAGAGAAGAAGCTCTTGATAAATTTAAGGATGACCCTTATAAAATAGATTTAATAAATAATATGCCAGAAGATGAAGTTATTACATGTTATACGCAAGGAGACTTTACTGACTTATGTCGTGGACCTCATGTAGAGTCTACTAAAGAGTTAAGACATTTTAAATTGCTTAGAGTAAGTGGTGCCTACTTTAAGGGTGACTCTAAAAATAAAATGTTACAACGTATTTATGGTGTATGTTATGAGACTGAAGAAGATTTAAATAAACATTTAGAAATGTTAGAAGAAGCAAAAGAGCGCGATCATCGTAAATTAGGTAAAGAACTTGGAATATTTATGTTTTCTGATTTAGTAGGTAAGGGACTTCCTATGTGGTTACCAAATGGTTTCTTTGTTAGACGTACATTAGTTGATTATATTACTAATAAAGAGTTAGAACATGGTTATAAACATGTAATGACACCTTCACTTGGTAGTGTTGATTTATATAAGACTAGTGGACACTGGGATCATTACAAAGATGATATGTTTCCTGCTATGGAGTTAGATAATGAAGCATATGTACTAAGACCAATGAACTGTCCTCATCATATGATGATGTATCAGAATTCTCTTCATTCATATAGAGATTTACCACTACGTATAGCCGAAATTGCTAACGATTTCAGATATGAAGCAAGTGGAGCCTTATGTGGAATAGAAAGAACTAGAGCCTTTACCCAAAATGATTCCCATATCTTCTGTACACCAGAACAGATTAAAGATGAATTTAAAGGTGTTATTGACTTAATACTTGATGTTTATAAAGACTTTGGTTTTAAAGATTATAGCTTTAGACTATCTTTAAGAGATAAAAATAATAAAGATAAATACTTTGGTAACGATGAGTTATGGGAGAAAAGCGAACAAGAACTAAGAGAAGTTCTAGAAGAGATTGGAGCAGACTTCTATGAAGCGGAAGGAGAAGCAGCATTCTATGGGCCTAAACTTGATGTTCAAGTTAAAAGTGCTATTGGTCATGATGTAACCCTTTCAACTGTTCAATTAGATTATCAATTACCAGAGAGATTTGAACTAACTTATATTGATAAAGATGGAAGTAAAGCTAGACCTGTTGTTATTCATAGAGCAATACTTGGTTCTCTTGATAGATTTATTGCCTTCCTACTTGAAGAGACTAAAGGTAATCTTCCTTTATGGTTAAGTCCTGTACAAGTTATCGTAATACCAGTATCTAGTGAATATCAAGGAGAGTATGCTAATAAAGTTTATGAAGAGTTAAAGAAAAATGATATCAGAGTAGAGTTAGATAATCGTAATGAAAAGTTAGGTTATAGACTAAGAGAAGCTCAAACAAGAAAGATTCCTTATACTTTAATCCTTGGAGATAAAGAAAAGACTGATAATACTATTAGCTATAGACGCCATGGTGAAAAAGATACTACTACAGTAAGTATAGATGAGTTTATCAAACTATTAAAAGAAGAGGTTAAGCTTTAATGAATTACTCTATAGAAGAGTTAAATCTTAATAATATTAAAGATTATGTAATAGTAAATGCTAAAGCTTGGCAAGAAACTTATAAAGGAATAGTTAATGATGAATTTCTAGAATTAATTAATACTAAAGAAGAGATTAATAATTCTATAGTAAAAAAATCTTTAAATAACCCTTTTGATAAGTCTTTTCTTCTAAAAGTAGATAATAACTATGTAGGAGTTATTAGAGTATGTAAATCACGTGATGATAATTATCAAAATATAGAAGAAATAAGGGCTTTATATTTACTTAATAATGTTAAACATCAAGGCTTTGGTAAAATACTATTTGAAAAAGCTAAAGAAGAAGTTAAGAAAATGGGCTTTAATAGTATGATTGTTGGCTGCCTTGCTCTTAATACTAATGCCAATAGTTTCTATAAACATATGGGTGGAGAATTAGTAGGTAGTAGAGACTTTACTCTTCCTAACCAAACTTTAAACGAAAATGTCTATTTATTTAGAGAAATATAAAAAAGATAGTTAGTCCTATAAATAAAATATAGGTCCATTGCTATCTTTTTTTGTCTCTTCATAACTTACATTATCACTATAATTAGTATCATCTGTTTGTTCATTTCTTTCTTCATCATCATTACTATTAATAGCAGAAGCTACTCTAAAGAGAGTTCTTGCATTACTAAGTAATGGTTTTACTTGATAGACTATTGGTATCGCTTGATTAATTATTCCAAGTGTCCTCTGTGTATTATTTAAAATATTATTCCAATTAATTCCTCTTCTTGGCATATAATTAGGCATGCCCATATTATACTGATTGTACATAAAAACACTACCTTTCCCTTTACTTTAATATATGATTAATTTTTCCTACTTGTGAATATAAAAATAGAGTGATATAATCTGGTTTTAAACACTTTGAGCATATAAAAACTCTCTTATTTCTTTATATATCAAGGATTAAGAGAGCTTTCTATTGTCTTAAAAAACTGCGTACAATTTTTACTTTTTTATTTGAGTAAAAATTTTTTTGAATTTTTTTTATATCAATGACTTCATAGTCAGTTCTAAAGTCAAATTTATCATGTAAATCATCCGTTAAGTCAGTTCTAGTATAATTTGGAATATATGAATCTTTATTTTCTAATTTCATATTCATTTCTTTTAATGTATCTATTATTTCTGTAACAGTATATTTTTCTTTCATCTAATTCTTTTTCTAAATATCTATAAACAATTAAGGCTAAAAAACAAGTAGTAAAGTGAGCCTTAATCATATCTTCTTTTCTATGAAATACTGGTCTAGATTTAAATTCACTTTTCATAATTCTAAATGACTCTTCAATTTCCCAACGACTATGATTTACTTTTACTATTTCTTCAACTGGATCTTCTAAATTTGTACATACGGCATATAAACCATCATACATAGCCTCTTGGTTAATAATGTCTTGATTTATTTCAAAATGTTTTTCTTCTGCAACTTCACCATCTTTAGTAGTGTTAATAGTAGTAATAAATCTTTTAGAATCATTCTGTTTGGCTTTGCCTATTTTTTTAGGATTAGTTTCTATTAATTTTAAGGCTCTTTGAATTTGCCCTTCTCTAATTTTTCTTTGATATTCTTGGTATTTTACTGAGTAGGTAACTATTAATCTTTGTTCTAGTCCATTTTCATTAATCCATCTTTCTTTGTAGAAAGTATCATCATAAAAATTTTTCATTAATTCGTTGTCATCTCTTAATTTAGAAATATCATATACTTTATCACTACCTGGTAATTTCCAACCTTTAGTTAAATCCAATGACCACTCTTTTAAATGCTTTTTCATTTTTTTTAATGATTGAGTAGTTATAAAACATCTACCTTCTATGTTATTAAATTTTCTGTTTTCATTAGATGCAAGACCTGCATCTGTACAAACAACAAATTTTGCAAGATTAAAATCATCAAGAATTTTTTGTTCTAAAGGTTGTAGTGTTTCTTGTTCATTAGTATTTCCTGGAGTTATATTAAATGCTAGTGGAATTGCATCTCCATCCATAAATAGTCCCATTTGAACAAGTGGATTAGGTCTATTTTCTTTAGATTTACCATATTTTCTAAAGTCATCTTCTTCTTCAATTTCAAAGTAATAATTAGTACAGTCATAATATAAAATTTTGTTATTACGTTTACAATATTTTTGTGTATTTTTATAAAGTTCTGACTGTATAAAGCCCATTTCTTTACTAATGATAGGCAAGGCTCTTTCTATATGTTGATATTCAAAATTAGGCTGTTCAATAAAATTTTTAGATAATTCTAAAGTTTTAAGCTTAGAAGCAGGATAAATAATTCTAGAAAATATTAATTTAGACAAAATATCATTCAAATCGAATTGGAATTTATATTTATCTTGAATTTTATTGGCGATTTTATTTAAACCTAATTTATAATAAATACATTCTAAAAAAAGATAACCAACATTAAATGAACAACGACAATTTTTATCAATTAAACGTGTTGGGTCTTTAGTAATAATAACTGGTAATTTTTCTTCTTTACTTTTCAAATTTAACTCTTTTACATAGTTATCTAACCATTCTAAAGGGTCCATGTCACCCGGCTCTTTGTTTAAGCTTGTCCATATTACCAATATTTTCATAAACGCAAGTTGTTCTTTTGCCATTGATGTTAGTAATATCTTTAATAATGGCATAATGGATTGAATTTTTAGATTTAATTTTTCTTACTCTCATATATCATCACAATGCAATTATATCATTGTACGTGTATTGTACGCAAGATATAAATTAAAAATTTGACAAAAAAATAACCATTTTTTCAATGGTTTCCCGCAGTTTTTATATTTCGCAAGTGTTTAAAAACCCGGTATCGCTTGATTAATTATTCCAAGTGTCCTCTGTGTATTATTTAAAATATTATTCCAATTAATTCCTCTTCTTGGCATATAATTAGGCATGCCCATATTATACTGATTGTACATAAAAACACTACCTTTCCCTTTACTTTAATATATGATTAATTTTTCCTACTTGTGAATATAAAAATAGAGTGATATAATTAATTTAAGAATAAGGAGGAAGTGCTATGGAAATAATTGCAATGCCATTTATCTTTATATATCATGTAGTCCATTATATTTTGCTTTCTCCTAAACGGATATTGAACTATGCAGGAACAGGGGTTTTAGCGGTTGTTGATAAACTAAGTAGAGGTAAAGTTACTAAAAGAAAAGAAGAAAAAGCTAAAGAAGATTCTGCTATTTTAGAAGTAGAAGCGATGATGAATGAATCAAAGATTAATTCTAAAGAGAAACTTGTTATAGATAAAGAACCATTGATTTCCTTTCGCTATAAAGTTAGAGGCAATAGTGGGAAAATAATTAATGGTACTTTTGAAGGACCTAGTGCCGACGAAGTAAAAGTGTTTTTACAAAATGAAGGCTATGAAGTATTAGAAGTAGTTCCTCGTAAATTCTATGATATAGATATAAATATTGGTGGTAAATTTACAGCAGCAGACCTATCTTTTTCCCTTACACAGTTATCTACTTACTTAAAAGCTGGTATTGCCTTAATAGATTCTGTTAGAATTTTGGAAAAACAGAGCGAAAAGCCAGAACAGAGAAAAGTATATCAAAAAGTTGTATATGAACTTTTAAAAGGCCAAGACTTATCGGCTGCCATGGAAAAACAAGGGGATAAATTTCCTCCACTTTTAGTTAATATGATAAAAACTGCTGAGTTAACAGGTGATTTAACCTCAGTCTTAGATGATATGGCTGATTATTATACATCTAAAGAAGAGACAAGAAAAGCCATGGTTTCAGCGATGACTTATCCTGTTATAGTTTTATGTATTGCTATAGGTGTTATCATCTTTATTTTAGTTAGCATAGTGCCTCAATTTGTACAGATGTATGAAGATAATGATGCAGAGATACCTGCTATTACGACATTCGTTATGAATGCTAGTGACTTTATTGTTAATTATTATGCTTTTATAATTGTAGGAGTTGTTGTTTTTGTAGGATTATTTGTGTATCTATATAAGAAAAACAAAACCTTTAGAAAGAATGTCCAGTTAGTTCTTATGCATATACCAGTATTTAGCCAAATTATTATCTATAACGAAGTATATAATTTTACTAAAACATTTGCTTCTCTTTTAAACCATGGAGTTTTTATTACTGATAGTATGGAAGTGCTTGCTAAAATAACTAATAACGAAATATATAAAGAAATTATTGCAAGAACAATTATCAATCTTAATAAAGGTGTTAATATATCAGAGTCATTTAAAGGACAATGGGCTTTCCCAGTTGCTGCCTATGAGATGATTGTAACAGGTGAGAAGACTGGACAATTAGGTTTAATGATGGAAAAAGTTGCTAACTATTATCAAGTGTTACATAAGACTTTAGTTAAACAGATGCAAAGCTTTATTGAACCTTTAATGATAGCATTCTTAGCTTTAATAGTTGGTACTATTCTATTATCAATAGTTGTTCCAATGTTTGATATTTATGGAAAGATTCAGTAGGTGATTATATGGAAGTATTATATATTATTTGTTTCTTTATAATAGGCCTAGTCTTTGGGTCTTTCTTTTGTTGTGTAGGATTAAGACTATCTACTAATAAAAAGTTTATTAATGATAGAAGTATCTGTGATAGTTGTCATCATACTCTTGCTTGGTATGATTTAATACCAGTATTTTCTTATATACTCTTAAAGGGAAGATGTAGATATTGTCATAAGAAAGTAAGTTTATTAAATCCCTTTATAGAAATAGTGACTGCTATTTTATTCGCTTTATCTTATTATAGTTTTGGTTTTTCACTAGACTTAGTTTTATCTTTATGTATAGTAAGTTTATCTATGATTATTTTTGCAAGTGATTTAACTTATATGATTATACCTGATGAAGTAATTATATTCTTTAGTATTGTCATTATAATATTAGAATTTTTATTGAAAGGATTTACAGGGGGACTTTTATCTATATTAAGTGGAGCATTACTTTTCCTTTTTATGTATTGTTTAATGAAGTTAGGTAATGCTTTATTTAAAAAAGAATCTTTAGGGGGAGGAGATGTTAAATTATTCTTTGTTTTAGGGCTTGTTATAGATCCTTTTTTAGGCCTTGTAACTATCTTTTTAGCATCCCTAATAGCATTGCCAGTATCATTATACTTACTTTATAAAAATAAAGAACATATGATACCTTTTGGGCCTTTTATCTTAATCGCTTTCCTTATTATTTTCTTTAGTAAAGTTACTACTAGTGATATTTTTGAATTTTTAATATTATTTTAAAATTATCATTGACGAACATTCTTTCTAATGTTAAGATAATAAGCATTAAAACATTTATATAAAAGTATGGCTTAGTAAAATAAGCTGAATTAGCAATATTAATTTTAAATTACAAGGATGGTGATGCTTATGAATAATAATATAATTATGTATACATCAAAAGATGGAAATGTGAAAGTCGATGTTAATTTAAAAAATGATGATATATGGATGAGTCAAAATGAACTTGCTAAGTTATTTGATACAACTAAAAATAATATTTCAATACATATGAAGAATATTTTTGAAAGCGGTGAATTAGAAGAAAGTTCAACTGTTAAGAATTTCTTAACAGTTCAACAAGAAGGAACTCGTAATGTTAAGAGAATGGTTATCCATTATAATCTTGATGCTATTATTGCAGTTGGATATAGAATAAATTCTAAAAGAGCGACAGAATTTAGAATATGGGCAACTAAAGTTTTAAAAGAATATATGATTAAAGGATTTGTACTTAATGATGAAAAACTAAAGAATAATGGTGAAAGTCCTTACTTTGAAGAATTGCTTGCTAGAATTCGTGATATTAGGTCATCAGAAAAAGTTTTTTGGAGAAAAGTATTAGATATATATGCAACGGCAATTGATTATAATCCTAAAGATAAGATATCAATAGAATTTTTTAAAACTGTTCAAAATAAAATGCATTATGCAACTCATGGAAACACAGCAGCAGAAGTTATTTTTAATAGAGTAGATTCTTCAAAAGAAAATTTAGGACTTACTAATTTTAAAGGAGATTATCCAACAAAAAGTGAAACAGAAATTGCTAAAAATTATTTAACTGAAGAAGAATTAAATATTTTAAATAGAATGGTTTCTGCATATTTAGATATAGCAGAGATTAATGCTTTAGATAGACATCCTATGACAATGCAAGATTGGGTAAATGAGCTTGATTCATTTTTAAAAATGACCAGGAAAGATATTTTAAAAGGGAAAGGGACTATATCCCATGAGAAAGCATTAAAAAAAGCTCATGAAGAGTATGATAAGTATATGCAAAATCATTTAACTACTGCTGAACAAGATTATTTAGAAATGTTGAATAAAGAAATAGAAGAAATTAATAAATAATAATATTTATTTGATAAAGGGTAACAAAAGAAGTTGATATTAAATTGAAAATAGAACTAATTAACAATATTAATTATTACAAATTCAATTATTCGAAAAATTCGAATAGTTCAAAAAGAAGGCAAAAGAGATGTAAATAGGAAAGTGGATTTTTATAGTTTAGATGCCATAATTGTTGCTAATTATAGAGTCTAGAATCTAATAGCAAAAGACACAGATAAATTGTTGATATTTTAGTCCATAAACAAAATGAAAATAAAGATATCAAAATTATAATATTAATAATAAATTAGGGAGGTAGTATGAATAATGTAATTGTTAAAGAAAAAAATGTAATAGAGAATTTAATTTATGAAGTTCGTGGAAAGCAAGTGATGCTCGATTCAGATTTAGCTAGACTTTACGAATGTGTTAATGGAACTAAAACCATTAATCAGGCAGTTAATCGACATTTAGATAGATTCCCTGAAGACTTTTATTTTCAATTAACTGAAGAAGAGTATACTTCTTTAAGGTCCCAATCTGGGACCTTAAAGAAGGGGAGAGGTCAACATAAAAAGTATTTACCATATGTTTTTACAGAACAGGGAGTTGCTATGCTTGCAACTGTACTTAGAACAAGTGTATCTTCTCAAATGAGTATATCTATAATGCGAGCTTTTGTTACTATGCGTAAGTTTATATCGGCAAATTTAATTGAACAAAAATATATAAATAATCAAGTTTTAAAGAATACTGAAGATATTAAATTATTACAAGAATCATTTCAAAAATTTGAAGAAAAACGAAAAAGTAATGAAATATACTTTAATGGCCAAATATTTGATGCATATTCAAAAATACATGAGATATTTAAAACTGCTAAGAAGAAAATAATAGTCATTGATGGTTATGCGGATAATACAATACTGGATATTATAAAAAGATTAAATTTTGAGGTAGTTATTATAACTAAGGGGGATAATCTACTCACCAAACAAGATATTGCAAAATATAATAAACAATATCATAATTTAAAGGTTATATATGATAATACATTTCACGATAGATATTTTATAATTGATAATGAAATAGTTTATCACTGCGGGGCAAGTATTAATAGAATTGGATATAAAACATTTTCAATTAATTTAATTAGTGATGAAGAAGTTTGCAATTCGTTGATTAGTAAAGTAAATAAAATTATATAGTTTTAATTACTATTTTGAGGTTAGTTATATTAAATGTATATTAATGCCTTTTAATAGTGTGAATAGTTAATAGTTATGAACGACACAGTTTAGAATTCGAGCTACTAATACTTTAAAATAATATATAAAAAAGGTTTTGTTGTAAATACAGAAATGCTTAAAAACGGCCCAAAATTTGGAAAAGATTATTTTGATGAATTACTTGAATCTAGTAAAAAAAGAAAGGATAGAAAACTAATATGAAAGATATAAATATTTTAGTCTTTGGTGATAGTATTACTTATGGTGCGTGGGATAGAGAAAAAGGCGGTTGGGTAAATCGCTTAAGATTAACATTAGAAAATGACAATAGTAATAATTATTACACTATTTTCAATTTAGGAATATCAGGAGATGTTACAGAAGGTATTAAAAACAGATTTGATAATGAGTGTAAAATAAGATTTGATAAAAATGATAATACAATAATTATTTTTTCTATAGGAATTAATGATACTCAAAATGTGAAAGGTGAAGATAGAGTTTCAATTGAAACATTTAGAAATAATATTATGACTTTAATTAATAATGCTAAAAAATATACTAATAATATATTATTTATAGGATTAACAAAAGTAGATGAGTCTAAAGTAATACCATTATCTTGGGATAAAAATAAATGTTATTTGAATAATAAAATTATTATGTTTGATAAATCATTAAAAAATATTTGTTTAGAAAATGATGTTGACTATTTGCATATTTATGATTTGTTAGAATCTGAAGATCTATTTGATGGTTTACATCCTAATAATGTAGGTCATCAAAAAATCTGTGATAAAGTAAAAATTAAAATAAGTAAATATTTTTAATATGACTATAAGAAGTTAGGAAGTGAAGTAATGAAGACATGTGTTTATACATTAGGTTGTAAAGTTAATACTTATGAAAGTGAATATATTATGTTAAAACTAATAGAAGCAGGTTATGATGTTGTAAATAATTTAGATGAGACTGCTGATGTCTATATAATTAATACTTGTACTGTAACAAATACCGCTGATATTAAAAGTAGGAAAATAATACATCGTATTAAAAGAAATAATCCAAATGCTTGTATTGTTGTTCTTGGTTGTTATGCAGAAGATCATCCTGATGATTTTGATGATGTAAATATCTATATTGGTAATAAAGATAAGAGTAAGATTATAGAACTACTTGATGAATATTTTACTAATAAAGAACCTATTAGAAGAGTAGGACTTGATAAAGAAAGTTTTGAAGATATGTTTATTACTGATTTTAAAAATAGATGTAGAGCATTTGTTAAAGTACAAGATGGATGTGAGAACTTTTGTAGTTATTGTATTATTCCATATGTTAGAGGAAAGTGTAGGAGTAAAGATTTAGATACTGTTGTTAGGGAAGTAACTACTTTAGTTAATAAAGGTTTTAAAGAAATAGTATTAACTGGTATTCATACAGGTCACTATGGAGTAGACCTTAATACTACTTTTGCCGGCCTTTTAAAAGCTTTAATTAAAATAGATGGGTTAAAGCGCCTTAGAATTTCTAGTATTGAAGTAACTGAGTTAAATAGTGATGTTTTAGAGGTAATTAAAAATAGTAATATAATTGTAGATCACTTACATATACCTTTACAAGCTGGTAGTGATAAAGTCTTAAAATTAATGAATAGAAAGTATGATTTAAAATATTTTGAAGCTAAATTAAAAGAAATAAGAGAGATTAGACCTGATATATCTATAACTACCGATATAATTGTAGGTTTTCCTAAAGAGAGTGAAGAAGACTTTTTAGAAACAATTGCAAACGCTCGTAAGTTTGGCTTTTCTAAAATACATGTCTTTCCATACTCAGATAGAAAAGGAACTGTGGCAAGTACTATGGATGGACATATAGATGGTAATATAAAGAAGGAAAGAGCAAGAAGACTTCTTGAAATTTCTCATGAGTTAGAGAAAGAGTATGCTAATAAGTTTATTGGTAAGAGTTTAGAAGTATTATTTGAAGAAGTTAAAGATGGTGTTAGTATAGGACATACTAGTAATTATTTAAAAGTTAAAGTAAAAGGGAATATTCCTTCTAACACTTTTAAAAATGTTAAGATTAAAAGCTATTTATTAGATAGTTTAATAGGAGAAGTAGAAGATATATAAAAAATAAGTTGTTCGGAATTTCCGAACAACTGACAAATAGTAGATAAACTAATAATTAATAGGAGAAGATATGAGTAAAGTAACAGGAAATTTTAAAAAGACAATTTTTAGAAGTAATACTAATAACTACTTAATAGGTTTATTTAAAGTAAAAGAGACTAGTCCTGATTTGGATAAATTTATTAATAAGACTATTACTATTACAGGTTATTTACCTGATTTAAATGAGATAGATACTTATGTATTAGAAGGTAATATTACAAATCACTCTAAGTATGGGGAACAGTTTGTTGTTAATACTTTTGAAAGGATTATGCCAAAAGAGACTGATTCTATGGTTAGTGTACTTAGCAGTGATATGTTTAAAGGAATAGGTAAGAAAACTGCCGAAGCGATAGTTGAAATGTTTCATGAAGATACATTTAATGTAATATTAGAAAATCCTAATAATTTATTATTAGTTAAAGGAGTTAGTGAAAAACAAGTAAGAGTGTTACATGAAGCTTTAAAGAATTATCAAGGAAGTTATGAGATAATACTTAATCTATCTAAATTGGGTTTTTCTACTAGAGATAGTCTTAAAATATATAGTAAATTTAAAGAAAAGAGCTTTGATATTATAAATGATGATATCTATAAAGCTTATTATTATATAGATGATATCTACTTTAAGACTTGTGATTATATTTTTGAAAAAAATACTGAAGAAAAGTTAGATGTTAAAAGAATTAGAGCGGTGTTTATCTATATTTTAAGAGAACTTACTAATGTTAGTGGTAATACTTACTTTTACTTAGATGAAGTTAGACCTTACTTTATTAGAATAATTGGTACTGATATAAGTGATGAATTATTATTAGAAGCCTTAAATAATTTAATTAGTTTAGAGTTAATAGTAGTAAAAGAAGATAAAATCTATTTAAAAGAGTATTATGATGCGGAAATATTTATTGCAAGACGTCTAAGACTCCTAGCTCACGAAAAGGCTGAGACTTTAAAGAATTATAAAGATGTCTTAAAAGAAATAGAGTTTAAAAATAGTATTATCTATAATGAAGAACAAGAAAGTGCTATTAGAGAAGCTTTAACTAATAAATGTTTAGTTATAACTGGCGGACCAGGAACTGGGAAAACTACTATTATTAAAGGAATTATAGACTTATATCAAACCTTAAATAAATATAAGACTAAAGACTTAATGGAGAAACTTGTTTTACTTGCACCAACAGGACGTGCTAGTAAGAGAATGAGTGAAGTTACTAATCTTTCTGCATCTACTATTCATAGATTCTTAAAGTGGAATAAAGATACTAATAAGTTCCAAGTTAATGAGTATAATAAAAGTAAAGCAGAATTTGTTATTATCGATGAATCTAGTATGTTAGATACTCTATTACTTTGTAATTTATTAAAAGGATTATCTACTAATACTAAGATAGTCTTTGTAGGAGATGCTAATCAGTTACCTAGTGTAGGAGCAGGGAATGTTTTACATGATATGCTAGAAAGTGAAGAGATTAAAACTATTAGATTAAAAAATCTTTATAGACAAGGAAAAGACTCTAATATCATAACCTTTGCTCATGATATTAATGAAGGTGTACTTAATAAAGATATCTTTAATAAGGGAGAAGATTTACAGTTTATAAAGTGCCCTGATAATAAAGTATTAGATACTATTAAAGACGAAGTATCTAAAATTAAAAATACTGATTATCAAGTACTTGCACCTATGTATAAAACTATTAATGGTATAGATAATATTAATACTGCCCTACAAGAGTTATTAAATCCTAAAAAATCTACTAAAAAAGAGATATCTATTAGTAATGTAGTTTATAGAGAAAGTGATAAAGTAATAGAACTTACTAATATGCCAGATGATAATGTTTTTAATGGAGATATTGGATGTATTAGTAAAATAAAACTTAGTCCTAAAAAAGAAGTATATATAGATTATGATGATAATACTGTTAAATATACTCCTACGATGTTTAATAACTTTTCTTTGGCGTATGCAATATCTATTCATAAGAGTCAAGGTAGTGAGTTTAAGACGATAATTATGCCAATAGTTAAAGGCTATCATAAAATGTTATATAGAAAGCTTATTTATACAGGAGTTACTAGAAGTAAAGAAAAATTAATATTGATAGGAGATATTAAAGCTTTAGAGTATGCTATTAATAATACTAATGAACAAAAAAGAAGAACAAGTTTAGATTATTATCTAAAAAATGGTATAATTTAAATTAATCAATCCATAATACTTGTAGGAGGCAAGAATTATGGATAAGAAAAAAATGATGATAACAGCAGGAGTTATGGCTGGAGTAGGATATGGGATGTATAGATACTTTAAGAAAAATCCAGCTAAACTTAATATGATGAAACAAAAAATGAAGAATGCTGTTAATAATTTTGAAGATGAGATGATGATGTAAAGTTGTCATCTTTTTAATTGTTATAATTTAAATATTGTGTTATTATTTATATAAAGGTAAGGTGTTCGTAAATGAAAGAGGCTTTTAAGAATAATAAAAAGGTTATTATAATAGCAGTTGCTATTATAGTGTTACTATCTTTAGGTATAACATATGCTTACCTTACTACCACTTTACATGGTAAGGAAGAATATATGGTAAGAGCAGGAAGTTTAGGTTTAAGACTAGAAGAAAGTAATGAACTTACATTAGAAAAACAAATACCTTTAGAAGATTCTGAAGGTATGAAATTAGATGGTTTTAACTTTAGTTTAATTAATGAAGGTAATATTGATACTGATTTCACTATTTATTTAGATGATATAGAATTAGATGAAGGTGAGACTAGGATGCCTGACTCTGCAATTAGATATAGTTTAACTAAAGATAGTGTAGTTGGTAATGCAGATAATTTAACTAGTATGGGAGTTAATCCTAATAGAGTAGTAGATACAGGTACTGTAGCTGTTGATGAGACAATAAATTATACTTTAAGAATCTGGATAGATTATGATGCTACTACAGAAGAGGCAAGTGGTAAGACCTTTAAAGCTAAGTTAAGAGTAGAAACTAGTCAACATGTAATACCAGAGACAACAAAACAAATACTTGCAAATAATGAAGTGCAAGAAGAGAAAACGCAGATGTTTAACTATGCAAGTAATGGAGATATACTTACTGACCCTTATGAAATGACAACAGAGAATCATCCAGAATATGTAACAAACGGTTTATATAGTATGGAAGATGAAGATGGAACAAGTTATTATTATAGAGGAAATGTAACAAATAACAATGTCCAATTTGGTGAATATACAAGTGATTATTATGTATATCAAGGCAATTATAATAGTTATTATCAAAGTGAAGTTAGTTGCAAGGAAGATAGTAATAGTACATGTACTCCAGTAAAGCTGGCAAGTGCAGGAGATAAGATGTACTGGAAGATAGTGCGAGTAAATGGAGATGGCAGTTTAAGACTAATATATAATGGAACAAGTGTAAATCCAATAAATAGTGATTTATCTCATTCTTATGCAGTAGGACAAACACCATATAATTTAGAGTCTAATGATCCAAAATATACAGGATATACCTATGATAGAGATACAAATGAAACAGATAGTTTTATAAAAAGAGAAGTGGATACATGGTATGAGAATGCATTAGGAAATACTATTTATGATAGCAAAGTAGTTGGAGGAAGATTCTGTAACGATACTAGTGGATATAAACCAGCAAGTGACTATGGATTTAGTGATGTAGATGGAGTTAATGCTTTTGCAAGTTATGACAGATTAGCAATGGCCGGGCCAGGAGTATCGTTTAGTAAGCCAAATAGTCCAACCTTAAAGTGTCCAAGCACAAGTGAAAGTTATGGAGGAAGTTATAGATTAAAAGCCGGATTAATAACAGCAGACGAATTAGTTTTAGGAGGAGAAAATCCTGAAGTCACAACAGATAGTTATTTAAATACAGGCTCATCTAATAGAAGTTATTGGAGTATGACACCGGATATTTTCAATATTTCCTCTTCTGTTTGGGAGGAGACTAACTACATTTCTACTAGTAGTCTTTCCATAAGCAGAGTCATACGCCCAGTTATCAATGTGACCACTGAAAACGGGTTTACTAGTGGAGATGGAACGGCTGAAAATGTCTATGTGTTATCGTAGATAGAATGAAGCAATTGACTCTTCAATTGCTACCCTAAGAGTGATTCTTATGAGTCATTCTTTTTTTGTAAATTACTAGTAAAAAAAGTCTTGCTCAAATCCAACAATTATGATACCTTATAAATAGATGGGAGACTTTATTAAAAGATGGGGAAAGGAGTTAAAATGAAATTTTTAAAAAAGTATGAATTTTGTAAATTCAAGTGATTTTTGATATGAATATTTAAAATTTCTCTAGAGAAAATAGTAAATTGAAGAGTTATTTTTCTTGAATTTTAAAAATTGCCTTTTTGCAAAGATTTATAGACTATGATATATCTAATTGCAGAGAGGAGGAACTTTATGAATAAAGTACCTAGATTTATATCATTAATGTCAGATACAACTGCAAAAGCTTTACTTAAAGATAAACGCTATAGTTGGTTCTATGAAGATATTATTAAATTTAAAACTAGTATTGATTTAACGAAATATAAGTTAGTTGATGCTGAGATGAATACTGGTAATAAAGTTAAAGATTATAAAGCAGATTTAATCTATAAGAAAGGAAAACACCTTATTAATCTAGAATTAAATCAGTTTATCCACGAATACACTTTAACAAAGAATCTATACTATGCTTTAAGATTAGCCGGTTATGGTTATCTGTCAGGAGAAGATTATGATGAAAGATATGTAACTCAAATAAATTTAAATAATAAAGTAGGAAATGATGGTAAGAAAGATAATAGTTTAATAGATTATAAGTTACAAGATCCTAAATATGCTAAGATATTAAAAAATATAAATATTGTAGATATATATCTTTTAAATTACAAAGGAATAAGATATAATGGAACTAACAAATATGAAACTTACTTATCTATGTTAACAGCAAACTCTTATGAGGAAATGGAAAGAATAGTAGGAGATTTAAAGGAGGGAAAAATAATTATGGAAAAGTTAAAACAATTAGGATTAGATGATGAGTTTGGTATGTACTATGATGCAGAGATCGTATATAGAAAAGAGATAAATTCTGCAAGAAGTGATGGTAGAAAAGAAGGTGCTAATAATGAGAAAAAATCTATCGCTAAGAATTTACTTAAAATGAATTTATCTGTTAAAGATATAATGAAAGCGACTGGTCTATCTAAGAAACAAATAACAATGTTGATGTAATACCTAACAAAACTGTAATAAAATTTACAGTTTTTTTGTGATATATTTGTAAAGAAAGGAGAAATTATGGAAGTTTTAAAAGTTAATAATTTAAAAAAATATTATGGTAATAATACTAATATTACTAAAGCTTTAAATAATATATCATTTACTGTTAATGATAATGAGTTCCTTGCTATTATGGGAGCAAGTGGTAGTGGTAAAACAACCTTGCTTAACACTATATCTACAATAGATACTGTTACTAGTGGTAATATTATTATTAATGGAATTGATATTACTAATTTAAATGAAGAAGAATTATCTAATTTTAGAAAGGAGAACCTTGGCTTTGTTTTCCAAGACTTTAATTTATTAGATACTTTAACTATTAAAGAAAATATTGCCTTATCTTTGATAATAAATAAAGAAGATAAAACTAAAATAGATGATTTAGTCTTAGATATTAGTAAAAAACTAGGTATTAGTGATATTTTAAATAAATACCCTTATGAAGTAAGTGGAGGACAAAAACAACGTTGTGCTTGTGCAAGAGCTCTTATCAATAACCCTAAACTAATACTAGCCGATGAACCTACAGGGGCCTTAGATTCACGTAATGCTAGAGTCTTATTAGAAACTTTTAAAGAAATGAATGAAGAGTTAAACTCTACTATCTTAATGGTTACTCATGATGCTTTTTCAGCGAGTTTCGCAAGTCGTGTTTTATTTATTAAAGATGGAGAGATTTTTAATGAAATAATTAAAGGTAAAAAGACAAGAGGAGAGTTTTATGATGAGATTATAGATGTTTTAACATTACTTGGAGGAGATATTAAATAATGCTTTTTAAACTTAGTTTGGGTAATGCTAAAAGAAGTATTAAAGACTATCTAATTTATATAGTTACTATAACTATAGCATTCTCCCTTATGTTTTCTTTTAATCTTATCTCTAACTCTAAAGATATCCTCGATTTAGCCGATATGATGAAAAACTTTCGTATCGCCATGATTTTTGTTAGTTTAATAGTCTGTTTTGTCTTAGGATTTTTAATTAACTATATGATTAAATTTATCTTTAAAAGACGAAGTAAAGAGTTTGGACTATATCTCTTACTTGGTATTAGTAAGAAAGATCTCTCTCTTATGTTTATCTTAGAAAACTTAATACTAGGTTTTATCTCATTAGTCTTATCATTCTTTGTAGGCATTTTACTTAGTACTATTATTTCAAGTATTATCTTAAATATCTTTAATGCTCCATATCTTGTTAAATTACCTACTGATTATTTAGTACCTATTCTTTTATCTTTAGGATACTTTTTACTTATATATCTTGTGGTATTACTTTTAACTAAAAGAAGGATTAAACGTCTTAAAATACATGATTTATTATATTTAGATTCTCATAATGAAAATAGTAAAGTAACTACAAAGAAATCTATTGTTACTTTTATAATATCTCTTATTCTTGTTATGGGAGGACTACTTATCTTTAATAATGAGTTTAAAGGAGTAGGAATAGAGCCAGATACTTTATTAGTAATTTTATCTATTATTATGTTAATAGGTGGTATCTACTTATTTATATCATCTTTTGCAGACTTTCTTTTATCCTTTGTCTTAAAACATAAAACTCTTAAATATAATAAAGATAATCTCTTTGTTATGAGACAGTTTAATGCTAAAGTTAAGACGATGAAGAAGTCTTTGGGAACTCTATCTCTATTAATTACACTTACTCTTGTATCTTTAACATTTTCTTTAATGTTTAATAAAATATTTGATATAGGGATAGACATGTCCGCTCCCTATGATGTTACAATTATTGATGATGAAGAGAATTTTGATAAATATATAAATCATATTAAGAAAGAATATGCGATAGATGAGGTATTTACTTATCATGAGTACTTTAATGATGTAAATTATGTTAATGATAATTTATCTTATGACTATCAGGGTTGGAGAGGCACTGATACTTATTTAAGAGTTAGTGACTATAATAAACTATTAGAACTTAAAGGAAGAGGGCCTATCACCTTAAAAGATAATGAATATTATATTCACTCATCTAGTAGTGTTTATGATGGTATTATGGATATTAAAGATAAACTTAAGACAATTAAAGTAGGAGATAAAACTCTGAAACTAAAAGATGTAACAAGTCTTTATTATACCTCTAGTTGGTCTTATGGTAATGGCTTTGTTATTGTTGTACCTGATAATATCGTTGATAATTTAAAGAGAGAATCTGATACTTTAGTAGTTGATACTAAAGAAGAGACTAAAGAAGAGTTAAATAATGAACTTCTTAATATCTTAGATGATGATATTTGTGAAAGAGACCCTGAAACTGGTGCGACTTACTGTTATGCTTCTGCAAATGTTTTTGTCAAAGGGTATTACTTAGCGATGAATAAATCTGTTATGACAATTATGGACTTTACCTTGTTTTATCTAGCCTTTATCTTTACAGTAGTAACTGGTACTATTATTTCTGTTCAAAGTATAAATGATGGTATTACTTATAAAAAGTACTATGATACTTTAAATAAACTTGGACTTAGTAAAAGAAATATTTTAAAGACAGTTAGAAAACAATTACTTATATATTTCTTATTCCCCGTAATACTTCCATTTATTATTAACTTCTTTATTACTACAAGCTTAAATCATGTCTTTTCAGCATTTCTACCTACTAGTATGACCTATCTATCCTTTATCTTCTTAAGTTCTATTCTTTTCTTAAGTATATATCTAATATATTACTTAATATCTTATTTCTCATTTAAAAGATGTTTAGACTACTAATTATGAAAAATAGTAATTTTACTATTTTTCTTTAATATTGACTTAAGAGTTTTAGAAATATAAAATAAGTATAGAAAGGTTAGATTTATGGAAAGAATATTAATTATAGAAGATGATAAAACTATTAGAGAAGAGTTATCTATCTTACTTACTAATAATAATTATAATGTTAGTAGTATAGAAGAGTTTCTTGATATAGAGAAATGTCTTAAAGAGATAAATCCTGATTTAATTTTATTAGATATTAACTTACCTAATACTAATGGCTATGAAGTAATTAAAAAGATTAAAAAAGTTACTTTAAAACCCGTTATCTTTGTTACTAGTAGAAATACTTTAGAAGATGAGATAAAGAGTTTAAGTAGTGGAGGATATGACTTTATAACTAAACCTTATAATAAAGAGTTATTACTTCTTAAGATTAGAAAATGTTTAGATGAAGTTAATCCTAAAAATCATAAAGAACTTGTAGTAAATGGGGTAGTCTTAGATTTACATTTATCTTTAATTAAATATCAAGATAAAGAAATAGAATTAACTAGAAATAAGTTTTTACTAATGTATTATCTATTCTTAAACTATCCTAATACTTTATCTAAAGATATGTTAATAGAATATTTATGGAATGATAAGTTTTATTTAGATGAAAATATCTTAATAGTTAATATTAATAGATTAAGAAATAAATTAAGAGATATGGGACTAGATGATTTTATTAAGACAGTTAGAGGTGTTGGTTATAAGTTATGATGTTTTTAGAGTATTTAGAAGAAAAGATATTTTTTATAATTATTAGTTTGGTTTTTACCTTATTTCTTAGTATATATCTCTTATTAATCGGAATAAATGCTAGTCTTATCATCTTACTTGCTATCCTAATAATTGTTTTTATCTTTATATCTTTAATAGTTAGTTATCTCTTGATTAAGAAAAGATATGAGAAAATAGTTAATCTAGTAGATTCTTTAGATGAGAAATATCTAATTAAAGAAGTAATAGATAAACCTAAGAATCTAGAGAATAAGGCCTATTACTATGCTTTAGATAAGGCTTGTAAAGCTTTAAATGATAAATTAAGTGAAGTAGAAAACTCTAAGAATGAGTATCTTGACTTCTTAGATAGTTTTATACATGAAGTCAAGACACCTATTTCGGCTTTATCCCTATATGCTGATAATAATAATGATGAAAGAATTAAAGAAGAAGTCTTAAAGATTAGTAGATTGGTAGATAAAATGTTATTTTATGCAAGAAGTGATGTCGTAGAGAAAGATTATTTTATTAAAGAAGTAACACTTGCTGACCTTGTTCATCCTGTATTATTAGAGTATAAGAATTATTTACTTAATTACCATATTAGACCTGTTCGGCAAGCTCAATTATAAATTTTGATTATATAAACAACAAATTATTCTTAACCTTTTTTCATATCTATTCATATGATTTCTATAAGTTTCTTTCATAATACGAAAAATTTTAATAGTTCTATTTGTATGTTCTATTTTAATACGTTCTGATGATAATACTTTGTTATGTTCTTTTTCTTCTTTAGTAAGTTCATGATACTTACTCTTTTTATATGGAATTATTGCATTATCAAGTTCTTTTTGAACACCTTGATAACCACTATCAAATTTACCACCAATACCTAGTTCATTTAGAATATCTATAATATCACTATCTTTAAGCATTTGATAATCGTGAACTTTTCCTTTTTCATTATGTACATTAATAATCCTTGTTGTATTTTCGTCTATTATAATTTGATTTTTAGTTGTATGTCTTTTTTTCTTCCCAGAATAGTTTTCTTCTTGGTTAATCTGAGGTCTTTCAATACCTTGTTCTTCAACATCCCCTATAATATATTTAACTTCATATCCTTCTTGTTCTAATTTGGCTATTTCACTTTTTATATCTTCTAGACAAAATAATGGATGTTCTGATAATGTATTTTCTACCCATTTAATACTATCACAAACTGTTGATGGCGAAAGATCATAATCTAATCCCATTTGTCTCATTGCTCTGTATTCTCTCCAATAGGTTAAAGCAAGTACTAGTTTACATCCTGGACCAATTCCTTTAAAACTTCCTTTTTCATGTATTTGATTGTACTTTTCTTTTAGTATTTCTAACATTTTAAAAAATACTTCTCTTTTTACACCAGTATGTAGTTTAAATTTTTTATCATCCTCAATTTGTAACCATTTTTCTAATTTTATTTGGATTCCTTTTTTTTAACATGTTTATCAGTTGTTGAATTATCTTTTAAACATTCTTCAATGATTTCCTTATATTCCCTTAAATATTGTTTTTCTTTTACATTTTCATTGATTGCATTAAAAATTATAATTATAAGCATACCTACTATTACACCTATAAGTGATATTAATATATATATCATTATCATCACCACTTTTATATTCTTGAATCAATGATATCATATTTTGGCTATTTTGTTCAATAACCTTGCCGAACAGGTCTATTAAAGTAGAAGTAAAGGATTTAGATAATTTAAAAGTTTATACTGATATAAAATGGTTAAACTTTATAATAGGACAGATAATTAGTAATTCATAAAAATATCAAAATAAAAAAGATAGACTAGTTAGAATTAAAGGTGTTAGTACTAAAAATAATATAAAATTAGAAATATATGATAATGGAGTAGGGATAAAAGAAGCTGATGTATCTAAAGTATTTGAGAAAGGCTTTACAGGCAGTAATAGAAATAAAAAGAATGCTAGTGGTATAGGACTTTATCTTACAAAGAAACTGTGTGATAAGCTTGGTATTGATATTAAAATAGAATCAGTATATTTAAAATATACTAAAGTAGTTATTACTTTTCCTAAAGGTAATTACTTTATAAAATAGATAAGCTTACATTAGCGCATAAAGTTACTTAAAGTTTTATGTTTTTGCAGTCAACTGCAAAAACATTGACATATCTATTATTATAATATATAATATAAATAGAAAGGAAACGATGTTTAAAATGAAGGATAAAAAGATTATACGTACTAACTATTTAAATGAATTAAGCAATTATAAAGATAAAGATTTAATTAAAGTATTAACAGGTATTAGAAGAAGTGGTAAGTCTACAATATTAGAGCAGTATAGTGATTTGTTAAAAAAAGAAGGAGTTAATGAGAATAATATAATCTATATAAACTTTGAAGATAATAATTATAAAGATTTATTAGATTCAGATAAATTACATACTTATATTTTAGATAATACAGATTCTAAAGTTAAAAACTATATATTTTTAGATGAGATTCAAAATGTTCCACTCTTTCAAAAATGTATAGATAGCCTATATTTAAGAAAATACTTAGATATCTATATCACGGGTTCTAACTCTTATATGTTATCTGGAGAACTTGCAACCTACCTTACAGGAAGATATATAGAAATACACGTACTACCTTTATCGTTTAAAGAGTATTTGAGTTATTATGGAGAAAGTGATGAGTTAAAAAAATATAATGATTATATTATGTATGGAGGTTTTCCTTATTTAATAAATTTAGATAACGATGAAGAGAAACTTAAATATTTAGATAGTATTTATAATACAGTTATTGTAAAAGATATAATAAATAGAAAAAAAATTAAAGATGTGTTAGTCCTAGAAAGTGTTTGTAAATTCCTTTTTGATAATATTGGCTCCTTAGTATCTATAAATAAAATAAGTAATACTTTAACATCTCTAGGAAGAAGCTCTTCTACTCATACAATAGAAGAATATGTAGGAGCATTATTAAACAGTTATATATTATATAAAGTTAATAGATTTGATGTTAAAGGTAAGGGGTTACTTAAAACCCAAGAAAAATATTATTTGTCAGATTTAGGATTAAGAACATATCTTTTAGGAAGAAATCATAATAAAGATTTAGGACATATTCTTGAAAATATTATATTTTTAGAGTTAAAAAGAAAAGGTTATAGAGTTTATGTGGGTAAAAATGAAGAAAAAGAAGTTGACTTTGTAGTTGAAACAGGAGATGACTATATTTATATTCAAGTTTCTCTTTCAGTTAGAGATGAAAAAACTTTAGAAAGAGAATTGAGACCTTTAGAAACTATTCAAGACCATTATAAAAAATATTTAATTACTCTTGATTATGATACTAACAATTATAATGGTATAAAACAGATAAGTGCCATGGATTTTCTTCTTGGAAGGGTTGAGTTATAAAATAATAGTAGTTCCCTTTACTTTAAAATCTTTATAAAACTTAAGTTGTCTTACTAATCTAAATAAAGCTTCATCCTTACCTTTCGCTTCTAACATAATATCTATATCAGTATTAAGAGGCTTTAATAATTTTAAAAACTTAATAAAAGAATTATAGTTTAAATAAGTACTATGATTTCTTTTTTGTTTAGAGTTTAAGGGACAAGAAAAATGCATTTTAGGATTAAGATTAGTATTTTCCCAAGTCTTTATAATTCTAGGTAATAGTTTATCTATTCTTTCATTTTTTAGGTGATTACAGATATAGTGATGATAGTCTAAGACCATAGGGATATTTAACTCTTCACATAATATTAAAGTATCAGTTACGGTATAAGTTTTATCATCGTTTTCTAGTATTATTAATTTCTTTAACTCTATAGGTAGCTTATTAAAATTATCTCTAAATCTATTTAATGCTTCTTCCTTAGTTGGTTTAGAACTGCCTAGATGTAATACACATTTACCATTTATACCTAATAATTTAAATATTTTTAAATGAAACTTTAATATCTCTATACTATTAAGAGTAACATTTTCCTTTTCACTAGTTAAAAGACAAAATTCGTCAGGATGAGTATCTATTCTAATATTATACTTATCTATAGTTTTCTTTAATTTATTAAACTCATCTTTAAATACTTCTTTATAATCAATATTAACATTAGGATGAGTAAGTAAGGGAAACATAGCATGAGTCATTCTATAGAATTTAATCTTATTATCATAATTATACTTTAAGACTTTCTCAAAGTTTTTAAAGTTTAACTTTATTCTTTTTGTTAGTAAATCTATTCCTTTGTCATTATCATATTTAGAGAACTCTTTAAAAGTTAAATTATGAGAATATATATCTAAAAGAGTAGGAGGATTACCTACATAACCAAAATTTATTTGCATAACATCACCTTTATTAGTTTTAATAATTATTGACATTTTATACTTTTAATATATAATATTCTTAAGAAATGAGGTAATAGTTATGAAGGGAACTTTTGATAAAGAAGAAATAAAATTTTATGTAAAATTTAATAAGAGTGACTCACCTATTGAATTTGAGGCAATATATGGATTAGGTCCAACATCAATAGAAGAGACTTTAATTTTATATGCTGAAAGTAAGAATAGTAGTACACATCGTATAGGTGATTTTAACTATACAGAATTTAATATTCCAGTAAAAGCGCCTTGTTTAACTTATGAAGATGCTATTAAATGTTATTTTGATGAGCATTACAAAGAGTTTAATAGATTACAAATGACATTAGCATTGTGCTTTTTACAAAGATATTGCATGGATTATGAAGAAGTAAAAAAGGAAAAAGAAAAATATGTAAAAATATTAGAAAAAAATATTGTTAACTAACAGTATCTTTACATTTTTAAAATTATATATTATAATATGCGGTAAATGGAAGGAGAACTAGTATGGATAAAGAAAAAATTACTAAATTAAAAGATTATTATAAAGATGAATTAACTATTATTGGCTTTAATGATTTAGAAGTAGTAAATAATGCTAGTTCTTTTTTTAAGAAAGATTTGTTAGATTACTTAAGTGAACTTCTAAGTAGTGATGAGTTAAAGACAACAGTAGTAGATGCTTTTTCACCTTTAATGAATAAAACAGAACATATTAATTATTTCTTAAAGAGTAATCTAAGTATTGAAGAGATAAAATTGTCTAAAGTCTATAGTACTGTTTTAACTTTGGAAAAGTTTATGGTAAATAGGCACTTACCTAAATCCTTAGGGAAAATAGGATATTTATCTGCTTTTAGAAATCTAATTAATAGAGATGATGATATTACTTGTATAACATCTTTATTAGAAGAAGCATCTAATCCGATAATAATTTATTCTAGTGGTTATAGTAATTTAAAAAGAGAGATAGATTTTGATGGAGTAAATTATCCTAAGAATATTGATTATACTTTAAGTAAAGTTAAGAGTAAAAAAACATTAAGTAAAGTTATGACAGGAGTAGAAAGAAACTTTTATAATATTTTATCTATTAATGATAAAAGTGATATTTATGTATTAAATGCTTCTATTCCTAATACTTTAGAAGAAGTCAAGAACTTAGTAATCTCTTTTAATGAATCTTTATATAATTTATGTACTAAATATAATTTAACTTATATAGATAGAAATAGTATAGATAATAATTCTAAAGCATTAAGTGAAGAAATAGCATCTGCTATATATATAAATAAATTTATTACAGAAAGAAAACAAGTAAGAGAATATAGTGACTTTGGTTATAACTCTAAAGGAGCTTTAGGAGTTATGGATAATGCTTTTAGAGACTTTAGAGAAAAAGAGAGTTTAGCGATGATGAAAGATGGATATGAAAAAGAACATTTATTAGATATTGCTAATCTAGATAAAGATGCTTATGTTGTTTTTGATAAAGTACAAAAGGTATTGACTAAGAAGAAGAGAAAATATAGTCCAAGAGTTGTATAATTAAGATAAACTATTTACAAAATAATATTTATTTGATATATTCTTATTGACGTTTATGCTTAAAACTTAACTTTTTATTTAACTGCATATTAATTTATGCGGGTTTTCTTCGTTTTCAAAGAACTTTACTAATAATTAGAAGGAGGGATAATATGTCTATTAGTAAAGAAGAAATAGTAAAAGAAAAGAAGAAGTTACAAGATGTTTTAAAAAAACTTGATAAAGAGATTAAAGAATCTAGTAGTGATTTGTTCTTAAAGGAAGAAGAACTTATTAATTTTAGGAAACTTAATTATCAAGATAAATCATCTTTTGATAGTGCCGAATTTAATCAAGTAATGGCAAGTGATGAGTTAGAAGCTTTAAGAGTATTAAGTAAAAGAAAATATTATAAGTCTTTAATTAATATTAAAGATAAACCTTATTTTGCATCTTTCCTCTATAAAGATAATGAAGGTAATACTTATGATATTTATATGGCTTTAACATATTTAAAAGATGAAAATTATGATAATATTCTTTATGACTGGCGAAGTCCTATTTGCAGTTTGTTTTATGATTATGAAGTAGGTCCTTGTAAATATAGAGTAGATGACTATATTCATGAAGGAAGTCTCTTAAGAAAAAGACAATATATAATAGAGAAGAGAAAGCTTATAAATGTCTTTGATAATTCTCTAAATATAGATGATGAATTATTACAAAAAGTAATCGCTACAACTGATAATGAAAAGATGAAAAACATAGTTAATACTATCCAAGCAGAACAGAATAAGATAATTCGTAACTTAGATGACCATAATCTAATAGTACAAGGTATCGCTGGTAGTGGGAAAACATCTGTGGCCTTACATCGTATCGCTTTCCTTCTATATAGAATTAATAATTTAAGTTCTAATAATGTTTTAATCTTTTCACCTAATAAGATATTTTCAGAGTATATTTCCAATGTCTTACCGGAATTAGGAGAAGCGAACACTCTTGAGACAACCTTTAGTGATTACTTAAGTTATTTCTTAAAAGAGTATAAAAATATAGAGAGTTTTCCTTCATTTATTAGTAAGTATTATAAAGGTAATAAAAGTGATGTAGATATTATTAAATATAAACAGAGTAAAGAGATTATTAAAGACTTAGATAATTATATTAGTGCTTTTATAAAGAACTTTAAAGTTATTAATGATATAGAACTAGATAAGATAAATGAAGTGAGTAGGGATGAGTTAAACTATTTACTTAAAGATAAATATAGTAGATTCCCTTTAGTAGAAAGAATTGATGAAGCGGCTAAATATTTATCATTAAAGTATTATGGAACACCAGGTAAGAGAAAGGCTCCTATTAGAAAATTAATTAAAGAAAACATTAATGTTTCTTTAAATATAAAAGATATTTATAAAGACTTCTTTAAGAGGAGTTATGCTAAATATAAGTTAGAGATTAAAAATACCAAAGTAATAGGTTATGATGATGCTTTACTTGTATCGTACTTAAAAGGTAAATTATTTGGTTTTCCTTATAATAACTATATTAAACAAGTAGTTATTGATGAAGCACAAGATTATAATTATTTACAATATGTAATTATTAAAGAGATGTTTAAAAAAGCAGATTTTACCATATTAGGTGATGTTAATCAAAATATTAATCCTTATTATAAATATGATACTTTAGAAGAGTTAAAAGAGATATTTAGTGATAGTAATTACTTAGAGTTATTAAAGACTTATAGGTCTACTAAAGAGATAATTGAATATACTAATAAAATATTAAATTTAGATTATGTTAATGCTATTAAGAAGAGTAATAATAAGGATGTAATAATTAGAAAACCTAAAGATATTAAAGAGGCATTACTTACTGATATAAATACTCTTACTAATACATATAAGTCCCTTGCTATCATCGCTAAAGAAGATAGGGAAGCAGAAGATATTTATGACTTATTAAAAGATGATTTAAATATTAGTTTATTAACTGAAGAGTCTAAATCATTTATTAAAGATTTAGTAGTAGTTCCTAGTTATATTGCGAAAGGCCTAGAGTTTGATAGTGTTATTATAATAGATAATGATGAGACCTTTAAGAAGAATAAATACCTTTATTATGTCGCTTGTACAAGAGCAAGAGAGGAGCTTATTATCTATGAGTAAGATATATTTAGATAAATTGGGTTATGAGAATTATTTAAAGAGTCTTGAAGATATAAAAAAAGAAATAGATGAAAATGCTAAACTAATGAGTTTATATGTAAGTGATGATGCTTATGGGGATGGCTGGCATGATAACTTTGCTTATGAAGAGACAATGAGAAAGGAAGCCGAGTTATTTCAAAAATATAATAAAAAGAAAAGCATGTTAAAAGATATAGTTATTGTAGATAAAAAATCTAATGGCACAGTTAGTCTTAATATGAAAGTAGGGTTATTATTTATAGATGATGATTTAGTTGAAGAATATATACTAACTGGTGATATTAATAGTAATATTGATGATAATAGCATAACCTTAAATAGTCCTTTAGGTTCTGCGATTTATGGTAAAAAAGTAGGAGATAAGGTTAGTTATAAAGTAGGGGATGATACTTATAATGTAGAGATATTAGGAATAGAAGCTTGTAGTTAAAATAATCTTTCTAAAAGTTAATAGATGTGTTAGAATAAAATTAATTGAAACAGGAGGAGTTAATTTATGTTTGGTAAGAAGAAAAAGAATATTATCGATGATAAAAATACCAATAATTCACAAGAAAAATATACTATGAAAGAAAGTTATAATGCTGATGAATTGTTTTTAGCAAGATTTAAATGGGTATCAAGTGAAGTTACAGATTTTGGACCTATGGATAAAGAAACAGAAATAAAATATATTTTTGAGAAAGTTGAAGAGAAATATAAAGAGGTTTTTACAGGCTTTGAAGCAGATGTAGTTTCTGAATATTTTAATTATCCATACGTTGTAGATATTGTTCCTTTAACTGAAGTCCACGAGGAATTTAAAAGAACAAAGTTTCCTAGGTTAGGAATGTTATTACTATTTAATGAAGTTAATAAAAAAGAAATGCAAGAAGAAAGAGGTTATCAAAAGAAATTGGAGAGTGATAATAAATGAAAGAAGTATATGATTTTTTAGTAAAAACAGAAGTTAATTATTTAAGTACTATTGATGGAGATAAGCCTAGTTGCAGACCTTTTGGTGCACCAATTATATATGATGATAAGATTTATATTTTGACTAGTAAACACAAAAATGTTTCTAAACAAATAAATAAAAATAATAACGTTTGTATTGTCGCTTATGATGGAGAGAACTGGCTTAGGATAAACTGTAAATTAATAGATGATAGTAGTAATACAAATGCTAAATCTAAATTTTTAGAAGAATTTGATGATTTAGAAGAAGCGGGTTATAGTTTAGATAATCCTGATATGCAAGTTTTATATATGAGTAATGTAGAAGCAATTCTTTATGATGAAGATGGTAAAGAATTAAAAGAATATAAGTTTTAAAAATAAAATGACCAGGGGCTTCTAAAGTTTCCCTGGCACTACTCGGTATTAATATAACATTTTAATCATAGCCTGTCAAAAGATTTTTATAAATCATAATAATAATTAAACATATTAATTAGTAAAAAATAAAACTAGATACTTTATATAGGTATCTTTTTAATTTTTGAAGCAAAAAAATGTTTTTCCTTAATTATATATATGAGGAGGAACATTTATGAGTATGAAAAAAGTTGGCTCTATAGAAATATATGAGCTTGATGAAAATTTAGACAAATATACTAGAAAAGAAAGGGAGGAGTATATAAATGAGCTCTTTAAACAAGAGTATCAGGGTAAAGAAATATCTTATCTTCTTAATGGTGAAGAGATAAAAGCTTTGATTAATCAAACGACTAAAAGAAATTTTAGAGCATATCAACATTCAGGAAAATATGAAACAAATAAAGCATTTCGTACTAGACAAAATATTGCTTTTAGTGGTGATTATATTGATATGATATCAAATACTTCTTATAATTATTCTAAAGATGAACAAAAAGAATTTCAAAAGAAACATTATAAGAGTAGTAAATGGCATTATTTTAAAAA
This sequence comes from uncultured Bacilli bacterium, assembly GCA_963929435.1. Lineage (GTDB taxonomy): Bacteria > Bacillota_I > Bacilli_A > RF39 > UBA660 > Onthousia. The sequence continues at coordinate 31,513 of CAWVIV010000009.1, forward strand.
AATTATTAAATGTAATAACTCTTTTTTCTCTGTTAATATTGATATTCTTGAAAAAAATGGTAATTATTATATTTATAATACAAAATTAAAAGAGGTGGATGCTCCAGCCTTAAGCCGAAGTATGATATCCACCTCTTCTACAACTAATATATCATAGGTACTAAATAATATGCAAGAAAAAATTTAAAAAAATTAAAAGATAAAAAAATTAAAAGAAGTGGATGCCCAAGCATTAAGCTCAGGTATGATATCCACTTCTTCTACAAATAATATACATTAATATTAGTTAATAATCAATAATTTTAATGCATAAACTTAATTTTTTTGATACTATATTAATAGGTGAAATTTATGGAGAAAATATTAATTGTAGAAGATGATGAAACTTTAAGAGACGAGCTATCTAATTTATTATCTAATTCAGGTTATGAAGTATTAGTATTAACAAACTTTAAAAACAGTAAAGAAGAGATTATTAAATTAAATCCTGATTTAATCCTTTTAGATATAAATATTCCTTATCTAAATGGGGAAGCTTTACTTAAAAGCCTTCGTGATGATAAAGTAAATACTCCTGTTATTATGCTAACTAGTAGTAATAAAACAATTGACGAAGTACTATCTATTAGTTATGGAGCGGATGATTATATTACTAAACCATATAATCCTACAATACTGTTACTTAGAATTAATAATATCTTTAAGAGAATGAAGAAAAGCTTTGATTACTTAGAATATGATGATTTGAAGATATATCCTAATAAGGGAATTGTTGTTAAAAATGGAGAAGAGTTTTACTTAACAAAAAATGAAATGTTAATCTTTACTTATCTTTTAAATAATAGAGGAAATATTGTAAGCCGTGATGATTTAATGAGTTATTTATGGAATAGTGACCTTTATATAAATGATAATGCTTTGACAGTTAATATTAGTAGATTAAGAGGAAAACTTTATGATATGGGTTATAATGACGTTATTGTTACAAGAAAGGGAGAAGGTTATTTATTAAAATGAAACTAGGTACTTATTTAAAAGATAAACTTTATGCTTTTTTAATCTTTGCTATTTATATAATTATATTAATACTATTCTTAATCGCTTTAAAGCTAACTAGCAGTATTATTATTTTTATAATTGTTTTTACTGTCATTATCTTTTCTTTAATATTACTTTATGATTACTTTAGAAAAAGAAAGTTTTATAATGAATTGCTTGATAAATTAAATACTTTAGATAAAAAATATCTTTTAATAGAAATGTTACTTGAGCCTAACTTTTTAGAAGGTAAGATACTTTATGATGTTTTAGATGAAGTTAATAAGAATGAACATGATTTAATAAGTAAGCTAAAAAAGAAGCAGGATGACTTTAAAGAATATATAGAGTTATGGATACATGAAGTTAAACTCCCCCTTGCTAGTCTTACTTTAATGAATAGAAAAGATAAAAGTACTTTAAGAGTGTTAAAAGAATTAGAAGACTATGTAGAACAAATTTTATATTACGTAAGATGTGAAAATGCTAATAATGATTATTTAATTAAAGAATGGGACTTAGATACTATTATTAAAAATGTAGCTTTAAGAAATAAAGATGACTTACTTGCCTTAAATATAGACTTTAAAGTAGATAATTGTAATTTGAAAGTTCTAACAGATTCTAAATGGTTAGAGTTTATTATTAATCAAATTGTTAGTAATAGTATTAAGTATAAAAAAGAAAAAGATGCTCTTATTGAAATAATTGGTAAAGACTATAAAGATTATATTACTATTACTATCTATGACAATGGTAAAGGTATTAGTAAAAGTGATTTGCCGAGAGTTTTTAATAAAACTTTTACAGGTACTAATGGAAGAAGTGCTAGTTATAAATCTACAGGTATGGGACTTTATCTATGTAGAGAGTTATGTGAGAAATTAGGACATAAAATTGAGATTGATTCTAAGAAGGATGAATATACTAAAGTTATTATTACTATTTATAAGAAAGATTTTTATAATTTAGGAGGATAGAAATGAAAAAATTAGATTTGTGTTATTATTTATATCACGCAATAGAGCCTATAGATTATAATAAAAAAGATAGTTTATATGAACGATTAGAATTATTTTTAAAAACAGGTTATATTTTTAAAGGCGTTGAGCTAGCAGAAAAAATTCCTTTAGAGTATAGAAACAAAGTTTTTGGATGTGATCCATATGTTTATTTTGCTTTAACAGTTGATAATATGTTACCTAAAAATATAACAAGTCCGTATGGTGAAGATTCCGCTTTTATGTATCATAACGCAGCGCTCGACTG
>CAWVIV010000010.1:0-154755 GCA_963929435.1 uncultured Bacilli bacterium
ACAGTCGAGCGCTGCGTGAATGGGAAGATATACTTTATGAAAGATATAAAGATAAAATTAAGCATCTTTTGTTTCCTTAGATTTATCATTAACAGTTTAACTTAGGATAACTGTTATTTTTTGTATATTCATAATATTCCTTAGGTGTTAACTTTGCTAATCCACCATTGTGGGCGTTCATTATTATAGTAATTAATATAGATGTCAATAAGTTCTTTTACTTCTTTCGAATGTTTCGCATTTATTAATATCAATTTCATCTTTCATATGCCCATGAAATGACTCTTGTGGTGCATTATCCCAACAGTTAGCCTTTCTAGACATTAGATTGCCTTATATTATTATCTTTAAGTAAATCTTGAAATAAAACTACTCTTATAATGTTATACCTTGATCAGAATGAATAAGGCAATCTGTTTTTAATTCATCTTTATGTTTTTCTATAAGCATTTGAACTGTTAAAAGAATAAAATCTTCTTCCATATTAGGGCTTAAAACCCATGATAATATTTCCTTTGTATACGCATCCTTTATAGTTGATAAATAACATTTTTTGTGATTACCATAAAATAAATAAGTTATATCAGTAAGAAGAACTACTCTTGGACCATACTCTCTAAATTTTCTTTGTAATAAGTTAGGAGTGACAGTTGATTCCTCTCAATTCTTTCATCATTTTTTTATATGGATTTGGTTTTCTTATAGTACAGAATAGTCCGAATTTTTTCATTAACCTACGAACTTTTTTAAATTCATTGTATGATTTTCCTTATTTAAAATCATACATATTGTTCTTGCACCTTTTTTTATGTTTTTTCGCCTATAAACTTCCAGTATTAATTCAAAATCTCTTTTATCTTGTATTTCTTTTGGATTTGTATCTTTATTTTTTTCTCTATTTACATATGCATAATAACCAGATCTAGATACTTCTGCTAAATCACATAGTTTACTTATATTAACTTTACCATTTGCTTCAGTTAAAACATCATCTATTAACTGATATCTTTCTTTTGAAGTAAGTTCTTTGATTTCTTTTGATTTACCAAAAATTCCATTTTTTTTAATAGTTCATTCTCTGCTTTTAGCATTAAATTTTCATGTTTTAAATTTTCTAATTGTTCTTCAATAGATAATTCTTCTTCTTTAGTTTTCTTTGGACGACCAGTACTTTTTTTGCCACGATTATCATTAAATGAACCTTCATTTTTATATTTGTTTTTTATTCTTCGTGAAAAATCCCTAATTCTGTTTGAACCTAGAATATATGGATTAATACCACTTTCAATAAATATTCTAGTTGGTCCTTTACCATTATTGCACTCTTTAATGAAATGCTCTTTAAATTCTTTTGTAAAAGTTATTGTTTTACTAGTAACTTTATCCACATATGAATTTTTACTCAATTCATTAATTTGTTCTTCTGTAAAATAAACTTTATTCATTTATACCGCCTTCCTTTTACTAAAGGATAACATATAAAAAGGTATAAAAACACTTATTTTTATACCTTTATGTGGTTTTCTTTAAATTGTCCGAATTATGGGGTACAATTCAATTAGAACTCTTATTTATGTAGATGTTATATCGTTTATTATTAGATAATAATTTAGTATGTTTCTTACCTTTCTCGTAATCATGTAACCCTTTTTTAAATTTTTCGATAAGGGATAGACAATGTTTTTTCTCTTCTTTATTAAATTTATTTATTTGAAAGAAAGAATTATTATTTTCATCTAATAAGAAATAAATTTCATTAGTTGTTTTTTCTTCTTCTTTCTTTTCTTCTGTTAAAATTTTATCTAAGGATATAGCTTTGTTGTTATAAATCTTCTTTAAGCATATTAAAGTAATCCCTTATGTCTTCCAAAGTAGCGGTAGGATTGTTTAGTTGAGATTTCTAATTCTGCTTTTACTTCAAACATATCTAATATTAAAACTGTCATTGAAATATCTTTGTATTGAAATTCATCAATTCCTAATGTAGATAAATCTAAGTTATCTTTACTTTCCTGCTCTTTTATGGCTCTTGACATCTCTTTATTGTAATTTATGTACTTTTCATCTTTACCATTAATTAAATAATAATATTTGCTCATGATAGATTCTATATTGTTTTTAATTTTATAATATTCACCTTTTATATTATTAAGCTCTTCTTGATTTATATTTGGTGTTTCTTCTTCTGTGAATAACGATTCTATTTCTTCGTGAGGTGTTGGTATTTCATGAGATTTAAGTTTTTCTTCTTTTTCAGTGACACTTTTACAACTTTCATAGGCAATTTCTTTTAAAATGCTTATTTTTTCTTCATCTGTAATATTTGCATTTAAGATAAATGAGGCTTTGGCAGTAAGACTTTTTTCATCTAATTCTTTTATTTGTGACTCTAAACTTTTAACTTGTAATTGATATTTTTCTATATTGCTAAGACAATCTTTTACTATTTCATCCGTTAATATGTTATTTATAGCGATTTGAACCTGTTCTATTTCTAAAGCATCGTTATCATAAAAGAATTTAAGAATTTGAAAGTTAGAAGTAAGTTGAGGAAATAAAAGTAGGAACGTCTTTTGATGCTCTAACAAGTTTTTCTATATATGTTCTTGTATTAATTTTTGACATCCTTAAAATATTAGCAATGTTTATCATTGTTTCATATTTATTTAGTTCTCTTTTTAACTTTTGTGATTGTTCTTCTAATAATTGTTCATATTTTTCTTTTGGTTCCATAATATCCTCCTTTATTTTTAACATGGAAAAAGAACAGAATAAAGTTATCCTGTTCTTAAAGCATTATGAAAGAAAGTAATTGTATTATTACTTATAGTTTTATTTAAACTGCCCCCCCCAGATAACATATTGTAAACACGGATCTTAGCATTTTACTTTCCTTCTTTCTGTTTAATATTAACATATTATGTTATAAATTACAATTATTACTTTTGTTTTGATGACATAATTTTACTCTTTATTATATTTATAATAATATGGACAAAGTCTATGAATAATGGAATAACTATGATGAAATAGATAATATATAATGCAATTCTTTTAGTTTTATTATATTTTTTTATTTTATTCCATAACAAATTATTATTTTTATGTTTAGATGTATACCATATTAAGGTAATTAAAGCGATTATAAAGCATAAAAAACCTAGGTAACTATTTTCCTTCTTGATGCTCATTAGTACCTCTTTAAATTATTTCATTAACTGGTTCTGTTATTACTTTTTCTTCTACCTTTTCTTTAGAGATAACGTTACCTTCACTATCTACTATAGTATTATAGGTTACCTCTTTTTTACCATTTTTCCCATTTTGTATTGTTTTTTGTGCTATCTTTAGTTAATTTCGCTATTATCTTTATAAGTAGTTTTATATTTAATACTTTCTTCTTCAGTTATTGTCTTTTGATATTGACAATGAATTGTCATCTGTATTAGCAGTGGCATCATAGTTAAGTGCAGATGAATCCATACAACCATTTTTTCTTGCTATACAACTACCATCATCTTTTGTAGCATTAGAATTATAATTTATTGCATTACTATCTGTACAACCATAAAATATATGTTGGTTCTGGAACCGTTTCGTATGTTCTACTATTACTAATACTAGGAGTACAAGTACAAGATGGACTTAAAGTACCATCAGGCAACACATCTGTCTACCATCTTCTGAACAACCAACTACTCCTCCATGCCAAGAACAACATCCTTTTTGAGCATTGACATTAATTGGCACTAAAAAAATTATCAAAATTAGTATTACTACCTTTTTTCACTTCTCTCCACCCTTATTACTATTAACCGTTTGTTAATATCATTATATCATGAATAGTAATAAAGTCTACAGTTTTAAAGATATTTTTATGCCATTTTCTACCTTGCTATCTAGATTTAATAAAACTACACCATTATTAGTTACAACTCCTAATACTAGAACTTCACTAGTTACTTCTGAGATGTGAATTGGTTTAAAGTTAAACAACTGCAATTATCTGTTTCCCCTATTAAATCTTCTTCTTTATATAAATCTGTAATCTGGGCAGATGACTTTTTTATACCTAAGGGTCCAAAGTCTATTTTCAACTTATAGGCTTTTTTTCTTGCTCCTTTATTTATACTTGCATCTATTATAGTTCCTACTCTTATATCTATTTTCTTAAAATCTTCTAATGTTATCATATTTCTCCTTTATATTAAAAGCATAGGTTTTACCTATGCTATAATTATCTACCATTCCACCAAACTCTTAGTCCTGATGGGAATCCTATATACTGTCTTGGATTAATGGTACTTCTTTGATAAGTTGACCAAGTACAACCTCCTCCAGCATGCCAATCACAAGTTGTAAGTTCAAGATGAAGATGGGCACCAGTTGAGTTACCAGTATTACCCATTCTTCCGATTAATGTATCTGGTGTTACTGTCTGGCCTACATTTACATACCAGGGCAGAATAAATGAGCATATGTTGAATAAATATATCTTCCATTAACATTGTGTCTTATTTTTAAAACTAAAGCTCCCGCATTATCATAGTATTTTGCAAAAACAACACCACTTGCTATTGGATAAACTTCAATTGTTTTATTTGTATTTGATAAATCTATTCCTAAGTGCCCAGCATTCATCCAGTTTTGAGTAACATAACCACTTACCATAGGTCTATAAAATCCTGATGCTGAGGGAACTGAATTTCCATTTACTCTTATTTCACAAGAAGTTATATCTTCATTTTCTCCACATCCTAATTTTTTATAATAAGTAAGTTGTTTGTTTGCTTCATCTAGTTGTTGTTGTACACTTGGCATTGCCTCTTTTATAGAAGCTGTTTCAGCATTAATTTTGGATTGCTCTGCTTCTAGCTCAATCTGTTAATTTTTCTAGCTCTTCATTTTTTGTCAGCAAGTTCCTCTTTTCTTTTTTGATTATCCTCAATTAACTGTGTAAGTTCATCCATCATTTGATCATTATACTCAGTTAATTGTTCGATAATAGCCATTCGATAAACCATGTCTGTTACATCAGTTGCTCCAAAGATATATTCTAAATAAGCATTCTCTCCCTCACTAACTTGAAGATATTGAAATAAAGATTTACTTTGCTCACTTTTTTCAGCGATTTCTTCATTAGATTCTTCTATTTCTTGTTCTAGAACTTGAGTCTCACTTTCTATTTCACTAATTTGATTTTCATAATCAGCTATTTTTTGTTTTATTTCGGCCACTTCAGCATTATTTGCAGCGATTTGATTATTTTTACTTTCTAAATCTGAGGTAAATTTATTTACCTCTTCTTCTAACTGTTTTAATTGTTTTGGGCATTTGTATTAACTGGAATTAAGAATACTGTTAATAGTATCAGTAATAATAACCGAACTTAATTTTTTCATTATAGCACCTCCTCATATTCTTTTTTATACTTTTAAATATTTTCTAACAGCTGAAGCTGAACCTATCATACCAACGATAATACCTATTACTAAGACTATGCCTGATACCATATAAAATAAATGGTATCTGGTTCTATTAAAGTAATCATCTTGCTATATAAATAACCATCAAAATGATTGTATAAGGCAATATAACCAAAGCACACTATTAATATTGGAATGATTGAGCCAAGAATTCCTAAAACCATACCTTCTATTATTGAATGGAGTTTTTAATAGTAAAGTTAGATGCTCCTACTAATCTCATAATCGATATTTCTCTTTTTCTTGAGAAGATAGTTAGTTTAATTGTATTTATAATTAAGAATACTGTTACAAGTATTAAAGCAATAACCATACCATATGAAACATTTTGTGCTGCTTCGAAGGCTTCTATTAAATTGTCTACCATTACCTTCTCCATATTTAACAGAACTTACTTTATCAATTTTCTCTATACTTTTGGCTGTATTCGATATTCTTTCAACTACTTTTACTTTTACTTGAAAAGTATCTTTTAAAGGATTATCTTCATCATCCCAAGTACTCATTACTTCATTAAATATTTCGTTTTCTTTACTCATTTCCTCTTTAACAGCAGATTTGCTCTGATATGTTAAAGATTCGACATTGCTCATGCTTTCTAACTTGTCCTTTATATCATTTACTTCTTCTTCAGTAGTATCTGTATCTAAAAAAAACAACAATTGTTAAATCTTTTTCCATTTCTCTTGTAAAGTTTTGAACATTAAAGGTAACTATTATTGATATTGCTACTATAATTAAGGGTTATAGTAATACAAGAGATAGAAGCTAGAGAAAGACTGAAGTTTCTAAAGACGCTTATTAAAGGCATCACGGATGCTTCTTCTTAACATTCTAAAAAAATTTCATTCTTCATAGCCTCCTTTCTCAAGATGTTTAATAAGGTCTACCATCTTTTAGGAGTACAACTTCTTTTTGCATTTTATTAACTATTTCTTTATCATGTGTAGCCATGATAATTGTTGTACCACAAGTTTTTATTGATTTCTTCTAAGACTTTAACTATTTCCATACTACGGTCTGGGTCAAGATTTCCTGTTGGCTCATCACATAGTAATATTCTTGGTTCATTAACTATCGCTCTTGCTATGGCTACACGTTGTTGTTCTCCTCCTGATAATTGGTCAGGGTAATTATGAATTTTAGCTTTAAGACCTACTAATTCTAAGGCTTTTAATACTTTCTTTCTTGTCTCTTGTTTAGTGGCACCAATTGACTCCATGGTGAAGGCAACATTTTCATAGACGGTTAGTTTGGGTAGCAATCGATAGTCTTGAAAGACAATACCTAGTTTTCTTCTTAATTTATAAACTTTACTATTTCTAAGTTTAGGCAACGTTAATACCACCGACTATAATTTCTCCACTAGTTGGTTTTTCTTCACGATAAAGCATCTTGATAAAAGTACTTTTACCAGAACCTGAACCAACCTATTACAAAGACAAAAGAGCCCTTCTTTATATTAAGGGTTAAGTCATAGATAGCGGTAACCACCATTTTTATATTGTTTATTTACATTTTTAACTCTAATTAAATCCATTAACATCATCCTATTCATAGACTAGTATAACATATTTCGACAAATTATGTATATAGCAATTATTGGTATTTATGTCAAATAAAAAGGAATATTATTTAATTTTTATTCCCATTTCATCAAAAATAAGTTTTGCTTCTCTTAATATTGTGCTTTTAGCAGAATATTGTTTTTAAGGGTTTTACATCGGCATTTAATCTTAGAGTTATTTTTCCATCATTATATTCTTGTACTCCTTTGTAATGTACTTCTTCTACTAAATCATCTATTTTTTCATTACATACTTTAATAACTTTATCAAGGGCTTTTTTCTACTTTCTTTAAATCTATATCACTAGGAGAAAGTAAAATCTACTGTTGTTTTAGGATGATACCTTTGAATAGTTAATTATGTCTCCAATATTTCTATTAGCATAAACTCTTACATCACCTAAGTAATTTTTAACTTTTGTACTTTTTAGGCCTACACTACTAACAGTTCCTCTAAAGCCATCTATTTCAACAATATCACCTACATTATATTGGTCATCTAATATTATGAACAATCCGGCAATTAAATCTTTTAACATATCTTGTAAAGCTAATCCCTACAACAACTGCAACTATTCCAAGTCCTGCTAAAAATGCGGTTACTTTAACGCCAAACATGCCTAGTATAATTATTGCATCTATTAAAACAAAGATATATTTTAGTAAACTCACCACACAATGTCATAAGTGTAAATTTTCTTTTTTGGATAGCTGAGGCTCGATGCTTTTTTCTTTCTATGTATTTTCTAGTCCATGATGATAGTAAATTATATATAAATATTGTTAATATAACTGTAATTAAAAATACCCCAAAACTGGATAGATAAAAAAACTTTTTTCAAATACTTCAAACACATTACCACTACCTTCTTTATATTTTTTTTTGAATTATAGTTAGTGAAATGTGAATTATTCTAATAATTTATTATTAATGCCCCCCCCCCCCAGGTAACATATTGTAAATATTTCGTCATAAGTTATACACCTCAATCTTTAATAATAATTATAACAAATTATTAAAAAAAGAATGAAATAAATTTCATTCACCAACCGCTTTGCGGTTGTTTTCTTTTGTACTACAATATTATTATGGTGGTAATATGATAATATGTACAGAAAAAGATAGGGAATTTGAACAATACAGAGATAAAGTTAAAAATAAAAAGGTAATATTTACAATTAAAAGAAATTTTTAAAGATTGGTGGTATAAATTTCTAGAAACATATCCTAAAACTTAATATTAGAGATGTTGTATTTTCTAATGTTGAAAGAATGTTAAAATGTAAAACTTGGGATTTAGGTTATGCCGTTTATAAATGTCCTAATTGTGGTGAAGAAAAAATAGTTCCTCATACCTGTAAATCTCGTCTTTGTTCTTCTTGTGGAAACAAATATAATAAACAAAGAGAATCTTCTATCTTTTCTAAACTATTTAGATGTAAACATCGCCATGTTGTTTTTACTATTCCAGATGAATTAAGAGTATATTTTAGAGAAGATAGAAAAAGACTTAATTATCTTTTTAAAGCCGCTTCTATTACTGTTAATTCTTGGTTTGAAAACAAGTACAAAAAGAAAGAGCTTATTCCTGCTTATATTTCTATTCTTCATACTTTTGGCAGAAGTCTTATTTTTAATCCTCATATTCATATGATCTTAATGGATGGTGGTATATCTAATAAATGTAAAGAATTTGTTAAAGTTGATTACTTTGCTTATCCATCATTTCGTAAACGATTTATGAAAGTACTTTTGGATTTATTAGAAGAAGATATTGGTAAAGATGAATTTAGAAAAATTAAAAATAAAATGTATTTTGAACACAAAGATGGTTTCTATGTTTATGCGCCTCCTTCTAAGTTTAAATCTTATATTGATTTAATTAAATATGCTTGCAGATATGTCGCACGCCCTGTTATGGCTGAATCTAGAATTATTGATTATGATGGTACCTTTGTTATCTTTTGGTATCAAAGACATAATGATGATTTAATCGTTATCGAAAAAGTACATGCTTATGAGTTTATTTCTAGAATCATTATCCATATTCCAGATTATAATTTTAAACAAATTAGATTTTATGGTGCTTATCATAATTCAACTAAAATAGATATTGAAGTTACAAAAATTATTTCTAAGGAAAAGAAAGAATTCTTTAGTAAACTTACTTCTTGGCGTACTCTTATTATAACTAATTTTGAAATAGATCCACTTACTTGTCCTATTTGTAATAATATAATGTTATACTATAATAGTATCTATACTTAAGAAAGGATTATTATAGTATGAAAAATGAAAACAAAGAAATAGAAAAATTATTAAATAGTGCCAAAAATTATTTTGGTAAAGATGAAAAAATATATATTTTCAAATGTAAGAAATGTGGCAAGTTAGATCCTGTTCCTGAGTTTATCGTTAACGAACAGATTGGATTTTTAAAATTTATCAAAAAGAAAGACATTCCTAAAATGGAATGTCCTTACTGCGGTTCTACTATGGAACAAATTAAAATTTAAAGTTTTTGCTTTATTCTTTTTGTCGTGATACCAAATTACATTGGTATCACTTTTGTTTTGAACGCTTTTAAACGCACTTTCCTTATATATAAAAAAAATGCACATAAAATGCACTTAGTTAACTTAATTAGACACCCCCTTTTACTTCATAGGCATCTGTTACGACAAAAAAAGGCTTTAGGGTCTATTTCTTTAATACCTTCTTTTAATCTAAAGTAATCTCGTGTAGGGACTACTGCTAATAAAACTCTTCTTTTCTTTTCTAAAAAGCCACCTTTAACATCAAAGATAGTTACAGTATGATGAAGATTATTTATTAAATACTCCCTTACTTTTTCTTCTTTACTTGTTGTTATATAAAAAGCTTTATTTTTAGATATGCCTAGTATTACTTTATCTATTACAACTCCACTGATATAGATAATTATAAAAGCATATAACATCATATTAAAGCCAAAGTAAACTCCGCCGATTAGAACAACGATAAAGTTTATAACCATTGTGGTTTTAGCAAGGGAAATATGAAAGTATTTATAGGCTATTTGACTTATTATATTTAGTCCGCCATTACTAAAACCTACTTTATACATGAGACCATTAGTTATTCCTAAAAGTATTCCTATTAAAATGCTCATTAATATTAAGTCACTGGTATCTATTACAATATATCTTGCTAGTGGTTCTGTTAAAGAGACAAATAAAGGATAAACTAAAGTCGCTACTAAAGAACCTCCTGTTTGGTCTAGACCTAGAAATAAATAACTAATACCTAGTAAAAGAATGGAACCTATTAAAATGATTAACGATGGAGAAATATCAAAGATATGATTTATAATGATTGCAACTCCATTCATTCCTCCTGTTACTAAGTCAGTTGGGTATAACAAAAGATTAAATACTAAAGATGAGATAAAAAGACTGAATATTAAAACTCCATATCTATACCACAATTTAGTTTTGTCTATTTTGAATATTTTAGACACTTTAAGCACCACCTTTTACTTCATAGGAGTCCATTGCAACAAAGAAAGCATCTTTATCAATATTATGAATTCCTTCCTTTAATTTATAATACTCTCTTGTTGGTACAACACCCATTAGAACTGTTTGATTTTCACTATTATATCCGCCTCTCGCTTTAAACTCAGTAACACCATGTTTAAGTTCATTGATAACAAAGTCTTTAACTTCTTTTTCTTTACTAGTAATAATATAGAAAGCTTTAGAATCAGATATACCTAAGACAACTTTATCTGTTATAGTAGAGATTAAATAAAGAATTATTAGGGAATACATTAGATGATTAAAGCCAAAGACAAAGGCTCCTATAACAATAATTGTTCCATCAGTAAAGAACATACTATTACCTAGGCTCATTTTAAATACTTTAGATATTATCATATTTAAAATATCTGTTCCCCCAGTTGAATATCCGGCTCTAAATATTAAACCTGCTCCTAGTCCTTGTAAGGCTCCACCAAAGACAGCGATTAGTATCATTTCACTTTCTTTAAAACTTATATAAGTAGATAAGTGTTCTGTTAAACTTACAAAAACGGGAAAAAGAATAGAGCCTAATATTGTCGCTTTAGTTTTTTCTTTTCCTAAGACTAGGAATGATAATATGATTAAGAAAACGTTAGCGATAGAGATAATTGTTGAAGGATTAAGTCCAAAGAAATGTTTTAATATTAAAGAAAAGCCACTTACTCCTCCTGCTACTAAGTTATTAGGAGACATGAAAAGATTAAAGGCTAATGCTACTAGGAAGCATCCTATAATGAATTCTATTAACTCTTTAATTTTAATCTTATGCTTTATCGCTTCTTTCATTTAGTCCTCCTTTTAGACTACTTTCAATAAAATCATCTATCTCTCCATCTAAGACTCCTTTGGTATCACTAGTTTCATAACCTGTACGATGGTCTTTAACTAGAGAATAGGGATGTAAAATGTAACTTCTTATTTGACTGCCAAAGTCAATGTTTGATTGAATACCTTTTTCTTTAGCAAGTTCTTGTTCTTTTTTTTGTTCTTCTAATACATATAATTTACTTTTTAAGACTTGTAAAGCAGTCTCTTTATTTTGAATTTGACTTCTTTCATTTTGACAAGTTACAACTATTTTAGTAGGTAGATGGGTAATACGAACAGCACTATCGGTAGTGTTTACTCCTTGACCTCCAGCTCCTGTTGAACGATAGACATCTATTTTTAAATCTTTTTCATTTATATCTATTTTAATATCTCTAGATATTTCTGGAGTTACATCAATACTTGCAAAGGAAGTATGACGACGATTAGATGAATCAAATGGTGATAATCTAACTAGACGATGAACACCTTTTTCATTTTTTAAATAACCATAAGCATATTCTCCTTTTACTTTAAAAGAAACACTCTTTATTCCTGCTTCTTCTCCAGGTTGATAGTCAAGTAATTCTATCTTAAAGTTCTTTTTCTCACAGTACCTTGTATACATTCTATAAAGCATATTAGCCCAGTCACATGACTCAGTTCCTCCTGCTCCTGGATGTATTTCAACGATGCAGTTATTTTTATCATATGGTTTATTAAAGAGTAGATAGATGCTTAAACTCTTTAAATCTTCTTTGATATTTTTATTATCAGCTTCTAGAGTTTCTAATAAATCTTTATCACTTTCTTCATCTAACATTTCTAGTAATTCTATAGAGTCAAATATCTTTTTCTTTAAATCGATTAACTTAGATGTACTTTCTTTTAGACTCTTTAGTTCATTAATTACTGTTTCGGCTTTACTGGTATCATTCCAAAAACCTTCTTTAGTTGTCTCTTTTTCTAACTCCTCTTGTTTTTTTAGTTTATTATCGGTGTCAAAGTGACCTCCATAAACTTAGTATTTCTTCTTTTTCATTTGTTAATTCTTTTAATAATTCATTCTTATTCATTCTTACCAACTCTCTTTATTAGTATTATACAAGATATTTATTTTTATAACAAAATATTTTTTGTATATTTTTACTAAATTTACATATAGTATTAATGAGGAAGGTTCACTGATAAGTGTGAAGATCCTCATATATATAGATTGAGGAGCCTAATTTGGCTCCTTATTTTTTTATTTTTTGTAATTTTTTATTATATAGGTATTCTTCTATATGAATTTGATGATAATTAGGGTCATATTCACTTAAACCATTATACATATTCATAAAGGTAAAGTTATATGGATGATATCTACTCCCACTATTTCTAAAGCGAACACTATATGTAGGAAAATCATATTCTTCAGTGCCCCTAAAAAAAGTTATAGAATAAGTATCTTCTTGTTTTTTTATTTCTAAGCTACTAGCATTTTCTAACGGCATATCATCTGAGTACCATTTAATAATGTCGTTTTGAAACAATTTTTCATAAGCATAATCTACCTTTTTAGACTCATTTGAATTTCTTGAGTTTAATTCTTCAAAAAGAAATGTATAATCATCTTTATCTGTTTTTGGATATGGACGATGTTCTTTAATATTTTTATAAAGTTCATCAATCTTTTGATATAAAAACGCTGTGTATTAGATTATAGGGGGTAAAGGTATTTTCAAATACAAGGTTATATAGTATAATCTGGTTTTAAACACTTTGAGCATATAAAAACTCTCTTATTTCTTTATATATCAAGGATTAAGAGAGCTTTCTATTGTCTTAAAAAACTGCGTACAATTTTTACTTTTTTATTTGAGTAAAAATTTTTTTGAATTTTTTTATATCAATGACTTCATAGTCAGTTCTAAAGTCAAATTTATCATGTAAATCATCCGTTAAGTCAGTTCTAGTATAATTTGGAATATATGAATCTTTATTTTCTAATTTCATATTCATTTCTTTTAATGTATCTATTATTTCTGTAACAGTATATTTTTCATCTAATTCTTTTTCTAAATATCTATAAACAATTAAGGCTAAAAAACAAGTAGTAAAGTGAGCCTTAATCATATCTTCTTTTCTATGAAATACTGGTCTAGATTTAAATTCACTTTTCATAATTCTAAATGACTCTTCAATTTCCCAACGACTATGATTTACTTTTACTATTTCTTCAACTGGATCTTCTAAATTTGTACATACGGCATATAAACCATCATACATAGCCTCTTGGTTAATAATGTCTTGATTTATTTCAAAATGTTTTTCTTCTGCAACTTCACCATCTTTAGTAGTGTTAATAGTAGTAATAAATCTTTTAGAATCATTCTGTTTGGCTTTGCCTATTTTTTTAGGATTAGTTTCTATTAATTTTAAGGCTCTTTGAATTTGCCCTTCTCTAATTTTTCTTTGATATTCTTGGTATTTTACTGAGTAGGTAACTATTAATCTTTGTTCTAGTCCATTTTCATTAATCCATCTTTCTTTGTAGAAAGTATCATCATAAAAATTTTTCATTAATTCGTTGTCATCTCTTAATTTAGAAATATCATATACTTTATCACTACCTGGTAATTTCCAACCTTTAGTTAAATCCAATGACCACTCTTTTAAATGCTTTTTCATTTTTTTTAATGATTGAGTAGTTATAAAACATCTACCTTCTATGTTATTAAATTTTCTGTTTTCATTAGATGCAAGACCTGCATCTGTACAAACAACAAATTTTGCAAGATTAAAATCATCAAGAATTTTTTGTTCTAAAGGTTGTAGTGTTTCTTGTTCATTAGTATTTCCTGGAGTTATATTAAATGCTAGTGGAATTGCATCTCCATCCATAAATAGTCCCATTTGAACAAGTGGATTAGGTCTATTTTCTTTAGATTTACCATATTTTCTAAAGTCATCTTCTTCTTCAATTTCAAAGTAATAATTAGTACAGTCATAATATAAAATTTTGTTATTACGTTTACAATATTTTTGTGTATTTTTATAAAGTTCTGACTGTATAAAGCCCATTTCTTTACTAATGATAGGCAAGGCTCTTTCTATATGTTGATATTCAAAATTAGGCTGTTCAATAAAATTTTTAGATAATTCTAAAGTTTTAAGCTTAGAAGCAGGATAAATAATTCTAGAAAATATTAATTTAGACAAAATATCATTCAAATCGAATTGGAATTTATATTTATCTTGAATTTTATTGGCGATTTTATTTAAACCTAATTTATAATAAATACATTCTAAAAAAAGATAACCAACATTAAATGAACAACGACAATTTTTATCAATTAAACGTGTTGGGTCTTTAGTAATAATAACTGGTAATTTTTCTTCTTTACTTTTCAAATTTAACTCTTTTACATAGTTATCTAACCATTCTAAAGGGTCCATGTCACCGGCTCTTTGTTTAAGCTTGTCCATATTACCAATATTTTCATAAACGCAAGTTGTTCTTTTGCCATTGATGTTAGTAATATCTTTAATAATGGCATAATGGATTGAATTTTTAGATTTAATTTTTCTTACTCTCATATATCATCACAATGCAATTATATCATTGTACGTGTATTGTACGCAAGATATAAATTAAAAATTTGACAAAAAAATAACCATTTTTCAATGGTTTCCGCAGTTTTTATATTTCGCAAGTGTTTAAAACCCGAGTCAAATATCTTTTTCTTTAAATCGATTAACTTAGATGTACTTTCTTTTAGACTCTTTAGTTCATTAATTACTGTTTCGGCTTTACTGGTATCATTCCAAAAACCTTCTTTAGTTGTCTCTTTTTCTAACTCCTCTTGTTTTTTTAGTTTATTATCGGTGTCAAAGTGACCTCCATAAACTTAGTATTTCTTCTTTTTCATTTGTTAATTCTTTTAATAATTCATTCTTATTCATTCTTACCAACTCTCTTTATTAGTATTATACAAGATATTTATTTTTATAACAAAATATTTTTTGTATATTTTTACTAAATTTACATATAGTATTAATGAGGAAGGTTCACTGATAAGTGTGAAGATCCTCATATATATAGATTGAGGAGCCTAATTTGGCTCCTTATTTTTTTATTTTTTGTAATTTTTTATTATATAGGTATTCTTCTATATGAATTTGATGATAATTAGGGTCATATTCACTTAAACCATTATACATATTCATAAAGGTAAAGTTATATGGATGATATCTACTCCCACTATTTCTAAAGCGAACACTATATGTAGGAAAATCATATTCTTCAGTGCCCCTAAAAAAAGTTATAGAATAAGTATCTTCTTGTTTTTTTATTTCTAAGCTACTAGCATTTTCTAACGGCATATCATCTGAGTACCATTTAATAATGTCGTTTTGAAACAATTTTTCATAAGCATAATCTACCTTTTTAGACTCATTTGAATTTCTTGAGTTTAATTCTTCAAAAAGAAATGTATAATCATCTTTATCTGTTTTTGGATATGGACGATGTTCTTTAATATTTTTATAAAGTTCATCAATCTTTTGATATAAAAACGCTGTGTATTAGATTATAGGGGGTAAAGGTATTTTCAAATACAAGGTTATATAGTATAATGAATATGTCGAAGATGAATATGGAAAGGAAATATCTCTAATTAGCCAGTCACTTCTGTATTCATCTTCGACAAATGAATATTTACTTGGCTGGCTAATTAGAGATATTTTTTTGGAAATGTTATGGAACATATAGAAAATATTTATGATTTATTACCTGAAGAAATTGAAGAATTAATTAACAAAATAGTTGAAGCTTTAAATATTGTTAAAGATAGAAAGAACACAAATTCTAGATTTGTTGATAGTGAGAAAACTTTAATTTTATGTCCAAAATGTAATTCAGAACACGTAATTAAAAATGGGCATGATAAAAATAAAGTTCAATCTTATCAATGCAAAGATTGTAGTAAAAAATTTAATGCTTGTACTAATACTCTAGTATCACACCTAAAATTAACATATGAACAATTATTGATTTTTTTCGAGTGTATGGATGATAAATTATCAATTAGAAAAACAGCAGCTAAAATGAATGTTAATAAGAATACAGTATTTTTGTTACGTCACAAAGTTTTAGATTGCATATCAATAATAAGAGAAAATATTAAATTAAGAGGTATTGCTGAAGGTGATGAAACATATGAATCTATAAATTTAAAAGGTACAAAGAAAGAAAATATGCCACGTTTTTCTAAACCTCGTTCATCTAATAATGGAAATTCAAAAAGAGGTATAAATGACCATCAAGTATGTATTGCTTCAGTTATTGACGAAGATGATAATTTCTTTTTAGAAATCGTTGGTACTGGTCCCATAACTTCATTAGAAGTAGAGAAAGCATTTTCTAATAGATTAAATGATGTAACTTGTTTAATTACAGATTGTAAGACTTCTTATGAAAAATTCGCTAAAGATAATTCTATAAGATTAGAACAAGTTAAATCAGGAACTTACAAAAATATTAACGGATATAGTTTAGGAAATATTAATTCTTTACATTCAGAATGGGCTACGTTTATTTCTAGCTTTAGAGGTGTTTCAACAAAACATTTACAACATTATTTAGATTGGTTTAGTTTTCAAAAAATTATTAGTTATACTACTGAAACATTAAAAAGGCCTTTAACTATGATGAAAAAGGCTACTATTAATAAATGTAATATTAATTCAAATAATGTTTATGATAATTCTTCTGGTATTGACTTCAATGAAGTATATGCTGAGTATAACTATTCACCCCTTACAAACTAGTACACAGCGTATAAAAAATAATTTTCTTTGGTAATAGTAAAAGTTTTCGATAAAGGCCAATCTTCGAAGTCCTCTTCTGGCCAATAAGACCAATACAAATCTAGATTTCCTCCAAACATTATATCAAAACTTCCATTTTCAGTTGTTATCTTAAATCTATCATAACCATCTGCATCTTTTGTTTTATTTATTTCAACCATAATTTACCTCCTGCTTTTATATTAGTATAACACACTTATTTGCTATTTGTAGTAGATTTAGGTGCTTCGTGTACAACTAGTGTATCTTCTCCCTAGTTTGACAGTTTTGATATAAAAATCCTTGCAACCCTAGATAAAATCTAGTTTTTTTATATTTTAGTACTTGCGTATGTATTCGTATGTATGATAAAATAGTAATAGTAAGGTGGGATTTAGATGAGACTAAACATTAGAAAGATAAATAATTATTCCTATTATTCTATTATTCAAGACTATACAAATTTAAAAGGAAAACGAACTACTAGAATATTTGAAAAATTAGGAAATCAACAACAAGTTGAAGAAAGATTTGGTAAAACAGATACAATTAATGAAATAAAAAAATATATTTCTAAACTTAATAATATTGATAAAGAAGAGATAATAAAAAAAGAGTTTAATCCTAATAAAAAAATATTACCTGGCATAAAAAGAGAATTTAATGTTGGATATCTATTTTTAGAAAAAATATATAATGAATTAAATATTAAAAATATATGTGAGAATATAAAAAGTAAATATCAATTTCATTTTGACTTAAACGAAATATTGTCTTATTTAGTCTATGCTAGAATTATTTATCCATCATCTAAATTGGAAACCTTTAAACAATGTCAAAACTTTATTGAACAGCCTAACTTTAAACTTCATGATGAATATAGAGCCTTAAGTTATATTGCCGATAACATGGACTATATCCAAGAGAATTTATTTAACAATAGTAAAAAAGTAATAGATCGAAATTCTAGAGTTATATATTATGATTGTACTAATTATTTTTTTGAAATTGATGATGAAGATGACATTAGAAAATATGGTATTAACAAACAACATCAACCAAAACCTCAAGTTGGCATGGGATTATTCATGGATGGTGATGGTCTACCTTTATCTTGTAATATATATCCTGGAAATATGAATGAACAAAAGACTTTAATTCCAGAAGAAAACAAAATTGTTAATAACTTTAAGTTAGATAATACTAAAATTATTTTATGTACTGATGCAGGTCTTGCATCTGATGAAATAAAAAGTTTTAATATTAAGAATGGACGTGGTTTTGTTATTACCCAATCCTTAAAAAAACTAAAAGAAAGTTATAAAGAAAAAATATTTGATAAAAATGGATGGAGAATGCCAAATGATTTAAGAAATGTTTATAACTTAGAAACTATAGAAAACGATGAAGTATTAAGAGAAAAATATTATGAAACTTTATTTTATAAAATTATAGAAACTGAAACTAAGTCTGTTAAACAAGATTTAATAGTTACTTTCTGTTTTAAATACTTTGACTATAACAGAAGTATTAGAAATAATCAAATAGAAAGAGCGAAAAAAAGTATTGAAACTAATCAAGTTACTAGGAAAGGTAAAAATCAAAATGATTATAGAAGATTTATTAATTCTTTAAACTCTACTGATAATGGTGAAGTTGCAGAAAATATAACCTATTCTATTAATCAAGATGTTATAGATGAAGAAGAAAAATATGATGGTTATTATGCACTTACAACAAACCTAATTGGTGATATTAATGAAATACTTAAAATAGTTAAAGGTAGATGGGAAATTGAAGAATCTTTTAGAATTATGAAAAGTGACTTTCTTGCAAGACCTGTTAATCTATCTAGAGAAGATCGAATAAAAGCACACTTTATGACTTGCTTCATATCACTATTTATTTACAGACTATTAGAAAAGAAACTTAACTACAAATATACTACATCACAAATTTTAGAAACTTTAAGAAATATGAATATGGTTGAACATAAAGGCTGCGGCTATGAACCAGTTTATGAGAGAACTATAATAACTGATGATTTACACAACACATTTAAATTTAATACCGATTTTGAAATATTAAGTTATAAAAAAATCAAAAAAATTTTAAATAACAAATAATAAGCATCAACGTACGCATTTTTTTGCAACAAAAAAATCTCTCTAAATCCTTATAAAATAAGGGTTGGAGAGATTTTGACTTTATAAAACTGTCAAAGTCAGGAGTATAACACACTTATTTGCTATTTGTAGTAGATTTAGGTGCTTCGTGTACAACTAGTGTATCTTCTCTTTGTACAATATCTTCTGTATCTTCTTTCATAGACTTTTGTAACTCTTCTACTTTTTTACCGTCTTTTAATATGTTAGACTTCTCTATTGCTTCTAAAGTTTTAGTTAATTTAGTCATATCTTCTTTTATCCAATTGATAAGATCTAATGTGTTTTTTTCATATTCAATTATATCCCTTTGATAGTAATAATCCATTTCTCTTATATCATCAGGAACATAATCAAATTGAGTAATACTTTTAAATTCTGTTTCTATAGAATTAATTTCTTTAGTTAGGGTATCTATTTTATCTGGTATACTTTGATTATTTTTCTTTAACAACTGCATTTTATTTATTGATTCTTGTAAATCATGCTTATATTGTTTAATTCTTTTTCTAAATATTATTCTTTTAATGAAATTGCTAGAGCTTTCTTTAATCAAGTTATTAATATTTTCTTGATATTTTACTTCCTTATCAATTTTATTATTGTTATTTATTAATTCAGAATTATATTCATTTTGTTTTCGATATTTTTCTTTTCTATCATTAATTAATTCGTTAAGTTGGCCTTTTGATGCAATTATATTTTTGGTTATTTCTATTTTTTCTAACCTTTTATTATAATTATTTAATTGTTTTTCCTTTTCTAGTAATTCTTTTTTATTTTTATAATAAGTAAAACTTGTAATTACTTTAAGAATATCATCATAAGATGTACATTTTTCTAATTTTATATCAAGTTCATTTTTATCCATATACATAATATCTTTACAACAGTTTAATAATAAATCATGATTGGGAAATAATTCATTTGTTAATGTTTTATCTAAATATCTAATTATATATAAATGGTTAAGTATATCATCAAATGTTTTCTTATTATTAAAACTATTTTTTAAAAGATTATATAATTTTCCTTCTAAATTGTCTAAAGTTATATTTTCTAATTTCTCACTTTGCATATATAGTTTTACTAATATAGTATATAGTCTCTCTATATTCTTATAATTTGGCATAAGTTCTTTAAATATATCTTTGTAATAATCATCATTTATATAAGATTTACATTTACCAAGAAATAATGATAACTCATCAACATTTCTATAAGGGGCATTTAAGTTTGATATTATATTATTTATTACTTCTTCTTTAGGTAAAGTTGTACCTATAATTTTTTCTTCTTCAATGTCTATATTATGAGTAATTTCTTTTTGTAGTTTATCTTTTAATAGTTTTATATCTTCTATAGCAGTTACGTCATATTTGCTTTCCTTACTAGGTGGCTCATATAGATTTATTTTTATTTTTCTAGAGTTTTCCTCATTACTATTAAACTTTTCTACAATATTTAGAGCATCTGTTATAAACTTAGCTTGACTATAACTTAACTTTCCATTATCTGGCATAAAGATATTTAATTCAGAAGCAGCCGAAGCGATATAAGCATGGGATGGTCTAATAGCACCCCAGCCCTCTATTTGGTTATTAGGGTGAATTTCATTTTCTATATCTATTTGTATATTATCATGTGTCCTAATATCATCTCTAAGTACTTGGCTATAAAAAATAGACTGTTTATCTGTTATTACCCATAAGCCTCTTATGCTTCTATTATTTTCACAATAATCAAAATAATCCTCTGCTTTTAATTTTAAACTTCTTTCATCTATTTTTTGCATAACTTTCATCCTTTATTTTTCTTATCTTTAAGATATCATAAATATATTGTTATTTCAATTGTAAAGATAACTAAAAAGACTCCATGTCCCGAGTCTTTTATAAATTCTTAAAGTAATCAACTATTTCAGATACCTTAACTGGATTAGTTGAATTATCTTTTATATCTTCAATAGAATAGTTTTCTCCGTCAAATTTATTTCCTAGTATAATCATTTTAGGAGTACCTAGGACATATACATCATTAATTCTATTACCAATTGTTAGGTTTTCTCTATCATCAATAATAGCATTAATATTATTATCTGTTAATTCTTTATAAAGTTTTTCTGCTTTATCTTTATTGTTTTCATTGTAGATAATTTGTACTTTATAAGGAGCGATTTTATATGGTAGAGCGAAACCTTTAACTTTTTCATCTTTTCTAATAACATTATTTTCTATTATACAGGCGATTATTCTACCTAATCCTATTCCATAACATCCCATATAATAAGGTTTATTATTACCATTTTCATCAGTATAGAATAACTTCATACTTTCTGAATATTTTGTTCCTAATTGGAAGTTATTACCTAATTCTACTGCTTGATATTCTTTTAATTTACTAGTATCAGTAATATTTAATTGTTTTAAGTATTCATCTTTATTATCAAATTCTAATACTTCTTTATTAATACCTAGGTTTTGTTCTTCATCATATAGGACGGTATCCTCTCCAAGTTTAGTTGCTACTTGAAACTCTTCAGCAACACTTCCCCCTATGACACCATTATCACTTACTGTAGGCATAATTTTAATACCTAGTCTTTTAAAGATATTTAGATAAGCTTCATGCATTAGGTCATATGTTTTCTTCATATCTTCTTCTGTTTTATCAAAAGAATAAGCATCCATCATGACAAATGTTCTTGGTCTAAATAGATAACCTCTTGTTCTAATTTCTTTTCTAAACTTTTCGCCTATTTGATAATATATAGCAGGTAAGTTTTTATATGAAGGAAGTCTATTGGCACCAAATAAAGTTGCACACTCTTCTGCTGTTGGGGCAAGGCCGTATTCTCCTAGATTATTATCTAAGGTGAACATAATATCTCCTTCTTTAGTATACATATCCCATCTATTAGATTGTTCCCATATTTTCTTTGGTTGTAGTTTTGGGAACTCTACTTGAACACAACCTACTTTATCTAATTCTTCAATAATAATATTTTCAACAATTCGCTCTAATTTAGTCCAAAGATTTCCATATCCATAAATACCACTTTCATATTGGTATAGTTCTCCTAATTTCATTAAGATATCTTGGCCTGAATAATTTTTATCAATATCATTTAAGTTAATCTTTTTAATATTTAATCTACTAAGTCTCATACTCTTTCCTCTTTTCTTTAATGATATTATATGTGTATTTTCCTTGTACGTCAAATTAAAGTTTAAAAGATGCTAGCATAAACTAACATCTTTAGCTTTTTCCACAGAGCCTGTGGATTTCTAGTTATTAGATTCTTTAATGTATTTTAACTCTCCCATACGAGATGTTGGAATAAAGCCAGCTTCACTTGCAATTACATCAGGAATTCTATTAACAATAGCAGAACAAGTTAATCTTACAGTATCTGGTTTTTCAATTACTAAAGTTGTATCTGGTTCACCATAGATTGTCCAAACATTCTTATCAAACTCATCTTTATTGTAAACTTTACCAATACATTCTGTCTCTAAAGTAATTCCTTCTTTTGTTTCTGTTGTAACAACGGCACTCATTCCTGTAGCCATACCTGCTTTAACTGTCATTCCTAAAGTAGATGATTCAATATCATAATCATTAAACTGAGGAACACATTTTTGTCTTTGACTTACTACGGTTAAACCTAGTTTGTCACAAAGCCAACCGTTAACGTTCCACATATATGATGGAGAGTAAGTTCCACTTTCTATTACTTTTCTTCTTTCTTCATCACTTATCTCATCGGCACTTGCTACTTGTTGTTCAAACTCTTCTTTTGTAAGTCCTGCTCCATGGGCTTTAGCAAGAGCAATACCATAGTCTTCTACATTATAAGAAGAGCTTCCTTTTATCTTAGTGATATTATGACTTGAACCTATTAGAGTAGTAATTAAATTACCCCAGAAAGCATCTTGATAACCGCTACCTGTAATTGTACAATTATTTTCTTTAGCAAGTTTATCAATCTTTTCGGTTAAAGTAGGGTTAGAGTTCATTGGATAAAATGCTTCTTCACAAGTAGTAATAGCATTAATTCCACATTTTGCACATAGCATTAAAGGCTCTTCTAAATCTGATAGTAGGCTCATAGTAGTAACAATGACACAGTCAGGTTTTAATTCTGTTAATAACTTTTCCGCATTTTTAGCATCTTCAACAACAACACCAGTATTAGCTGTTCCCATGATTTCACCGATATCTTTTCCTATAACTGCAGGATTGATATCAACTGAACCTACAATTGTACCTCCATTATCTATGACATATTTCATAGTATAAACACTCATTTTTCCACAACCATATTGGAATATTCTTAATCCTTTCATTTTTGCCATCCTTTCTATATATTCATTATAACATTTTAACTATACTTAAATATGTAATTTACAAAAAAAGTTATACTTTTTAGCATAACTTTACAGTTTTGTTAATATATATCACTAGTCATTCTTTGCTTTAGCATCTATTGTTCTTAATATGTTTTTTAGTTATCTAATTATTTTATATTTTAACCATATATAAGAGTCTTCTAATTTATTACACTCAATTAATTGTAAGGCTTTCAACTTATTTAATTCATTTACTGTACTAATAGCATCGCCATCTATTAATGTCGAAGTATCTCTACCTCCTACTAATAATGGAGCAATTACAACATTAACATAGTCAATTAAATCTTCTCGTAAGAATTTTCCATTTAAATTTCCACCAGATTGGATTGTTATTTTTTCAGCATTATATTTTTGTTTCATATCAGTTAATAAAGTTTTTAAATCTAAAACTTCATAATAAAGAATATCTAAGTTTTCATACTTTTCTTTTAAGGAAAAAGCTATATGATTTTTATTTGTAGTTACTAATATTAACTTTTCTACCCAATTACATAGATAATCAATCCCATGCTCATTTAAATGAGGTTTGTTGTCAATAATTATAAAACTGACATCTACTTTCTCGTGATATTCTTTTCTATCATTAACGCCAATTTTAGCCATTACTCTACCAGTGTTTAAAGAATAATAATCTGTTGTTGCTTCTATTTCATAATATTGATGTAGTCCTTCTTTTACACCTTCAATTTGACACCAATCTTTATCAGCATCTAAATTATCACTATTTCCACTATTTATTTTTCCATCTAATGATTCTAGCATAAATAGCGTAGTTATTGGTCTTTCCATTTTTCTCCTTTAATGTAATTTTACAAAATACTTATAGAATAAAGCTTTATTTATTTTTTCCACAACATTGTTTATATTTCTTACCACTTCCACAAGGACAAGGGTCATTTCTACCTACTTTTTTAACTTTCTTAGGTGTTTTCTTTGTATCTTTAACATCATTAGTCTGCCCGTTTTTAGCAACTTGTTTTCTTTCAATATTTTGTCTAATTTCTGCTTTTAGTAAGAATACTGTTATATCTCTATCTATTTTTTGAAGCATATCATCAAATAGTCCATAACCTTCTGTAGTATAAGCTCTTAGAGGGTCATCTTGTCCATACTGACGAAGGTAAATTCCTTCTCTTAAATGAGACATAACATTAATTTGTTCCATCCAGTAATTATCTATAACTTGTAGAGATAAAGCTTTTTCAAACTCATTACTAATTTCTACTGGTACTTCTTTAATCTTAGCTTCATATTCACCTTTAGCTTTTTCATAAAGATACTCTATAATATCATCTGCATCTCTATTTTCAAGTTCTACTTTACTTATGTCATTTTTAAGTAGGTTCTCATTAGCAAAGTCGGTAATACTTTGTAACTCTTCATCTGTTATATGACTATCAGCATTTCTAGATTTAACTAAATCTGTAATATGATTATGAATAGAGTTTAATACTGTTTCATGAATAGACTCACTATCTAAGATTTCATTACGTTTGCCATACATTATTTCTCTTTGAGTATTCATAACATCATCATATTGTAGCAAATGCTTTCTGGCATCAAAGTTATTTCCTTCTACACGTTTTTGAGCAGTACTTATAGCTTTTGTAAAGGTCTTACTTTGAATAGCTTGGTCTCCAAAGCCAAAGCTCTTCATCATTTCTCTAATATGTTCACTACCAAATCTAATCATTAAGTCATCTTCCATAGAGACAAAGAATTGGGTATAACCTGGGTCTCCTTGACGTCCAGAACGACCTCTTAACTGGTTATCGATACGACGTGATTCATGACGTTCTGTACCTATTACACAAAGACCACCTAATTCTCTTATTTCATCTGATAATTTGATATCAGTACCACGACCGGCCATGTTAGTAGCGATAGTTACAGAACGATGTTCACCAATCTTAGAGATAATTTCAGCTTCACGAGCATGGTTCTTAGCATTTAATATTTCATGAGGTATATGTGCTTTCTTTAATAAGTCACTGATTAATTCACTTGTTTCAATAGCAATAGTACCAATTAAGACAGGTTGTCCTTTATCATAACGAGATTTTACCTCATTTATAATTGCTTTATATTTAGCACTACGTGTTGCAAAAACTAAATCTGGAGCATCTACTCTTATAACAGGTTTATTAGTAGGTATTTCAATAACATACATATTATAGATATCTCTAAACTCTTCTTCTTCTGTTTTAGCAGTACCAGTCATACCTGCTAGTTTCTTATACATTCTGAATAAGTTTTGGAATGTAATAGTAGCAAGTGTTTTAGTTTCTTGATTAATATGAACTCCTTCTTTAGCTTCTATTGCTTGATGTAATCCATCACTATAAGCTCTTCCTTTCATTAAACGTCCCGTAAATTGGTCTACTATTACGATTTCATCATCTTGAACAACGTAGTCTACATCTTTTTTCATAGCATAGTTAGCACGTAAAGCTTGATTAATATAATGTAGTAAAGTGGCATTTTCTATTTCATATAGATTTTTAATCTTAAACATTTTCTCTGCTTTTTCACTACCAGCATCTGTTAGGGAAACACTAATTGTACTTTTACCTGTTTCATCGCAGATATAATCTTCTTCCTCTTTTAAAGACTTTGCAAATTTATCAGCATCTATATATAGGTTGGCACTATGCTGTGCTCCTCCTGATATGATTAATGGAGTTCTTGCTTCATCGATTAGAATAGAGTCAACCTCATCGACAATAGCAAAGTTTAGAGGGCGTTGTACCCTATTTTCTTTTCTAATTACCATGTTATCTCTTAAGTAATCAAAACCAATTTCATTATTAGTAGAGTATAGAATATCACAGTTATAAGCTTCTTGTTTTTCTTTTGGAGACATATCTCTTGTATTAACACCTACAGTTAAACCAAGAAAACGATGTATTCCTCCCATCCATTCAGCATCACGAGTTGCAAGATATTCATTGACTGTAATTATATGAACTCCTTTACCTTCTAAGGCATTAAGATAAGCAGGTAATACACAAGTTAGGGTTTTACCTTCACCTGTTTTCATCTCGGCAATATTACCATAATGAATTGCTAAAGCACCTAATACTTGAACATAGAAAGGTTTCTCTCCTATTACACGATATGCTGCTTCTCTTGCAACAGCGAAGGCTTCAACTAAAATGTCTTCTAAAGTTTCTCCATTAGCTAGTCTTTCTTTAAATTCTTCTGTTTTATGTTTTAATTCGTCATCAGATAGTTTAGTCATCTCTTCATCAAGAGCGACAATTTTATCTGCTTGTACTGTAAACTTTTTTAATTCTTTATATTCATGATCAAATAGTTTTCTAAATAATCCCATTATAAACATCTCCTTGCATAATGTATTTTATCAGAAAATTAAGATAATAAAAAGGTTTTAGGGGTATTTTGTCAAAAAAAGAATGATATTTTTCATATCATCCTCATTTTTTATCTTTACTCGGCTTCTATTATACCGTAGCCACCATTTTTTCTTTTATATACCACTGCTTCTTTATCAGTGTCAACGTTTTTAAATAAATAAAATTCATGACCTAGTAATTCTAATTGAAGAATAGCTTCTTCTTCATCCATTGGTTTTACTTCTATTTTTTTGTGTTTAATAGTATTGTTTTCTTCATGCTCTTCTTCTTCAATATCTACAATACTAAAGTCAATTCTAGTTTTAGCTTCTTTAGCTTTTATCTTAGTCTTATTCTTTCTTATTTGACGCTCTATAACATCTATAGCTTTATCAACAGATGCATAGAAGTCATCTTGAGTCTCTTCAGACCTAATAATAAAATTGTGAAGTGGAATAGTAATTTCGACAGTTTGCATGTGTCCTTTAACTTTTACTACTACGTTAGCACGTACACTATCACTATTTTCTAGATATTTCTCTAGTCTTTTCAATTTCTCATTAATGTAGTCTTTCATAGCAGCAGTTACTTCAATTTTGTCACCACGAATAATTATTTCCATATTATCACCTTCCTTAATATTAATATACCATAAAAGGAGCAAAAAACCAACTATTTTGCTAAAGCTGGTTCTTTTATTGGTGTAACATCGACTGCTTGATATCCCTTGCTAGTTTCAAGTAATGTAAATTCTACATATTGACCTTCAGACAAAGTTTTATAACCGTCACAATTAATAGTTGAATAATGAACGAAAATATCTTCGTTTTCTTTGTACTCGATAAATCCGTAGCCTTTTTCATTATTAAACCACTTTACTTTTCCAATCACTAGGCTCACCTCCACATCTTTCTATTCCTTCTTAGATGGCTACTTCTTTTTCAAACGATGTGAGTCCATTATAGCAACTGTTATAAGAATATTTAGAAAATTGCCGTCAATTGTTATTATGAGGCCTTAAATTGTATTTTTAATGAAAAAGTATGTCGAAATATATTTAAAAAGCTCATATTATGTATTTTATGGAAAATTTATATTTAAAAATATTATAGAGATATAATATTTATAGCATAGGAGGAATGGTATGAAAGAAGCATTTTTAAATCATACTATGAACTTTATTGCTAGTAATCAAGAAAACTTAAACGAAGAAGAAAGAGAAAAATTACAATATGGTTTAGAAGGGTTATATATGACTATAACTAAGCTTGTAGTAATCTTTCTGATAGCTTTCCTTCTGGGGTTTATTAAAGAATTTATTATTGCCTTGATACTCTTTAATATTCTAAGGTTTCCTGGTTTTGGATTCCATGCAAGTAAGTCTATAGTTTGTTTAATAACAAGTACACTTTTAATTTTAGGATTACCTTATTTATTTACCAATATTGAGGTCGGTCTTACTATTAAAATAGTTCTATGTATAATTTCAGTTATAACATTTATAATTTGTGCTCCTGCTGACACCTGGAAAAGACCTTTAACTAATAAGAAAAAAAGAATAATTAGAAAGGTATCTGCTTGTAGTTTGGCAATTATATACAGCATACTTATTATAGTGTTTAATGGTATGGAAATTAGTAATTTATTAATGGCAGCTTTACTTATTGAAACAATATTAATATCTCCTATTATGTATTTAATATTTAAAGAATCATATAGAAATTATAAGAGGGTTTAAACATGTATAATGTTTAAATAAATAGTAGTAAAGAAAGGAATGAAAAGGGAATGAAAAAAAGAATGGCTAAAGTTCTAGCAGCTGTTGCTATGTTAGCTACTGCAAGTGCTAGTATGGGATGTGTTTGGTTCTGTGCAGCTGAACCAAAAGCATTAAAAAATATGGATTAAAAATTCGTTGAAAGACGAATTTTTTATTTTATATATATTTTTTGTATAAAATAATCATTTAAAAAGTTTTGTTCAGATTTTAACCATTTTGTTTTTGA
Source organism: uncultured Bacilli bacterium (assembly GCA_963929435.1). Lineage (GTDB taxonomy): Bacteria > Bacillota_I > Bacilli_A > RF39 > UBA660 > Onthousia. The sequence continues at coordinate 29,199 of CAWVIV010000010.1, forward strand.
TAATACTTTATTTGCATAATATAAGCCTTTACCATGTTCTCCTACTTTGGTAGTAAACCCTATTTTTTTCATATTTTTAATAGGAATAAAATCTTTATATGTATTCGATATTGTAAATATTATTACTTTATTTATTTCATAAATTTCTAATGTTACAGTTTTTTTCTTAGACTCTTCAGCAGAATCTAACGCATTATCAATATATATTCCTAAAACGATACATAATTGTCGCAATTGATCTTCTGTTAGTTGTTTTAATAGTGTATTAACTTTGTGGCTTATTTCTATTATCATTTTAACTTTCTTATTTTTAGCTAATGCTATCTTATAGTATAATAATCCTTTAAGTCCTCCTTTGGGAATATATTTTAGTAACTCTATATATTCATCATCGATATTTATATTCATACTTAACATATCATCTATTTTATTAATTATTTTCTTATTATTTGTCATATTTCTGATAATTGATAAGTTATTTTTTAATTCATGTCTATACATTTGTTCATTATCTATCCAATTTTCAAATGTTTGGACATAATCAAACAATACATCATACTTATCTTTTAATCTACCGTAATTATTTAATTCTGATATATAAAAATAATACAAAATAAAAAGAAAGAAAATACTCAAAATAGTTATTATATAATATGTATTTAATTTAAATATTTCTGTAATATTAAAAAATGCTATTATGATTGTAAATAAGCATATTACTACAAAAGTAATAATATTATAATTAGGAGTTTTTTCTATTTTTTTGTATAAATAATTAATCTTATTTTTGATACCTGGTATCATTGAAATTAAAAAGGCTATACATCCTATTAAAATAGTATTTATAATAACTATATAGTTAATTGTTCTTAATTCTTCATAGGTTAAAAATAATGAATTTATAGTTGCAATTATTATGTCTACAACTCCTATTAAAATCATTCCATAACTGCAAATATAAATAGATGATAATAAACTAATTTTAAAGTAGTTTCTAAATAGCATAATTGCTAAAATATAGGTTATTAAAGAAGTGAACATGTTGTACTTTGTTCTGTAAAAAAACAAAGTTGGAATGGATAAAACCAAAACTATTAAAACTGTTTGTATTGTTATTTTATGTTTTAATTTCAGACTTTTTTGCACAATAAGTAATAAAACTATTTCTAAAAATATTGTCCCTATAAATTTAGCTATTATTAGTGACATACTCAATCAACTCCTTCTTACCTGCTCTTGATATTAGGTTAGTAGTAACACCATTATCAAATAGCACTTCATTTTCTTTAATATCATAACTTCTTATTTTATCGGTATTTAAAATTAGACTCTTATGTACTTTTAAGAATCTCTTATCTAATTCTTTTGATATTGCACTTAATGTATATGGAGCTTTAAATGTTCCATAATCTGTATGAATTATACATCTTTTACTATCTTGTTCTTTTTCAATATAGATAATATTCTTTAATGCTATCTTATATAAAGTATAGTTATACTCATAACTAAGACACTTTTCTCTACTGCTAAATTGTTTGTAAATTATCTTTAGAGTTTCATTTAACTTTGTTTTACAATTATCAAATTTACTTATAAAGTCTAATAGATATAACCTATTAGATAATGCTTCATATCTATATTCGGCAAAAGCAGTTACGATTATGATAATAGAATTCCAATCATCTAGTTCTTCTCTTATAAATCTAGCAGCATCTAGACCAGAACCATTCTTCGTCTTAATATCAAAGAAATAGACTTTAAAGCCCATCTCTTTTCTAGCAAGAGCTTCAAAATCTTCTTCATAACTCTCACATTCATATTTCTTATAATCGATATCATAGTTCATCATAAACTTATCAATCTCACCTTTGATTAAATCTCTAAATTCCTTTTCATCATCACATATAATAAAATTTAACACTACTACCTCCTCCTTTTATACTGCACACCTTTAAATTTTACCATATATTTCCAGTTTATAGGAATTTTGTCAAAAAAAAATAGTAGCTATTTAGCCCTATTTTTATTTTTTTTAGATTTAGGTTCTTTTTTAATAACTTCGCCTACTTTTTCGATTATATTATCTGTTACTTCTTTGTTCTTTTTAGAGATAACTGTTGTTCTTAAAACGAACCATACAACGATGATAAATATTATTATATATAATATTTTACCCATGAAAGGGTCTTTTAGGGAATAGAAAATTGAAGCAAAGGCGAATAAGATATTAAAACCATAGATAATTAAGACTGTAGTTCTTTGTGAAAAGTTCATTCCCAATAATTGATGATGGATATGTTCTTTATCAGGAGAGAATGGTGCTTGATGTTTTAATAGTCTTCTAATGATGGCGAATAGTGTATCTAGTATAGGTATTCCTAAAATCATTAAGGGAACAAATAAACTAGTTAAAGCTGGTCCTTTAAACTCTAAAAGAGTAATTACTGCTATCATAAAGCCTAAGTACATGGCACAGTCACCACAGAATATTTTAGCAGGATAGAAGTTATGAAGTAAAAATCCTAATGTTGCTCCTAACATTATAAATGTTAATATCATAACTAAACTACCACTACGTCCTTGGAAAAATCCTATAATACCTATTGTTAAGAAGAAGATGCTACTAATTCCTCCACTTAAGCCATCTAAGCCATCGATTAAGTTTATTATATTTACACATGCTACTACAAAGAGAATTGTTAAAGGATAGGAGAACCATCCAAAGTTAATAGTATAACCAAAGGCCGTTATGTTATTTAATAGGAATCCTCCATAAAATACTAGGATAGAGGCTGCTATTATTTGGCCAATTAATTTTGTCCTTGCACGAATAGATTTTATATCATCGGCAATACCAGTTAATATTATGATAAAACTTCCTATTAAGATAGAATTCATCTGAACACTTTCTGTTCCAAATAACATATAACCTATTAGGAAAGCTAAAAATATGCCAACTCCTCCTAATTTAGGGGTAGCTTTAGTATGAATATGTCTATGTCCTTCATCACTTCTTGGTATATCCATTGCTCCTATATGTTTGGCTATTCTTTTCATAAAGGGCATTATTAAAGCAGAGCATAAAAACGTTGTTATAACTATTTTTAGAGTCTCTATTATTTGTTGATTCATAGTTTTTCCTCTTTTCTAAAATAATTATAACAAGTGGAATAGATTTTTACAATAAAAGAAAAACAACTTAATATTTTTAGTTGCTATCTTCTAATAATCTAATGTTATCTAAAAGCACTCCTGTCCCTTCTACTACACAAGTTAGAGGACTATCTGCAATTAGAACTGGAACTTTTAATTCTTTCTTTAAGACTTCATTAAGTCCTTTAAGCATAGAACCTCCTCCAGTTAATATTATACCTTTATCCACAATATCTGCGGATAACTCTGGTGGTGTTTGTTCTAAGACATTAGTCGCTGCTTTAACAATTTTATAAATAGATTCATGTAAAGCTTCTTCTGTTTCTTGTTCATTTATTTCAATAGTATTAGGTAAACCTGTTACTAAGTCTCTTCCTCTTACTTCAATTTTGTTCTTTTTATCAGGTTCATATAGGTTTGCAAATTCTATTTTTATATCTTCTGCTGTTCTTTCTCCTATTAATAATTTATATTTTTCTTTAATGTATTTAACAATATCTTGGTCAAAAACGTTACCTGCTATGCGAACTGAGGCACTATTTACGATATCATTTAATGAAAGTATGGCAATATCAGTAGTACCTCCTCCAATATCTATTACCATGTTAGCACTAGGCTTAGATATATCCATACCTGCTCCTATAGCTGCTACTTTAGGCTCTTCTTCTAAAAATACTTTTCTAGCACCAGTTCTCTCAGCTGCTTCTTTAATAGCATTTTTTTCAACAGGAGTTACATTAGTAGGACAACATATCAATATTCTAGGTCTTGATAAAAAGTTCCTAGCATGGATTTTTCTTATAAAATAGTCTAACATTATTTCGGTAATCTCAAAATCAGCGATTACGCCATCTTTCATAGGCTTAATAGCTTTTACTTTCTCAGGAGTTCTACCTAGCATTTCACTTGCTTCTTTACCTACTGCTACTACTTTTTTATTATCAGTATCAATAGCGACTACACTAGGTTCATTTAAAACTATTCCTTGTCCTTTAATATAAATTAATACATTTGCAGTTCCTAAATCTATACCAATATCTTTTGATAACATTCTATCACGTCCTTTTACTGTTAATATTTTAGCAGAAATATATTATAATGTAAATTATTTTCTTAGAAAAAAAACGGCATTTACTCCGTTTCTTCATTAGTGTTACTATTATCGCTTGTATCTTCAGTAGTGGTATTATCAGAAGTACTTTTTTCAGTAGTATCACTAATTACTTGATCAAAGTATTTGCTAGGGTCTACTACTTCACCTGATTTGTAAAGTTCAAAATGTAAATGGTTTCCTAAATCTTGATCAATTGTATTTGTTCCACTTTTACCTATTACTTGTCCTTGTTTAACTGTATCGTTCTTTTTAACTGATACTTCACTTAGACTTTGATAACTACTAATGAAGTCATTATCATGCTTTATTTCTACAACTGTTCCAAGAAGTTCATCTTCTCTTACATCTACTACTGTTCCATCTAAAACTGATACTACATCAAAGGTATTTTCTAGTCCAAAGTCCATACCAGAGTTTTGAATGTAAGTGTTTTCGTGATAAAGAATTGATTTTTCTTGGCTGTCGGCATTAGCTTGATAATCATAGAAGTATTTAAGAACTTGGACATTTTCATCTGTATATGGCTTTACCATTTTAACGTCCTCTTTAATTACTTCTCTATCCTTTTCATCATCATCAATTATAGATGAATTAACATATTCTATGTCTTCTTCAGTAGGATTATTCGCTTGCATATTTTGACTTACATAGAAAGCACTCATTCCTGTTAGTGAGAAAGCAATTAGGTATGCTCCGATAATAGCTCCTTTTTTTAATCTTAATTTTTTCATTAACATCACCTCATTAAGAGTTTTAACGAAAATCTTAAAATTATACTTTAAATTTTAATTTTTAAACAATTATAGCAGATTCATATAAGTCATAGATACAGTTTGTTACTAGGTAGATTAAGGAAATTGCTAAAAAGAAATAAAATACTCTTGCTTGCCAAATTTTATTTTTTTTTAAAATAGCATTTATGTTAATGGAATCTAAACTCCAAATAACAATAATTGTTACGATAAAATATAAAAAGTATTTAACGCTCATTTCCTACCTCGTATTCTTTTATTTCATTTATTCTTCTAATATGTCTTTCTTGATTTGAAAATGGAGTTGTTATAAAGGTAATAATTAGGTTATATGCTGTATCTACTGACATATTTTCATTTAAGCAGATGATATTAGCATCATTATCTCCTCTTGTTTCTATTACATCTTCTAGTGATAAAACTCTAGCGGCACGCACTCCTTTTACTTTATTGCAGGCAATAGATATTCCGATACCGCTACCACAGATAGCAATACCAAAATCTATTTCTTTATTAGCAAGAGCTTCTCCTAATTTAAATGCATATAAAGGATAATCTACATTTTCTGTTCCTTTAGCGCCATAATCTATTACTTCGTAATCTTTTTTTAATTTTTCTAAAAGTTCTACTTTTAATTTATAACCTCTATGGTCATTAGTTATTCCTAATCTCATATTCTCCTCTTTTCTATTATTGTGGATTTAAACACTTATATTATAACATAACATAAAAGAAAAAAGCAGTAGGCACTGCTTATTCTCTAATCTTTTTTATTAAAACCATATTTCTTATTAAACTTCTCTACTTGTCCTGCTTTAGATGCTCTTCCTTGTTTTCCTGTATAGAATGGATGACAATTTGAACATACTTCAACATTTATTTCATCTTTATTAGACATTACTTCAAATGTTGCACCACAAGCACATGTTACTTTACATGGTCTATAGTTTGCTGGATTATTTTTTGCCATTTTTCTTCTCTCCTTTCGCCATGATAATTTATTTATCATAGAAATTATCCCCTTAAGGAACTAATTCGCTACTTAATATATCAAATTATTTAAGATTTGACAAGGTTTTTAACAGATTTTCATACCTAAAAATCAAATCTAAAGTAGTATTTACGAAAATTCGTAACTAATTTATTACATTTTTATCTTGCTATCTAGAAGTCAATATGATACTATTAACTTAGGAACATTTGATGTGAGTGTCGCCTCCATTCCATTAAGGAAAGGAGGAAAAGGTATGAAGACAAAGACTTTTATCTTCAAAGTACTGAGGCTCATCCCTTCTATTTTGATTAGCCTTGCCTTCTTGGTACTAGTTTTAAAAATAGATTAGACACTCTGCATAAGAGTGTCAACTATTCATTAATTATGAGGTGACATTCACTTGCAAAATCGAATGTTCCTCATTTTTTATTGTATGTAAATTTCTTTTTACATATACATCTTATCACATAAGTATCTTTTTAGCAAGAGTGTTTTTATATTACAAATACTACCTTAAATAATATTAAAATATAGGAACAAAATTATAGTTCCTATATTTATTATTTAAAAGATTTTTGAGTATCAGATTCATAAGAAATAGATTCTTTTAATGATTCTGGTAAAACGGCTAATCTTTCTTTAATAAGCTTTTCTCTTTCTATTTTTCTTTCCTGCATAGCAGTTTCATATCTTCTTTCTTCTTCTAATGTTTCATCAAAGTTAACACCATGAATTACACCCGTTGCTTCATATCTTTCTGCTTCTTCATAAGTTAATCCACAAAAACTAGCAAAGCTTTCATCATCAAGTAATGAATGTTCTCTAGAAGATAAAAGTGGTAATTCATTAGGACTTATTGTTCCTTTGCTATTAGTTTCAAGGCTTGTTGATAAGTCACCTGTAGTTAAACTTTCTACGAATGTACCATAATGATTAAATTTTACACTCTTATTTAAATATGGAGACACACAAGTTATTGTCATGTCACTTTTTTCTCCATTAATAGCACATAATAACTCTTTGTCTTTACGATACATAAGTGAAAATTTATCATTACTATGTGTTTTTGGCAAGTTTAATTTTCTGAAGCTTAATGCAGTTACCATACTAGCTATAGCTTCGTCATGACTTAACTTACCAAGCTCATAATTTACTCCCTCTTTTATTTGCTTTAAATATTGGCTTAAAAGAAAAAATTCTCTTTCTTTTTCTGATAAGCTTTTGTAATGAGCTGCAAGCCCCTTACTTTTTAAATCGGCAACTATTTCTTTTGTAAATGTTTCAAAATATCCATTATTCATTTTTAATTCCCCCTTCAATGAATATGAGCATATTATATCATTTTTTTATTATTTGTCAAGCTTTCTCAAATTTTCCTATAGATAATTATCTATTATTTTTGTTGCAATCATTTGATAAGCTTCTGTTGTTGGATATATGTTAGTAGGATTATTTATATAGTCTTTATTTCTCTTAAATAGATTATAGATATCTAAATATTCTATATCATAAGTTTTACAAAGACTTTTAGTTTTTGTTATTAAATAAGTATAGAGTCTTTCTGTTGTTAATGTTTCCTCTTCTAGAGGATTATAAAATCCTATAAAGATTATATCTTCTTTAGCATATTTTCTTAACTCTTTAAAAAGAGCAGCTAACTCTTCAATAGTTTTATCTACTATAGTAGTTATTTCTTTGTTAGAGAGGTTTTCCACACTAACTGTGGATAAAGTTAAATTTGTTAGAATATCATCCATTCCTACTGATAAGGTTACTAAATCAGCTTCACGGAGACATTTTTTTAAAGATAAAGATTTACCATCTTTTTTTATAGTCCAATTTGTTTCTAATTTATTTTTTAAATCTACTATTCTTGTGCCACTTGTAGAAAAATAGTTATTATAGCTTTTTAGTAAGTCTTTATCTTTAAGATAATTAGATAGATAGTTACTATAACCATAGTTAGTGTTACCATTGGAGTCTATTCCAACACTTAAAGAATCTCCTATCGATATATATGTTATCTTATCAGTATGATTAAAGTAATAGATTGTATATACTAAAAGGCAGATGATTAAAAGACAAAGTATTTTTTTCATTTTTACCTCCCAAAAAAGACTAGAGTCATATATTATAATTATATTTCTCTAGTCTCTTTTTAATGCTTCTATATGTCTTTTAATTCAAGATTTGCTCCTACTCCTAGGAGTTTTTCAACAATATTTTCATAACCTCTTAAAATGTGTTCAACATTAGTTATCTTTGTAGTACCACTTGCCATTAAGCCAGCGATTACTAAAGATGCTCCGGCTCTAAGGTCAGTTGCAACTACATCTGTTCCTGTTAATTTGGTTGGACCAATGATAGTTGAAGTTTGATTTTTTACTCTTATATCGGCACCCATTTGATTTAAATATGGTATGTGCATAAATCTATTTTCATAAATTGTTTCTTCTATTTTACTTCTACCATTACACATAGTAAGAAGTGGTGTTAGGGGTTGTTGAAGGTCTGTAGCAAAACCTGGATAAGTTTGGGTTTTGACATTTACTGGTTTATAGTTTTTTCCACTACTTACAATTATATAATCGGCTCCTATATCTAGAAATACTCCCATTTCTTCTAATTTACTAGTTAAAGCTTCGATATGTTCTGGGATGATATTAGATATTTTTAAATTATTACCAATGGCAGCGCCAAGGATTACATATGTTCCGGCTTCTATTCTATCAGGAATTACTTCGTGGAAACATTTGCCTAACTTTTCAACACCAATAATTTCAATACTACTTGTTCCTGCTCCTCTTATTTTAGCACCCATATTGTTTAGTAGGGTTGCGACATTAACAATTTCTGGTTCTTTTGCAGCATTATCAATAATAGTTGTTCCTTTAGCAAGAACTGCTGCTAGCATGATATTAATTGTGGCACCAACGCTTGCAAAGTCTAGATAGATATTAGCACCCTTTAACTCTTTTGCTTCTACGGTATAAATATTTTCTTTGTTAGTAACTGTAGCACCTAAGGCTTCAAAACCTTTAAGATGAAGATTAATTGGTCTTGCTCCTATTGAACAGCCTCCAGGTAAGGCCATCGTTACTTTTTTAAATTTACCAAGCATGGCTCCCATAAAGTAGTATGATGCTCTTAGTTTCTTAGTGTACATACTAGGTATTTCTTTGTTTACCATATCCTTTGGATTAATAACAAGACTTTCTGTCGCTCTTTTTACACCAACATTTAAAAACTCTAATATCTCACATAAAGCAGCGGTATCTGTAATATCAGGGACATTGCAGATAGTTACTTCTTCACTCGATAAAATTGCTGCTGGTATTAATGCTACTACACTATTTTTAGCCCCACTTATTCTTATTGTTCCAGAAAGAGGATTGCCTCCTTTTATTTCAAGCATTTTCATAGTTAATCACACACTTTCTACTATATTATATTATTAATTTAATTTTTGGAACTAATATGATTTGGGTTAAAAACATCTACAAGTTCACTTATTTTATCTTTCATAGCAGATTCACCACTACCTATAACTTTTCTTGGGTCATAAATGCTAGGATTTGTATTAATAAAATCTACTACGGCCTTATGCCAAGTTACTTGTAATTCTGTATTTATATTAATTTTACTAATTCCACAGCTTATTGCCTTTTTTATCATATCATAAGGAATTCCTGTTCCACCATGTAATACTAATGGAATAGATAAAGCCTCATTTATCTCTTTCATTCTATCAAAGTCAAGATTAGGTTCTCCTTTATATAATCCATGAACTGAACCTAAAGCAGGAGCGATAGAGTCTATTCCTGTTTTAGCAAGTTCAATGCAGTCTTCTAGAGTTGCTCTAAAGACATCACCATAAACATTATCTTCAGTACCACCAACATGGCCTACTTCTGCTTCTACGGATACTCCTTTAGGATGAGCATAATCTACTACTTCTTTAGTTATTTTTTTATTAGTTTCTAAGTCATATTTACTAGCATCTATCATAACACTAGAAAATCCAGCATCTATCGCTTCTTTACAACTTTCAAAACTACTTCCATGGTCTAGATGTAGGCAGACAGGAATAGTTATATTTAAATCTTTAATTAATCCTTCTACCATACATCTTACAGCATAAAAACCTCCCATATACTTTTTAGCACCTTCACTAACACCTAATATTACGGGAAGATTTTCTTCTTGCATTTTCTCTAAAATATATTTTGTCCACTCTAAATTATTTATATTAAAATGTGGAACGGCATATTTCTTTTCTTTGGCATCTTTTAACATTTCATTAAAATTTACTAACACTATTATCACCTTCATATATATAATAATGCATGTATCTAGTGTTTGTCAAAAGAAAAAGAAAGTTGTTTCTTCCTTTTAATTGCTTATTATTTATTATATTTAATATAAAAATCACACTTTTGCAGGTATTTTGAACCAATTTATCACACTTTTGCAACGTTTTTTAGACTCTTTATCACATTTTTGTAATGCTTTCTAAATAATAATTATAATTATCTTCATCATAGATAAAAGTGTATTGATATTTATTTATTTTGTCATAGTCATTATCAATATTGAAAGTCTGTGCAGTTAGGCCATCTATAACTTCTCCTGTTGGTTGATAAACTCCATTTTCATCTGTTAATGCAACTGCAACATTAATTAGTATTTTATTATCTTTTTTAGTTGCTTCAATTACTTTTTGATTTAAAACCTTTTGACCTGTTCCTAGTCCGGCATGTTCAAAAACATCTGTATATCTATAATATTTTTCTCCAGTAGCATACTCTGTTAATTCCATTACTTGCATTGTTGGATTGGTTATACCTGGATAATTTATACTCTCATCTGCAATATTTAAATTAGGACCATATAGTTCTTTTGTTTTATCTCTAAAGTCTTCAATATCAATGGTATCAGTATAGACATTTCCTAAATTCATAGAAACAGTATATCTAATAAAATTATCATCTAAATTGGTTGTAGTTACTGGGCTATCATTATATAAAAATTGATATGCATAAATTCCACCATTATATCTTTCTATTAAATTTTTGATATATAGACTATTGACTTTTAAGTTTTCTTCATTAGTTATAGGTTCTTGACTAGTATTTTCATTAGCAGTTTGCTTTTGTTCTTTATTTTCATCTTGTAGAAAATTATCATACACAATATATCCACTAGTTCCAACTAACCCTAATAATAAAATTATTATTATAATATTTTTCTTCATATGCTTCACCTCTAGTTCAATATTATCATATTGGTTATATAACCGCAAAGAAAAAGAAGTATTATTTAACTTCTTTTACAAGTGGGTTTACAATATGAAATCTTAATGGAAGTATTTCTTTTTTCATAATCTCTTCCATTTCTTCATCTGTAATTATTCTTTTTCTCATAATACTTCACCCAAGTTTAGTTTTTACAATATTTTTCTTTTTATTCAAAGAAATAAGTAAGTGCTAGTATAAATAGTAAAATACTTCCAATTATATTGGCGACTTTACCAAATTTTAAAGTTAAAAACTTACCGATATTAAGTCCTAAAAAGGTAAAGATAAAACTTGTTATTGCAAAGACTGCTCCTGCTAAATAGATATTTTCATTGTGTGTTCCTAGGGCAATTCCCACTGAGAAACTATCGATACTTACACTAAAACCGAATAGGAAAGCATTCGCTAAACTTTTAAAATCTTTTTTCTCTTCGCCTAAGTCTTTTATATTAAGTAACATCTCAACACTTAGAATAGTAAAGATTATTCCTACTAAAACATCGGGATTACTTATTATATGATGAACAATAAATAGTCCTAATATACTTCCTAAAAGGGGCATAAAAAAGTGAAATACTCCTACTGTTATACTTAAAAAGTTTTTAATTTTATTAGATAGATTTAATGTTCCATAGACAATAGATAAAGAAAAGGCATCCATACTTAGACCTATCGCTAGTATTATTAACTCTAAAATATCCAAAGTAATCACCTATCAAATTTTATTCAGATAGGTAGATATTTATTATAAGTATTTATCTATCATTTCTTTAACAAATGATTTATATTCTACTTCATCAGTATTATTATTCTCGCCTTCCATTAAACATAAAGGAGGAAATAAAACACACCACCAATTTTCACCATTTCCACTTCCAAGAGTTACGACTAGTGACTCATAATAACCTTCTTCATAGATAACTCCTTTATAGTTTTTCTCTGGAAAATAATTGATACCGTAGTTTACTTTGTAGCTTGTGTTTATCTTATTAGTTAGAAGTGTTCTTTCTACTAAAGATTCAAAATGACTTTGATTTTCTTTTAAAATAGTTCTTGTTTCATCAATTGAAGTACTGTTTTTTAAAAGAGTATCTAAATCATCTTCTAAAGCATCTTTAACAATAGTTTTCGCTTCTTGGTCTTCTTTAGTGTTTGATTCTGCTATTACTCTAAATCTTATCGCTTCATCAGGTATTACTATCTCATCACTTTCTTTATTTAAATTAGGAATAAATACTAAGATTAAACTTGCTAAGATTAAATATTTTTTCATATAAAAATATCACCCTTTCTACACTTAATTAATGAGTGATATTTTATATTTTTAATCAATATTTTTTTCGACAAAAAGCATTCTATCTTTAGCACTTAAATCTTTTTTGATAGTTACTCTACTATTAGGAATAGTCTCTTTGATTAATTCTTTTAATTTTTCTCCTTCAAGATATCCTATTTCAAAGGCAATTAAATAATCATCTTTTAGGTAGTTATTAATATCTTTTAAAATGCTTCTATAACAGTCCAGTCCATCGCTTCCTCCATATAAGGCAATGGCTGGCTCATTATTCTTAACTATCTCTTCTATTTCTTCATCAGTCATAATATACGGGGGATTTGATACTATAACATCATATTTATCTACAGGAACATTACTAAACCAGTCACTTTTTATAAAGTTAACATCTAGTCCTAGACTTTTAGCATTAGATTCTGCTACTTTCAAAGCTTCTTCACTAATATCAACTAAAGTTACTAAAGAATCAGGAAAGAAGTGTTTTAAAGTTAGGCCTATAACACCACTACCACAGCCTAAATCCAATATTTTAGGACTAGTTATTTTTTTCTTTTCAAGATAGTTTTTAATATTTTCAACTAACTCTTCTGTCTCAAAACGGGGTATTAAAACATTTTCATTAACTTTAAATTTCAAGCCATAGAAATTAACATGACCTATTACGTATTGAATAGGTCTATTTTCACTTAAAGCTTTTAAAGATTCTTTATAAAGATTAACCTTATCTTCTTCAACTATTTTATCTAATATAGTTAATAGTTCTAGAGGATTAACTTCTAAAAGTATTGCAAGTAACATTTTGGCATGAGTACTACTGGTATATTTTTTTCCTAGGACTATTAACTCTTCAACTGTCATTCTTCTTCTCCTGCTAGTTTTCTTCTTTGGTCTTCCATAGTTAAAGCTTCTATTATCTCATCTAAATCTCCATTCATAACTCTATCTAAGTTATTAGTAGTAAAGCCAATTCTATGGTCTGTTACTCTATTTTGTGGATAGTTATATGTTCTTATTTTTTCGGCTCTATCTCCTGTACCTATTTTATTACGACGAGATTCACCTAATTCTTCTTCTTGATGCCTTAATTCTTGTTCATAAAGTCTTGCTTTTAATACTTTCATGGCCTGCTCTTTATTTTGAATTTGACTTCTTTCATTTTGACAAGTTACAACTGTATTTGTTGGTAAGTGAGTAATACGAACAGCACTATCTGTAGTATTTACCCCTTGTCCACCACAACCAGATGAACGATAAATATCTATTCTAAGGTCTTGAGGATTTATTTCAATATTAACATCTTCTGCTTCTGGCATTACAAGTACTGTTGCAGTTGAAGTTTGAATTCTTCCATTACTCTCAGTAACAGGTATTCTTTGAACTCTATGAGAACCACTTTCATACTTAAGCTTTGAGTAAGCACCATTACCTTTAACCATAAATTCTACTTGACTAAAGCCTCCTGCTGTTCCTTCTTCAGCATTGATTAATTCTGTTTTAAAACCTACTTTATCTGCATATTTAGAATACATTCTATAAAGGTCACCTGCGAAGATATTAGCTTCATCTCCTCCAGCTGCTCCTCTTATTTCGACAATAACGTTTTTATTATCGTTAGGGTCTTTTGGTATTAATAGTATCTCTAAATCATGTTCTAACTTTTCTTTCTTTGCTTCTAAGTCTTTTAACTCTTCTTTAGCGATATCTTTTAACTCATCATCTTTTAACATTTCTTTAGTCTCAGGAATAGCTTCAAGTACTTTCTTATATTCACGATACACATTAACTGTTTCTTCTAAATCAGACATCTCTTTTGATAATTCTCTTGTTTTATTAATATCTTTTAAGACTTCTTCACTCATTAGTTCTTGTTGTAAGTCCATATATTTCTTTTCAGTAGCTTCAAGACGTTCTATCATTATAACCAGTCCTTTCTTTTTCTTTGTAATTATAGCATAGCTTCCCTTTAAATACAATGTTTGTTTTATTTGAGTTTCGGTTTTTTATGAAAAATTTAAATTACTTAAATCTCTTTTTTATTAAGACACACAAAAACAATGTAATTATTGATTTACATTTTGTTTACTAAAATTATATTTAAGTTGACACTATATATAGTCTAAGATTTATGTTTGTTTTTTAAATTGCTAATTTAAATGATAACTGTTTATCTTTTTCTTTATGCTTTATATGTTTCCATTCAGATATACCATTTCTAGCATATTTTAATATGTTATAAATTCCTTTAGATATTATTCCAAACATAATAATTAAATCTTCCTTTAGTGCCATTGCTCTTTCTACAATAATATTGCAAAAATAATTAGTATCAAGTTTTTCTACTATTGTAGCCATATAAAACATTACTAGTGTTAAAAACATATTAAAATTATTCATTGATTTTAATGTTCTAAGTAATGAATTTTCCCAACCAAATTCTTCTTTTTTAGTTTTAAAATATTCCTCTATTCTCCATCTCAAAAAATATAACTTTGCTATTTTTCTCGCAGTATTTGCATCTTCTATTTCTATATTAGTTAACAACATCATTGGTAAGTCATCGTCAGTATTAAGACCATGTATTGTTAATAATGTTAATTGTTTCTCTTTCATACAAGGAAGAGATACTTTAGTATAACTAATATAACACTCTCTATTTTCTCCTTTATACATTAACGTTGTTAAAACTTTTCCTTTTCTTTCTAATGCTACTTCTTTTACGAGTCTCAATTTATCTTTAAATCTCAAATTTCTATTACCTTTTAATCTAGTTACAAACTTATTATCTTCTTTTATATCTTTCTTAAAAAACTCATTTGCATCATAGCCTCTATCTCTTATAAAAATAGGTGTTTTATTATTTTCGTTTAATAAGTTGACAACATAATCTTCACCATTAATAGTCTCATCATTCTCACTTTTAAACTCATCACTCTTTGTAGAATAAATTTTTGAATACAAACTTATTGGAGTTTTACTTTTTCTACTTAATGCTGTGTATTCACATACTTTATAGCCATTAACATATTTTTCTGTTTGACTACTTGCATCTCTAACAGTGCAAAGATCTTCAAGCTTTTTACTATATTCTTTATTTAAGTCTGTATCATCATTTAAAACTATTACTTCATTATCTGGTAATAATTTCATTATTTCTTTTTGGCAATTTTGAATTAGCATTCTTTTCATGTAATCATCTAAATCTGCTAAGCCACTAGATAATCTATCTATTGTATATGGTAATTTAGTATTTTCTTTTAATGTTCTTGCTATCTCACTCAAATGAGAACTTCTACTGGCAGATATTCCATAAATAACATCTTTACATAAATTTTTAACAGATTTACACGTTCCTTCTGAAATTTTTTCTGAAAATTTTAAAATATCTCTTTTCATACTATATGTTTCTGTAGTAAAATAACTCATAGGAAAACACCTCCAATTGTTGTTTAGTAATATTTCATTACTATGGTTATTTTATTAATATTATTATACTACAATTCTTGAGGATTTTCCTTATTTTATGCCTAAAAAAGTGAATCTGTGGATAACACATTTTCACTTTTTTCTTGTCAACTATTTTTTTCACCGAAACTCAAATTGTTTTACTATCCATAATTATACTCTGGTCGGTCCAAATTACTCCTATCAATTCTTTTGGCTATTCTTCTTTTGAAACAAAAGAAATTTCATATTAGTTTTTATACTATATTGTAAAAATTACTGATATATACATTTTTATTATTTTCTATTAATATTAATTTAGATAAAAATTAATTATTTTGATAAATGCATCAAGTTCTCATAAATAAATTTAAACAATCTTCCTATTAATATAGAGGCATCTTCTTTAGAAGTCATTTGCTCCATAAAAAATCCAAAATAATATGCTTTATAATTCAATACAAAATATCCACAGTCATTTCTTAAATTTAAACTATTTAATCCTCCAGTTTTATGATACACTTCTATATCTTCATAAATATATCTTTGACTTGCATCTTTTAACCTTTGCTTGTGTAATATATTTTTTGCAATATCACATAATTCTTTATTTAGAATCTTTTCTTGGAATAATTGTTTATATAAATAATACATATCTTCATTACTTGTATAATTTTCTTTTCCTGAGTCATATATTCCCATAAATCTATTAAGTTCTGTATTTAATAATCCAATTTCTTTAAAAAAATCATTATAATATTGAAAGCCAAATAATTCTATTAGTGCATCTGTTGCTAAATTGTCACTATTAATTATCATAAAAGTTAATAATTCTAATATTGTCGCTTTTCTTTCAATTTCATTATATATTCCATCTTCATCATCTAAATCTAAATTTCTAAAATCTATTAATCTATCAAATTCTAATTCATTAATTTGGACTTTTTTTAATACTGCTATCATGATAGCTACTTTTATACAACTAGCAGAATTTACTTTTATATTTGGATTATGTTCTATCATTATATTCCCATCAAAGTCTTTAATTTCAATTGATATTTTACTTTTTTTCTGTGGTGTATTTATTTATTATTTCTTCCAAATCTTCGAATTTTAACTTGTTATTCATATTCATTACTTCATCCTCCTCTACAAATTATATTATAAACAGTGAATAGAACTATTGTAAATCATTATTTTTCCTAAGATATACAAGATATAGAGCGAGGGCAATTTGAAAATATCCGATTAGTGCTGCTACTCCAAATATATATTTAGAACCAAAGATAAATAATATACCTGTTAAATATAAGCCTATGGCATTTCCTATATTACCTACTAGCTTTCTGATATTAGAGAATAATAATTGATATTTCGTATCTATTCTATTCAAATATACGGCATCTGTTTTATTTTCATAAGCAGTTGTTAAGAATAGGGATATTGTGATAGCGATTAAGGTCATCGCTTTTGATGGGAAGATAAAAACTAAAGTATAGCCTAACATTCTAGGACCAAATTTAAGTAAAATAGTTAGATAATCATTTTTAGGGGTTAGTTTCTTTAAAGCTAACACTCCAAAGATATCTGCTATTATTCCCATTAATAGAAAATAGAAGGTAGCATTTTTAGATGATATATCTAAAATATTAGTTAATATTAACATCTGCATACCTAAAGCACAGTTATAAGAAAGGTCTGAGATAAAAATATATAATAAATAGATATTAGAGATTTTATCTTTTTTAAATACTTTTAAATAGTCTTTAGCTTTTATCTCTTTATATTTTATTTTATTATTAAGTTTTACTTTACTTAAAGAGAATAATGCTATTATTAAACAAATTAGGGCAATTAAAAGAAAACTATTATAGTCAAAAATATAATTTCCTATAGTAAAGCCAAGTAATAGTCCTCCTATTAAAACTCCTAAATCTTGGCATATATAGGTTGTTAGTTGTCTATAACTATAGACTTTATCATCTTTAATAACTCTTGTGATTAAGGGATATATGGCTAAGTATCCTACTGTGTAACTTGCAATATCAAAGATAAATAGT
This sequence comes from uncultured Bacilli bacterium, assembly GCA_963929435.1. Classification (GTDB taxonomy): domain Bacteria; phylum Bacillota_I; class Bacilli_A; order RF39; family UBA660; genus Onthousia. The sequence goes on from CAWVIV010000010.1 coordinate 47,304, forward strand.
ATCGCTATCAATCTAGTAGATAAATGCTGATACCCTATAAAAAGAATAATATAAGAAACTATTCTTATTAAAAGAGTTGCACTTAATAACTTCTTTATGTTGGTCATACTTATTTTTAGGGAAATAAATATTATAGATATGGCTCCAAAGAAAGTTGAAAGACTCATTACTCTACTTATTTCACTTGGGTCAAGACTATTTTCTTCTAACCATAGGAGTCTAAAGTTATTCCATAAACCAAAAGAAATACTAAAGAAAATAATCATTAAAAATATGTATTTTAAGTTTTTGTTCTTAATTAATTCTTTCATGTTATACTCCTTATATGTTATTATTACTTACACTACTACTATCTCTTAAGTTTAAATAGTATTTATTATCTTCTAAAGACTTAGGTGAGCCATCGGCAACTTTCTTTCCTTTATCAATAATAATTAAATGGTCGGCTTTATTCATTACATCTTTTTTATGAGTAATAATGATAACAGTATGAGTTTTAGATAACTCTTTAAAAACTTTAACTACTTTTCTAGTATTAGTAGAGTCTAGTGATGAAGTGACTTCATCAAAAAGTAATATTTCAGAGTTTGTTAAGATACTTCTTGTAATAGATAGAAGTTGTTTTAAGCTTGTAGATATATTAGTACTATTTTCGGCAATAATAGTATTATAGCCTTTAGGCAATCTTAATATCTCATCATGTATACCTAGACTCTCGCATACTTCTTGACATCTTTTAAAGTTAGGTTCTACTAAAGTCAAATTATCTTTTATACTCATATTAAAGAGAATACTTTTTTGAGTTACAACACTGACATTAGTCTTATAAACATCTTTAGTATAATTATAAATATCTTCTTTATCAATTAATACTTTACCACTATCAGGTTTTATTAATCTTAAAATTATATTTAATATCGTGCTTTTCCCACTACCACTACGTCCTACTATAGCGGTTAATTCATTAGGTTTAACTTTAAATGTTACATCTTTTAAGACTTGTTTATCTTGATATGAGGAATAAACATGACTAAATTCTAGACTGCCTTTAATATTATCTTCATCAACTGTATTTGTTATTTTATTATTTTTAGGACGATAATTTAAAAGGGAATAAATTCTTTCAACAGATACTCTACAGTCTACGACATTTTTTACACAGGTTTGTAAGACATATTTTAGTTCTTGGTTTAACATAGTAAAGTATCCTATTACTAATACTATCTTATCAACAGAGTAGGCATTTTGAAATAATAGAAATAATGTAACTGCATAAATACTTACTTCTCCTAAATCTAATATTAATTGTAAAAAGTTTACCTGGATATCACTATATCTTCTTTTTAATCTATAGTTATGACAAAACTTTTTGTTTATAGTATTAAAATAATTATAGTACTTATCTTTTATGTCATATACTTTCATTTCCTCTAATGATGATAATTCTTCTAGAAAGACACCAGCGATTTTATCTTGATATTTCCTTTGTTTATTTAAGTATTTCACGATTTTTTCATTAAATATCATCATAAAGATTACATAAAGACTTGAGAATAAGAATACTACTAATCCTACTAAAGGAGAGGTTAGGGCCGTTAATATTACAATTACAACTATTCTAATAAAACCAATAATAATATCACTTAGGTTATCATTAATAGAAACTACTTTCCAGATATCACTAGATGAGCCTTGTAATACTTCATCTATATTTTTGTGTTTAGAAAACTCTAAGTCATAGGTTGCCAGTTTATTAAAGACTTTTTCTTTTAATTTTACATAACAGTAATTTGAGTCTAAGGCTCCACCTTTATAATTCCAGTAGTAAAATATTACCTTGGCTGTTGCTGCGGCAAAGAAGTAAAATATCCATTTTAAGGCTTCATGATAGTCTCCTAATGTTAAATATTTAACAATACCTGAAGCGGTTAAAGGTAAAAGAATACTGGCGATGACTGCTAGAGCTTTTGATATAAAAATCATTGTATAATAGCCTTTATGAGGTTTAACACAAGACCAATATTTTTTATAAGTATCTATCATTAATCTCATATTAACACCTCACTTTCAGAGTCTATTTTTGATTTTAACTCTTCTAAAGACTTATAACTCTTTACTTTTCCTTTGTTTAAGTAAAATATTTTATCGGCTTTATTTATTAAATCTTCTCTATTAGTTATAACTAAAATAGTATGGTCGGTTTTAAGTCTTACTAAAAGGTCTATAATTTCGTTAGTTGTTTTAGGGTCAAGGGATGCAGTTATATCATCCATGAGAAGAATTTCCGCATCTGTTAAAAGACTTCTAGCGATTGATAAGAGTTGTTTTTGTCCTCCTGAAAGGTTTGAGGCATTCCCAGTTAAAACAGTACTATAACCTTTAGGTAGGCTCATGATATGTTCATGTAATCCTACTTCTTTGATTACTTCTTCCTGTCTTTTTTTATTACTATTAACAAGGCGAAGATTATCTCTTATACTCATGTTGTAGATAAAAGGATTTTGTTTAACTAAGGTTATATTAGAAGCATAAATACTATCACTATATTCATAAATATTAACACCATCTAAAAATATTTCACCATTATCTACTTTATAAAATCTTAATAATAAGTCAAAAAGAGTTGTTTTACCACTACCAGATGGTCCAATAAAGACATTTAAAGTGTTAGGTTTTATCTTTAGATTAACATTATCTAAAACATATTTAGAATTATATTTATAACTTACATTTTTAAAGACAATAGAACCATATATTTCATCATTTTCATATTTGCCAAAAAGATTTGATAAATCATCCTCATAGGTTAAGGCTTCATTTACTCTTTTAACAGAGACATGATATTCTTTTATTTCACGATAAGATGATACTAATTCTGTTAAGTTCTCTATTAACTGGTCATAGTAACCAATAATTAAGATTACTAGGTCAATAGTAGCATTAAATTTGACCATAAAGATTAATAAAACAAGATATAAAATAAACTTTGTATATTGAGGTATTAAAGTACTAGTATTTTCATTTCTTGCAAAGTATTTACGTTTTTTAAAGTAGGCTTTAGTATATCTATTTAGTTTAGTTTGTAACTTTTTATAAAGATTATCTTTTATAGGAAGTGTCTTTATTTCTTTTAAGGCATTTAACTCTTCTACATAAGTAGAATTAATAGTATCATTATGTTTTTTTTGTTCTTTTAAATATCTAGAGTACTTATCCATATTTTTGGTCATGAAGATAATATATATTATTAAGGAAATAACTGTGATAATGGCAAAGATAAAATGGGCTTTAAAGATTAATATTACGGTTAAGATAATCATAAAGATTGTAGAAATATATACGGTTATAGAATCCAATAGATAACAGAAGCTTGGAATATCATCTCCTACTAAGCTTAACATTTTACCATTATCTAGAGTCTTAGATATTTTTCTTGATGAAGTACATATTTTATTAAATAGTTTTTTATGAATAGTATCACTGTAATAAGCTTGAAGAAAACTATAGATATAGTAGTTAAAATACCAGATAACTTCATAAGCAATGTAGGCAATTGCTAGATAAAGGGTATAAGTATATGCTAGGGTATTACCATCGGTTGCATACTTTATTATTTGACTGGCAAAATAAGGAAATAGTGCCATAACTACATAACCTAAGATACATGATAAAAAGAAAAGAAAGGTCATAAACTTCTTAAAAGGTACTACTTTAAAATCAATCAACCACCCTGCACTGAAAGTACAGGGTTTGATGTGAGGACTGGAACTCCTTCTATGCTAAAGCATACTATTGCCATCATTTACAAATATATCTTCTATTCCATTCTTTTGATTTTCAATATATTCTTCTATAGTTTGTCTAGTTACTTGCCCTACACTTCTACAAAAATATCCTGTCGCCCACATATGTTGTCCCCAAAATTGCTTCCTTAATTTTGGAAATTCCTCTTGTAACTTTTTAGAGCTTCTTCCTTTTAGATATTGCATTACTTGTGCTACTGACAAGGTTGGTGGAATACTTAACAACAAATGCACATGTTCTGGTTGTATATTACCTCTTATTATTGTTATTCCTTTTGCCGAACAACCTTGCATCAGTAGCTCTTTTAATCTATACGCAATTTTGTATGTTAATATTTTCTTTCTATATTTTGTTATCCATACTACATGTATTTGCACATCATACTGTGTGTGGGCTCCTTTTTGCATCTTTCTCACCTCTGTTTTATCTTACTACTTTTTATTTACAAAGGCTAGTCCTCAAAGGATTTATGTGACTGAAAGTCAATGGATATTATCCGCCAGTGCCTAGCATATTATATACTTCTTTTAAATACTTCATAACTACACTCCTATACTTATAGGATAATTATAACAAAAAAATAAAAAGAACTAAATATTTTAGTTTTAGTTCTCTTCTAATTCATCTTCATCGACAACAACTAAATCTTTTAAATCTTCATTAGCATCATCATAGTCATCATCTTCATCTGTATCACCAGAGTCATAATTATCTTCCTCTTCTTCATCTGGTAAGATAGTATCTTCTTTAATTTCTTCTTCCTCATCTTCTTCGTCTTCATCTTCTGTTACTTTAACGATTTTATCAGAGGTATGACGACTTCTTAGGTCCCAACAACCATCTTCTAGTAAGATAAATCTCTTATCAGTTGTAAGAAGGGTATAATAGTCACCTATTTTTTCTTCAAAAGTTTTATCAGGAAGTTCTAGTAATGTTACTACTTTTTTGAAAAGGTCAGCAGTATTCATTTTACCTTCTTCTTCTAATATATAATATGTTATATCCTTATGTGACAGTAGTTCTAAATCTTCTTTTTTCATTTTAGCTAACTTCATAAAAATTCCTCCTATAGCTAAGACATTATATGTAATAATTTTTTATTTGTGTATTAAATCAGATAAAGTTATAGCATGAATTTATATAAAAGGCAATACTTTTTTATACATTTATATTTTTTTACATTTTCTCTGGTACTTCAATTGCTAGTATATCAAGCAATTCTTCATTAGTTTCTTTAACTAGTTTTGTTAATGTAAGCCAGCTTTCTCTTACCTTTTCATCACTTTCAGTTAAGATGTGGTTCTCCTCATAAAACCTACTGTATAAACTTGTCAAGTTATATAGATAATCTGCTATAGAACTTAAATCTTTATTATTATAAGCTTTATGTAAAATATTATTCTTCTCCATTAATAAAAGTATTATTTCTTTTTCAGTATCTGTTGGTTTATTATAGTAGTTACTATAGTTTATACCTTGTGCTTCTGCTTTATTCAAGATAGATTTCATTCTGATAGTATTATATAAAATGTATGGACCAGTTTTTCCTTCTACATCGATGAATTTACTAGGTTCAAAGATATAATCTGTTGTTCTATTAGGTAAGAAGTCAGCATATTTAATGGCTGCGATAGCGATTTTTTCAGCAGTTTCTTCTTTATTATCCATATCTTTATTCATGTGAGTAAGTATTTCTTCTTTAACACTCTTGATAAGCCCTTTTAATGTGGCTGCATTACCATCTCTTGTTTTAAATGGTTTACCATCTGTTCCATTCATTGTGCCAAAGCCATAATACTCTAAAACTGTATCTTTAGGGACAAGACCTGTTTTATATGATGCCCTAAAAACTTGTTCAAAATATAATCCTTGACGCATATCTACTACATACCATATTTCTTTAGGATTAAATCTTTTCATACGAGAAGTGATAGTTGCTAGTTCCCTTGTAGCATAAAGAGTTGCACCATTACTTTTAATAACAACAAGGGGTGGCATAGGTGCTTTATCATCATCTTCTATTACTTCAACTATTTTTGCACCTTCACTATCGATTAAATAACCTGATTTTTCCATGATATCAATAGTTTCTTTAATGTAAGGAAAAGCATCACTTTCTCCTTCCCATAAATCAAAGTCGGCATTTAATTCTTTATAAATGCTTTTTATATCTTCTATTGATAAGGATTTTATCTTATCCCAAAGAGCAACATAACCTTTATTTTTACCTGATTCTAACTCAGCGGTTATTTCTCTTACTTCATTCATTATATCTTCATTTTCTTTAGCTTTATTGCTTGCAGTAGGATAGATTTCTTCTAAGTCTTTTCCTGTTATAGGTAATTCATCCCAAGTAGTTTCCTCTTTTCCACTAAAGTAATTAAGATTAGGATATCTTTGTTTTAGTTCATAGATTACCATTCCAGACTGACGACCAATATCGCCAAAGTGAACATCTGATATTACTTCTTTACCAAGGTGTCTTGCTAACCTTTTTATAGCTTCCCCAATATTTGCACTTCTTAAGTGTCCTACATGAAGAGTTTTAGCGATATTCGCACCACCATAGTCGATGATAATTCTTTCTTCATTAAGTTTTTCCACATCTTTTGTGGAACTCATAATAACTTTTTCCACATATTCTGTTAATAACTCATCTTTAAAGCTTAAGTTAATAAAACCGGCACCTGCGATATTTATATTTTTGAAGTATCCTGTTTCTTCTAGACATTTAACTAAGTCTTCGGCAATATCTCTTGGTGACTTATGCATGATTTTAGCAAGTTTCATAGCATCATTAATTTGATAGTCACCTAACTCTTTTTTACTACTTGTTATTAATTGTACTTCATCAAGGGGAATACCCTTTTCCTTAAATTTATCTAATATATCTTTTTCCACAGTATTTAAAAAATTCATAATATCCTCCTTCTATAAATCTTTATAATAAATCATTTTTGTCTTTATGTCACTTAAATTATTTTCAGCAAGTTCTATTAAGACTCCACCTTTTAATTCTTCTTTACCGTAAGCACTATATCCTGCACTACCTGTCATTTGAAATTTAATATTACAGAATGTACCAGAGAATGTATCTTCATGGCTATGTGATGATATAATTGCTTTTACATCTCCACGTTCTAAAATACTTGTGAATAGTCCTGAGTTTAAAGCACCTATACGTAGTCTTTCACCACTTTCTCCTATTAAATTTGTTTCTTTGGGATTTTTTTTGATATTGTCTGTTTCCCATAAAGAAATATGTGTAAAAAGAATAGCAGGTACTTTTTTATTATTATATTTTTCTAAATTTTCACTTGTCTCATAATACCATTTAATTTGACTAAAATGAATGAAATCCCATTCTGCTGATAGACTACTAACATTAGGAAGATTTGTTTTTTCTCTCATATTTGGAAATGAATCATCTATTCTATTATTGCAGTCTAAAGCGAATAGATTAAAGATAATCTTTTTACCTTTAGAATCTTTTATAGGTAAAACAAAGTTGGTAGTTCCTTTAACTGTACTATCAGTATGTTTAGAAAGACAATAATCATAACTCTCATATATTTCCTGTTTTATATCATCATCTATTTTTAAATCGTGTTCATGATTACCAAAAACATGAGCCCAAGGAATTTGTCTTTTTTCCATTGGTTCTGTGAAGATATCTAAATACTTCTTTAATTCTTCTTTATCCTTTATAATAGTTCCATCAAATATATCTCCATTTAACATAATAAAATCAGGCTTTATTTTATCTATTAGTTTTTTCATATCTTCTAGTGTCTTTCTATTATAATTTAAGCTTTCTTGAATATCTGATAAAACTAAAATTTTAAATTTCTTATCTTGATTAAACTTTAATTCTTTTTTTGTCTTTAAATTATACCTAAAACTTCTATTTATCATCTATTAATCCTTCTTCCTTAAGATAATCTTCTAGATATTTATCTTTATCTAAAATAACTAAAGGACAGTTATAATCTTCTTCTTTATAACTCCATGTATCAAAATACCCCATAACTAGATTAATTAATTCTTGACTATTACGACGACTTTTATATCTTTCTAACAGTATTTCTTTAGAATCTTTACTTGGTAAGATAAAAGTATAATCTATATCATTTTTCTCTAATAGTTCTCTAATATCAGGTGAAGATGCTACTAAAATAATATCATACTTATTAGAAGTTTCTTTTATTGTATTTATAAAATTATTAGGCCAGTTAGGATTAACTTTTCTATTAGGTGTTTCTTTTAGTTTCTCATAATCTTCTTTTTTTATATTAGTATAATCATAGCGATAAGGATTACTTTGTAAATCTAGAACATTTGAATATTTCTTTCCAACATATGTCTTTCCTAATCCTGCAAAAACACTAAATACTTTCGCTCTCATAATACTCTCCTTTCATTTTTATGGATTTTTTAATCTAATACTTTCTCTACTTCGCTTATTAACTGTTCTTTATTTGGAATATAATATGTATATGTTGAAGCGAAAATATTATTTGATAGCCCCCCTAAAGCATATTCCATATCAATTTCTTTTTTACCTTTACAAAGTATTATACCTATTGGTTTATTATCATAATCATCATTTATTTCAGAATCATAATAATTTAAGTACATATTCATTTGACCTGCATATTCTGGTTTCATTTTTCCTATTTTTAAATCAATTAGAACATAACATTTTAATATCTTATTGTAAAAAACCATATCAACATAATAGTGAGTATTTCCAAGAGTTATTCTTTGTTGTGTACCCACAAACATAAAACCTTTACCAAGTTCAAGCAAAAAATCTTCCATATGTTTCACTAGTTTTCTTTCTAAATCTTTTTCTAAAATAGGCTTTGGCTCTTTAATATCTAAAAATTCAAATACGTATGGTTCTTTCAAAATATCCTCTGGTGTTGTTAAAGTTTGCCCTTCTTTTGATAGAGCATATACTTTTTCTTTATTATTCTTGCCTTCAGATAATAATAATCTTTCAAATAATGAAGTATCTATTTGTCTTTTAAGTTCCCTAACACTCCAGTTAGAGTTTATACATTCCTTTTCATAAAAATTTCTTTCATCTTCATTTTCAATGCTTAATAGTTCACAATAGTGTGACCAACTTAATTTTCCAGACAGTGTCTGGAATTTTGGATATGTTATATAAAATCTACGCATATTAAATAAATTACTAACTGAAAAACCAGAACCTAATATTTTTCTTAATTCTTTTGATAGTTCTTTCATTACTTGTTTCCCATATTCGGCTTTTATATTACCATTTTGTTCGTTTTCTACTATTATTTTTCCAACGTTCCAATATGCTAGTAACATTGTATTATTTACTTCATAAGCAACTTTTTGCCTGCTACTAACAATTACTTCTTTTATATCTTCTATTATTTTTTTATCAAATGTTAAACTTTGCATAAGTAGTTCCTCCTAGTCTTAAAAATATTACAATATCCTCCATTCTACTTTAAACTCATGTTTAAAGTCATTACCATCTATTTGATATATAACTTCATACGTAGTATTATCTTTATTTATATTAAAGGTTTTCATAGGAACAAAACCTGTTTGTTTTAAATCTTTTAAAAACACTTCAAAATTAGTTTTTTCATTTTCCACAAATTTATAACTTAATATAGTATCTTCTGTTTCTCGTAGCATAATATTATCATCAAGAAAGATAGTTAAAACAGCTTTGTTATCTTGATACTGTATTAAGTTTTTCTTTTCATCAAATGTTCCTTTACCTTCAAAAGGTAATTCTTCATCTTTGTTTTTTATTTTCGCTTTTATAAATACATCTTTCATAGATAATCTCCTTTTTCTGCTAAGATTATAACAAAAAAGTGTTAAAGTTACAACTTTTTTGGTGTGAATGATAGTTTTTTTGGACATGATAAATAAAGAAAGGGATTTGATATGTTATGAAAGTTTTAAAGAAGTGTTTTAAAAATATTTATAATTCTTATAGGACTTTTTTATTCTTGGGAATATTGGTGTTTATACTTATGCTAAGTTAAGTCCTAAAAATTGAGATAAAGAATGCTAATAGTTTTATATGTTGTTTGATAGTGATAATGAGGTTTTCTTTCAAGGAAGTGGTTCTAGGGAATGGATTTAGTCTTGATGATATTTCTCCATACTTGATAGAAGCGACTATAAATACTGAAGATAAAAACTTTTATAAACATATTGGATTTGATTACTTAAGTAGGATACTAAAGGCGATGGTTGTTAATATAACTAGTGGTACTACTACTAGTCAAGGTGCTAGTACTATTACCCAACAGTATGCTAAAAACTTATTTTTAGATTTTGATAAGACGTGGAAAAGAAAATGGGATGAGATGTGGTATACGATAGAAATAGAGTCTCATTATAGTAAAGATGAGATACTTGAGGGTTATTTAAATACAATAAACTATGGTCATGGTAAATATGGAATAGAAACTGCTAGTAAATATATTACTTTGGGAAGAGTGCTAAAGATTTGACTTTGGCAGAAGCAGCTATGCTTACGGGTATTTCCTAAGTCACCTAGTAATTATTCTCCTTTTGTTAATTTAAAAAAAGCGACACAAAGGCAACAGATGATTTTAAAGAGTATGTATGATGATGGTGTTATTAGTGAAGCGGAATATAATAAGGCTCTTGATGAAGAGTTGAAGTTTGTAGGTGAAGAAGAAGAGGATGAACTAGAGAGTGTTATGTATTATCAAGATGCTTGTTATAGAGGAGTTAAAAAGTTTAAAGGAAATACGCGGAATCTTTTCTTGAGACGGGAGGGTCTTAAAAGTCTATACTAGTCTTGATATGGAGGCACAGAAACAGTTAGAAGAGACTGTTAAAAATACAATGCCAGATAGTGACTTAGAGACTGCTAGTGTTATGGTTAATCCTAATAATGGAAGAGTTATCGCTTTGGTGGGCGGAAAAGACTATAGTAAGTCAGAATTTAATAGAGCGACTGATGCTAAAAGACAGGTAGGTTCTACGATGAAAGCTTTTTCTATATTATGCTGCCTTAGAAAATGGTTTTACGGCTTCTACTACTTTTACGAGTGAAGAGACTACTTTTACTTTTAATAATAATCAATCATATTCACTCCCAGAATTATAATGGGTACTTATGGTAATAAACCTATTTCCATGGCTACGGCAATCGCTTACTCTGAAAATATTTATGCTGTTAAGACACATATGTTTTTAGGTGAAGATACACTTATTGATATGGCAAAAAGACTTGGTATTACTTCTAAACTTGATGAAGTGCCTTCTCTTGCTCTTGGTACTAGTGAGATTGGTATGTTAGAAATGACTGGTGCCTACTCTGCTTTTGCCAATGAAGGATATAAAGTAACACCTCATTTTATTACTAAAGTTGTTGATAAAGAAGGAAATGTTTTATATGAAGCGGATGAAGAGAAAGACCTTATTCTTAATTCTAGTTTAACTTTTATTTTAAGTAATTTGTTAACCGCTACTTATGATGCTAATTTTATTGATTATAACTATCCTACCGCTGTTAATCTTGCTAGTAGAATGACTCATAAATATGCTTTAAAAAGTGGTACTACTAATACCGATAACTGGTATATTGGCTATAATAAAGATATTGTTACGGCAGTATGGTGTGGTTATGATGATGCTAGGGACTTAAAATCTAGTGAATATAAATATGCACAAAATATTTGGCTTAATACAATGGAAGACTATATGAAAGATAAAGATGATGAATGGTATAGTCAGCCTGATAATGTTGTTGGTGTCTTAGTTAATCCTATTACGGGAAAACCTGCAACTGATAGTGATGAGAAGAAAATTATTGAGTATTATGTTAAAGGAACTGAACCGAGCGTTGATGACCCTGTCTTTGATGAGATAAGTGGAAATACTAGTAGTAATTAGTATATTTTAAAAATAGACACATACAATTACTTTGAGAGGATGATTTGATGAATAATAATTTTGAAACTTATCCTAATCAAAGTACTGACCCCCCCTTATCAAAACTTTGATTATGATTACACTCCTAATATGAATAATGTTCCTAATAATAATACTGTTCCAATTAGTGGAGATATGGCCTATGCTGAAAATATTTTAGAGTTAAATGTAGGGAAAGAAGCAAGTTTCTATATGTCATATTCAGATTCACTAGAGTGGCGTGATAGAGTATTTACAGGAACAATTGTTGGGGCAGGTAGAGACTATGCAGTTGTTAGAGATAGTAATAACCATAACTTTCTACTTTGGACAGTTTACCTTAATTATGTAGAGTTTAGAGAAGATATTACTTTAAGATAATTTACTCTTCTCTTTTTCTTTGCTATAATATGGTTATATAATAAGATAGAAAGAGGTGTTTTGAGATGAAAAAAAGATACTTTGTTATTATGGTTATAATTTTTATGACAATAATTATTGCAATGGGGGTTAAAATTAAATTTATGAGTGTAGATTACAGCAATTTAGAAGATAAGTTAAAGGAAAAAAATGATTATATTAATGTATTGCAAGAAAATAAGGAAGATTCTAATATTGAAGTATTATCAATTATGGATGATGAGGTTCAGACTCTTTCAAATATAATAAGTAGTGGTTTTGATCCAAGCAATGGAGAAAATTATTATTTTAATAATCATAACATTACTATAAATGATATTAAAGATAAATTAGATAGTATAGAAATTTATCATACGGCTGGGCCAAGTCCTTTATTTATGATAATGAAAGCAATTAAAGAAAATAATCAGTATATATTAACAGTTAAGGTTATATTTCCAGATTATAATGCAACTACAGCTTTAAGAGAGCCTTTTCCATATTATATAGATTATGATAAGACCACAGCTATTTCTAATCCACAAGTTGATGCTAACTATTTTCCTGTTTCAACATACAATAATTTAAAACAGGGAACTACATATACTATTGTATTTGATAATAATAATAACTTTATTTCATCATCTTTAGATTAACTTAATATAATATTATTTAATAAGCTAGAGATATAATGTTTTGACTTTAATTAAAATATTCTATTTTTCTCTTGCTGTCTATTTTGTATTCTTTCTTATAGATTTTAAGCTTTTCATTTGCTATAATACTATTAAGGATGTGATACTAATGATTTATGCTATTATTGTTGGGGTTATTTTATTAATTATTTTAATTTGTGTAATAATGGTTTTAGTTTATAAAAATAAATATAACTTTTTATATATTAAGGTGAAGGAAGCCGATAATAATTTAGATATTTTATTACAAAAAAAAGAAGAGATACTTTTAAAGATTATTCCTATTTTAGAAGAGGCTAAAATAAAAGATATTCCTGAAGTTATTAAATTAAAATCTAAAAGACTTAATCATCATGAGTTATATCAAGAATTAATGGATATGACTACTGAGATTCTAAAGATAATAGATGACTATGAGGATAAACTTGATTTTAAGAAACTAGATGCTTTAGTAGATAAATTAAATGAAAATGAAAATGATTTAAGAGCAGCTTTAAAATATTATAATGATAATGGCGAAGAGATTATTTATCTTTCTCATAAGTTCCCAACTAATTTAATTAAAACCTTTTCTCATTATCAAGATATAGAGACTTATAAATTAGAGAAAAGAGAAGCTTTTGAAATATTAAAACATTGACCTAATTGCCAATGTTTTTTTTAAATGTTTTACTAGATTCATAGTCTTTTCTTAACTCTTCTAATGTTATAGCATCGTCTCCTATATTAGTTACGATAGTACCATTATCACAGTAAATAATTGATTCAGGAACTTCTAGATTTAAGTAATTAACATAAGGTATTAATCTAACATCACTTTTACTTTTTTCTATTAGTTCTTCATGACTTATTCTTTTTCCTAAATATATCTTTTTGGATATACTATGCTTTTTAATGTTATATCTTTCTCCATCTATTTCTACTTCTTTAGTATCATAATATTGAAAGGCAATAACATCACTAGTAAATTGTTCTTCTAATGGAGATACTTTATCTACACTCCTAAACCTAGAATCACAACTGTTTAATCTTATTCCATTGGGAACAAATTCTTTTAGATATGTATCTACTATTATATCTATTTTGATATTATCTTTTTCAGAATGATAATAATTATTATTATGAAAAACTTTAGATAAGCTTTCTATTATTTCTGTTAATTCTTTTGTTTTTTCTACTTCTTCCATTTTTTTACTTCTCCTTTGAACTTATTTTAGTTGTTTTTAAGGATTATAAGATATTTTGATTTAATTGTGTCATAAATAACGATATTTTTCCATTTATTTCCAGTTGTTAGGAAAAGAAAAACTAGTAGGATTAGTACTAGTTAATCTATTTTCCAATCTATTGGTTTTAGACCTTTAGAGATTAGGAAGTTATTAGTCTTAGAGAATGGTTTACTACCAAAGAAGCCATTGTAGGCAGATAGAGGCGAAGGATGGGCTGACTCTACTATATAGTGATTTTTATTAGTTATTAGTTTCTTTTTATTTCTTGCAAAAGAACCCCAAAGAATAAAGACTACTGGCTCTTCTTTTTTATCTAATAATTCTATTATTTTATCAGTAAATATTTCCCAACCTTTATCTTTATGAGATGCTGCCATATTCGCTTGTACTGTTAAAACGGCATTTAGAAGTAATACTCCTTGGTCTGCCCAAGGAATTAGACTACTAGTTTTAGGAAAAGGTATTCCTAAGTCATCATTTAACTCCTTAAAGATATTTTGTAATGATGGGGGCTTTTTAATACCATTTTTAACAGAGAAAGACAGTCCTTCTGCTTGATGTTCTCCATGATATGGGTCTTGTCCTAGTATTACGACTTTTACATCTTTATATGGAGTATGTCTTAAGGCATTAAATATCTCATTTTTAGGTGGATAAATAGTCTTTTCTTTATATTCCTTATTAACAAAATCTATTAATTTCTTAAAATAGTCTTTATTATATTCATCTTTTAAATAAATATCCCAATCGTTTCCAATCATACTTCTCACTCCTACTTATGATAGTTTTCATTATTTCTTATTTTATATGTTCTATAAAGTTGTTCTAGTAATATAACTCTAAATAGTTGATGAGGAAAAGTTAATTTAGAAAAAGATATACTATAATTCGCTCTTTTCTTTACTTCTTCACTTAAGCCGTAACTTCCTCCTATTATAAAGGTTATATTACTATTCATCGCTTCTAAGGAACATAATTTAGTAGTTAATTCTACTGATGATAACTCGTGTCCATTTATGTCAAGAATAATAACATTATCAGTTTCTTTTATGTGCTTTAAAATGAGTTTACCTTCCTCTTTTTTTACTTTATCTATTTCATTGTAACTACTATCAGGTAGTTCTACTATGTCTAATTTTGTATATTTAGATAGTCTCTTTTTATATTCATCTATCGCCTCATTTAAGTATTTTTCTTTTATTTTACCTACACATATTAACTTTATCATATATTACCTCTATTTCTTCTAAAGCCTCGTTTTGTTTGGCTACTAATATTTTAATATCATCTCTATCTTGTAGAGCAACTCTAGTTGTTGTATAAGCAAGTTCTTCTTTATTGTTATGTTCACTTAAATGAGCGAGTATTATGTACTTAGTACTATCTCCTACTAATTTCTTTAGATATTTTGAAGTTGTCTCATTAGACAGATGCCCTTCATCACTAAGTATTCTTTGTTTTAAGTAATAAGGATAAGGTCCATCCATAAGCATTTTTTCATCATGATTACTTTCTATATAATAAATATTTCTGTTTGTTAGTAATTTAAAATACTTACGATTTAGGTATCCCGTATCTGTTATATATACTAAGGAACTTCCATCATCTATTATTAAGAAACCAACTGAGCCTTTGGCATCATGACTTGTCTTAAAGATGGTTAGTTCTGTACTATTTAAGTGCATAATACTATCATAAAGTTCTATTCTTTCTTTGTCTATATCTACTGTTAGTTCTTTTATAATATCTTTATTTGCATAAATCTTAAAGTTGGTGTGTTTTAAAAGAACTTTAAGACCACTTGTATGGTCATTATGAGCATGGGTTAAAAGGAGGGCATCTATATCATCTAAGTTTAAGTTCATCTTCTCTAATTCTTTTTTTAATCTTTGATAGGTAATTCCTATATCAATAAGAAAGCGAGCAGATGCTGTTTCTATTAAGGAACAGTTTCCTTTAGATCCACTCGCTAGTACTTTTATTTTCATTAGAATAGACTCATCGGATTCATAGAAGATGAACCACGGCTATATGGAAAGCCTCGCCATAAACCAAAGTGTAAGTGAACTCCTGTGGCAAATCCAGTTTGTCCCATCGCTCCAATAGTGTCTCCTTGAGAAACTTCTTGTCCTACACTAACATAACGTTCGGCAAGATGAGCATAGATTGTATAATAACCATTATTATGATTAATAACAATATATTCACCATTATCCCATTTATAAGAAGATGCTACTACTATACCATTATTAGAAGCATAAATTGGTGAACCAAAACCTGCTCCTGCTATATCCAAACCATCATGAAGTGTTCCCCAACGATAAGCATATGGACTACTGATGTAATAAGGTGTTCTAGTTGGCCATAACCAGTATCCTTCAATTTTAGTATTACTGCTTAATCCACTATTAACTCCACCACTGCCACCTCTTTGTTTAGTACCTTTAACGATTATTCTTTTAACAGGTTCTTTTAAAACTTGAGTAGCATTATTATCAATAACAGCGCTTTCTACTTGACCATTAACTTTCTCTACTTTAGATGTTACTAGTTGTGAACCAACTTGTCCTTCTTGAATTGTTTCTTCGTAAGTATTATACTGGGTATTATCATATCTTGTCTCTGTTTCATAAGGTATATCTTGAGTGGATACTTGGTGGTCTATTTCTACTAATCTAAATTGTGGTTTAATAATACTTATCGTAACATTTTGTCCTTCATATAGAAGGTTATTAGCATCAGTAAACTCTGGATTAGCGATTAAGAACTCTTCATTAGATAGTTTATTATTGAAAGCGACATCGCTGATTGTATCTCCTGCTTGAACGGTATATTTTTGTTGTTCATCTAGAGTTCCAAATAGTAAGTATTTACTTAAATCATCAACATTTTCATAAATAGTTTCATCTGATGGAATATTTGTTTCTTTTATAGTTACTTTGTTTTCTATATAAATATTTTCTATAACTGTTCCTGTTTTGCCACTTTCAATTTCTTTTTGGTCATTATTTAGATATTTATCATAACTATCACTATCTACAAATGACCTTATCGTATTATCCATCGCTTCTTCAAAGACTTTTTTATCTAAAACATAGATAGTTTGGTCTTTTCCTTTTATAGTTTCTCCTTGTTCATTAGTACTATCAAGACCTTCTATTGTTATAGCATATCCTTTAATAGTAAATGGCTCGATGTCCTTAATTTTATTGTATATTTCTTCTGTTGTAGATATGTTTTCATTATAGGTTACATCTTTTACTACTTCTAAGTCTTCTGGGGCATAGACTTTGTCAGCTTTGTATTTATCTTTTAAAGTCTGTTGTTCTTTATCTATATACTCGTCTAGTGAGTCTTTATCATCTATTAATCCTACTGATTTACCGGCTAGATAGACACGATAAACGTTTTTAGGGGTTAATGTTTCTTCTTTGGGAGTTATAAATATTATAATGAGACTTACCATTAAGGCAACTATGATTGTAATTATAGTTTTTATATTCATCTTATTCCTCCTCTATTTCGTTTTTGCTCATATTTAAGAATGTAGATGTATCTTTTTTAAATAGTAACTGAATGGTAGCTTGAGGTCCGGCACGATGCTTAGCGATTATAAATTCACTGATACTTGTAGCATCGTTTTTAGCTTCTTTATTGTAATAATCATCACGATAAAGGAAACCTACAAGGTCGGCATCCTGCTCTATTGAACCTGACTCCCTTAAGTCTGATAGCATTGGTCTTTTATCTTCTCTTCCTTCAACACTACGAGAAAGTTGGGCTAGGGCAATTACGGGAATATGTAATTCCATCGCAAGAGTTTTTAGACTTCTTGAGATATCTGCTACTTCTTGTTGACGATTGGCTCCATAGTTTTTACCACCTGATATTAATTGAAGGTAGTCGATTATTACAAGGTCAAGGCCATCTGGAGATGATGCTAAACGACGACATTTCGCACGTATTTCTCCAATTGTTATACCTGGAGTATCATCTATATATAGTTTAGAATTATCTAATCTACTAACTGCCTGGTCAAATCTCTTCCAGTCATTATTTAACATTTTACCAGTTCTAAGTTTATATCCTTCTATTTGTCCAAGAGATGAGATAATACGATTGGCAAGTTGTTCTGCTCCCATTTCTAGGTTGAATACAGCGACTGTTTTATCTGTGTGTGTTGTTACATAAGTTGCAAGATTAAGGGCAAAGGCAGTTTTACCCATACCAGGACGAGCGGCAAGGATTATAAGTTCATTTTCATGAAGTCCTGCGGTTACTTTATCAATATCATACCATCCTGTAGGGATACCGGTTATTTCTCCTTTCGCTTCGGCAAGCTTTTGTAAGTCTTCTTCAGTCTTTTTTAAGACTTCACCTATAGATTTAAACTCACTAGCTTTTCTATTCTTAGCGATAGTTAAGATTTTACGTTCAGCACTATCTAAGATATCACCTATACTTTCTTCACTATTATATCCCATGGTAGCGATAGACTCTGCTGTTTCAATTAATCTTCTAAGAAGAGAAGCATTATCTACTTCTTTTATATAGTATTCTACATTAGTAGCGGTTGGAACAAAGGTTGTTATTTCTGTTAAATACGCAACTCCTCCTACATCATTTAAATAGTTTAGTTTAGTTAATTCTGTTGTTAAAGTAGTTAAGTCAACTGGTGTTTTTTCTTCAACTAATTTTTTTAATGCTGTAAATATTTTAGCATGTCTAGTATCATAAAAGTCAGTCTCGTCTAAGGCTTCTATAGCCATTAATAAAGCATTATTTGAAAGAAAACAAGAACCTAAGACACTTTTTTCTGCTTCTAAATTGTGAGGGCTTGGTCTTACAGCCATATTATCACCTACTTAACTAAATGTATTTTTACTTTGGCAGTTATATTTTTATATAGTTCTACTTCGATATTATGAAAACCTAAAGATGAAGGAGAACTTGTTAGTTTAATCATACTTTTATCAAAGTCATAACCTTTTTCTTTTAGGGCTTCCTTTATTTGTTTAACACTAATACTTCCAAAGACTTTATCATTATCTCCTGTTTTAACTTTAAAAGTTAAAGTTACTTTCTCTAATTTTTCTTTTAAGCTTATTGCTTCTTTCTTAGCTTTTTCCTCTTCTTCTTTTTTAGCTTTGTTTTCATCAGCTAGTTTCTCTAAAGAGGTTTTAGTAGACTTAATCGCATAGCCTTTTTTTATTAAGAAGTTTTCAGCATATCCATCTTTTACTTCTTTTATTTCTCCCTTTTTACCTTGTCCTTTTAAATCTTTTATAAAGATTACTTCCATGCTATTCCTCCTCTTTTTTTAAGATTTGTTTTAGTTTAGTCTCTACTTTACTAATAGTACTATCACTTATTCGTGTTGCCCCTACGGTCTTGTTTCCGCCACCACCTAATGGGGTAAGTATTTTAGAAATGTCATAGTTGCCTAAGCTTCTACCACTAATAGAGATGGTTTTAGAAGTAGTTTTGGCAATAACAAATGATGCTTCTATATCGTTAAAGAATAGAAGGGTATCGGCTATTTTAGCGATATCTTCTCTTCGATATACCATGTAAGGACTACCTTTAGCGATAGCGATTCTATTATTTATAATATCGACATTAGTAATTACTTTTTGTCTTTCAATGTACTCTTTTAAATCTTGTTTTAATAGATACTGAACTTTCTTAGTACTGGCTCCCATACTTGATAAGTAATAGGCAGCATAGTAAGTCTCAGAATTTGTTTTTAATGTAAAGTTATTAGTATCTAAGACAATTCCTGATAATAAAAGAGTTGCATAATAAGGGTCAAGTTCCATTTTATAGGCTTCTATTAGATTAGTAATCATTTCACAAGTACTAGAAATATCATTATCTATTATCATAAGTCCAGCATCAATTGATGTTTCTCCTAGTTCATGATGGTCTAATATTACTATATTATCTTTATCAAAATAGTTAATAGCATCTCTTGCTTGGACCAATTCTTCTTTATTTGTATCTAATATTACTAATAGATTTTTCTTACTTCTTATATAAAGATTATCTTCTATTTCACTATCTTTAATTATATTTAGGCATCCTTCTAGTTCTTTAAATACTTTAGAGACACCAGATTCATGCTTTGTGTCATTAATAATTAGAAAACAATTTTTATTTAGTTTTTCTAAGATAATGTAAAGACCTATAGAACTTCCTAGGGCATCTAAATCTAAATCTTTATGAGCCATAATAAAAACTGTTTTTGCAGATTTTAATTTTTGCTTTAGTTCTTTTTTTCTTTCTATTAATTTCATTAGATCCTCCTTTTATCCCTTGTTAATATTATATACTATTTTAAGGTAGAAGTAAAACTTGTAATGAAAAAAGTAAATAGATGTTTCTATTTACTTAGTAAATGGTAATAGACCAATAGCTCTTGCTCTTTTAATCTCTCTTGCTATATGTCTTTGATGACGAGCACAAGTTCCTGTTACACGACGAGGAACAATTTTACCTCTATCGTTAATAAATCTTCTTAATGTATCAACATCTTTATAGTTAACGTCTTTTCCAGCACACATTATACATACTTTCTTTTTACGACGTCCAAATTCTTTATGTTCTTTAAAGTCTTTAGCCATAGACTATTCCTCCCTTCTTTTAAAATGGTAATTCACTATCATCTATTTCAATACTTGCTCCAAAGTCTTTATATGGGTCATTTGAAATATCTGTTCCATTATTTGATGATGGTGTATCAGTAAAGTCATATGGAGTAGGTTCTGATGGAGTAGATGGAGCGGATGTCACTCCACTGTTATAGTTGTTAGTATTAGTTCCTTGAGAGCCATTATTATCTCTTCTTGAACCAATAAATTCAACACTATCAGCGATTACTTCAGTAACGTAACGACGTTGTCCATTTTGGTCATCATAATTACGTACTTGAATACGTCCTTCTACTGCTACTTGACTACCTTGTGATAGATAGTTTTTAACACTTTCAGCTTGTCTACGCCATACTACAACTGGTATAAAATCTGCTTCACGCTCTCCTGCTTGGTTAGTATAAGTTCTATTAACAGCGATAGTAAAACTTGCTACTGCTGTATTATTACCTGTATAACGAAGTTCAGGGTCACGAGTTAAGCGACCTATTAAAAATACTTTATTCATAAATACCTCTTTTCTTAATCGTCTAATTTAATTACTAAATGACGTAAAATGTTTTCATTTAGACGAGCTAGACGATCAAATTCAGAAATAGCTTCATGAGTTGCTTCAACAACATATAAGAAATAATAACCATTTTTATATTTGTTCATTTCATATGCTAATTCTTTTTGTCCCATTGCTTTTTCTTCATTAATCTTACATTTTCTATCAGTTAAAACTTTCTTTAGATTTTCTGCTTCTTTTTTTATAGCAGCCTCATCTAAATCTGGTTTAACGATAAACATGATTTCATAATTTGTCATTAAACGTACACCTCCTTCTGGACATAAGACCTATTTCTAGGTAAGGAGCATTTTAAATACTCGCTAGTATTATAGCAAAAGAAAAAAGAAAAGTCTATCTTTTTCTTTAGTTTTTTGTAATTAATTATGAGACTTAATGTTAAGTCTTTTAGTATTTATAAATTTATAGCACTTATTTATTTTTCTTTGTATAACTAATACCTTGAAACTCTTCTACTCTTCTTATAGCATCTTTATCCATTCTATCAACTTCTGTTAAGGTTATACATTTCATTACATCATCATAATAATACATATCACTTAGTTGATTTTTATTTAACTCTATAAGTTTTTGATAAATTTTTATATTTTCTCCGCCATTTATAATATCAAAGGCATTAATCTTTATGTAATCTTCTTTATTTATTTCTTTTTTGATATTATCTATGTAGTTCTTAATTACAATTTTTGCTTTTTCTGCTAATAAAGTATTTCCTTTATATTCCTTTAGTTCTTTTATGACACTGCCATCTCCTTGCAATAGTCTATCTATATACATTACAAGTGGAGTATGTTTATATATATCATATTCTATTTTGTACATATCTGTTTTAGGACAACCAAAATACTCTATTTGTCCTAACTAAGATTCTTTGTAATTCCTTATGTCTTTATCCTTAAGTGTCCATAAATCTGATTTGTCTTCACATTTAAATTGATTGTGAGATTTTTCACTACAGTTTTCTATTATTTCACTTTTTAAACTGGATAATCTTTCAGTATCTAGTTCTACTTCATATTTTACTAGTTCATCATCTGTTTCTTCTATATAAAACATATTACACCCCTATACATATTATTTTATTTTTTTGTATAACTACTACCTTGAAATTCTTCTACTTTTCTAATAACATCTTTATCTAGTCTATCAACTTCTGTTAATGTTATACATTTCATTACATCTTTATAGTATCTCATATCACTTTGTTGATTTTGATTTAAATTCCAAATCTTTTCTAATAGTTTTATTTGTTCTATATAGTAATTCAATGCAAAATTATTTAAGTTTTCTATGCCATTATTTAATGTATCAATTAATTTTTCTTTTATTTCATTATAAGAAATTTTGACTTTATCTTTTATTAAAGTATTGCCAGTATATATCTTTAAATAATTGTATGCTTGACAAAAATTTCCTTTAAGAATTAAATCTATATAACTTGCTAGTTCTGGATAATTTTTTTCTCCATATGAAATTTTAAAAATTTCTTTTTTTCCTTCATAACAACTTCTAAATCTACCCGTAGGTTCTTTGTGGTAATCAATTAAATCTTTATTTGAAATTTTAGGTTCTTTTTCACTTTCATAAACATTTAAATTTATTGCACTACAATTATTTACTATCTGTTGTTTTAAACTTTCAAGTCTACTAATATCTAGTTCTACTTCATATTTTATTATTTCATTATCTGTTTCTTCAAAATAAATCATTTTTATTCCCCCTATACATTAAATCTAAAATGACAGATATCTCCGTCTTGCATTAAATAGTCTTTTCCTTCAAGTCTTGCTTTACCTGCTTCTCTTGCTTTTAATTCACTACCACACTCTATTAAATCTTCATAGGAGATAACTTCTGCTTTAATAAAGCCTTTTTCAAAATCTGTATGGATGATACCAGCACAGCTTTTAGCATTCATACCTTTTTTGAAAGTCCATGCTCTTACTTCATCAGGTCCTACGGTAAAATATGTGGCAAGTCCTAATAAGTCATAGGTTGCAGCGATTAGAGAGTCTAGTCCACTTTTTTCTAGTCCTAGTGCTTCTAACATTTCTTTAGCATCCTCATCTTCTAGTTCACTTAACTCTTCTTCTACTTTAGCACATATTTCTATTACTTTAGCATTTTCTTTGCTAGCATATTCTTTAACTTTTTTAACATAGTCATTATCTGTACCTAAATCACTTTCATTAACATTGGCAAGATAAATCAATGGCTTTTCGGTTAGAAGATTAAAGCTTTTGATAATAGACTTCTCTTCTTTTGTTAAGTCAATTAGTCTTATTGGGGTATTTTCTTCTAAAGCTTTTCTTAACTTCTCTAGGGTTTCATACTCTAAAAGTTCATCTTTATCTTTACTCATTCTAGCTTTTTTACTAATTCTACCTATTCTATTAGTTACTGTTTCTAAATCTGCTAGTACTAATTCTAGATTAATTGTTTCAATATCTCTTATAGGGTCTACATTACCATCGACATGGATTATATTACCATTATCAAAACATCTTACTACTTCACAGATGGCATCTACTTCTCTTATATGTGATAAGAACTTATTACCTAGTCCTTCTCCTTTACTTGCGCCTTTAACAAGTCCTGCTATATCAATGAACTCATAACTTGTATAGATTGTTCTCTTAGGATTATACATGCTTGATAATTTATCAATTCTTTCATCTTTAACATTTACTATTCCAACATTAGGGTCAATCGTTGCAAATGGATAGTTTTCTGCTAAGATGTGGGTTTTTGTTAGGGCATTAAACAATGTACTTTTACCTACATTTGGTAGTCCTATAATTCCTGCTTTTAAACTCATAATATTACCTCTTTTCTTCTTCATATTATAGCATTGTTCTATACAATTTAAAAGAAAAAAATACCTTGCGGTATTTAAATTGTGGCATATACTCCTGGACCTAGTGGTAGTCCTATTAAGTACCAACCTATTATTAGTAAAATCCAAGTTATGGCGATTATTCCAAAGTATGGTAAAAGATAACTTATACTTTTATGAATTGTTATTGGTTTTGTCTTATCTGGGTTATAGACATTTAAGTAACCTATATAAATGGCAAAGCATGCTAGTAATGGAGTTATTCCTGCTGTTATTGAAGTACCTGCTCTTAAGATGAACTGTGCGAATGGTGCTGATAAATTTGATTGCATAAAGGCAGGAACCATAACTGGGGCGAATATTTGCCATTTAGCACTTGCAGTTGGAACAAAGAGATTAGCAAGCCCTATCATAATAATAGCGAATATTATTAAAGGTAGGCCTGTAAAGCCAATATTACCTACAGCACTAGCACACCAAGAGGCAATAACTGTTCCGATATTTGTTTCTCTAAATACGGAAGTAAACTGTGATACAACAAAGATTAACATTAATATTTCTCCCATAGGGGCGAATGTTTCTTTACAACCATTAATGATATCTTTATCATTCTTAATACTTTTAGCGCCTATTCCATAGGCAATACCAACTAGAGTTAAAAGTAAAGCCATCATATAAGTAAAGCCATCTTGAAAATAAGAGTTAGTACCAAATAATTGACCAAGATAAGTATCTTCTTCCATATCAAGTAACATTCCTGAATATGGTAAATTTGGTATTATAGAATAGATAAATAGAATTATTACTATTATTCCTGTTATGATAGCAGCTTTAAGTCCTCTTTTTTCACGTCTATCTTTCTCTATTTTTTGTTGTTCTAATTCTTTAGCATCTACTTCATCGACAACAACTAATTCTTCTGTTTTAGATAACTCTTCTTTTTCTTTATATTTACCAAGACGTGGAGCGATTATCTTTTCTATTATAATAGTTCCAACTATTGATAAAATAAGGGAAAAAGCGATTATTATAAATAGATTTGAGGTTAGACTGACATGAGCGGAAGCATCTATTAGACGAGCGGCTGTAGTGGTATCTGGTATTAGATTAACTTCCATACTACCTACAAAGATAGATACTCCATAACCAAAACTAACACCTGCAAAGGCGGCTATTATTCCTAAATAGGGATTTCTATTGTTAAGTAAAAATAACATAGCAGATATTGGTATTAAGATAACATAACCTACATCATTTATTAAAGATGAGATAGTTGCTATAAAAATAATAATAAATGTTAATATTTTTTTATCTATCTTAATTAAACATCTTTTACATAGAGTATCTAGAAAACCAGTTGATTTTGCAATACTAAGACCAAATAGAGTTAGTAATAACATACCTAATGGTGCAAAAGATAAGAAGTTAGTCATAGCATTACTAAATATATATTTCATACCATCGAAGTTTAGTAAATTTTCTACTGTTACTAAGGTACTTTCTAATTCATTAGTTGTAGGACTTATTGTATTATAAGTCGCTTGCATTTGAAAGGCTGAAAGAATAGCACTTAGTACTAAAACAAGAAATGTTAATAGTAGATAAATGGTAATAGGATGGAGATAGAATTTTTTTAATTTTAACTTTCTTCTATTATGATGCATCTTCATTCTCCTTTTCTATTATTTTCTTTATCTTTTTATTTAACTCTATTCTTGGTATAAATACTAATCTGCCACAGTTTCTACATTTTAGTTTTATATCGGCTCCTAATTTTACTACTTCCCAGTCATTAGCACCACAAGGATGGCCTTTTTTTAATACTAGTCTATCTCCTAATTTATATGTTTTACTTTCCATTACGAACCTCCATATGTGTTTGTGGCATCTTAATACCTGCTTTAGTTAAAGCATCTTGTAAGTCTTTTCTCATCTTTCTTTGAACATCAAAATCTTTTCCAGTCTTAGTTTTAACTGCTAATTTATATGTTACAGCATTTTGTTCTAGCATCTCAACTCCCCATAGTTCAGTATTTCCTTTAAGAAAATCATAAGTTTTATCAATTGTATCCATAGTTTTTCTAATAATCTTCTCAACTTTATCTAAGTTATTATCAGAATCTACAGAGATTGTAACTTCGGCTAGGGATGGATTTAAACTATAGTTAGTAACTTCTGTTATCATGTGATTTGATATTATTTGGACTGCACCTTTATAATCTTTTATTCTAGTTGTCTTAAGTCCCATTTCTATAACATCACCACGAAAGCCATTAATCATGACATTATCACCTATTTCAAATTGGTCTTCCATGACAATAGAAATACCAGCGATAAAGTCTTTTGCTAAGTCTTGGAAGGCTAGAGTAAGAACAGCAGCGACTATTCCTAAACCTGCTAAGATACTACTTACATTAATACCAAAACTATTAAGTAGAATTAAGATTGTTAAAAATATTATTATATACTTTAAGCAGTTATTTATAAGACTTAAAGTTGTATTTACACGTTTTTTATTCTTATTTTTTAAATATTTAGTATGTAAAGCTTTAGTAAGAAAAAATGTTATTACTTTGTAAGAAATATAAGCAAAACCAATATAGATTACAGGTCTTACTATATATATAAATATTTCAGAGTCTAAGAATTCTTTCAAGGGGATTACCTCCTTTATTTATCTAAATGCATTATTTCTAGTATTCTTGTTAAGTCATTAGCATTTGTAAAACTTATTTCTAGTTTATTATTTCTTATCTTTACTTTTGTACCTAGTTTTTCACATAAATCACTTTCTAAGTAAGAGTATTCATTATCTTTAGCTTTTGATTTATGAGGTGTTATTTCTTTTTTACGATGATATTCTTCTTTAGAATTGGTTAACTCTTCTAGTCTTCTAACACTTAGATTTTCATTTATTGTCTTTTCTGCTAGACTTATAGCTTGCTCTTTATCTTCAAGCTTACTTAGGACTCTAGCATGTCCCATACTTAGTTCACCTTTTACTACTTCGTCTTTTATTTCATTAGGCAAAGTTAAAAGTCCTAACATATTAGTAATATGACTTCTTGATTTACCTACTTTCTTAGCAAGTTCTTCTTGTGTTAGATTAAGTCTAGTCTTTAAGGCATTATAGGCTTCTGCTTCTTCCATAGCACTTAAGTTTTCTCTTTGTAAGTTTTCAAGTAAAGCTATTTCCATCATTTCTTCATCAGTAAAGTCTTTAATGATGGCTGGTATGGTAGTTAAGCCTGCTAGTCTTGAAGCTTTAACACGACGTTCTCCTGCTATTATTTCATAGCCTTTAATACTTTTTTTAGCAATTATAGGTTGAAATACACCATGCTCTTTGATAGATGAAGCTAATTCATTAAGACTTTCTTCATCAAAGTTTTTACGAGGTTGATAAGGGTTACTTCTTAATTCATCTAGATTTAGATTTACTATTTGGTCTTTTGGAGTGTTATTTATTATCTTTTCTTCTACATCGGCAATATTTAATTGTTCACTATTAAATAATTCTTCAAGACCTTTTCCTAAAGCACGCCTTTTATTTTCCATTTCTATCAATCACTTCCTTTGCTAAGTTTAGATAAGCTTCTGAGCCTTTACTCTTAGGGTCATATACTATTATAGGTTCTCCATGGGATGGAGCTTCTGTTAATCTGATTAGTCTCGGTATAATAGTATTATATACCTTTTCTTTGAAAAACTTTCTAATATCATCTACTACTTCAAAACCTAAGTTAGTTCTTGAATCTAACATCGTTAGTAAGACTCCTTCTATATCTAGATTAGGATTTAATTGTTTTTGAGCAAGTCTTATTGTATTTAATAATTGCATTATTCCTTCTAGAGCAAAGAACTCACATTGAACTGGAATAATAACAGAGTCACTTGCTGTTAGGGCATTTGTTGTGATTAATCCTAATGATGGAGGACAATCTATTATTATAAAATCAAAATTTTCATCTTCTAGCTCTTTTAGATGATATTTTAATTGGGCTCCTTTTGCAAAACCAGGTTCACTCTGACTTTTTTCAAGTAGTTCAATATCAAGACCTGCTAAATTTATTGTTGCAGGTAGTACATATAGTTTTTTATATTTAGTTTTAATCATGGCATCTTTGGTACTGCATTTATTTGTTAGAACATCATATACACTTACATCTATATCCCCCTTATTTATTCCTACTCCTGTTGTGGTATTACCTTGAGGGTCTAAGTCTATTAATAATACTTTTTTACCAAGGAATGCTAATGAGGCAGAAAGGTTAATACTTGTTGTTGTCTTTCCTACTCCACCTTTTTGATTAACTAAAGAAATTACCTTTGCCATTTTATCACTCTCTTCTTCTATTTGTCTTTTTTATTGTATCAAAAATATGTTATTATGGAAAGAATTTTATCTAAAAAAGTAGATTTAACTCTACTTTTAGCTGTTATTATTTTCTTTAGATATTTTAATAGTTATCT
The DNA here is from genome assembly GCA_963929435.1 of uncultured Bacilli bacterium. Taxonomy (GTDB): domain Bacteria; phylum Bacillota_I; class Bacilli_A; order RF39; family UBA660; genus Onthousia. The sequence goes on from CAWVIV010000010.1 coordinate 75,908, forward strand.
GATAGTTATTAACAAGGTCCATTTCTTCACTATCTACTTTAAAGCCTGACTCTTCTATTTTCTTTAGAGTTTCTCTTACTAGATTTATAGATTCATTTAGAGTATATTTTGGTTTATTTTCTTTTTGTTGTTCTTCACTCGCTTTTACATTGTCGCTAAAGATTGGATTGTGAGCGAATGGATTATTAAATGTATCTATACTAGGTACTGATGGTGTCTCTTTAACAGAAGTATTGTTATTGGTATTAACTCCTGCTAGTAAGTTATCCATAGATGTACTAGTAGAATCTTTTAAATCTTTAGTCTCTCCTCCTAAGTTAAAAGGATTATCATTGATGAAAGGAGCATTAGTTGGGGCTGGGGTATCAAACATAGAAGTTGATTGTTCTTGCTTTGAAGGTGCCTCTTTAGCTTCTTCTTCCATAGGTGAGAAAAATTTAAAATTGCTTTCTTCTTCTTTCTTTTCTTCTTTAGGGGCAACCTTTAAGAATTCATTAACATCAGTTGTTGGTTTTTCTACGTTGATATCTTGGGCCTTATCTTTTATAGCATTGATATCAATAGTTTTATTTGCAGTACTTTCTAAGTTATCATTTATATTTGGTACATCGTAATCAATAAATTTTGGAGGAGTTGAATAATCAATTCCTACACTTGTATTAAAATCATTATTAGGATTAGTATTATTACTATTAGTTGGAACATTTAAAGAGTTAGTTTGAGGCATAGTAGCACTAACAGGTGATGGATTTAATAAGGCATCTATATCACTTTTTGTTATTTCTTCTTTAGGATTTATTTTTTCCTCTAATTCTCTTACAGTCATTTTCTTATCTATAACTTCTTTTAATAATTGTTTTTGAGTCTCAGGATCTTTGGCATTTAATAAGGCTCTAGCATGACGTTCTGAGATTTTGTCTTTTAAAAGAGCGTCTTGGACTTCATCTGTTAAAGATAAAAGACGTAGTTTATTGGCAACAGCACTTTGACTTTTACCCATAGTTTTAGCAAGTTCTTCTTGAGTCATTTGGTCAAGTTCAAGAATTTTTTGATATGTTTTTGCTTCTTCGATTGGGTTTAAGTTCTTACGTTGTAAGTTTTCAAGAAGAGCGACTTTGCTACTTTCTTTATCATCCAAATTACGAACAATAGCTGGTATAGTTGTAAGTCCTGCCATAGCTGAGGCTTTATAACGACGTTCTCCTGCTATTATTTCGTACTTATTACCAATGTTACGAACAATAATTGGTTGAATTACACCATGTTCTTTGATAGATACTGCTAACTCTTTTAAAGCTTTCTCATCAAATACTTGTCTTGGTTGAAATCTATTTGGAATTATATCATCTAAATGTAAATATACTACTTCGTTTTCTTTATTATCCATATACATACCCTCTTTATTCTATTCTTTTATTTTTCTACTAATCTCATTATATCATTAATTGTACTAGTTTGCTAGGCTTTATTTTTAATTTCTAAAATTGTTCTTACATCTTCCTTATTTGGTAAAGTAAATATCTCTTTATTATTAATATACCAGTTATGTTTTTTCAGAATATCTTTAGATAGTTCTAATTCTTCAGTAACATTTCCTTTCATGGCAAGAAAACTACCATTTTTATTTACTAAAGGCATTGTCCATAATAGTAGTTTAGGTAAGTTTGCTACAGCTCTTGCTGTTACTATATCAAACTTTTTTCCTTCTTTTATTAAGTCTTCAGCACGATTATGATAGGCTTTTATACCTGTTAGATGTAATTTATCTATTAAGTTATTAAGATAATTTACTCTTTTTAAAAGTGAATCTACTAAAGTTATTTCTAAGTTAGGATAGAATATTTTTAAGACTAGACCTGGAAAGCCGGCTCCGGTTCCAATATCACATAGAGTTTTAGCTTTTGATAGGTCATATACTTTGGCTAGAGTTAGACTATCATAGAAATGTTTTAAATAGACATCACTTTCTTCTGTTATTCTTGTTAAGTTCATAGTTTTATTTGTTTCTATTAAAGTATTATAAATAATATCTAACTTTTCTAATTCTTCATCAGTTACCTTTAAACCTAGCTTTTCTACTTCTTTTATAAACTCTTCCTTAGTCATTTAGATTCCCCTTTTCTTTAAATAAACAGAGATAATAGCGATATCTGATGGATTAACACCACTAATTCTACTTGCTTGTCCCAAAGTTACTGGTCTAATCTTGTCTAGCTTCTCTTTCGCTTCACTGGCAATATTAGGAATATCTTGATAGTTAATATCTTCTGGTAAAGTTTCATCTTCTAACTCTAGCATCTTATTAGCTTCTTCAAGAGATTTTTTAATATAGCCTTCATATTTTATATTAATCTCTACTTCTTTTAGAACTTCTTTAGAGTAATTTAACTCTTTAAAATTAGTTAAGTCTTCTATAGATAGTTCTGGTCTTTTTAATAAGTCATATAAAGTAATACTATCTTTTAAAGGAGATGTATTTAACTTTATTAAGATATCGTTTATTTCTTTTTTAGGAGTAATTTTAGTTTCTTTTAAAATATTTGTTAATTCTTCGATATCTTGCTTTTTCTTTAGAAACTTATTATAAATATCATCATTTATTAATCCTATTTCATGGCCATATTCTCTAAGTCTTAAATCAGCATTATCATCTCTTAATAAAAGACGATATTCAGCACGTGATGTTAAAAGGCGATATGGGTCTTTTACTCCTTTTGTTACTAAGTCATCGATTAGAACTCCGATATATGACTCATTACGTTTTAAGATTAAAGGCTTTTTATTTTCTAGCTTTAAGGAAGCATTAATACCTGCGATTAGGCCTTGTCCTGCTGCTTCTTCATAACCACTTGTACCATTTATTTGGCCGGCAGTATAAAGATTTTCAATTATCTTGGTTTCAAGAGTTGGTTTTATTTGTCTTGAGTCAATGGCATCATACTCTATGGCATAGGCATATTTTAATATCTTAGCATTTTCTAAACCAGATAGACTATGGACCATTTGTTCTTGAACATAGTGAGGCATACTTGTAGAAAATCCTTGAAGGTACAAATCATCATAATAAATACTTTCAGGCTCTAAGAAGAGTTGATGACGTTCTTTATCACTAAATCTTACTACTTTGTCTTCAATAGATGGACAGTATCTTGGTCCTACTCCTTCGACGTAGCCACCATACATACTAGATTCGTTTAGATGTTCTTTAATTATTTTATGAGTTAAATCGTTAGTGTAGATTAAATAACAAGGTAATTGGTACTTATAGGCAAGAGCGGTAGTGTTATCATATGAGAAAGTTATATCTTCACTACTACCAAGTTCTTCTTGCATTTTAGAAAAATCAACACTTGCTTTTTCAATACGGGGAGGAGTTCCTGTTTTTAGTCTTAAAATATTAAAGCCTAACCTCTTTAAGAAAGGACTTAAATAATTACTAGCTTTTTCACCATGAGGACCGCCTGCTGTTTTCTTATCACCTACTAATATTGTTCCTTTTAAATAGGTTCCTGTTGTTAAGATAACGGCTTTTGAAGATATTTTCTCGCCATTTTCTAAAATGACTCCACCTACTTTATTATCTTTTATAACAAGTTCTTTTACTAGTCCTTCTTTAATATCTAAGTTATCTTGATTTTTTAAGGTCTTTAACATTTCCTTTTTATAGATAACTTTATCAGCTTGGGCACGTAAAGCACGAACGGCAGGACCTTTTTTAGTATTTAACATTTTCATTTGTAAAGAACTCTTATCAGTATTTTTAGCCATTTCGCCACCTAAGGCATCTATTTCTCTTACAACTATTCCTTTAGCAGGTCCTCCAATTGATGGATTACAGGGCATATCGGCAATATTATCAATGTTTCCTGTTACTAAAAGAGTCTTGTGCTTAAGTCTTGCGCATGATAAACAGGCTTCTATACCAGCATGTCCTCCTCCTACAACAATTACTTCATAATTCATCTAACATCACGTCTTTCTTTTTCTATTTTCCTACACAGAAATTTGCAAACAATTCATCTAATAGCTCATCACTATAACTTTCTCCTGTAATAGAACCTAGTATATCAAATACTTCTTTTAAATCTATTTCTATTATATCAACAGGTTCATCACTTTCTAAACTGTTTTTAGCATCGCCTAGACTCTTTAGAGCTTGTTTAGCAAGGCTCAACTGTCTTTCATTAGCAAGATAAGTGTAGTCATCTTCTTTTATCTCGGATAATTTAAACATACTCTTTATCTCTTCTTTTAATGGTTCTATTCCATCTAGTGTATTAGTATTAGTACTTACAATATGTTTAAAGTCTAACTTAGATTTATCTATTTTACTTGGTAAATCGTTTTTATTTAAAACTATGATTTGATTTTTGTCTTTAACTTTATCTAAGATAAACTTATCATTATCAGTTAATTCTTCACTAGAGTTTAATACCACTATAATAAGGTTAGCTTTATCTATTAAAGATAAACTCTTCTCTACTCCTATTTTTTCGGCTAAGTTATCTGTGTCTCTTATTCCTGCTGTATCAATTAGGGATAATTCTATACCATCAAAGATAATACTTCCTTCAACGATATCTCTTGTTGTTCCTTCAATATCAGTAACAATTGCTTTATCCTCTTTTAAAAATCTATTTAAAATGCTACTCTTACCTACATTAGGCCTTCCTATTATTATAGTTTTTATACCATTTTTGATAATCTGTCTTTCCTCTGACTTTGTTACTAAGTTCTTTAAATCCTTTTCAAGACTAGTTATTACTTCTTTTAACTCTTTTCTAGTAACCTCTTCTATATCATAGTACTCGGGATAGTCGATATTAACCTCGATATTGGCTAGAACATGTTTTAGTTTATCTCTAAAACTGTTAATATATTTTTTTAGATTACCTTCTAGGGATGATAAAGCTAGTTTCCTACTATTATCAGTCTTACTTTCTATTAAGTCCATTACAGCTTCAGCTTCAGTTAAATCTATTCTACCATTAAGAAAAGCTCTTTTCGTAAATTCTCCAGCTTCTGCCCTTCTTCCTCCATTTTCTATTAATAAATCAAGAATTCTAAGAGTTGTAGCGATACCACCATGACAATTTATTTCCACAATATCTTCTCTTGTAAATGTTTTAGGAGCCCTCATTACTGATACTAATACTTCATCTATATCTTCTTTGCCATCATGAATAAACCCATAATTTATAGTATGAGACTCTACTTTTGTTAAATCTTTTTCTCTAAAGACTTTATTTACTAAGGAAATAGCATTATCCCCACTTACTCTTATAATAGAGATGGCCCCTACTCCTAATTTAGTTGATATGGCAACTATGGTATCAGACATTTTTCATTACTCCTATTCTTTTTACTTTATCTTTATCTTTAGATATACCTAAAACTTTATAAACTTCTGTTCCAAAGAATGCTTCTTGTTCTCTTTCTGTTAAACTATCTTTTTCATTTAAATATTCTAATTTTATAGATGGTAGTTCTTTTACATTCTTTATATCATAATTATGAGGATTTTCATATACCTTATAACTTAATATATCATTTACTACCTTATCATCTTCGTATACTTTATAAGCTTGCAAAGAGTTTCTTACAGCATTTATATAATTATTTAACTCTTCTATAGTAAAGCTTGCTGGTAATCCTTCTTGTTCCTTTAAATTAATTAAATGTTTTAGTGCTGTTACAGGAGAGTATAAAATCTTGTCTTCTCTTTCTTTATTATATATAATACCATTTACGGAAATTAGATTTTCAAGATAATTTAATTTTTCTTGATAATATTTTATCGTTATGGGAGTTTCCTCATATTGTTTTACTACTACATAATTATCTTTCAACTCTTCTATTCTTTTTATTAATTCAATGGATTTTATTATATTAGAAGTTTTATCTATTTCTTGTTTTAGGGCAATATATTCTTGTACTGCTTCTAAAGCTTCTAAACTTTTTACCCTATTCTTTATAACATCTATTTCAGTAGTTAATTGTAACTTTAAAAATTCTAAATCATTAATTGTATCTGCAACTATTTCTTGCATATAACACCTTCCTTTCCTTTTTTCAGTCTTATTATTATATAGATATTTTGTGATACTGTAAAGGTCAAATAAGGAAAGTTTTATAAATTAGTCAAAACTTTACAAAAAAAGAACCTAGTCACGAGGTTTTATAACAACACAACGATTAGGTTCTTCTCCTATACTCTCAGTATAGACATATTTATTATTATTTAAAATATTGTGTACTAGTCTTCTTTGATATGAGTTCATGGAATCCATCTTTACTTCTACTTTTGTTTCTCTTACTTCTCTTGCTAACTTTTTGGCAAGGCGCTCTATTCTTCTATCATTTTTTTCTTTGTAGTCACTTACATCTATTAAGAATTTATAATTACTATTTATCTCTTTTGTTAGTATAGCATTTACTACAGTTGTTAAGGCTTTTAAATTTTTACCATCTTTTCCTATTAATAAGGCATCATTAGTAGAATATAAACGATATGTTGGGGTATTATTATTAACAGTTATTTCTATTTCAACATCAAAGCCCATATCTTTTAATAGAGTTTTAATTATTTTTTTTAGATAGTCTTTTACTTCTCTTTTTTCTATTACTTCTATCTCTACTTTTTTAGATAGTAAAGTTTTCTTTTCTTCTTTAGTATTTATTATTAAGTTTTCTTCTAACTCTTGTAAATCTATTTTAGCTTTGTTAACAGCTTCTTCATATGTTTTTCCTGTATACTCGTGTTTATTTACCATGTTTTTCCATCCCCCTCATTACAACAATATTTTGAACAATAGCGAATATATTACCCACTGACCAATATATTCCTAGAGCAGCTGGCATGAAAAATGCAGTTATGATAATAATTACACTCATCATGATAGGCATCATTTTCATTGATGGGTCACTTGCACTATTATTGGTTGTTTTAAACATTAAAATTGTTGAGGCACCTATTATAAGAATAAGAATTATATACATATAGAAGGTACTACTGCCAAAACCTACTAGTGGAGTTGTTCCTAACTGTATTCCTAGGAAGTTTTCTTCAAATATTGCAGGTACCCTATTTATCGCTTCTAAGAATGCTAATAATAGAGGAAGTTGTATAAATGAGATTAAACAACTCGTTAGAGGATTAAAGTTATACTTTTTATAAACCATCATCATTTCTTGATTTTGTTTTAACATAGAGTCTTGGTCTGTTTTACCTTCATACTTCTTTTGAATTCTAGCAAGTTCAGGAGAAGCTTTTTTCATCATTTCACTTTGTACTGCCATTTTTCTTGTGAATGGGAATAATATTAATCTTATTATAATAGTAATAATGATAATACTTAAAGCAAAACTACCAATATATTTACCTAATGTTAAGATTAAAAATGCTAGTGGTTTAACAAATATTCCAGTCCATAGTCCATCATATTCTGTTGAACCTGGTGTAAATTCTGAACACTTTGGTAAATCTTTTAGTTTAACGCCATTTTTTTCATATAACTTTCTAGTTTGTTCATTTTCTGGTTGGCAAAGAATATTTTCTGTTAAAGACTGCCCTGTTTCAGGATTTTTTACCGGTTCATTATCTTTATTTACTAAAGTTGTAGTACATCCTGTTACTAGAAATAGTAACATTATTATAATAATTATCTTTGATTTTATTTTTCTTTTTTTCATACAATGCTCCTTACTTAATTTTATCTAATAAATATTGTAAGCTGCTAGATAGTTCTTGATAAGATAGATTTAGACAGCTGTTTCTTATAATTATAATACAATTATAGTTTTTTTCATAGTTTTTGTTGTAGTTTCTGATAATTGCTCTAACCTTTCTTTTTAGGTTATTTCTAATATGAGCCTTCCCTACTTTCTTTGGAACGGTTATTCCATACTTAGTAGGAGAATCTTTTTTTTCTTTATAAAAGATGACAAAGTTATAGTTCTTTATCTTTTTACCACTTTCTATTACTTCATCAAAGACTCTACTTTCTTTTACTATATACTTCTTGTTCATTTTATCACGTCCCAAATTTAAAAAAACACTGCAAAAACAGTGAATTTTATTTTACTAATTCTTTACGTCCCTTCTTACGACGAGCATTTAAAATATTACCAGCACTTGCTTTACGAGCGAAGAATCCATGTTTCTTTGCTCTTCTTCTTTGGTTTGGTTGATATGTTCTTTTCATTATAACACCTCCAGACTTGAAATCTACATTATTATAATAGTTTAGATAAAGCTTTGTCAAGAAATTTGTAACTTAAATATATTTAATTTTTCTTTTAATTTCTAAATTAGGCAGTTTTTTTACTTTTATTTCTTCTAAATTAGTAAATTCTTTACTCATATTAAATAAATCTTCTTTGTCTTCTATAAAATCTTCTTCTTTTAAACCCATATCATCTAATATAATTTTAGCGACATAATTTGTTATTTCTATTTCTTCCTTTTCTTCTTCAGTTACTTCTTTTTTAGAATCTAATTCAGTGAATCTTCTCTCTAGTTGGTCTGTTTTTATTGTGTTTTCATAAAAACTATCATAGCCTATTATTTCTTCTTCTACAAAAACTCGGCAAGATACATATCTATCATATAAATTTTTTAATTTTTCACTAATAAGATTAATTTCTTTTTCTCTTTGTTCTTTGCTTTCTAAAGTTTGATATATGGTTATTCCTCCCAAATTCCTATTATAATAATATTCTGGAATTTTATTTCTATATGGTGAATGATAATTGTAATCATATTCAAATACATTTAACCTTTTTTTACTTCTTGTAACGAAAGATAGATTTAAAGAGTTTTCTCTAACATCAATAGGCTTATCAAATCTATTAATTTCTATAGGTAAATTATTCTCCTTTATTAGTTTAATACTTCTATTATAGATATTATAAATTGAAGCATAACGATAAATAGAAAGTTCAGTTATTATTTCTTTATTCTTTATCGTTGTATTATCTTTTATAACTGAAAATTCTAACTCTATTAAAGAGTCTAGATATTCAATTATTTCCTTTGATAATATTTCTTTATATCTTTCTAATAATAGTTTTAGTTCTTCCTTTGATAATAATGAACTTTTTTCTTTATCTGTTGCTTTTACTAAATCTAATAATTTAATTAAATCTTTCATTTTGAACCTCCCTTGATATTTAAAATAAGTACTTACATTTCTATATTAACATATCTTTTCCACTATTTCCACATGATGTGGAAAACAGATATTAACTTGTGAATTATAAATTTGTGGAAAATGTGGAAAACTCTGTTTTTTGTTGATATATGTCGATTTTAGTTGTGGAGAAATTTGTCGAAAAAATGTGGAAAACTAAAAAATTAAAAATACCTATTCCTTTTTCCACAAATTTAGAGTATTATAATGGTAATTTAGGAATTCAGGTGGGAGGTGATAGGGTGAATGTCGAAATTCTATGGCAAAATGTTCTAAAAGAGATAAAAGATGAACTTTCATCCCTAGCTTTCGACACTTGGTTTAGTGATGTTAAACTTATTAGTTTAGATAATGGGGTAGCGATTATTGAAGTACCTATGTCTATTCATAAAAAACATTTATCTGATAATTATTTTGAACTTATTAGAATGGCTTTAAATAAGGTAACAGGAACAAATTTTGAGTTAGAATTTTTGTTGCCAGATGAAATTAATAACAGAAAAGTGGAAAAAGAGAAAGAAGAAGAACAAAAGATAGAGGAGGGTGTTCCTAAGTCTTTTAAAAATCAATCTAATCTTAATCCTAAATATAATTTTGAGAACTTTATAGTAGGTAATAGTAATAAATTTGCCCAAGCGGCAGCCTTATCAGTTGCGGAAAATCCTGGTAAAATGTATAATCCTTTATTTATATATGGTAATAGTGGACTAGGAAAGACACATTTAATGCATGCGATAGGGAATTATATTGTGGAAAATTCTAATAGAAGAGTTCTTTATGTTACTAGTGACCAGTTTAGAGATGATTTTGTTGGTATTAATAAAAAAGACGAGAAGGGGACTAACTTTAGTTATATAGACTTCTTTAAAAATAAATATAGAAATATTGATGTATTAATAATTGATGATATTCAGTTTCTTGGAGGAGCGACCCAAACACAACAAGAGTTTTTCCACACCTTTACTAATCTTTATAATGATTCTAAACAGATAATTATATCTTCAGATAGGTCTCCTAATGATTTAAAACTATTAGAGGAACGCCTTAGAACAAGATTCTGTTGGGGACTTACTGTTAATATTTATCCACCTGATTTTGAGCTTAGAAAAGAAATACTCCGTAAAAAAATAATAGCAGGTAACTTTGAAGCTGAAATACCAGAAGATGTTATTGAATACATTGCTTCTAATATGGGAAGTGATGTAAGACAACTAGAGGGCTCTATTACAAGACTTGTTGCTTATTCAACTATTATGGGAGGAGCGAAGATAGATATAAACCTTGCGATTGAAGCTTTGAAAGACTTTATTAGTAAAGGACTTAGTGAAAAAAATGATATAACAAGAATTCAAAAGATAGTGGCAGAGTATTTTCAGATATCAGTTGAAGATATAAGAAGTAAGAAAAGAAGTAGTAACATTGCTTTTCCTAGACAAATTGCTATGTATTTATGTAGAAAACTTACTAGTGAGTCTTTTCCTAAAATTGGGACAGAGTTTGGAGGAAAAGACCATTCAACGGTAATGCATTCCGTTGAGAAAATTGAACAAGAGATTAAAAATAATAGTGATTTAGCAGGGATAATTAAGAAACTTGAAAATGATTTGAAACCATAGTTGTTGAAAAGTTTTAGTTTTAAACTTTTTATCCACAAGCATTGTTAATAAAAAATATGCTATAATATAAAGGAAAATTAGGGTTTTCCACATTTTCCACTCTATAAATAAAAATAATATATAAGAAAGAAGGAATAATAATGAAATTTACAATAAAAAAAGAAGTATTAATGGAAGCGATTAATAAAGTAAGTAAGGCTATATCAAGTAGGAATGTTATTCCAGTTTTAGCTGGTATTAAATTTGAACTTACTAGTAAAAAGTTAGTTTTAACTGCTAGTGATAACGATATTACTATTCAAACTCATATTGATTGTGATAATGAAGAGATTATTAAAGTAAAAGAAGAGGGTAGTATCATTATTCAAGGTAAGTATATTTCTGATATTGTTAGGAAATTACCAGATCCTTATATAAATATAGAAGTAGTTGATGAACTTAAGATTCTTATTTATACAGAAAATAGTGAATTTAACTTAAATGGTATTAGTGAAAGTGAATATCCTAATATAGATTTAGGGGAGAGTAAGAGTCATATAGAACTTTTACCTAGTGTTTTAAAAGAAATAGTTAATCAAACAGCATTTGCAACTTCTATAGATGAGAATAAAGCGATATTAAATGGTATTAACTTTAATATAACAGGAGATATGCTAGAATGTAATGCAACAGATTCTTATAGATTAGCTAGAAAAGTTATAAAATTAGATAAAGTTAGTAAAGAAAACCAAAATATTGTAATTCCTAGTAGAAATTTAGTAGAATTTACAAGAATTATTGATGATAGTGATGAAATGATAGAAATTCATATCTTTAATAATAAGATTTTATTTAAATATCAAAACCTTTTGTTTCAATCTAGATTAATAAATGGAACATATCCTAATACATCTAATCTTTTACCTAAAGACTATTTAGTTAAATTACATTTTAATATTAATCAATTCTATGATGTTGTTGATAGAGTTAGTATTTTAACTAGTGATAAAGATAAAAATACAGTAACACTTGAAACTGATGGCAATAATTTAATAATGAAATCATCTAGTGCAGAGATTGGTAGAGTAGAAGAGAAAATGACTATTACTAAAGACCAGGATATTGATGTTAAAGTATCATTTAGTTCTAAATATATGATGGATGCTTTAAAATCATTTAATACAGAGACCGTAGAATTACATTTTGTAGGGGAAATTAAGCCAATTTTATTAAAAAGTTCTGAAGATGAGACCCTAACTCAGTTAGTTTTACCTATTAGAACTTACTAAATTTTGAAAATTTGAGGAAAAAAGTAAGAAAATTTTACTTTTTTTTAACTTTTACGACAAAAAAATACCTTTTTCGACAATATAATATAGTAGACTGATAGCAAAGCAAGTAATTGCTTTTGAAGGGGGAATTTTTTTATGAAAGATTATGAAATTAATGATGAGACACTTGCGATTATGCCTGGGGAAGATTTATGGGATTCTGTTGTTGTTGAAGATGACTGTAATTATGAGGTTAATATGAGACCTTTAGAAATAATTAATTATAGTTGTAAATATTTTGGTAGTTCTTATCATGGTAGAAAAGAAGGTTCTAAGGGGATATTAAATAGTAGTTATAAGTTGCCAATTTTAGTTGAGGATACTAGAAATTTAGTATTTTTTCCTACAACTAGTCCAATTGACGATGATTGTAGTTGGATTTCTTTAAAAAATATTAAAGAATATCGTCGCCTTGATCCTAACAATACAGAAGTTGAATTTAAAAATGGCAAAATCTTGAAAGTTAATATTTCTTATAATTCGTTTAATAATCAAGTTATGAGAGCAAGTAGATTAGAATCTATTACAAGAAATCGAAGAGAAAAAGCAGAAAAAGAAAAATAACTGCTTTTTTTCTGTTTATTTAGGGCTAAATATGATATAATATTCTTGCGTGTATAGGAGTACTAAAATAGGGTGTAGGTGATTATATGGTCGTTTTTTTGAGCAAATATGATAATTAGGTCCTTAAAAGTTACGAATTTTCGTAATTATGATAAATTTAATATAACTTTAGGTAGTAAAATGAATATTTTTATTGGAAATAATGCTAGTGGTAAGACAAATATACTTGAATCTATTGCAATACTTGGACTTACTAAATCCTTTAGAAATGGCTTAGATGCTGATGTTATTAAGTTTGGTAGAAAGAAAGCTGTTATTGAAGGTAGAGTTTTGAATAATAAGCAGATTAAAGACTTGAAGATAGAGTTTTTAGAGAAAGATAAAAATATCTTTGTAAATAATAAAAAAGTTAAAAAATATGCTTCTTATATTTCTAATTTAAACATTATTATTTTTACACCTAATGATTTAGATATTATAAAGGGATCACCTAGTATCAGAAGGAATTTACTTAATATGGCATTGTCACAAATTTCTTATTCTTATTTAGTTACTTATAATGAATATAATAAAATTTTAAAGACACGTAATGAATATCTTAAAATATTATTTACTAATGGAATTGCTGATAAAGCTTATTTAGATGTTTTAACAGATAAGTTAGTAGAGAAAGCTGTTTTGATTTATAGGGAGAGATTTAAGTATTTATCTTTAATTAATAGTTATATTAGTGATATTTATAATAATATTACAGAAGATAAAAGATTATTAAAAATAGAATATAGTCCTAATATATCTATTAGTTCTTATGAAGAGGAAGAGTTAAGGAAGGTTCTTATTAATACTTATAAGAAGAATTATAGAAGAGAATTAAGTGCTGGTATGACGTTATTTGGGCCTCATAGAGACGATTTTTCCTTTATTATGGATAATAATATAGATATGAAGATTTATGCGTCAGAGGGGCAGCAGAAATGTGCTGTACTTGCTTATAAACTTGCTTCTATTCCAATTTTTAAAGAAAATAATGGAACTAATCCGGTACTTCTTTTAGATGATATATTTAGTGAACTTGATTTAACAAAGAGAAATAAGCTTTTAAAATATGTAAGTCGAGATATTCAGAGTATTATAACAACTACTGATTTAAAAAATATTTCTAAGAAAACTTTAGATAGTGCAGTTATATTTAAAGTTAATGAAGGAAAAGTAGAGAGGAGTTAGAATATGGAAGAAAAAGTAGAAGGTAATTATGATTCTTCGGCTATACAAGTGCTAGAAGGATTAGAAGCTGTTAGAAAAAGACCTGGTATGTATATTGGTTCTACTAGTTCGAGAGGACTTCATCATTTAGTATGGGAAATTGTTGATAATGCAATAGATGAAGCTTTAGCAGGATATTGTACACATATTGAAGTTACTATTAATAAAGATAATAGTATTACAGTTAAAGATGATGGAAGAGGTATACCTGTTGATATTCATCCTAAAACTCATAAAAGTACAGTAGAAACTGTTTATACAGTACTTCATGCTGGAGGTAAATTTGGGGGAGGCGGATATAAAGTATCTGGAGGACTTCATGGTGTTGGAGCTTCAGTTGTTAATGCTTTATCTGACTGGTTAGAGGTTAAAGTATATCGTGATGGAAAGATATATTATCAAAGATATCAAACAGGAGGTAAACCAGTTGAGCCTTTAAAAGTAGTAGGAGAATGTGATAAAGATAGAACTGGTACAACTGTTACATTTAAACCAGATGACCAAATATTTACAGAAACTACTGTATATGATTATGATACTTTAAAAACAAGACTTCGTGAGTTAGCTTTCTTAAATAGAGGTCTACGTATTACTTTATATGATGATAGAGAAACGCCTAGAAAAGATTGCTTTCATTATGAAGGTGGAATTAGAGAATATGTAGAGATGCTTAATAAGAATAAAAATCCAATTCATCCTACAATTATTGATGTAACTGGAGTTATGAATGATATTTCAGTTGAAGTTGCTTTACAATATAATGAGTCATATAATGCAGCGATTTATTCATTTGTTAATAATATTACAACACCAGAAGGTGGTACTCATGAAGATGGTGTAAGACGGGCTTTAACTAGAGTTTTGAATAAATATGCTGTTAGTCATAACCTTCTAAAAGATAAAGATGATTCTTTAAGTGGTGATGATGTTAAAGAGGGTATTACAATGATTATTTCTGTAAAACATCCTAATCCACAGTTTGAAGGACAGACTAAGACGAAACTTGGTAATAGTGAGGTTAGAGGAATAGCTGATAAAATATTTTCAGAACAATTTGAGAGATTTTTATTGGAACATCCAGATGAGGCGAGAATTATTGTAGAAAAATGTATAACAGCATCGAGAGCTCGTGTGGCTGCTAAGAAAGCAAGAGAGTTAACTCGTCGTAAGGGTGACCTAGATATGACTAATGTTTGGGGTAAACTTAATGACTGTAAGAGTAAAGATGCATCAGAATGTGAAATATTCTTAGTCGAGGGAGATTCTGCTGGTGGTTCTGCTATTAAAGGAAGAAATAGTATGACACAAGCGATACTTCCTTTACGTGGTAAGATTTTAAATGTTGAGAAAGCAAGACTTGATAGAGCTTTATCTAATGAAGAGATTAGAACTATTATTACAGCATTTGGAACAGGAATTGGGGAAGAATTCGATATTTCTAAGCTTCGTTATAATAAGATTATTATAATGACTGATGCTGATGTTGATGGTTCTCATATTAGAGTTTTACTTTTAACACTATTTTATCGTTTCTTTAGACCTATTATTGAAGAAGGACATGTATATGCTGCTCAACCTCCATTATTTAGAATTACTCATGGTAAAACACGTAAATATGTTTTGGATGAGGCAGAACGTGCTGAATATTTAGCAACTCTTTCTCCAAATACTAAATATGAGATAACTCGTATGAAAGGTTTAGGAGAAATGGATGCTGAAGAGTTAAATGAGACAACTATGGATATTAATAAGCGTGTTTTAAGACAGATTACAATAGATGATGCAGTTGCAGCGGATGAAGTATTTTCACAGCTTATGGGTGAAGAAGTGGCACCTCGTCGTGAATTTATTGAAACAAATGCTCCTTATGCAACGTTAGATGTTTAGGAGGTAAGTGGTTATGGATAGATTAGAACAAAATAATATAGTAAAAGAAGTAAAAGACTCTTTTCTTGATTATTCAATGAGTGTTATTACAGCAAGGGCAATTCCTGATTTAAGAGATGGTTTAAAGCCTGTTCATCGTAGAATTCTATATTCTATGTTTGAATCTGGTTATACACCTGATAAGCCTCACAGAAAAAGTGCTAAGACTGTCGGTGAGGTTATGGGTAATTATCATCCTCATGGTGATAGTTCTATTTACGAAGCAATGGTTAGAATGGCTCAAGACTTTTCATATCGATATATGTTAATTGATGGCCATGGTAACTTTGGTAATATTGAAGGTTATGGGGCAGCAGCAATGCGTTATACCGAATCAAGACTTTCAAAAATATCTCTTGAACTTTTAAGAAATATTAATAAAAATACAGTAGATTTTACTCCTAACTTTGATGAATCTTCAAAAGAACCTGTAGTTTTACCTTCAAGGTTTCCTAATATTTTAGTTAATGGTACTACTGGTATTGCTGTTGGTATGGCAACAAATATACCACCTCATAATTTAAAAGAGGTAATTGATGGTTGTGTTGCTTATATCGACAATCCTGATATTGATGTAGATGGATTAATGCAATATATTAAGGGACCTGATTTTCCTACTGGAGCATCTATTCTTGGTAATAGTGGTATTAAAAAAGCTTATGAGACTGGTAGAGGTACTATTACTATTAGAAGTAAAGCTCAAATTGAAGAGAAAAATGGTAGACAATATATAATTATTGATGAAGTTCCTTATGGTGTTAATACATCTGAGTTAAAAAACAAAGTAGCAGAACTTGTTCATAATAAGACAATTGAAGGTATTTCTGATTATCATTCTGATTTAAAGGATGGTATTAAGATTACTATTACATTGAAGAAGGATGCCAATGCTCAAGTTGTATTAAACAAACTTTATAAACATACACAGTTTCAAACTAGTTATGGAATAATTTTCTTGATGTTAGACCAAGGTGTTCCTAGAACTTTAGGATTAAAGGACATTATTGCAAAATATATTGATTTCCAAAGGGAAGTTATTATAAGAAGAACGCAATTTGATTTAGATAATGCAGAGAAACGTGTTCATATTTTAGAAGGTTTAAAGATCGCCTTAGATAACATTGATGAAGTAATTAAGTTAATTAGAGGTTCTAAGTCTGATGATGAGGCTAGAAGTGGCTTAATGAGTAAGTTTGGCTTAACTGAAATACAAGCGAATGCTATCTTAGAGATGAGACTTAGAAGATTAACTGGATTAGAAAGAGAAAAAATAGAGAATGAACTTAAGGATTTACTTGAGTTAATTGCTAATTTAAAAGATATTTTAAGTAGTGATGCGAAGATTCTTAATGTTATTAAGACAGAGCTTCTAGAGATTAAAGATAAATATGGAGATGACAGAAGAACTAATATTGATATGACAGCGATTGAATATATTGAAGATGAGTCTTTAATTCCAGTAGAAGATGTTATTGTAACATTAACTAATAAAGGTTATATAAAGAGATTAAGAGCAGATACTTACAAGAGTCAAAATCGTGGTGGTGTTGGAATTAAAGGAATGGCTACGAATGAAGAGGACTTTGTTAAACATTTAATCTCAATGAAAACACATGATTATATCTTATTCTTCTCTAATAAAGGAAGAGTATACAGACTTAAAGGATATGAGATTCCAGAGTATAGTCGTCAATCTAAAGGTCTACCTGTGGTAAACTTATTATCACTAGAAAATGGTGAGAACATAAGTTCGATAGTATGCTTAGACCCTTCTGTGGAAAACTATAAATATTTACTTTTTGTTACCAGAAATGGTCTTGTAAAACGTACGGAAATAAAGGAATTTGATAATATCCGTAAGAGTGGAAAGATTGCAATTGTTCTTAAAGATAACGATGAGTTAATAGCTGTGGATAAAACTACTGGTGAAGATGAAGTAATAATCGGTGCTAGCAAGGGAAGAATGGTAAGATTTGTGGAAACTGAAATACGTTCTATGGGTCGTGGTACATCTGGAGTTAAAGGAATTGACCTTGATGGAAGTGTCGTTGTTGGTGCTAATGTTGTAACTGGAAATCAAGAAGTTTTAATTGTTACTGAGAATGGTTATGGTAAGAAAACAGATATAAATGAATATAGATTAACTCATAGAGGTAGTAAGGGTGTTAAAGCTTTAAATATGACTGATAAAAACGGTTCTATGGTTTCTCTAAATTGCGTTAATGCTGATGAAAGTGATAAAAAAGATGTAATGATTATTACAGATAGTGGTGTTATTATGAGAATGCCAATGGAACAGATATCTACTTTGAAGAGAGCAACTCAAGGAGTTAGGTTAATTCATTTAAAAGATGATCAAAAAGTTGCAACAGTGACAGTTGTGGATAAAGATGAAGAAGAAAGTACTAATGAAGAGTAACTTCTTCTTTTTTTAAGCTTTATATGTTAATGTTTCACGTGGAACATATAAAGAAGTTAATAAAACTATATAAAGGAGTAGTGAAATTATTTCCCGGGAAATAATTTGGGCAGAAGTAAGTATTAAATTTATACTTTATTTAAAACTTATATACTAATGTTTCACGTGGAACATATAAAGAAATAGATAAAACTATATACAGAAGTAGTAAAATTATTTCCCGGGAAATAATTAAGGTAGAAGTAAGTATTAATTTTATCGTTTCTTTAAGCTTTATATATCAAAGTTTCACGTGGAATATATGAAGAAGTAGATAAAACTATATAGAGAAGCAGTGAAATTATTTCCCGGGAAATAATTTAGGTAGAAGTAAGTATTAAATTTATACTTTATTTAAAACTTATATACTAATGTTTCACGTGGAACATATAAAGAAATAGATAAAACTATATACAGAAGTAGTAAAATTATTTCCCGGGAAATAATTTGGGCAGAAGTAAGTATTAAATTTATACTTTATTTAAAACTTATATACTAATGTTTCACGTGGAACATATAAAGAAATAGATAAAACTATATACAGAAGTAGTAAAATTATTTCCCGGGAAATAATTAAGGTAGAAGTAAGTATTAATTTTATCGTTTCTTTAAGCTTTATATATCAAAGTTTCACGTGGAATATATGAAGAAGTAGATAAAACTATATAGAGAAGCAGTGAAATTATTTCCCGGGAAATAATTTAGGTAGAAGTAAGTATTAAATTTATACTTTATTTAAAACTTATATACTAATGTTTCACGTGGAACATATAAAGAAATAGATAAAACTATATACAGAAGTAGTAAAATTATTTCCCGGGAAATAATTAAGGTAGAAGTAAGTATTAATTTTATCGTTTCTTTAAGCTTTATATATCAAAGTTTCACGTGGAATATATGAAGAAGTAGATAAAACTATATAGAGAAGCAGTGAAATTATTTCCCGGGAAATAATTTAGGTAGAAGTAAGTATTAAATTTATACTTTATTTAAAACTTATATACTAATGTTTCACGTGGAACATATAAAGAAATAGATAAAACTATATACAGAAGTAGTAAAATTATTTCCCGGGAAATAATTAAGGTAGAAGTAAGTATTAATTTTATCGTTTCTTTAAGCTTTATATATCAAAGTTTCACGTGGAATATATGAAGAAGTAGATAAAACTATATAGAGAAGCAGTAAAATTATTTCCCGGGAAATAATTTAGGCAGAAGTAAGTATTAAATTTATACTTTATTTCAACTTTATATATCAATGTTTCACGTGGAACATATAAGAAAATAAATAAAACTATATGGAGAAGTAGTAAAATTATTTCCCGGGAAATAATTTCAATAGAAGTAAGTATTAAATTTATACTTTATTTCAACTTTATATATCAATGTTTCACGTGGAACATATAAATAAAACTATATGGAGAAGTAGTAAAATTATTTCCCGGAAAATAATTTAGGCAGAAGTAAGTATTAAATTTATACTTTATTTAAAGCTTATATACTAATGTTTCACGTGGAACATATAAAGAAGTTAATAAAACTATATAGAGAAGTAGTAAAATTATTTCCCGGGAAATAATTTGATATCTATTTTTATTTTTTTTCTGCTTGAAATAATTATTATTTTCCTGTATACTTTAGTCGTGCAATAAATTAGTTTGGAATCAGGTCAGGATGGAAACATAGCAGCCTTAACAAATTTAATTTATGTGCACTTTTTTTATACTATAAAAAGGAGATTGTTATATGAATGATTATCAATATATGTTGTTGGCTATAGAAGAAGCAAAGAAAGCTTACGATAACGATGAAGTTCCGGTTGGTGCTGTTATTGTTCAAAATGGTAAAGTTATTTCTTCTGCTCATAATAGAAAGGAAGAGTGCCAATGTCCTCTTGAACATGCTGAATTAATTGCTATTAAAAGTGCCTGTGGAAAAAATAATAACTGGAGGTTAATTAATGCGGTGATGTACGTAACATTGGAACCATGTCCTATGTGTGCTAGTGCTATTAAGCAATCTAGAATTAGTAAAGTTGTATATCTATTAGATAATAGTAATGATAATATACGAAAAATCGTTAATAATATTTTTAATTTAGAAGATGCAAATAAGCCTGTGGAAAAAGTAAAATTGGATATTTCAAAGTTTAAAAGCGAAGATGTAAGAATGCTAGGTGATTTTTTTAAGAAAAAACGAAATTGAACAAATGTTTTATATGTTATTTTCTTCTTTTGTTTGTTATACTAATTGTGTTTAGTGAGGTGAAAACATTATGTATCAAGCTTTATATCGTAAATATAGACCTACTGTTTTTGATGATGTAGTTGGACAGAATGTTGTAGTTAATACTTTAAAAAATGCAATTAAATATAATCATATAAATCATGCTTATTTGTTTTCTGGTCCTAGAGGTACTGGTAAGACAACAATTGCCAAGATATTTGCAAGATCTGTTAACTGCTTAGAGCCAGTTGATGGTGTTGCCTGTGGAAAATGTAAAAGTTGCTTATATTCTTTTTCTAAAGAGTGTATGGATATTATTGAAATAGATGCTGCCTCTAATAATGGTGTTGATGAAATAAGAGAACTTCGTAGTAAAGTTAATATTTTGCCTAGTGAATTAAAATATAAAGTATATATTATAGATGAGGTTCATATGTTATCAATTGGCGCTTTTAATGCTTTACTTAAAACTATTGAAGAGCCTCCAGAACATGTTATTTTTATATTAGCTACTACAGATCCAGAAAAAATACCTGCAACAATAATATCTAGATGTCAATGGTATTCTTTTAAGAAGATTGCTAATGATGATATAAAGAAAAGATTATCAGAGATAGTTAATGCTGAAAATATAAAAATTGAAGATAAGGTCCTTGATAAGATTGCCCAAGCTTCTGATGGGGGACTTCGTGATGCAATTGGACTTCTTGATAAACTAAGAGCTTTTTGTACTGATGAGATTACTTTAAATGATTTTTATGAGATAAATGGGGAAGTTAATGAGGAAGAATTAAAAAAACTAGAGAATTTAATATTTTCTTATGAAATAAGCGATGTTCTTTCAACAATCGAAAGTTATTATCAAAATGGTAAAAATTTAGTACAAGTAGTTAAACAGTTGATGATTCTTATAAAAGATGAGCTTTTTGACCATTATTTAAATGATTCTTTACTTTCTTTTGATGAAGAAGAACTTGTTAACTTTCTTAATCTATTAAATGAACATCTTGTCGAGTTAAAAAAAGCTGATGATGTTAGATTGTCTGTAGAGATATTCTTATTACATTATATTAATGAACATAAAAATAAAGATTCTAAGGTGGAAGTTAGGAGTCAAGTCAATACTAATAATATAAAAGAAACTCCTTATGTAAGACCTGCAAAAGAAGAAAAAACTATATCCACAGAGATTGTGGAAAAAGAAAATAAAGAAAAAACTTTATCAACAGAAGTTGTTCAAAAAAATAATGAGCAAACTAAAAAATATAAAGAGTTGATGTTAATAAGAAGTAAGAATACAATGATAGAAGCAGTTAAAGATGAACTTAATAAAGAAACTGCTAATCTTGAAAAGCTTAATGATTATACATTTGATTCCTAATAATGGTTACCTTGCTTGTGAACTTTTAGATGGTAAGATTAGGGCTTCTAGTCCTAAGAATATTGTTATTAGTTATGATTATGAAGGAATAGTAGATAAGTTAAGCAATCATTTTGATAAATTAAATGACTTTTATAATGAAAAGACAGGTTCATCTAAAAAAATTGCTTTTATTACAACAGCAAAGTGGAATGAATTAAAATTAGAATACATTAATCTACATAAACAAGGAAAACACTTTGAATATCAAGAAGAACCTGTATTGAATACTTTAGGAGAAGATGATAAAATAAATAGTGAATCTAACGACTTAATAAGTAAAACTATTGAGATGTTTGGAGATTTAGTAGAAGTTGAATAGAAAGAAGGAATATTATGAATATACAAGCGATGATGAAACAAGCTCAGAAATTACAAAGTGATATGATGAAAGTTAAGGACGAAATCGATAAGATGGAGTTTTCTAGTACTAATGGCTTAGTAACAGTTAAAATTAATGGTAAGAAAGAAATAATAGATGTTAAAATTGCCAACGATTCTGATTTTTCTAGTGATGATTTAGAAATGCTTCAAGATATGATAGTTATTGCAGTAAATGATGCAATGAAACAAGTAGATAAAGTTACAGAAGAGAAAATGGGACGTTTTAGTTCTATACCTGGGTTATTTTAATGTATCCTGATAGTTTAAAGAACTTAATAGAGAGTTTTGAAAATTTTCCAGGAATAGGAGAAAAGACGGCAGAGCGGATGGCTTTTTCTGTTCTTGGGTTTGATGAAGATAAATTTAGATTGTTACAAGAAAATTTAGAAGATGTTAAAAATAATATTCATCCATGTAAGATATGTAATACACTTACTGATAAAGATGAATGTGTGATATGCAGTTCTGACTTGAGAGAAAAAGGGACTATTTTAGTGGTAGAAGATTCTAAAATAGTGTTCTTGTTTGAAAAGTTAGGTACTTATAAAGGTCTATATCATGTAATTAATGGACTTATTTCACCACTTGATGATGTTAATCCTGAAGATATAGGACTTGATAAATTATTAGATAGAGTTAAGAATGAAAATATTAAAGAAGTAATACTTGCTTTAAAGCCTAGTGTAGAAGGAGAGATAACTTCTTTATATATTAAAAAAATACTAGAAGGAATGAATATTGTTGTTACAAGACTTGCTAGTGGGGGTACCTATAGGTGCTGATATGGAATATATAGATACTCTTACTTTGGAAAGAGCTTTAGAAGATAGAAAAGAACTTTCATAATTATAATTACTTTGTCATATGCTTTATTAGGTGAAGACTATGAAGCAAATTATGAAGAAAGTATGGCATGTTTTACAAAGAATAATAATTAGTACTTTTATACTGTATGGTTATAATTTAATTGCAACAAGATTTAACTTAGTTATTCCTATTAATGTTATTACAGTAGGCTCTGTTAGTTTACTTGGGTTTCCAATGCTCTTTGTTTTGGTTTTATTAAAAGTATTAATGTTTTAAAGGTGGTGTCTAATGGATTTAGAAGTAGAGTCTTTACAGCCTAAATTTTATAATGAGATAAATAAAGCTCTTGATAAGGGCTTTTTGTCGCATGCTTATCTAATAGAGACTAATAATAATAGTTTAGAGGTTGTTAAGAAATATATTCTTTTCTTAGTAGAGAAGATATATGAAGACTCTTATAAAAATCATGATGTTACTATATCTAAAGATAAATTATTTCATTTAATTGAAAATAAAGAGTTTCCTGATTATATAGAAGTTAATCCTATTAATAATCAGATAAAAAAAGAACAATTACTATTTATTAGAGATGAGTTTTCTAGTAAATCTCTTTATAATACAAGAAAAGTATATGTTGTGTTTGAATGTGAAAAGATGAATGTTAGTGCTTCTAATACAATTTTAAAGTTTCTTGAAGAGCCAAGTGATGATGTAGTGGCTATCTTTGTTACTAGTAATCAATATAATATTTTAGATACTATTAAATCTAGATGTCAGATTATAAGGCTTCAATATGAAGATAGTAGTGATATTAGTTTTAGTGATGATGTTCTTTCTTTTGTTGAAGATATAAATAATAGAAAGAGTGATGATTTATTACTTAAGTTTAATTATTATAACAATAACTTGTTTAAAGATAAGAGTATGGCAACTAATTTTATTAGAGAAGTACTTAAGTATTATGAAGTATTGTTAAATAAAAAAGATGGTACTACTAAACTAGAAGAGATAATTAATATTGTCTCTATATTAGATAAAAGCTTTAAAAAATTAAAATATAATGTTAATATGAAGTTATGGATTGATGATTTATTGCTTTCTTTGATGGAGGTGTAGGATGAAGTTATTAAAAATATCTTATATAGATGAAGTGTTTAACGATTATGATTATGTAAAATATCCTGATAATGTATTTTTTAAAATTGGTTGGGAGATTATTGTAAAAAATGATGATATGTTAAAGATTGCATCTATAGTGAGTATAGAAGATGAAGAAGATATAGATGTTACTACTTCTTTTGTTAGAGTTGCTACGAAAAGAGATAGGGAACAACATAATAAAAATAAAAAAGACAGTATAGAGGCTTTAACTTTTGCTCAAGAAAAATCTTTAGAACTTAATTTGGATATGCATTTTATTTCATCTTTTTATACGTTTGATAGAAAACAATTATTTCTTTCTTATACAGCAGATGCTAGGGTTGATTTTAGAGAACTTGCTAAAGTATTAGCACAACGTTATAAGACAAGAATTGAACTTAGACAAATTGGGGTTAGAGATAGAGCAAAGAAAGTAGGAGGACTTGGGCCTTGTGGGTTATTTTTATGTTGTAGTACTTTTTTAACTGATTTTGCTAGTGTTTCTATTAATATGGCAAAAAATCAGTTTCTAGCTTTAAATCCTACAAAGATAAATGGAAGTTGTGGTAGACTTTTGTGTTGTTTGAACTATGAAGATGAAGTTTATACAGAGTTGAAGAAAGGTATGCCTAATATTGGTAGTTTAGTAGAAACAAAAGAAGGTTTAGGTAAAGTTACAGAAGTAGATGTGTTTAAGAGAACATATAAAGCAGAGTTTAAAGATAAGGGAGTAATAGAGTTTAGTGTTAACGAATAAAAAAATGGAGTTTTTGCATAATGGTAAGAACTTAATATTCTATTATGATGATGACTACTTTAAGATTACTACTGATAACCTTGCTCTTGCTAATTTTATTAAAATAAAAAGTAAAGATAAATTATTAGTAGAGTTTGGTAGTGGACTTATGGCTATACCTTTACTTCTTTCTACTAGAACTAATATAAAAATAGTGGGAATAGAAAAAGATGATAAAGCTTCTAAACTTTCAGAGATGACGATAAAAGATAATCATTTAGAGGAGAAAATTAAAGTTATTAATGATGATATTAATAATTTAGATAAATATTTTCCTATTAACTCTATTGATGTTATAGTATGTAATCCTCCATATTTTCTTTTAGAGAATGAATCTAGTGTTAGTAATAAAGACTATTTAAAGATGGCTAGACATGAAGGTAATATGACTATAGAGATGATAGCAAGATTATCAAAAATCTATTTAAAAGATGGAGGAAGTCTATTTTTGATACAAAGGGCGGATAGATTGTTTGAAATTAGAGATGTTTTAATTAAGAATAATTTGGCGATTAAAGAGATTCAGTTTATTTATCATGACTTAGAGAAATGTGGAAAGTTAGTGTTAGTGGAAGCGAGAAAAAGTGGTAAGGAACATGGATTAAAGGTGTTAAAACCTATTATTTTAGAGGAGGAGAAAGATAATGAATAATTATATTTTGGTACATGGGAGTTTTGGAAATCCTTTTGTTAATTTTATTCCATATTTGAGAGGCGAGATAGAAAAGAGAAACTTAGAAGTATATACTCCAGATTTTCCTACAGGTGTAGGTTATCAAAATTATGCAAATTGGTCTAGATTACTTAAATGTTATTTAGATGCAGGAATATTAAATGAAAATACAACTATTTTTGCTCATTCTATTGCACCAGTATTTATTTGTAAGTTTTTAATAGAAAATAAAGTTAAAGTAAAAAGATTAGTATTTATTTGTGGTTTTAATAATTATCTTGGAATTGATGAAGATTATGATACT
Organism: uncultured Bacilli bacterium; assembly: GCA_963929435.1. Lineage (GTDB taxonomy): Bacteria > Bacillota_I > Bacilli_A > RF39 > UBA660 > Onthousia. Next base: position 101,988 of record CAWVIV010000010.1, read on the forward strand.
GTAAATAAAACTATGTATTTAGATAATTTAGAAGATATTAAAAAATATTGTGATGATATAATTTGCTTTTATACTAAAAATGACCCATATGTTAAATATGAAGTAGAAAAAGAGTTTGCAGATTTAATTGCTACTAAACAAATTATTATTGATGATGGAGGACATCTTAATTCAGAAGCTGGATATACAGAATTTAAAGAGTTATTAGAATTTATATAGGATATAATAATTGTGAAAGGAAAAAGTGATACTAATGGATAAACCAAGTTTATATTTGATACCAACTCCAATAGGTAATTTAGATGATATTACTATTAGAGGTTTAAAGACTTTAGAACTTGTCGATGTTATACTTTGTGAAGATACTAGGGAGACTTCTAAATTGCTTAGTAAATATAATATAAAAAATAAATTAGTTAGTTGTCATGAATTTAACGAAGATAAAATGAAAGATAAAGTACTTGGCTTTTTAGAATCAGGTTTAAATGTTGGTTTAGTTACTGACCAAGGTACTCCTTTAATTAGTGACCCTGGGTATAGAATAGTTGACTTTATCTCATCACATGATTATAATGTTGTGAGCTTACCAGGAGCGACAGCCTTTGTTCCTGCTTTAACTATTTCTGCTCTAGCACCGCAACCTTTTACTTTTTATGGCTTTCTTAATGCAAAGAAAAATAAACAGATAAAAGAATTAGAGACTTTAAGAAACCATCCTTATACATTAATATTTTATGAGGCACCTCACAGATTAATAGATACTTTAAATAATATTAAAGATGTTTTTGGTGATAGAAATATTTGTGTAGTTAGAGAAATATCTAAAAAGTATGAACAGGCAATTAGAGGTAAAATAAGTGAAGTATTGGCAAGTGATTTTCCTATTAAGGGAGAATTTGTTATTGTGGTAGAAGGTGCTAAGTTAGAATTTGACTTTAATAGTATGAGTATTGTAGAACATGTTAATTATTATATAAAAGATGGTAATACTAAAAATGATGCTATTAAGTTAGTAGCAAAAGAAAGAGGTATTCCTAAGTCAATTGTCTATAAAGAATATCTTGATAATAATAAATAAATTATTTCCCGGGAAATAATTTTAGAGGTGGTTTTAATTATGAAATTAATTGTTGGACTAGGTAATGTTGGAAAAGAATATGAAAATACAAGACATAATATGGGATTTATGTTAGTAGATAGGTATTTAGAGTATAAAAATATTCCTTTAAAATTTAAAGAAAAGTTTAATGCTATGTGTGTAGAGACTACTATTAATAATGAGAAAGTTATCTTTATTAAACCTACTACTTATATGAATAATTCTGGTATTGCAGTTAGAGCTTTTCTAGACTTTTATAAATTAGACGTTCAAGATGTCTTAGTAATTAGTGATGACCTTGATTTAGATTTAGGTAAGTTTAGATTAAGAAGAAATGGTAGTAGTGGAGGACATAATGGGTTAAAGAGTATTATTTCCCATCTTGGAACTGATGGTTTTAAAAGACTTAGAATAGGTATTTCTAATGATAAAGATGATGTTATTAATTATGTCTTATCTAAATTTAGTAAGAAGGAACTTAATGAGATAGATACAATGTTTGATACCTTAATTAATGTTTTAGATGATTATTTTGTAATGGACTTTACCTCTTTGATGAGTAAATATAATAGAAAGGGGTAATTATGAAAATATTTGATAACTTCTTTGAGAAATTTTATGATAAAGATATCGCTCTTACAGGGATGACTGAAGAGCTTTTTGCCGTTTATGTAAATAAGCTTTATGATAACAAGAAAAACATTTTGATAGTTACTTCTAATCTAGTAGAGTCTAATAGTCTATATAGAAGTATTAGTAATTATACAGATAATGTATATTTGTTTCCAATGGATGATTTTTTAACTAGTGAAGCGATGGCGATTAGTCCTGATTTAATGGTTACGAGACTTGAGACAATGGAAGCGATTAGTAAGGGTAGTCCTTCTATAGTTATTACTAATTTAATGGGGTATTTAAGATATTTACCTACAAAAAAAGAATATTTAAAGAGTGTTTTATCTTTAAAGGTAAATGATGAGATTAGTCCTAAGGAATTAGTAGAGAAACTTACTAATATAGGGTATGAGAGGACTACTTTAGTTACAAAGACTGGAGAAATTGGTGTTAGAGGTTTTGTTATAGATATTTTTCCATTAGGTGAATCTAATCCTGTTAGATTAGAGTTTTTTGGTGATACCATAGATTCTATTAGATATTTTGATGGTAAGAGTCAAAAGTCTTTAAATGAAATTAAAAGTATTGAAATATATCCTTATACAGAAATATTTTCTAATGATACTTTTATTCCAGAAGAGAAAAGAAATACTAAGTATTTAAGTGAATATTCTGATGTAACTAATATTGGTGGTTATTTAGATAATCATGTAACTATTTATAAAGATAAAAGTGCGATATTGATTAATTATAAACAGATATGTACAGATATTTTAGAGTATAGAGAAGAGAAAGATAGTGACTTTAAAGGTAGTTATATGGCATCATTTGATGATATCTATGAAAACGATGCCATACATTATTTAACGGTTGATAATTTAGATAAGTCTTTAAATATAATAGATTTTAAGAGTAAGGAATTACCTTTATTTAATGATGATATAGAAGGTATTACTAAGTATATTAGAGAAAAGTTATATGCTAATTATACAGTTATTGTTTGTTTAAAAGATTATCAGTTACATAGTTTTAGAAGTAAGATATCTTTACCTATAATGGATACTACAATGGATGAAATCTATCCTAATAAGCTTAATTTAGTTAACTTTAGTTTGGATAGTGGTTTTCAGTATAAGAATTATATCTTTTTAACAGGTAGAGAATTATTTAGAAATAATGAGAAGGTTAAGAAGTATAAGACTAAGTTTAAATATAATACCAAGATAACTGATTTAAATAAATTAGAGATAGGGGATTATGTTGTTCATCAAGTTCATGGTATTGGTATTTATAATGGTTTAAAGACTTTAAGTCAACAAGGAGTTTTAAAGGATTATATAGAAGTTTTATATCAAGGTAATGATAAGCTTTATATTCCTGTAGAAAAGATTGATATGCTTTATAAATATACTGGTAAAGAAGGAGTTAGACCTACTATTTATAAACTTGGTGGTAAAGAATGGGAAAAGGTTAAAGCTAGAGTTAAAAGTAAAGTTCAAGATATGGCTAATGACTTGTTAAGAGTGCAAGCGGAACGTGAAAGACAAAAAGGTTTTGCTTTTTCTCCTGATAATGAGTTACAAAAAGAGTTTGAAGATGCTTTCCCTTATGTGGCAACTAATGACCAGTTGCTTGCTACTAAACAGATAAAAGAAGATATGGAGAAGGTCTCTCCAATGGATAGACTGTTAGTAGGAGATGTTGGTTTTGGTAAGACAGAAGTAGCTTTTAGAGCAGCCTTTAAAGCGATTATGGATAATAAGCAAGTATTACTTTTATGTCCAACAACTATTCTTTCTAGTCAGCACTATAAAAATGCATTAGAAAGATTTAAAGATTTTCCTGTTAATATTGGTCTTTTAAATAGATTTACTAGTACAAGAGAACGTAATAGGATACTAGAAGAGTTAAGAGAAGGAACAATTGACTTTGTTATTGGTACGCATAGAATTCTTAGTGATGATATTAGACCTAAGGATTTGGGATTATTAATTATTGATGAAGAGCAGAGATTTGGAGTTAAACATAAAGAGAAGTTAAAACAATATAAGAGTACTGTTGATGTTTTAACTTTAACGGCTACACCAATTCCTAGAACTTTACAAATGTCTATTGCAGGTATTAGAAGTTTGTCTTTAATAGAGACTCCTCCAAGAGATAGATATCCAATACAGACTTATGTTATCGCTTATAATAAACAACTTGTTAGGGAAGCGATAATGAAAGAGATGTCTCGTGATGGACAAGTATTTTTGTTATTTAATAATGTAGAGAATATTGAGCAAGAAGTAATGGAGATAGAAAATCTTGTTCCAAGTGCTAGAGTTATTTATGCCCATGGTAGGATGGATAAGACTAAGATTGAAGATGTTATGCAGTCATTTATTGACCATGAGGCAGATGTTTTAGTATGTACAACGATAATAGAGACGGGTATTGATATTCCTAATGTTAATACATTAATTATTTTAGATGCTGATAGATTTGGTCTTGCTCAGTTATATCAGATTAGAGGTAGAGTTGGTCGTAGTAATAAAATTGCTTATTGTTACTTAATGTATCAAGAACATAAAGTATTAACAGAAACTGCAGAAAAACGTTTAAAAGTTATTAAAGAGTTTACGGAGTTAGGTAGTGGTTTTTCTATTGCAACTCGTGATTTATCTATTAGAGGAGCAGGAGATATTTTAGGTAGTAAACAAGCAGGTTTTATTGATAGTGTTGGTATTGACCTTTATTTAAAGATGCTTAATGAAGAAGTAGAACGTCTTAAAGGCAATGTTGTGGAAGAAGATAGTGAAGAAGAGTCTAATAAAACATTACTTAATGTATCTACTCATATTAGTGATGATTATGTAACCGATGATGATTTGAAAATTATGATTCATAGAATGATTAATGAGATAGACAGTAAAGAGAAACTCGAAGAAGTTAGAAGTGACTTAGAGGATAGATTTGGTAAACTTAGTGAAGATATCATTGTTTATATGTATGAAGAGTGGTTTGAGAAACTTGTTAAACAAGTGGGAGTTACTAAAGTTAGTGAAACTAAAAATACTATTGAACTTTACTTTGATAAAGAATCTACTAGTAAGTTAAATACAGAAGATTTGTTTATGAATGCCTATACTATTAGTCCTATGTTTAGATTTAAGAGTAGAGAGAGTGATTTAACTATTATCTTAGATATTGTTAAGTTAGAGAAACATCCTATCTATTATTTAGTTGCTTTGTTATCTAGTATGGTAAGTTAAGTTTTTCTTTACAAAAGTAAGATGATAGTGTATTATATGTGGCAAATGAAGGGAGAGAGGTTTTGTGAAAGAAAATAATGATTTTCTTATGGCTCCAGTGAAGTTAATTTAATTAGGTTTTTCTAGATTTTATTTAGATGATAATTTTTTTACAATTTATTATAATGATGAAATAAAAACGCTTTGTTCTATTGAAGATTATTATGGAAAAATTTTATGTTATCTTGATAGTCCTTATTTAACTCAATCTTTATTTATTCAAGATATTGAATTATTAGCTGGAATAGTATTTATGTTAAGGAAAGGGGAATTCCCTAGGAATAATAGTAAGTTACCTATTTCAAGAGCACATATTGTTTCAGAAAAAGAAATTGATGAAGCAGTGGCTAAAAAGAATGGTACTAATATAGAAAATTTTGATTTTTTAGCAACCCCTTCTGATGATGAGGTTGAGTTATGCTTACAGTTAAAACGTGTGATGTTTGATGAATCTGAAAATAATTTAATAGACGATCTTAAAATGTCAAGATTAGAGCAAATGCCAGAAGAAGTAAAATCTATGATAGATTGTAATATTAGTTACTACCAAAAAGCTGGAACTTCTTTTATAAACAGAATTTTGAGAGGAAAATAATATAATTTGTTATTTTCTTTTTGTATGTATTTGTTTTCTGAAAAACTTGTTACTAAAGTTAGTGAGACTAAAAATACTATTGAACTTTACTTTGATAAAGAATCTACTAGTAGGTTAAATACAGAAGATTTGTTTATGAATGCCTATACAATTACACCTATGTTTAGATTTAAGAGTAGAGAAAGTGATTTAACTATTATCTTAGATATTGTTAAGTTAGAGAAACATCCTATTTATTATTTAGTTGCCTTGTTATCTAGTATGGTGAGTTAAGTTTTTCTTTACAAATAGAAGAAAATAGTGTATTATATGTGGCAAATGAAGGGAGAGAGGTTTTGTGGCTGAATATGATAGAATTATTGAAGAAATGCTAAAAAGAAATTTTTCTTCTGTTTATACTAGCAAGAGTGAAAAATTTAATATATTGTATAACGATTTATTAAAAACCATTTGTTCGGTTGAAGATATTGACGATAATAACGTTAGATTTTGTATAGCCAATCCATTATTAAAGGGAAAATATTGTATAGATAATATAAAAGTAATAGATTTATTGACTATTGTTTATACACTTAAAACTTTAATGGAGGCAAGAAAGAAAGAACTTAAAGAAAAATATTTTAATAGCATAGATATTTCCTTCTTGCCACTTTTATCTTCTAAAGAAGAATCAAGTATTAGGGCGGATAAAAGCTTTTCTGATTTTTATGAGCTTGATAAAGACGTTGCAAAAGAAGTGTATGATAACTTTCCTCGTATGAGAGTTAAGTATTTAATTTATGAAGGTGATTGTATTTATAGTAAAACGCAAAATAAACTTCGCTCTAGACTTATGTCAATGCCTTTAGAAATAAAAAGGTTAGCTGGTTATGAATTAAATGTTCCACTTATTGATGAGAATATCAAATTTGAAAAACTTGCTTCTAATAATATGCATATTACATCAAATAGTGATATATCAGAATATAGAGAATATACTGATGATGAGTCAAAAGTTTATTCAAATTTTTTAAAGAGCAGTTATAGATAAGTGTTTAGGTACTATTGCCATTTAGTTTTTATTTATAATCGATGAAAATAGTGTATTATATGTGGCAAATGAAGGGAGAGAGGTTTTGTGAGAGAAAATACTTTTGATGTTCCGGCATATAAGTTTTTTGCTTGGAAGATAAATGATGGGTTAAAATATCATTCATATGATGACTATAAGTTTTCAATTTCTAAAACTAATAATAGTATTATAATTATTCCCTTTGAAAATATAGATGGATTAAATGTTCAAGAGGTTCAGACTTTATTATCTACATCTGAGATAGTTGTTAGTGGTGGATTATATTATAGCTTCAACTATGGTGAAGGCAGAGTTTCTCAAAAGCTTGACAATTCAAATTGGATTTATTTTGCTCCTGATTATCTTAATGAACATAGAGAAGAAACTATTGATAGATTATTAGAAGAATTTATGGAAAGAGATTATATGTCAAAAGATGAATACACTAAAAGAATGTATAGATGTTTTTTTGAAAGATATCAAGATGGTAGTTATGAGAAAACTAAAGAAAGAGTTAAGAGATTAGAAATGCAAAGTAATAATAAATAATAATATTCTAAGAGTGGAGCTTAGGCTCTTTTTCTTTTGTCCTCTTGACTAAAACCTTTTATCTTCTTATACTTATTAGTAGAATTGGAGGCTATGAATATTGTGGTTAAAGAGGATATTTTGAAGCAACATAAAGAGATTTTAATGACAGCAGGGGTTGAACTTGCTACTAATAATACTAATTCTTTAATAGAAGATGATATTATTAATGGAGTTATTGAAGTACCACTTGAAGCGATGGATACTGTTAAACAAAGAGTTCTTAATATCGCTAAACATAATAATTTAATCTTAAATAGTGATAAATTTAATGAAGTTTTAACTAGTTATAAAGATGACTTAAAGAAAGAGTTTAGAAATATTTTTAAAAGACGGATAGATATAATTAAAGATAATTATTCTAAGATGGATGATGATAAGCCATTGGAGTTGGTTAAGAACTTGAAGAAAGAATTAGTTAAATTTAATAAAGATGCTAAAAAAGAAGAGAAGCAAGTACTTACTAGTCTTGTTAAAGAGAAGCTTGTAAGTAATTTAGATTTGATAGTTAAAGATAGTAATCCTAACTTTAAAAAAGATGCTACTAAGTTTTTACAAACAACTTATGTTAAACAGATATTAGAGACAGTTGATATGAAAATTTTAGTTAAAGATACGATACTTCTTAATAGTCTTAAAGAACAGATAGAAAGGTTTGTTTTTACTAAAGAAAATTCTCATTTATTTGATTAAATGAGTATTTTTTTTGTTTCTTTTGTTAACTGGAAATAATTACCAGAGAAAAAAAGTCCTTCTTACGTATATAATATCAATAGATAGCATAATTTTGATGGTATAAAATGGGCTGATATTGGAATAATACTACTGAAAAGGAAGGAGAGCTTATGAAGACAACAGGTGTAGTTAGAAGAGTTGATGACTTGGGAAGAATTGTAATTCCTAAAGATATTAGAAAATCTCTTAGAATTAGAGATGGTGAGAGTTTAGAATTTTTTGTAGATAAAGAGACAATAAGCTTAAAGAAGTTTTCTACTAGTGATGTTTTAAGTGATATTGCACAGTCTTTACTTGATACTATTTATATGACTATTAGTAAGAATATCTTTGTTACAGATAGAGATAAGTTTGTAGCAGGTACTGGTAAGTATAAAAAAGAGTTTTGTGGATGTAATATTTCTACTAAATTAGAAGAGTGTTTATTTGAAACAGAGAGTCTAGTTAAAGGAATTTGTCAGATAGAAGAGATAGTAGATAGTAAAAATTCAGGTGAAGAGTATAAGTATATTATTAGCCCTATACTATCAGATGGTGAGATTATAGGACTTGCTTTAATGCTTAATGAAGATGGTAAGAGTTTTACTGAAGAAGATGAACATATAATACAAATTATTGCTAATTTCTTATCAAAATATCTTGAAGATTAACTTCTCTTGTGTTAGAATAGCGTTATTAAAAGTTGTGATGAAGAGTCTTATAACTTCTAGTTATAGAGAGTTCTTGGTAGGTGGAAAAGAAACGAATGATTTTATAAGATATGGCTTCTGAACTTTCATATTGATATGTAAGTATGAACGTGCTAAGCGTTAATTAGAATAAGTGTACAAGATTTATTGTAAAGAAAGGTGGTACCACGGGGGTAACTCGTCCTTTTGATATGATAAATCTTTTTATTTTGAAGGAGGAGATATTAATGGATAAATATTATATTACAACACCAATTTACTACCCTAGTGCTAACTTTCATATAGGACATTGTTATACAACAATAGTTGCAGATGCAATCGCTAGATATAAAAGAAGTAAAGGGTATGATGTTTATTTTCAAACTGGTACTGATGAACATGGTCTAAAAATAGAGACTAAAGCGAAGGAAGCAGGAGTTAGTTCTAAAGAATATGTTGATAAAGTAGTAGAGAATGCTAAAGATTTATGGAAAGCTTTAGATATTTCTTATGATTATTTTATTAGGACTACTGATGAAAATCATGTTAAAGCAGTTCAAAAAATATTTACTAAGTTATACGAACAAGGAGATATTTATAAAGGAACTTATAAAGGGCTTTACTGTGTTCCTTGTGAGTCATTTTGGACTAAGACACAACTTGTAGATGGTAAATGTCCTGATTGTGGTAGAGAGGTTAAAGAAGTAGAAGAAGAAGCTTACTTTTTAAAACTTTCTAAATATCAAGATAGATTAGTTAAATATCTAGATGAACATCCTGACTTTATAGAGCCAGAGTCTCGTAAAAATGAGATGATTAATAACTTTATTAAACCTGGACTTGAAGATTTATGTGTTTCTCGTACTAGTTTTAAGTGGGGAATTCCTGTTCCTTTTGATGATAAGCATGTTGTTTATGTATGGTTAGATGCTTTAACTAACTATATTACATCACTTGGATATATGAGCGATGATGATAGTAAACTTAAGAAGTATTGGCCTGCTGACTTACATTTAGTAGGTAAAGAGATTATTAGATTCCATACAATAGTGTGGCCAATTATTTTAATGGCTTTAGATTTACCACTTCCTAAGAAAGTTTATGGTCATGGTTGGCTTGTTATAAATGGTAGTAAAATATCTAAATCTTTGGGTAATTATAGGGACCCTAGAGAATATATTGAATATTTTGGTGTTGATGCAGTTAGATATTTTGTTTTAAGAGAAGTTCCTTTTGGAAGTGATGGTAACTTTTCAGTTGAAGCTTTAATAGATAGAACTAATGCTGACCTTGCTAATACTTTAGGTAATTTAGTACAACGTACTATAAGTATGGCTAATAAGTATTTTGATGGAGTTGTTACTAATAAAGAAGTTTATGAAGATATAGATGCTTCTCTTATAGAAAAATTAAATAGTTTAGATGAAGAGATTAGTAAAGATATAGATGGTCTTGAAATATCTAATGCTTTAAATAAGATATTTGAAGTATTAAGAGCTAGTAACAAGTATATAGATGAAACTACTCCTTGGATACTTGCTAAAGATGATGCTAGTAAAGACAGATTAGAGACTGTTTTATATAATTTACTTGAATCTATTAGAGTATGTGCTATTAATCTTTCTTTTGCCATACCTTCTACTTCTAAAGAAATATTAAGACAGATTAATAATGAAAGAGGGGAAAATCATTATTTAAAAGATAATAAATACGAAGTAGGAACTCCTAAAGTATTGTTCCAAAGGATAGATAAAGAGAAGTTCTTAAAAGAGCATGATTTGTAAAATTTTGGTGTAAACTTAAAAATAAATGGGATGATTTTGATAATTATCCTATTTTTTATGTTATAGTTGAAGGGTAGTGGCCGTAGTAACAAGTAGTATTTGAAGTCGTAAGAAAGGATAGAGTTATGACTAAAAAACGAAAGTTAGAAATTGAAGCAGTGGCATGTATAATTCTTTATGTAGTATTAGTTGTAATGGTTATTTTAGGGCATAATATATTAGATATCGGTTATTTAGTTGTATTAACTTTTTATTTAATAAGATTGTTTTTATGTCGAAGAAGAAATAATAAATCTTGTAAATAGTAAAATACTGTTTAGAAGATTCTTTTTTTTGATATAATGTTTTTAGAAAGCGGTGGTTTTATGTTTATAGATACACATTGTCATTTAAGTAAGGAAGATTATGATGATATAGATAAAGTTATTATGGAAGATAAAGAAGCAGAAGTTGATAAAATAGTTGTATCTGGTTGTAGTAGAGAAGCAATAGATGAAGTAATGAGTTTTAAAGATAAATATGATATGGTTTATGTTACGATAGGATATCATCCAGAATATGCAGATAGTGTAAGAGAAGAAGATTTAGATTATTTAAAGAGTTTATTAGGCGAGAAAAAGATAATTGGGATTGGAGAGATAGGACTTGATTATCACTATACTAAAGATAATAAAGATAAACAGATATGGTTATTTGAAGAACAATTAAAGATAGCAGAGAATTTTAATTTACCTGTTGTAATACACTCTAGAGATGCAACACAGGATACTATTAATACTTTAAAAAAATATAAGGTAAAGGGTATAATTCACTGCTTTAGTGGAAGTTTAGAGACTGCTAAAATATATATTTCTAGGGGCTTTTTATTAGGTATAGGGGGAGTTGTTACTTTTAAAAACTCTAAACTTAAAGATGTCGTTAAAGAAATACCAATTGATTCTATTGTACTTGAGACTGATAGCCCTTATCTTACTCCTGTACCATATCGAGGGAAAGTTAATTCTTCTAAATACTTAGAGTATATTGCTAAGTTTATTGCTGAGGTTAAAAATATTAGTGTAGAAGAATTAGCAGAAATTACCAGTAAAAATGCCTCTAGTTTATTTGACTTTAATAAATAATAATGCTAGTATTATGTTAATTAGAAAATGAGGTAAAAAGATGGGTAAAAGATTTTTAAGGTACTTTAGTTTTGTAATTATTATTTTTGCTTTGGCTTTTGTGGTATTATCTGGTAATAATAAAAAAGTTGTTATGACTTCTAATATTAATAGCGTAAAGAGTTTGCAAGCAGTACATATTGTTAATAAATATAACTCTATTAAAGAAATGGAGAAAGCTAGTGAGCCTACTTTATATGATAGCTTTTATGATGCGATTAGTGTGGCTAGTAGTAGTCCTGTAGCTTTTATGGGTACCCTTACTGCTTATGGACCTGATTGTCCAGGGTGTTCTGGTAATAGTGCATGTCCACCTCGTCAAAATTTTAAAAATGGTAATATTTATTTTGAAGACCAAGTATATGGAAAAGTTAGAGTGGTTGCAGCGGATAGATCTATTCCATGTGGTAGTATTGTTAGGATAAGTGGTATTAATATATATAGTGAACCTATTCTTGCTATAGTTATGGATAGAGGAAGTGCAGTTACTGGGAATCATATGGATTTGTTATTTACAAGTCAATCTAATTTAGAAGGATTTACAACAAGTCATAATATAAAATTTGAGCTTATTAGGTATGGATGGTAATAAAGTGTCTAATCTCTGACACTTTTTTCTTTTTTTAGAAAAGTAATTGCTATTTCAGTTAGTTTTATGCTATAGTTATTATAGAAGGAGGTTAGACAAGAAGATGAAAGATAATAATAATTCAAAACAAGTATTATTATCAGTACTTGGAGTAGCAATTTTAGTTGTAGCTGTAGTAGGAGTGTCTTTTGCAGCATTTAGTTATAGTAAAACAGGAGAAAAAGTTAATACTATTACTACAGGTACTATTACTATGAGTTATACTGATGTTACTAATGGTATCAATATTCAAAATGCTATGCCTATGTCTGATGAACAAGGTAAGACTTTGACTGGTGAAAATAATGTTTTTGATTTTAATGTGTCTGCTACTATTAGTGGTAGTGGTACTACTCAGATTGATTATGCTATTATTGCTGCACCAGAAGATGGAAATAAACTTACTGATACTGATATCAAAGTATGGTTAACTGATAGAGCTTCTGATACTAGTGGTTCTGATGTTGGTCAAGGTAATACAGTTGAACCAAAGATTCTTAGTAGTTTACCAAAATCATCTAGTACAAGTGCTACTACAGGTTCTCCTAATACAGAAGATGACTATGTTTTAAAATCAGGAACATTTTCTGGAACTGGGGGAACTGATAATTATCGTTTAAGAATGTGGGTTGATCAAAATGCTCCATCAATGGCTGGAAATGTAACAGATGCATTATCTTATAAATTAAGAGTTAATGTCTATGGTAAAGCTGCTGCTCAATAGTATGCTATAAAAAGTGTCTAATCTCTGACACTTTTTCTTTTTGTTGCTAATTTCTTTATAATTGTGTTATATTTATACTAGAGGAGGTTAGTAATGGGAAATAATAATTCTAAACAAATATTACTATCAATACTTGGAGTATTAGTTTTGATAATAGCAGTAATTGGAGTGTCTTTTGCGGCTTTTAGTTATACTGGAATTGGTAGTAAGACTAATTCAATAACTACAGGTACAATTAGTATGAGTTATTCTGAAGTAACTTCTGGTATTCTTTTAGAAGATGCTTTACCTATTTCTGATAGTCAAGGAATGGCTTTAAGTGGTACAAATAATGTTTTTGATTTCACTGTTAAAGCTGATATTAATGGTAGTGGTACAACAACAATAAATTATACAATTACAGCTTTAAAAGAAGCAGATAGCACTTTACCAGATAATGCTATAAAAGTTTATTTAACTAATACAGATAATTCTTCCGAAGCTGAAGTGTTAGAACCAACAGTTGTTTCTAATCTTACAAAAACTACAGGAAATGAGGCTTCTTTAGTTCCTAGCGGTGAATTATTACTTGCAAGTGAGACTGTTAGTAGTACTAATACTAATACAAGTGTTACTCATAATTATCGGTTAAGAATGTGGGTAGATCAAGATTTTTCTGATCTTAGTGCATCAGGATCTTATCGTTTAAGAGTTAATGTATATGGTGCAGCTGCTGCTCAATAATGTGTCTTATTGACACTTTTTTTTCATTGCTTATATTTTTTATTTGTGTTATATTTTTATTATAGGATTGGGAGGAATACAAATGAATGTGGATAGAAAAAATTCTAAGACAAAAACTTTAATTATTGTAGCAATATTAATTTTAATTTTTTCAGTTATTGGTGTAAGTTATGCTGCTATTTTTTATTCGAAAAGAGGCGAGAAAGTTAATACTGTTAGTACTGGTACGTTGATGATGAGCTATAGTGAAAACACTAATGGTATTAGTTTAACAGATGCGTATCCCATGACTGATGATGTAGGAATGTCTTTGAATCAAGATAGACAGTACTTTGATTTTACAGTTAGTGCTACTACTGGTGGGGAAACTATTATTAACTATGTAATTACAGCTACTAAAGAAGCAGATAGTACTTTACCTGATAATGCTATAAAAGTATACTTAACTAATACTGATGGCGGTAGAGAAACGCAGATGTTGCCTCCTACAAAAATATCAGATTTGTCTACTACTGATAATAGTTATATTAATGCTCCTAGTGGTCAATTTGTTTTATTAGCTAGTGATTTTAGGGAAAGTGATACACGTAATTATAGATTGAGAATGTGGATTTCAAATGATTATGTATTACCTAATTCTTCTATGACTTATAAATTAAGAGTAAATGTTTATGGTAATGTAGCTGTATAATATGCTATATGTTTTTATTGGTGCAGTTTAATCTGTACTTTTTTCTTTACCTGAAAAAGTTAGTGTGATACAATTATCTTAGAATATGAGGGAGTGTAATATATGAATAATCAAGATTACAATAATGAAATAATAAAAAAAGAATCTAATGGTAAGTTGTTTGTTATTATTATTTGTCTTTTCATATTTATAATTATGATAATTGGTATTTCCGTAGCAACATTTACTTATACTAAGGAAAAAGATAGTGTTAATACTATAAGTACAGGTAATATTTATTTGAACTATACAGAAGAAAATAATGGAATTAATATTACTAATGCTTATCCTATGTCAGATGAGGCAGGTAAAGTTTTAACTAATGAAGATCAATATTTTGATTTTACAATAGAATCTTCTATGACTGGTGATGTAGTTGCTAATTATGAGATTGCAGCAGAGAAGGAAGTGACTTCTACTCTTGATAATGAAGATGTTAAATTGTATTTAGAAAAGATGGTTAATAATTCTTATGAAGAGGTTATGGCTCCTACTAATTTTACACCTCTTAAGGAAAGTACTGATTTAGGAACTATGGCTGGCACTATGTTACTTGATAGTGGAACTATTTCTAAAAGTTCTAGTATTAAGTATCGTTTAAGAATGTGGGTAGATGCTGATACTATTTTAGATAATATACCTAAAAGTTTTAGTGTTAGAGTTTCTGTTAAAGCTAAGGTTGGCTTGTCAGATTAGTTTTCTTTTTCTTGATTTTAGAATATTAAGTGGGTGATAACTTGATGAAAATAAAAAATAATAAATGGTTTATAAAAGTGAAGAAAGCATTACATTTTGTTACTACAGTTTTAATGTATTCAGTATGTTTGATAATGATACTTGTCTTTCTTGCTTTTGTAGTAAACTTTATTGATAAACAATACAATTTAAAAAGTGGAAAGAATAAAAAAGATTTATTTTCAGCTTATACTATTGTTAGTCCTTCTATGGTACCTTCTATAAATGTTTTAGATGTTGTTGTTACTATGAGAGTTAATAGCCCTGAAGATTTAAAAAAAGGCGATATTGTAACATTTGATTCTACTGATTATAGATATTCTGGTGTTAGGGTAACGCATAGAATTTATGATATAGAAAAGACAAGCAATGGTGAGTATTTATTTACTACTAAAGGTGATAATAATAATACTCCAGATTCTTCTAGAATTAGTTTTAATGAAATATATGGTAGAGTATTATTTAGAATACCTAAAATTGGCTATATTCAATATTACTTAAGTTCAATTCTAGGATGGGTTGCTATTATTATAGTACCAGCAGTTATGATTATTATTTATGATATTTATAAACTTGTAAAGACTCTTAGAGCTCCTGATGGTAATAGTGATAATGATAAAGAAATAGTTACTAAAAATAAAAATTCTAAAAAGAAAAAGGAGAGTAGATTTAAAAAATGAAAAAAATGATTTTGTTAATTTTGGCGGGTATAGCTTTATTTGCTTTTATCTTTGCAACATCAATACTTTGGTATAGATTTTTCTATAGTTCACCTAATGATGTTACTACTTCTATTAATGTAAAGTTAAGTGATAGTAATAATGTTATAGATGAAAGTGGTTTGATACCTTTAGATGATGAGACTGCTAAAAATTTAACTCCATATGAATTTGCAGTTGAAAATAATGGTACTAGTGATAATATATATAATGTTTTGTTAGAAGATAGTATTATTAGTGATGATGAAACTTATAGTAACAAAAATTTACTTTCTAGAAATCAATTAAGGTATCAGTTGTCTTTAAATGGAAGAGTTATTAAAAGTGGAAATTTAAGTGATATAACTAACAATATTTTAGATACAAGAAACATTTCTGCAGGAGAAATTAATAATTATCAATTACGTATTTATGTTTCTGAAGATGCAGGTAATACTAATTGGCAAAATAAATATTATCATTTTAATATTAATGTACAAATGGAGGATGATGTATGAAAAAAATATTATTAGAATATGCTAGTATGTTAGCTTTTACAGTAACTGGTTTGATATTTGGTCTTTCTTTCTTTTTATTGTTTATTAATTTTTATCATATGGAAGAGTTGGCTGAAACTGTTGATATAGCTTCTTATAATGATACTAATAAAGCTAGTATTGAAACAAAAATTAATCAAATTAAAAATAATATAAGTGTTTATGAACAATCTAATTATCGAGGAAGTCTTAATATCTACGGACTTAATACTGTTAAATCTAGATTAGAAAATTGCGTAGAAATAATTGAAAGTGATGATATGATGAAATATTTTGATTTAGATCAGATTGGTATAAATGATAGTTATAATTTTACGATTGATTTTAGAAATAGAATATTAAACGATTGTTTAGTTATGCAAGTCACTTCTATTATTAATACAGATACGGTTGAAAGTTTACCAAATTTTAGTTTAATTAAACCATATATTCAAATTGATTTAAATAATTTATTAAATTCTTATAATTATGTTCAAAATAATATTGAAAATTCAGATCATTATTATTTTACAACAGAGACTAATAAAACTAATTTCTTTGATTTGACTGAAGATAGTTACACTGAAACTATGAATAATTATCAATCTGCATTAGATTTGCTTGTAGAAATCTCTAATTGGTATAGATATACGGTGATAGGAGGTTAAGTAATGAAGAAAATATTTAATGGATTATTTTATGGCCTTAAATTCTTGCTTTTTGTTGTAGCATTTGGTTTGACTTTATTTATTTTGATTAGGATGAATATGAGATTAAATAAAGATTTTACTAGTATAATCTCAGAATTTATTCCTTTTGTAATTTTATTAATTTTGTTTATAGTTAATCTTTTATTTAAACAAAAGAATATTTCTAAAAATTTATTTTATAATTTGACATGTTGTTTAGTGTTATCAACTATTATCGTTGTTGCTTTGAGATCTTTATTAGATACTAATATGGTTCTTAATGAGAAATATGGTTATGGAGTTGATTTTAACTTTTTTGATAATTTTATTCCTTATATTAAAATTATGTTATATGGATTATCAATTGCTGATATTCTGTTTATGTTTAGAGAAAAAGATAATGATAAAATTAAAGATGAAAAAAAGTCTAAGAAATTAAAGAAAGCTTAGACTTTTTCTTTACATTTCGTTGAGTTGTTAATATAATCGTAATTAATAAATGAAGGGATGTTGTTATATGAATGAGTTTAAGTTTAAGTTTAAGAAAAAGTATGGACAAAATTTTTTACAGAATAGAGCGATTATTGATAAGATAGCAAGAGTTGCTGATATTAAGAGTAATTCTTTAGTTATAGAAGTGGGACCTGGTAGTGGTAATTTAACTGTTGCTTTAGCAAGTCTATATAAAGATAGTAAAATCTTAGCTTATGAAGTTGATAATAGTTTAGAAGATGTGTTAGCTAGTAGACTTAAAGATTATGATAATGTAAAGATATTATTTAATGATTTTCTTAAAGCAGATATTGTTAGTGATGTTGGTGAGTATTCATACGATAATTTATATTTTGTTAGTAATGTTCCTTATTATATAACGACTCCTATACTTTTTAAATTAATAGAAAGTAATTTAGAATTTGAAAAGATAGTTATGATGGTTCAAAAAGAAGTGGGAGATAGGTTTTGTAGTAAGGTATCTTGTAAAGAATATGGGGCTCTTACAGTTATTCTTAATTATTTCTTTAATGTGAAAAAAGAATTTGTGGTTGATAGAAATCAATTTTATCCAAGACCTAATGTTGATAGTGTTGTGGTATCTTTTAGTAGGAAAGATGAGTTAGAGAGGCTAGATGATAAAGATTTTTTTATGAAGCTTGTTCATGATAGTTTTCAGTTTAGAAGAAAGACTCTAAGAAATAATTTGAAGAAATATAATTTAAGTGTTATAGAGACTGTTTTAAATAAATATGGTTATAATTTGAATGTGAGAGCGGAGGCTTTAGATTATAAAATATTTGTTGATATTGCTAATACTTTAACTAGAGCATAAATATAAATCCTTTACATATAATTAAATGGGTGAATTATATGTTTAAGATTGGAGACTTTGTTACTAGAAATTCTTATAATAATGATATTTTATTTACTATTATTGATATTAAAGACGATATAGCTTATTTAAAAGGTATTGATGTTAGGCTCTATGCTGATAGTAGTCTTGATGATTTAGAAGAAGCGGATGTAGATTATGATACTAATAAAGATAGAAATGATGCTAAAAAGATTAAAGATATGCTTAATTTAGATAGAAGTGAATACTTTTATTTGCCAGGAAAGATTTTGCATATTGATGGCGATAAAGATTATTTGCGGCGATGTATAGATTTTTATAAAGATATGCATTTAGAAGCTTATGGGGTTAATTTGGATGAAGATGATTTTTCTAAAGAGATTACTTCTTGTTTAGAAAAGTATAATCCGGATATTTTAGTTATTACAGGACATGATTCTTTTAAGAAGAATAAAGATAAGAGTGATTTGGCTAATTATCAGAATTCTCTTAATTTTGTTAAAGCGACGATGAAAGCTAGAGAGTATGAGAGAAATCAAGATAAACTCATTATTATAGCAGGGGCTTGTCAGTCTTTTTATGAGGACTTAATTAAAGCAGGGGCTAACTTTGCTTCTAGTCCTAAGAGAATTAATATTCATGCTTTAGACCCTGCTATTATCGCTAGTACTGTCGCTTTATCTCCTAAAAATAAAGAAATTGATTTGATAAGTTTACTTTCTAAGACTCATTATGGTAGTAATGGAATGGGTGGTATTATTACTAATGGTGTTATGTATGTGGGGTATCCAAGATGAATGTTGATAAAGTAAGAGATGAAGTAAAATCTAAAGAAGGAAAGATGCTTCATTTTAAATTTAATGGTAGTAGAAACCAAATAGTGGAATTTGAAGGGGAGATAATAGAGACTTATCAAGCGATATTTGTTGTTAAATTAATAGATAATAATATTAAATCTTTTTCTTATAGTGATTTGATTACTTCTAGCTTGGAGATACTTAAATAAATATATATTAGTAAAGTATTTGACAAGTTTTAAAAAACGACTTGCAAAAGTTAGTTAACTGGTATAGAATTGACTTATAAGACTTAGTATTAGGAGGTTACATATGAAAATTACATCTGTAAATGTACGTAAAATTGAAAAAGAAGGTAGTCGCATGAAAGGTATTGCATCAGTATTACTTGATGATTCTTTTGCTGTTCATGATATTAGAATCATTGAAGGTGACAATGGACTCTTTATTGCTATGCCTAGTAGAAAGACTCAAGCTGGAGGATATAGGGATATTGCACATCCAATTAATCCAGAAGTTAGAGCAATGTTTCAAGATAAGATTATTGAAGCTTATAATAACATTAAAGATGAAGATTCTAAAGAAGATTAGTTCTTCTTTTTTTGTTTGTTGCATATCATTTAGTAGGTGATGATATGGAAAGCAAGGAAGCAATTATTAATAATTATAATCATAGTATTACGATTACAGAAAGAAAGAATTTACTTATTACAGGAGTTAAGAAAATAGAAAACTTTGATAATGAAGAGTTTTTGTTAGAGACAGTTATGGGCTATTTGGCTGTTAAAGGGGAGGATTTGGAACTTGTTAAGTTAGATACTTTAGCAGGTAATGTCTCTATTAAAGGATTGATAAAGGGATTTTCTTATATGGATGATAATAGTGGTAAGAAAGATAAAGAAGGCTCTAGTGTCTTTAATAGACTGTTTAGATAATGAGTTTAGTTGAACAAGTAGTAGCATTAATCTTTTCTTTTATATATGGGGGAGTCTTATCAGTCTTATATAATTTTAATTATAATATTCTCTTTTATAAAAATAGAGTTGTTAAGATTATATTTAATAGTTTATTTGTTTTTGATTTAGTTTTTATCTATTTTCTTGTTATGAGAAAGATAAATAATGCTGTTATTCATCCATATTTTTATTTATTTATTATCTTGGGCTTTTTTACCTTCTTTAATATTACTAAGAAGTTTAGAAAACTATTGAAAGTGCCTGAAGTTAAGAAAAAGCCTAAAAAAGATGACCAAAAGTGTAAAGAGTGACTAGTTAATATTGAACTAGTTTTTTTATGGCTTTATAATATATTTTAGGAAAGTGGGTGAAAATTTAATGGCTAAAAGAAGAAAAAAGAAAAAGTTAGGTCCAGTACTATTGCTTTGTGTTTCTTTTGCTGTTATTATTTTTACTACGTTTACAATTTTTAGATATTGGACTATGATATATAGTAAATATCAGGAAAAGGGAGAGTTAAAAAAAGAACTTGCTTCCTTAAAAGATAAAGAAGAAGAGTTGGAGTCTGATGTTAATAAGTTACAGGATTCTGATTATATAGCAAGATATGCTAGAGAAAAGTATTATTACTCTAAAGATGGAGAGTTAATCTTAAAAATACCTGAAGATGATGAAGAGGAAAGTGATAGTAAGTAATGAATATTGAAAGTTTATATAAAGATATTAAAGTAAAAGATGGGGACTTCTTAGTTTTCGCTTGTAGTTATGGTCCTGATTCTATGGCTTTATTTAAGAGTTTATTAGAACTTAGAAAAAAATATGATATTAGATTAGTATGTGCTCATGTTAATCATGATAAAAGACGTGAGAGCGCTAAAGAGAAAGAAGATTTAGAGAAGTATTGTAAAAATAATAATGTAATCTTTGAATATATGAAAATAGATAGATATGGTGATGATAACTTTCATAATGAAGCGAGAAATATTAGGTATCAGTTCTTTGATGAAATAGTTAAGAAATATAATGCTAAATACCTTTTAACTGCTCATCATGGTGATGACTTGATGGAAACAATTCTTATGAGAATTGCTAGAGGTTCTACTTTAAGAGGATATAGTGGCTTTAGAAAGTTGGTAAAAATGGATGGCTACTACATTTATCGTCCTTTTATAGGTTTAACTAAGAGTGAGTTATTAGATTATTGTCATAAGAATCGAGTTCCTTATGCTATTGATAAAAGTAACTTTAGTGATGTTTATACGAGAAATAGATATCGTAAGGAAGTTTTACCTTTCTTAAAAAGTGAAGATAAAGATATTCATAAGAAATATTTAAAGTTTAGTAATGTGTTAAGCCAAGCGGATGATTTTATAGAAGAAGAAGCTAGTAAGGCGATTAGTAAAGTTATTAAAGATAATAAACTATATATAGATAAATACTTAGAGATTAATAAATTCTTAAAGAGAATTATTTTGGAGAGATTTATATCTAGTTTTTATCAAGATGATTTAATTTTAATAAACGATAAACATTTAGATTTAATAGAAAGTCTTATTAATAGTAAGAAGAGTAATGCTAAGGTTAATCTTCCTAATGATGTTGAGGTAGTAAAGAGTTATAATACTTTATCTATTAGAAGAAATCCTAATTTACTTAGTAGTTATGAAATAGAAGTAAGTAGGGAAGTAATACTTCCTAATGGACATAAGTTAGAATTATTAGATTCTGTTAAAGGTAATAGTAATAACATTATAAAACTTTCTAGTAAAGATGTAACTTTGCCTTTAATTGTTAGAACTAGAAAGCTTGGAGATGTTATGGCTATTAAGGGAGGAGGACATAAAAAAATAAAAGATATTTTTATAGATAGTAAGATTCCTCTTGCTGATAGAGACTTATGGCCTATAGTAGTTGATAGTCGTGAAAGAATAGTTTTTGTTCCAGGATTAAAAAAATCTAAATTTGATAAGACTAATAGTGAATTTTATGATATAATACTGAGATATGAGTAGAAAAAAGGAGAGATTTCCATGAATGTAAATAAAAAAGTTGTTAAAAAAGGTTTACTACCTTATGTCTTTTTACTTCTAGTGATGCTTGGAGTTATATACTTTGTTAGTGTTGCTAATCAAAAAGTTAATGTTTTAACTTATGATGAGTTTATGAGTGATTTAGAGGCTAAGGAAGTAAGTGAGATTACTGTAACTCCTCGTGAGAGAGCACAGATTTATGAGATTACTGGTAAGTTAGATAATTATAAAGAAAATGAAAGTTTCTTTGTTAGAGTTCCATTATCTGACCAAGTGATGAAAAAGTTAGTGGAAGCGAGTGAAGCGGATGACTTTGAGTTTACTAGTGTAGCTGATCCAGAGTCTAGTACTATTTTACTTGTAATTGTTAATATTTTACCTATTGCTTTACTTGCCTTTATTTGTTTTTGGTTTTTAACTAAACAAATGGGTGGAGGTAAGAATTCTCTTGATTTTGGTAAGAGTAAAGCAAAGCTTTCTAGTGATAAAAATAAAGTTACTTTTAAAGATGTAGCTGGTCTTAATGAAGAGAAAGAAGAAGTTAAAGAATTAATAGACTTTTTAAAGAATCCTAAAAAGTTCCAAAAGTTAGGTGCTAGAATTCCTAAGGGTGTACTTTTATATGGTCCTCCAGGAACTGGTAAAACATTACTTGCCCGTGCAGTAGCAGGTGAAGCGAATGTTCCTTTCTATTATATTAGTGGATCTGACTTTGTTGAGTTGTTTGTTGGTGTTGGTGCAAGCCGTGTTCGTGATATGTTCCAACAAGCGAAAAGAACTGCTCCATGTCTTATCTTTATAGATGAGATTGATGCTGTTGGTAGACAAAGAGGTACAGGAATTGGTGGTGGACATGATGAGAGAGAACAAACATTAAACCAATTACTTACTGAGATGGATGGATTTGGTGAAAATGAAGGTATCATTATTATTGCTGCTACTAATAGACCTGATGTATTAGACCCAGCCTTACTTCGTCCAGGTAGATTTGATAGACAAGTTGTTGTTAATTTACCTGATGTAAAGGGACGTGAAGAAATACTTAAAGTACATGCTCGTAACAAAGTATTAGCGCCTTCTGTTAATATTCCGGCACTTGCTAAGAGAACTCCAGGTTATTCTGGTGCAGACCTTGAAAACTTACTTAATGAGGCTGCTTTACTTGCTGTTAGACGTAATAAAGATGCTATTACGATGAGTGAAATAGATGAAGCTAGTGATAGAGTACTAATGGGACCTGCTAAGACTAGTGCTAAAAGAAGTGAAGCCGACCGTAAGTTAGTTGCATATCATGAATCAGGTCACGCTGTTGTTGGTATTAAGTTAAAGGGTGCTAACGATGTTCAAAAGGTTACTATTATTCCACGTGGTTCTGCAGGTGGATATAATATGATGATTCCTAGTGAAGAGAAGATTTGTAAGACTAAAACTGATTTACTTGAAGAAATTACAGGTTTACTTGCAGGACGTGTTAGTGAAGAGGTTGTCTTTGGTGAAGTTACAACAGGTGCTCAAAATGACTTTGAGAAAGCTACTAAGATAGCAAGAGCTATGGTTACTGAATATGGTATGAGTGATTTAGGACCTATGCAATTAGAAGAAAGAGAAGGTAGTGCTTTCTTAGGTAGGGACTATGCTAAGAGTAGAAACTTCTCTAATGAAGTAGCTCATGAAATAGATCAAGAAATGAGAAAGATTATTGATAAGTGCTATGATGAAGCGACTAAGATAATTAAAGAAAATAGAGATTTACTTGATTTACTTGCTAAGACATTATTAGAGTATGAGACATTAACTAAAGAACAAATTGATTACTTAGTAGAACATGGAGAGATGCCTCCAGAAGAAGAGGAAACTAACTATGAGAAAATGAGTTTAACTAAGTTAAAGGAACTTGCTAAAGAAAAAGGAGTTAAAGGTTACTCTAAGATGAATAAAGCAGAATTAATAAAAGAACTTGAAAAATAGTTCTTTTTTCTGTATTATAAAGTCAGTTATCCACTTAAACTGTGGAAAAAGATGGAGGTTACTATGATAATAATTGGAATAACAGGCGGAAGTGGTGCTGGAAAAAGTACTTTAACTAATATCATTAGTAAAAAAATAAATAATTCTATGGTTATAAATGTAGATGAATTTATGCATAAATATTTAGATATTCATAAAAATGAAATAATTAAAGCTTTAAAATTAAGTAATATTAATGATTATTGGTATAATTACATTGGCACGAATTTTAATGATATTAAAAAATGGGTTAGAATAATTGAGAAAGATATAGAATGGTGTATAAATGATAAAATTATGAATAATGCTAAGACAGAAGTTTTTATTGTCGATTGGGCTTTTTTACCTTTAATTAGCTTTTTTGACAAATGTGATTTGACTATTTCTATAAATTGTGATTTGAATATAAAATTAAAAAGATTAAGTGAAAGATTAGAAAAAAATAATAAATTGTCTAAGTGGCATGATGATGCATTATTGAATAGATTAAAATATACTTCTTTAAATGAGTTAGGTTATAAAACTAAATATCAGATAAATAATGATGGAACTATTGATGATTTAAACAAAAAAATTAATGACATATTATTTAACATGGAGATAAATAATAATGATAATTAATTATGACTATTTACATAAAATAAGAGATAATAATTTAGATAAAAAAATTTCAATAATTAAAGGTAGTTGGGATTTGTTTCATTATGACCATCTTCAAATATTAAAAAATATAAAGAATTCTGTAGATATTTTAGTAGTAGAGGTTAAATCTGATATAGATGTTTCATTGAAAGGAAAAAATAGACCTATAATTCCTGAGGATGAAAGAGTAGAGATTGTTGATAGTATTAAATATGTTGATTATACTATTTTAGCTAACAAAGTAATAAAAACAGATTTAATTGATGATATTATTAATGATAATCATTTAAATAGTATAGAAACTTACAAGTTTATTAGAGATGGTTATATTATTGAAAAGCTTAGGCCTGATATTATTTATCACATTCCAAATAAAGAAGCACCTATTGCTATTAGAATGTTATGTAAGAGATTAAATATTGTAATTTTACCAATTCCACATACTCATTATAGACATCATACAAGTGATATTATAGATAAATGTATTTCAAGTAGGTAATTATTATATAAAATTATTTTTAAAAAATGGAGGAAGTAGTTATGAAAGCTAAGAAAGCAGTTGAAAAAGAAATAGGAGAATTTAGAAAGTTTATTAGTAGAGGTGCTGTTTTAGATATGGCTATTGGTGTTATTATTGGTGGTGCTTTTTCTAAAATAGTTAGTAGTTTAGTAGATGATATATTTATGCCTTTACTTGGGGTTGTATTAGGAGGACTTGACTTTAGTGGCTTATCTATTAAAATAGGTGATGCTTCTATTATGTATGGTTCTTTTATACAGAGTATTGTTGACTTTTTAATCATTGCTATTTGTATATTTGTAATGGTTAAGATAGTTACTAATATTAGAGATAGAGCAGATAAGAAGTTAGGAATTGAACATAAAAAAGAAGAGAAGAAAAAGGATGAACAAGTGGTGTTACTTGAAGAGATTAGAGATTTGTTAAAAGAAAATAAATTATCAAAAAAATAAGTATCTAATTTGTGAAAAAACACTTGTATCAAAATTGTCTTTAGTATATAATATGTCTAAGGGAATTTTAGTAGTAGGGTGTCTACCTCCGGAAAGGAGGTTTGATATAGATGAAGAAACGTGTATTTATATTAAAGGTATTACGTTATGTCTGTATCATTTTGTTCCTCGTTATTCTTCTAATAACAGAAATAAAAAAAGACACTTAATCTTTTATAAAGATTAATGTCTATCACCTTTAATTAAATATTTTTGGGGGGTAGACATCTAGTTATCCAATGCTAAATGTTCCCTTAATAGTTTATGTAAATTCCTTTTACATATTCATAGTAACACAAAAGTTTATATTTTGCAAGTGTTGGGTGATTTTATATGTGGAAAATAGGTAATGTTGAAATAGAAAATAGAGTTGTTCTTGCTCCTATGGCAGGTATTTGTAATAGTGCTTATCGTAAGATAGTTAAAGAAATGGGCTGTGGACTTATCTATGCTGAGATGGTTAGTGATAAGGCTATATGTTATGATAATAAGAAAACTATTGATATGCTTTATATGGAAGATGTTGAACGTCCTATCGCACAACAGATATTTGGTAGTGATGTAGATAGCTTTGTAGAGGCTGCTAAATATATAGAGAAAGAAATGAGACCTGATATTATTGATATTAATATGGGGTGTCCTGTTCCTAAAGTGGCTTTAAGAGCCCAAGCAGGTAGTGCCTTGCTTAAAAATCCTAGTAAAGTAAAAGAGATAGTTAAGGCTGTCGTAAATGCTGTTAAATGCCCTGTTACAGTTAAAATACGTAGTGGATGGGATGCTAATCATATAAATGCTGTAGAAATTGCTAAAATTTGTGAAGAAGCAGGTGCTAGTGCTATTACTGTCCATGGGAGAACGAGAAGTCAAGGATATTCTGGTAAAGCAGATTGGAATATAATTCGTGATGTCAAAAATAGTGTTAAAATTCCAGTAATTGGTAATGGTGATGTTACTAGTCCCGAGAAAGCAAAAGAAATGTTAGATTTTACTGGGTGTGATGCAGTTATGATAGGAAGAGCTGCTTTAGGTAATCCTTGGCTTATTAGAAATACTGTATTATATCTTGAAGGAAAACCTTATACACTACCTACAACTAATGATAAAATAGAAATGTGTATTAAACATTTAAAGATGTTAAGTGACTTAAAAAGTGAGAAGCAGGCAGTACTTGAAATAAGAAGTCATGTTGGTTGGTACTTAAAAGGTGTTAAAGGAAGTAATGATATTAAAAATAAAATTTATAAAATGACTAAGATATGTGATATACTACAAGTATTAGAAGAGTTTAAGGAGGAACTTTATGAAAAAGAAAAATGTTTATGATAAAATTAAAGAGGAAGAAGAGAAAATAAATAAAAAAAATAAGGTTAAGAAGAGTCCTGATATTAAGGCAATGTTTAGTCAGAGAGTACTTGCTTTTCTAATAGATTTAGTACTTATTAGTATAATAACTTCTCTTATTACAATGTTTGTTCCTGTTAATGATACGGCTACTAAGCTTTATGAAGAACAAAATAGAGTTTTAGAAGGTTATGTTGAAGGAACTGTTTCTATGGAAGAATATGTTAATCAAATGGTAGACTTAAGTTATGATATTTCTAGACAAACGGTTATTGTTTCTATTGTCACTATTGTTATAAGTCTACTTTACTATGTTGTTTATCCATGTTATAATAATGGGCAGACTTTTGGTAAGAAGTTAATGAAAATTAGAGTTAAGAAAACTAATGATACAGAACTATCTATGAATGATTTACTTATTAGAGGGATGATTAATAATAGTATTTTAGTTAATATTATTAATGTTATTTTAGTACTCTTCTTAAGTAAAAATATATTTTTAAGTGCTAGTAGTCTTGTTAGTAGTATTCAATATATAGTACTTATTATTAGTTTAATAATGATAGCATTTACTAGGAATGCACAAGGATTACACGATAAAGTTGCTAAGACTGAAGTTGTAGTTGCAGATACAGTGAAGGAGGATGTTTTATGCACGAGCGAAAATTAACAGAACAGGAATTAGTTAGAAGGGATAAAGCTCTTAAGTTAAGAGAATTAGGTTATGATCCTTTTGGTAGTAGATATGATAGAAGTGATTATGCTAATGATGTTAAAGAAAAGTATGAAAGTGTAGACCATGATGCTTTTGATAGTATGACTGATACTGTTAAAGTGGCTGGTAGAATTATGTTTATTAGAAAGATGGGTAAAGCTTCATTTTTCTCTATTAAAGATAAGAGTGGTTCTATTCAAGTATATATATCAATTAATGATGTAGGAGAAGATATCTATACGTTATTTAAGTCTGCTGATATTGGGGATATTGTTGGTGTTTATGGTAAGGTTATGAAGACAAGGACAGGAGAAGTTACTATTAAGTGTTTAGAATATACACCTTTAGTTAAGGCTTTAAGACCACTTCCTGAGAAGTTTCATGGACTTACTGATGTTGAAGAAAGATACAGAAGACGTTATGTTGATTTGATGATGAATGATGAGTCTAGACGTGTTGCTTTTTTAAGACCTAAGATTATTCGTTCTATTCAAAGCTTTTTAGATAATAGAGATTTTGTTGAAGTAGAGACACCTGTTTTATCAACGTTGTTAACCGGTGCTTCAGCTCGTCCTTTTGTTACTCATCATAATAGTCAAGACCTTGATATGTACCTTAGAATTGCCTTAGAATTACCTTTAAAAAGACTTTTAGTTGGAGGTATGGAAAAGGTTTATGAAATAGGTCGTGTCTTTAGAAATGAAGGAATGGATCCTAAACATAATCCAGAGTTTACTCTTATGGAAGTTTATGAAGCATATTCTGATTTAGAGGGTATGATGGATTTAACAGAAAAGATGTTTGTTAATATTGCCGAGAATGTTATTGGTAAGATGGATTATCATTGGAATAATCAAGATATTAACTTAAAAGGACCATGGAAGAGAATTAGTATGGTTGATGCAATTAAAGAGAAGACTGGTATTGACTTTAAAAAAGAAATGAGTGTAGATGAGGCTTTAGAACTTGCAAAAGAACATAATATTGAAGTTCAAGAACATGAAAAGACAGTAGGGCATATCATAAATCTTTTCTTTGAAAAGTATGTAGAGGAAACTTTAATTCAACCAACTTTCTTATATGGACATCCAGTAGAGATTTCTCCACTTACTAAGAAAAATAAAGATGATCCTAGATTTGTGGATAGATTTGAATTATTTATTGCAGGTAGAGAAATGGCTAATGCTTATACTGAGTTAAATGATCCAGATGATCAGTTAGATAGATTTGAAGAACAATTAAAAGAGAAGAATTTAGGTAATGCTGAAGCGAATGATATAGATATGGACTTTATTGAAGCCTTAGAATATGGTATGCCTCCTGCTGGTGGTGTAGGTTATGGAATAGATAGACTTATAATGTTCTTTACAGAACAAGATAGTATTCGTGATGTTATATTATTTCCAACAATGAAACCTATTGAGAAATAAATTAGGTAAGGGGTGAGGTTTGTGAAAATTACAAAAGAAGAGTATGAAAGCTTAGAATTAATTTATAACACATTTTGTTCACAACTTAGAATAAAAGATAATTTTTTGCTTAAGAAAAATAGGTATACTAGTTCTGAAACTAGATTAATATTTGATTATTTAGCTGAAAAACCATATATAGAGAATAGTGGTGAACCAATTGATGATTTAATTATTGATGATGAATATAAAGGTATAGTTATGTATTATTTTAAAGATGCTATACCTTTTGCTAAAGCTAGTCATTTCCTGTTAGATAAAAAAATTAAGGCAATTACTGATACTGACAATCAATTAAATGCTTTGCATCGCTATGATCTTTGTTTTAATGATGTGCATACGTCTAATTTATTAATTGATTCAAATGGTGGCCATTTAATCGACTTTGATTCAGTAACTTTTGGTGATGAAGAGCTTTCTTATACAAGGTTTTATTTGAACTATAAAGATAAAAAATTTGATGTTTCTTTTAATGCTGATAATTACAAGGCTTTAATTAGCTATTTCAGTTTAATATATGGTATTGAATTAGAAGAAGCTTTGGTGGATGGTGGTCTTTTAGATCTTTCATTATTAGAAGAGCTTTTAAAAGGTACTTCAATTTTTCCTTTGATTTGTGATGCTAATAAAAATATGTTATTAGATTGCCCTATACCCAATATTGCAGATTTTTTACCATTTATATCTGATGAAGAGAGAGTTAATCATGATATCAACTTACTTAAAGATAAAGTTAAAACATTGAGATAAGAGTTAAATATTCTTATCTTTTTTCATATCTTATTTTGAGGTGATTAAGATTAAACCTATTATCGGGATAGTTGGAAGATTATATAGTGGAGAATCTAATATTATTTGTGTAGAAGAAGTTAGACTTGCTGTTACGAAATTTGGGGGTATTCCTTTATTAATATTACCTGTTGATAAGGATGACTTGTCTTGTGAAAATCTTTATAGTGAAGAAGAGATTAAAGATTTAGAGAGGGTTCTAAAAAACTGTGATGGGTTTATATTACCTGGAGGAGATACTTGGTATCAATTGGATGAAGTAGTTATAGATTATGCAATTAGGTGTGATAAACCATTATTTGCTATATGTTTAGGTATGCAAGCTTTAAGTAAAGTATTAAGTGGTGATGAGAGAATAGGCTATGATAATACTATTAAGAATAATACCTCTATCAATCATTTAAAACCTACTAAGAATTATGTTCATTCAGTTATTATCGATAAGAATAGTAAACTTTATTCTATTATAGGTGAGAAAGAGATATGGGTTAATTCTAGACATAGTTATCATGTCCCAGAATTTGATAATACTTTGGTCTGTGCTAGGAGTAGGGATGGACTTATAGAGGGTGTGGAACTTAAAGATAAAAACTTTATATTAGGTGTACAGTGGCATCCTGAATCTAATTTAGATGATGAATATTCTAAGAGATTATTTAAAGCCTTTTTTGATAAATTATAAAATTCACAAAAGTTTCGTTACAGTTCAGATAGAACATGACAAAAATTAGGTAGAACTATCAAGTTCTATCTATTTTTATACCCGAACTGTTTTATTACTAAAAACCTCTTTTAAAGAAGAATTTAATGATTTTTTATTTTTAGAACATGTAGATGCAAAACTTCTTATAACTACAAAGTTATTCGCTCCTTCAATACTTCTAAACTTACCAATCTTTTGTCTAATCTTTGCAAATCTTAAATCTGCTTCCGCTCTGTTATTAGAAAATGGAACATAAAACTTCTTCAAAAATAGTAAATGATTATCTACATATTTTTCTAAACGATTTAGTAATCTTCTCTCATCTTTTTTATAAGAATTTGTTTTTAAATCTTTTTTATATTCAAGATTACCTTCTTTTAAGATTTCTAAATATCTATTTTTAAAGCTTTCATATTCTGTATCAGAAATTCTTTCTATACCAGATGCTATTAATTCTTCTTTTCTATTCTTCATTTCTATTAACAATGAAGAAAGTTTCTTAGCCCATTTATGTTCAGTAAAATCTGTAACTCCTTTTAAATATCTTAAAGCATGAACATTACATTCTGCATTTCCACTTCCATAATTGTAATACATGATAAAGTGGTCATGGACTAATATACCATTAAATTGCTTTAAAAGTCCAAAGTCCTTTATCGCTTTTTCACCTCTTTTTTTACTAACATATTGTAAAGTATACTTATCATTTGAAATATTATGTATGTAATACTGTTCTCCATTAATTTTGATTGGAGTTTCATCAACATGTAAAACGAGACTATTTAATAATTCTTTTTTGATTTTTTCATATTCTGTATTAGATAGTACATCTGATAGTCCATGAATCCAACTGTATATAGAACCTTTTGATGGAATTAATTTATTATCAGTAAATTCACCAAGTAGTGATTTTATTGCATCTAAAGAAGAACCTTTCATATACATTAAGGCACTTATTGATTTTATATTATTTCCATATATTACCGGACTAGAAGTAATGTTTTGAGGAGTAGTTGGATAGTAAACATGTTTTATTAAGACTTTTTCTACTTTAATATCTATTTCATAAGTTACAATTGGTGTATTATTTTCTGTTAATTTATTTTTATTTTCTTCTACTATTATTATTCTATCAATTTCTTTATTTTCTATCATTTTATCTATTTTTTCTTTAGTTAAGGTTTCTCCTTTATGACCAACTTGACCACCTTGTTTTTTACCTGATTTCTCGCGGTTATTGGTAATTACTTTTTTATATCCATTAGTAGAAGAAGGCTTACTAGAGTTAGAACTATCTTTATCATTATTATTTTTTAATCTTTCAATTTCAAGTAATAATTTTTGATTTTTTTTATTTACCTTTTCTAGTTCTTTTGTAAGTTTCTTATTATTCTCATTTAATTCAGATATTATTAATGACATATTAAAGATAGTACTATTTGCTTTATCTAACTTTTTATTTAATTCTTCAAATTGTTTATAAAAATCATTTACATATCCTTTTGTTGTCATATCAAATACCTACCTTTGTTTTAATTATAAATAAATTGTGTTTTAATTAACAGTCTATTATTTTCTTTTATCTTCTAGTAAAATAGTAATAAAAAAGATAGATTTGACTTTTATTTAGTCTTTTCTATCTGAACTGTAACAAAGTTTCACAAAAAAAGTCGTCAAAAGCTTGTAAACTAAAGGAATTCTTCGTATAATTATAGTTGGAAGGAGAGAAAGATATGAAAAAGCATAATACACTTAAAGTTGTTATTATAACATTACTTTTATTTGCTTTACTAACATGGATTTTACCTTGTGCAACTTATCAAACTGAGTATACAGAACTTGGTAGATATCAAGTTGGACTATTCGATATTTTATCATATCAATCAACTGTATTTGGTTACTTTGGTTATGTTGCTCTATTTGTATTAGTTGTTGGTGGTTTCTATGGTGTTTTATATAAAACTGGAGCATATAGAAGAATGCTAGATAGTCTAGTTAAGAAGTTTAAAGGTAAAGAAGTAATATGCCTTGTTGTTATTATGGCTTTATTTGCATTTTTAACTTCATTTGCAGGACTACAATTAGCATTGTTAATGTTATTCCCATTTGTTATTTCTTTAGTACTTATGATGGGATACAATAAAGTAGCTGCAACTGCTGTTACTGCAGGTAGTGTTGCTGTAGGTTTAATGGGAACAACATTTTCTTATAATACAACTCAAGTATTACAACAATACTTATCAGTAGAACTTACAGATTTGATTTGGGCTAAAATTGTTCTTTTAGTATTAGGTGTAGTAATGCTAGCTTTATTTACATTAAAATTTGGTAAGAAAGCTAGTACTAAAAAGTGTGATGATAAAGAAGAATTTATCCCAGAGGAAGTTAAAGCTGAGAAAGCTAAAGATAAAGATAAAGGTAAAAAACATAAAGTTAGAGTATGGCCATTAGTTTTAATCTTAGATTTAATGCTAATAGTTACAATTTTAGGTTTTATTCCTTGGAATAGTGCTTTCGGTATAACTTTATTTGATGATGTAACTACTGCTATTACAGAGTTTGAATTATTTGGTTTCCCTATCTTTGGTAAGATTTTAGGGGCAATCAGTGCTTTTGGATATTGGACTTTAGTAGAGTTAGTAACTCTAATGTTACTTGCTATCATTATCCTTAAATTTGTTTATAAAATTAAATGGGATGATGTATTTGATGGATTTGGTAAAGGTGTTAAAAAAGCATTAGTACCTGCTTTAATTGTAATACTAATCTATACATGTTTAGTACTTACTACTTATGATCCATATCAATTAGTTATCTATAAATTTATTTTAGGATTAACTAAAGGATTTAATATCTTTACTACTGGTTTAGTTGTAGTTATTTCTAGTATCTTTAATGGTGATCCACTTTATGCATTCTATAGTGTGTTACCATACTTTGTAAGTGTTGTTACTGATACTAATAATTATCAACTTATTGCTGTAATATTCCAGAGCTTATATGGTATTGTTACTCTAGTAGCACCTACTAGTATTCCACTTATGTTAACTCTTGCTTATACTAATACTTCTTATAAAGATTGGTTTAAGTATATTTGGAAATTATTAGTAGCTTTACTTGTATTAGCATTTATAGTATTTACAGTATTATTACTAGTAATTTAGTAATTATTGACCCTTAGGGGTCTTTTTTTTGTCAGTTTTTTGGGGCTTCTATTTCTTGATTAAAGTAAGTAAAAATCTTTACAATAATATTGATTGGAGGAATTTTATGTTTTCAAGATTTAGTGAAGAAGCACAGAAAGCTTTGATACTTGCTAAAAAAGAGATGAATAATTTAAGACATCCTTATGTTGGAAGTGAGCATTTGTTTCTTTCAATACTTTCAATGAAGGATTTAGAGATAACTAAAGTATTAGCTTCTTACAACATAACTTATGAAGTGTTTAAGAGTGAACTTATAAGAATAGTTGGAGTTGGTAAGAATGCAAATCAGTGGTTTTTATATACTCCTTTGTTAAAGAGAGTAATAGAGACGGCGATACTAAATAGTAAAGAAAAAGGTGAAGTAGAAGTAAGTGTTAATGAGTTGTTGCTCGCAATACTTGAAGAAGGAGAAGGAGTTGCGATTAGACTTTTGATTGGTCTTAATATAGATGTGGATGAGATATATAATTCAATATCAAAAGACTCTAAAGTTAGTAATAAAGCGATACATAAGAAGTTACTTGTAGAGGACTTTGCTGTTAATCTTAATAAAAAAGTAGTGGGTAATGAAGTTGACCCTGTTATAGGAAGAGATGATGAGATTAAAAGCTTAATAGAAATATTATGTCGAAGAGGTAAAAATAATCCTTTACTAATTGGAGAAGCAGGAGTTGGTAAGACGGCTATTGTTGAAGAGCTTGCTAGAAGAATAGTAGAAGGTAATGTTCCTAAACCTCTTAAAGGGAAAACTATTCTTTCTCTTCCTATGGCTAATTTAGTAGCAGGGACAAAATATCGAGGGGAGTTTGAAGAGAGAGTTTCTAAGATATTAAAAGAACTTGAAGAAAATGATGATATTATTGTCTTTATTGATGAAGTACATACGATAGTAGGGGCAGGTGGGGCGGAAGGAGCGATAGATGCCTCTAACATTATTAAACCTGCTTTAGCAAGGGGAAAGATACAATTAATTGGAGCGACTACTACTTATGAATATCATAACTTTATAGAAAAAGATAAAGCCTTGAATAGAAGATTTCAAATTATTATGATAGAAGAGCCTACTAAAGATAAGACTAAAGAAATATTAA
Organism: uncultured Bacilli bacterium; assembly: GCA_963929435.1. Classification (GTDB taxonomy): domain Bacteria; phylum Bacillota_I; class Bacilli_A; order RF39; family UBA660; genus Onthousia. The sequence continues at coordinate 137,144 of CAWVIV010000010.1, forward strand.
AAAAACTAAAGCCTTTATATGAAGCATATCACTTTGTTAGTATTAGTGATGATATTATAGATTTAATAGTAGAGCTTTCTAGTACTTATATATATGAGTATTATCAGCCTGATAAATCTATAGATATCTTAGATGAAGTTTGTACTAAAGCATCGTTATTAGAAAGTAAGAATGATACGGAACTTTTAAAAATCAATACAAAGCTTCAAGAAGTTATAAGTAATAAGAAGAAAGCGATTATTAAACAGGACTTTGATTTAGCTTCTACTTATAAAGAAAAAGAAAAAGAACTGCTTACTAAGAAGAATGAGTTAGAACTTAATTTAATGACTAAGAGAAAGCCTAAAAAGATTACTAAGGAAATGGTGGCAGATGTTATATATTTAAAGACTAAGATACCTGTTTATGAGATTAATAAGAGTAGTAGAAAGATTATAAATGACTTAGATAAAAACTTAAAGAAGGCAGTTTTAGGACAGGATGAGATTATTACTGATTTATGTAATAGGGTTAAGAAGGTTAGACTTGGCTTTCAAGAAAAACCGCATATAGAATCTTTTTTATTCTGTGGAAGAACTGGTGTTGGTAAGACTTTATTAGTTAAAGAGTTTGCAAAACTTCTATATGGGGAATCTAATTTTATTAGACTTGATATGAGTGAATATAAAGAGGCTCATACGGTTAGTAAGATTATTGGTTCTCCTCCAGGTTATGTTGGTTTTGATAATCATTTAACTGTTTTAGATACAATAAGAATGCATCCTCATTCTGTGGTATTACTTGATGAGATAGAGAAAGCTTCTAGTGAAGTTATGAAACTGTTTTTACAAGTGCTTGATGAAGGAGTTTTGACTGACTCTCGAGGTAGAAAGGTTAGATTTGATAATGTGTTTTTGTTTATGACTACTAATTTAGGGTATTCTAATGACTCTATAGGCTTTACAGAGAGTAAGAACAATGTCGATATAGAAGAGTTTTTAGGTGTGGAATTTGTTAATAGAATAGGGAAGATTTATTACTTTAATGATATAAGTAGTGATGTTATTCACAAAATTGTGGAAAAAAGATTAAATGTGTTAATAGAAGGATTTAAAAAGAAAGATTTAAAGATAAAGATATCCCCAACAATTGTGGATAAAGTTATAGAGGAAAGTAATTATGAAAAGTTTGGAGCGAGAAGGGTTGATAAAGTTATAGATGAAGTGGTTACTCCTATTATTGTTGATGCATGGTATAATGGTAAGAAAGAGATAACAGTCTGACTAATTTAATATGATAGTGTTGACTATTTTAATATGACTATAGCGACTAATTTAACATAAGGGTATTGACTTTTGTAACATTGCATTAAAAAAAGGTTAGGTTTTTATCTAATCTTTTGTTTTGAATTGAACAATTGACAAAGTATAGAATAAAGTATAGAAAAAAGTATAGAATAAAGTAGAGAATAAGGTGTAGAATAAAATATCGTACATATAAAGACAATGAGATTGCGACGCCATTGGTGACATAATTGTTATGGGTAAAGTAAAATGCAAGGGGAATAACATTTCTATTTATAGTTGTTTAAGTATAAGATTATTATTTAGTCTCTTATTTTCTTTTAGATATTTTAATGATATAATATAGACAATTAGAAAGAGGTGACGTTATGAAGTTATATAATACTCTTACAAGAAGTGTAGAAGAGTTTGTACCAATAGATGAAAATGAAGTTAAGATGTATACTTGTGGTCCTACTGTTTATCATTATGCTCATATTGGTAATTTAAGGACTTATATAATGGAAGATATATTAGAGAAAACTTTAAATATGTTAGGTTATAAAGTTAAACGTTGTATGAATATTACTGATGTTGGACATTTGTCAAGTGATTCTGATAGTGGTGAAGATAAAATGCTTAAAAGTGCTAAAAGAGAGCATAAATCAGTATTAGATATCGCTAAGTTTTACACTGATGAGTTTAAAAAAGATACAGAGAAACTTAATATTAAGTGGCCTAGTATTGTAAGTCCTGCTACTAGTAATATAGATTCTTATATAAAGATGATAGAAAAGTTACTTGATGAAGGTTACGCTTATAAAGCAGGTGGTAATGTTTATTTTGATACTTCTAAACTTAGTGATTACTATATTCTAACTAATCATAAAGTAGATGATATGGTTGTGGGGGTACGTGAAGGGGTAGAGTTTGATAGTAATAAGAAAAATCAAGCGGACTTTGTTTTGTGGTTTACTAAGTCTAAGTTTGATTCACAAGAGTTAAAATGGGATAGTCCTTTTGGTGTTGGTTATCCTGGTTGGCATATAGAGTGTTCTTGTATTGCTATTAAAAATCTTGGAGAATATCTTGATATTCACTGTGGAGGAGTTGATAATATCTTTCCTCATCATACTAATGAGATTGCTCAGAGTGAAGCTTATCTTGGACATAAATGGTGTAATTATTGGGTACATGGAGAACACTTAAATGATAAAAGTGGTAAGATGAGTAAATCTAAAGGAGATATACTTACTGTTAGTACCTTAGAAGAAAAGGGCTTTAATCCTTTAAGTTATCGTTATATGTGTTTAGAGTCTCATTACCGTAAACCATTACTTTTTACTTATGAAGCTTTAGGACAAGCAGAGAATGCTTATAAGAAACTTAAGAATAGAGTATCTTTACTTAAAGATGAAGGAGAACTTGATGAGAAGATAGTTAAGACATATTTAGATAAGTTTAAAGATGCTTTAAGTGATGATATGAATACAGCGATGGCTTTAACAGTTCTTTATGAAGTATTGAAACTTGATACTAATGATAAGACTAAAAAATATTTAATTAGGGAATTTGATAAAGTTTTAAGTTTAGATTTGCTAAAAAATGATATAATAGATATTGATGATGAGATAAAAAGTTTAATAGAAAAAAGAAATATTGCTAAGCAAAATAAAGATTATGCCGAAGCGGATAGAATTCGTGATTATTTAGAGAGTATTGGTTTTAGATTAATAGATGGTAGAAATGGTACTACTATAGAGAAAATATAGGAGGTTTTAAATGTTTTATTATATGTATTTTGGTTATGGACTTGTTATAATTGCTTTTCTTGTAACTCTTATTGCAGATATCTATTTAAGAACAAGATATAGTAAATATAAGAAAGCTAAAGTTAAAAGTGGTATGACAGGGGCAGAAGTTGCTAGAGAAATATTAAAAAGTAATGGACTTGATAATGTTTATGTTGTAGAGACAAGAGGATATTTAACTGACCATTATGATCCTAGGGCTAAAGTAGTTAGACTTTCAACTGATATTTACAATGGAGACTCTATTGCAAGTGTTAGTGTGGCTGCTCATGAATGTGGACATGCTGTTCAAGATAAAGAAGGTTATTTCTTTTTGAAATTTAGATCTTTCTTAGTTCCTATTGTTAATTTTAGTACTAAGTTTGGTTATTTAGCAGTTTTAATTGGTCTTATCTTTGGGGCAATGAACCTTGCATGGGTTGGTATATTTTTGTTAGTGGCAATACTTTTATTTCAACTTATTACATTACCAGTTGAATTTAATGCTTCTAAACGTGGTAAAATGTTTCTTAGTAAATTAAAAATAGTTGATAATAGTGAAAGAAGTATGGCTAGTTCCATGTTAATGGCCGCAGCGATGACTTATGTCGCTTCACTTATTTCAACATTACTAGATTTACTTAGACTTGTTTTAGTTGTTATGGGAAATGATAGAGATTAGACTTTATAGTCTTTTTTCTTTAGAGGAGATGTTTATGGATATTAGATGTGTTAATTCTTTAGTACTGGCTTATCTTGGTGATGCAGTGTATGAAGAGTATATTAGAATGTATTTAGTCGAGAAAAAAATAGGGAAAGTTAATGACTTACAAAGAGAATCTATTAATTATGTTAGTGCGAAAAGACAGGCATTTTTCTTAGATAAAATGTTAGATAGTGACTTCTTTAATGAAGATGAGATTAGTGTTATAAGGCGAGCTAGAAATGCTAAGAGCCATCCTAATCCAAAGGGATGTAGTGTGATAGAATATAAAAAGGCAACGGCTCTTGAGGCTTTAATTGGGTATTTAAAACTTGAGAATAAAGAAGATAGAATTGATGAAGTTATGAATTATATAGTGGAGGAATTATGTTAGTATATGGAAGAAATGTAGCGGAAAGAATATTTAAGGATGAAAAACTTTTAAAAAAAGTTAGAAAATTGAAAATTGAGGAGAAATATTACTTGAAAATTCAAAATCTACTAGGGGAATTTCCAAAATCTAAGATAAAATTGGCTCGAAAATCGGAAATTGATAATTTGACCAAAGATAATCATCAAGGTATAATCATCGATATGGAGGACTACCAGTATACTCCTTTAAATAAAATACTAGAAAAAGAATATGATAAAGTTCTTATTTTAGATCATATTCTTGATCCTCATAACTTTGGGGCCATTATTAGAACATCAGTAGCTGCAGGTTTTAATGCTATTATCATTCCTAATGATAGACAAGTACTTGTTAATTCTACTGTTGTTAAGACTAGTGTGGGGGCAGTATTTGATATTGATATAGTCTTAGTTACTAATATTAATAATACTATTAAAACACTTAAAGATAATGGTTTTTGGATATATGGTACGGTTATGAATGGAGAAGACTATAGAGATGTTAATTATGATGGTAAGACTTGTCTTGTCATTGGTAATGAAGAGAAAGGTATGAGTAAATTAGTTAAAGAGTCTTGTGACTTTTTAGTTACTATTCCTATTAGTCCTAAAATAGATAGTTTAAATGCATCTGTGGCAGCGGGTATATTGATATATGAGGTAGTCCGAAGTAGAAAGTAGGAGTTATGAAATACAATGATTATGAACTATTAGATTTAATTTATGATAATGATGAAGTAGCTTATGATATTATGTTTAATAAGTATAAACCTATTATCTATAATAAAGCTTTGGAATATTATAACTACTTAAAAGATAATAAGTGTACAGGGTTTACTTTGGATGACTTTTATGAAGAGGGTATCATTGCTTTTAATAATGCTGTTAGAAACTATGATCCTAATAAAGGAAGTTTGTTTTATTCCTTTCTATTAGTATGCTTGTCATCTGGGTTTAATCTCTTGTATAGAAATATACTTAAATTAAAGAATAGACCTCTTTTAAAATATAAAGAGTTAGATTTTGAAGTAAGAGACTCTAGGGCAGTAGATCCATATGATGATATAGATAATTTAGATATATATAATAAATTAGATGACTATTTAGATAATTTGAGTCAATTAGATTCTGCTATTATTACTTTAAGAATAAATAACTTTAAATATTCGGAAATATCTAATCTTTTAGATGTTAGTTCTTCTCATATTAGTAGAGTTGTTAAAGCGATGAGGGAAAAACTTAAATTTAGTTGTTGACAAACTCTTCCTTCTTTTGATATTATTTTTCTAATCTTTGGAAGAGGTAGTGGTGTTATGAGAGGTTTTTTAGATATATTTAATCATTGTATATAAAATGGCTTTTTTGGTAAGCCGTTTTTTTGTATATAAATTTAGGAAGGAGTGGTATGATGATAACTATTGATGATGTGCTTGCTAAAGTTAAAGAGAATAATATAGGAGGAGAAGAAGTTATTAAAAAAGCTTATTTGCTAGCTTCTAAGCTTCATGAAGGACAGTTTAGACAGAGTGGAGAACCTTATATAACTCATCCTTTGCATGTCGCTTATATTCTAGCTTGTACTTATAACGATGTAGAGACAATAATAGCAGGACTTTTACATGATACTATTGAAGATACTGATATTACTTTAAGTGAGATAGAGTCTATGTTTGGAAGTAGTGTGGCAAGACTTGTAGATGGGGTTAGTAAACTAAAAGGACTTAACTTTTCTAGTAAGAGTGAAAAAGTAGAGGCTAATACGGCTAAGATATTAAGAGCGATTAATGAAGATATTAGAGTTATTTCTATTAAATGTGCAGATAGATTACATAATATGGAAACTATTGGTTTTAAAACAGAGTTTAAACAAAAAGAGAATGCTCTTGAGACAATAGATTTGTATGTTCCTTTGGCATATCGTATTGGTATGTATGAGATAAAGAAAAGATTAGAGGATTTATCTTTTAAAGTATTAAATCCTTTGGAATATGCAGATACTTCAAGAAAAATAAATGACTATTTAAATGAAAATAAAGAAACTTTAGATTATGTTGTTTATAAGACGGAAAAAGTTTTAAGAGATAATGGTATTAATTGTGTTGTTAAGTTAAGAGTAAAAGAAGTTTATAGTACTTATAAAAAGATGCTTAAATTAAATAAAAGGCAAAGAAAAGTTAGTAGTCAAGAAACTAGTATTGTTACTATAGATGCGATACATGATTTGTTTGCACTTAAGATTGTTACTGATGATTATTTGGATTGTTATAAAGCTTTAGGTGTTATACATAAAGAGTATGATATTGATTCAACAAGATTTAAAGAATTTATTGCTGTGTCCCAAAACTAATTTATATAGGTCTTTACATACTGTTTTATATATTAATAATTGTTTAGTGCAGGCTCAGATTAGGACTAAGGAGATGGATATGGTTGATACTTATGGGCTCCCCTTATTATATTTATTCTAAGAATAAACCATTTAGTGAAGTACAAGATGAGATAAGAGATAGTTTACAATTTTGTAAAGACCTTAACTTTCTTAGTGAATACTTTGAAAGAAATGATTTGTATGTAGAGAAAGTAAAAAAAGAGTTATTTTGCTAAAGAAAATGTTTATGTTAGGACTAAGAATAATAAGACTATTGAATTACCTTTAGGTTCTACTCCTATAGATTTAGCATTTTCTAGAAGGTGATAATACTGGTTATAATTTAGGAAGGAGTTATTGTTAATGGAATAGAAGTACCACTTGATTATCAATTAAAAAATAATGATAGAGTCTCTTTTATAATGGGAGGTAGTCCTGAAGATTATTGGTTAGATTCTGCTAAAACGACAAGAGCGAAAGAGAAGATACTTAAATATAAACGGGCTTGTAATTACTCTTAAAATGCTATAAAATGATAGTATAAAGAATAGAAAGCAGTGATGCCTATGGGAGAAATAGTTAGGATGCCTTTTGAAGAGACATTAGATGAGTATACTAAGACTTATCATAATAATTATGAGTATACACGTCTTTTTTATGTAATGGATTCTACGATGAAGTATATTCATGGTAAAGGGTATTATGTTATTAACTTTTAATCCTAAAAATATAGTAGTAGGGGTCACTAATGATAATAGAGATTTTGTTAATTTTAAGAGTTTAGATGTAATGGATGATGATAATAACTAATAAAATTAATAATAATATATATAATTTAGCTTTCTTAGAGATAGGTCTTTTATCAGAGACTTTGGAGCATTTAAGACCTGACTTTTTAAAACAGAACTTTTCACAGTTTAAGAATATTTATACCAGAGAACTTAGTTAATTATTATCAGATGATAGTAGTTAATGGAGGACATACTTATTTGTGTGATTATTTAGAGATTAAAAATAAACAGGAGATTACGAAACTTAATAAGGCTCTCGAAGAAGAAGGAGGAGCTGGCAAGGGTAGAAGTTATGTTAAGAGTACTGGTCATTATGGTAATGATGATGACAATATTGTTCCTATGAAATTGCCTAATGAAGATAATAAAGATAATATAGCAGCTTTTGTTACTAATTATGCTTTAGCTTTCGTTATAATTGCTAGTAGTTTATTAATACCTTTAATAGCTTTTTTGTTAGGACAAAGATAAATGTTAATTATTTAGATTAAATATTAATATCTATTGAGTTAGGCAAAAAAATTTTTGAGTTTCGGTGAAAAAAAATAGTTGACAAGAAAAAAGTGAAAATGTGTTATCCACAGATTCACTTTTTTAGGCATAAAATAAGGAAAATCCTCAAGAATTGTAGTATAATAATATTAATAAAATAACCATAGTAATGAAATATTACTAAACAACAATTGGAGGTGTTTTCCTATGAGTTATTTTACTACAGAAACATATAGTATGAAAAGAGATATTTTAAAATTTTCAGAAAAAATTTCAGAAGGAACGTGTAAATCTGTTAAAAATTTATGTAAAGATGTTATTTATGGAATATCTGCCAGTAGAAGTTCTCATTTGAGTGAGATAGCAAGAACATTAAAAGAAAATACTAAATTACCATATACAATAGATAGATTATCTAGTGGCTTAGCAGATTTAGATGATTATATGAAAAGAATGCTAATTCAAAATTGCCAAAAAGAAATAATGAAATTATTACCAGATAATGAAGTAATAGTTTTAAATGATGATACAGACTTAAATAAAGAATATAGTAAAAAGCTTGAAGATCTTTGCACTGTTAGAGATGCAAGTAGTCAAACAGAAAAATATGTTAATGGCTATAAAGTATGTGAATACACAGCATTAAGTAGAAAAAGTAAAACTCCAATAAGTTTGTATTCAAAAATTTATTCTACAAAGAGTGATGAGTTTAAAAGTGAGAATGATGAGACTATTAATGGTGAAGATTATGTTGTCAACTTATTAAACGAAAATAATAAAACACCTATTTTTATAAGAGATAGAGGCTATGATGCAAATGAGTTTTTTAAGAAAGATATAAAAGAAGATAATAAGTTTGTAACTAGATTAAAAGGTAATAGAAATTTGAGATTTAAAGATAAATTGAGACTTGTAAAAGAAGTAGCATTAGAAAGAAAAGGAAAAGTTTTAACAACGTTAATGTATAAAGGAGAAAATAGAGAGTGTTATATTAGTTATACTAAAGTATCTCTTCCTTAATATAATCTTAGTAAACAAAATGTAAATCAATAATTACATTGTTTTTGTGTGTCTTAATAAAAAAGAGATTTAAGTAATTTAAATTTTTCATAAAAAACCGAAACTCAAAAAACCGAAACTCAAAAAAAAATTATGTTGACATTTTTTGCTTTTAACAATAGAATTAATATAAGAGAGGATATGATTATATGGCTAATTATTATGAATTATTAGGTGTAAAAAATGATGCTAGCCAGGCAGAAATTAAGCAAGCTTATCGCCAAATGGCTTCAAAATATCATCCTGATAATAATCTTGATAAAGATACTACTGGAATCATGCAGGAAATATCTTTAGCTTATCAAACATTAAGTGATGAAAAAAGTAGGAAGATTTATGACGATTCACTTGAAAATATTTCGATACAAACTAGTCAAAAAAGTTATACAGAAAGCCCTCACACTAGTGGTGGTATTGTTTTAGAGTCTTGGTCTGATCCTTATGACGAAGAACAAATAAGAAGAAATATGCAGAGTCTTTTTAATGATGAAAAATTTGTTAAGTTATATCAAGAACTTATGAAGCTCCAACAAGAATTATGGCTTAAAGAAATGGAAAGTCAAAATAAGAATAAAAATGCAAGTAAATATGGAAGAGGCTTGTAAAAACGATAAAATGAAATAGTTGGTATATTTAATAGTAGTTTGAAATTGTTTAATATAATAAAGTAAGAAATGTTGTATATTTTGAATACGTATTAAAACTTTTTTACCTAAAATATTTGAATATGGTTTATCTTAATAAAGACTGAAGAGGTCAAAGTTATTAAATTTTATTTTTGGTGATGTAATTTTTTATATTAAATAAAGTGTAGGCTTATAAGTTTAGTCTATACTTTTTATTATTCTACCTTTATAGAAAATTTGTTTGACTAATTAGCATGCTTATGGTATATTTTGGTAGTAGAAAAATGTATTATTTTGTATTATAATATATAACGTTTTAAGGAAGTGGTATTTGTGGATAAAATAATAGTTAAAGGTGCTAGAGAGAATAATTTAAAGAATGTTTCGATAGAATTACCTAAGAATAAATTAATTGTAATGACTGGTGTTAGTGGTAGTGGTAAATCTTCTCTTGCTTTTGATACGATATATGCTTGAAGGACAAAGAAGAAGATATGTAGAGAGTTTATCTGCTTATGCTAGACAGTTTTTAGGAGGAACAGAAAAGCCTGATGTTGACTCTATAGAAGGTCTTAGCCCTGCAATTAGTATAGACCAGAAAACGACTAGTAAGAATCCTCGTAGTACTGTTGGTACTGTTACTGAGATATATGATTATTTACGTCTTTTATTTGCAAGAGTAGGGGTTCCATATTGTCCTAATCATAATATTCCGATAACTAGTCAAAGTATTGAAGAGATGACTAATAAAATATTAGAGCATGATATGGGAACTAAACTCGTTATTATGGCTCCTGTTGTTCATGGAGAGAAAGGTACTCATAAAGATTTACTTGATGATTTAAGAAAACAAGGATTTGTTAGGGTTAGAGTAAATGGAGAGATGCATGATTTAACTGAGGAGATTAACTTAGAGAAAAATAAGAAGTCTAATATTGAAGTAATTGTTGATAGAATTGTTTTGAAAGATGGGATTAGAAGTAGGCTTTTTGAGTCTTTGGAGGTTGCGACTAAACTTAGTAAAGGTAAAGGTCGTAGTAGATTTTCTTGGCGATAAAGAAGTAGTTTATTCAGAAGATTTTGCATGTCCATATTGTGATTTTTCACTACCTGAACTTGAACCTCGTCTATTTAGTTTTAATGCACCATATGGAGCATGTCCTGAATGTAAAGGGCTTGGTATTAAGTTAAAAATAGACCCTGATTTAGTTATTCCTGATAAGAGTAAATCATTAAAAGATGGAGCGATTGTTACTCTTGGTGATGATACTGACAATATTTATTATAAAAGACTTGAGTGTATGTGTAAGCATTATAAGATTAGTACTAGTAAACCATTTAAAAAAGTTAACAGAAAGAAGAGAAAGATTTAATCCTTTATGGAAGTGATGAGTTGATTCATTTTAACTATAAATCTAAAAGTGGTAATGTTACTAATCAAACGGATTACTATGAAGGGTATTATCAATAACCCTAGAACGTCGTTAATATGGAAAACATCAAGTAGTTGGATTAGAGAATGGTTAGAGAAGTTTATGATAGAGCAGACTTGTGAAGTTTGTGGAGGGGCTCGTTTAGCTGATAATGTGCTTTCTGTTAAAGTAGGTCAAGAAAAATATTTATGAAGTAACGTGTATGAGTGTTAAAGAGCTTATTACTTTCTTTGATAAATTAAAAACTTAGTGAAGAGAAAATGCAGATAGCTGACCTTATTCTTAAAGAGATTAAATCACGTTTTATCTTTCTTAAAAAATGTAGGACTTGAATATTTGACTCTTGCAAGAAGTGCGGGAACATTAAAGTGGTGGAGAAGCACAACGTATTAGACTAGCAACACAGATTGGTTCTCGTTTAACGGGGGTACTTTATGTTCTTGATGAACCTAGTATAGGACTTCATCAAAGAGATAATGATAGACTTATTAATTCTTTACTTGAAATGAGAGATTTAGGTAATACTTTAATAGTTTGTAGAACATGATACTGATACAATGCTTGCTGCTGATTACCTTGTTGATGTTGGTCCTGAAGCAGGAGATAGAGGTGGAAAGATTGTAGCAGCAGGTACACCTGATGAAGTAATGAAGTGTGATGAGAGTATTACAGGACGTTATTTAAGCGGTAAAGAATGTATTCTTGTACCTAAAACAAGAAGAAAAGGTACTGTGTAAGTTTATAACTATTAAAGGTGCTAAAGAGAATAATTTAAAAAATATAGATGTTAAAATTCCTCTTGGAACATTCACCCTAGTAACTGGTGTTAGTGGTAGTGGTAAGAGTAGTTTTAATTAATGAGATTCTTGTTAAAGCGGCTTCTAGTACTTTATATAAATCCAAAGTTAAGCCTGGTAAACATGATAAAATATTAGGACTTAATAATATTGATAAACTTGTTGATATATCACAGTCACCAATTGGTAGAACTCCTAGAAGTAACCCTGCAACATATACAGGGGTATTTTGATGATATTAGAGAGCTTTTTACTAATACTAAAGAAGCGAAGATGTATGGCTTTTGAGAAGAATAGATTTTTCCTTTAATGTAAAAGGTGGTAGATGTGAAGCTTGTAGAGGAGATGGAGTTAAGAAAATAGAGATGCATTTCTTACCAGATGTTTATGTTCCTTGTGAAGTTTGTCATGGTACAAGGTATAATAGAGAGACTTTAAACATTTACTATAAAGAGAAGAACATTGCAGATGTCTTAGATATGCGAGTTAGTGAGGCTCTTAGAGTTCTTTAGTAATGTTCCTAAGATTAAAAATAAACTTCAAGTGCTTGAAGATGTAGGACTAGGATACATTAAACTAGGACAAAGTGCCCCAACACTAAGTGGAGAGGGAAGCAGAGAGAGTTAAACTTGCTAAAGAGTTACAGAAAAAAGCCAACTGGTAAAACTTTGTATGTTCTAGATGAACCAACAACAGGACTACATTCTGCAGATATTAAGAAGCTACTTGCAATTTTACAGAAAATAGTCGATAATAAAGATACAGTACTTGTTATAGAGCATAATCTAGATGTTATTAAATGTGCTGATTATATTATTGATTTAGGTCCAGAAGGAGGAGATGGAGGAGGTAGTGTAGTTGCTACTGGTACTCCAGAAGAGATTAGTAAAGTTAAAGAATCTTATACAGGACAATTCTTAAAGAAAATGTTATAAATTATAGGAGGAGACTATGAAGATAATTGTAACGACAAAAGAGAAAATCAGATTAAATAGATTTTATAGAATGGCTTTTTGTATTTTGCAAGTTACTCTATAGTCTTCTTTTTAGTTTCTAAATTTTTTAAAACTTTTTATATTGACCCTCATCATCCTCTTCTTTTTTCAATATTAGCTTCATTTATAATATATATTTTCAAATCAGACTGTTAAACCCTTGTTAGTTAGATTTACCATACCAGTGACGGCTCTTACTTTTGGTCTTTTCTATCCATTTATCAATTTATTTATTTTAAAACTTACAGACTGGATTTTAGGTAAATATTTTAATCTTTTGGATATATGGGTTGCTCTTGCTATATCAATATTAATTTCTTGTGGCTAATGTCTTAATAGAAAGAGTTTGTCATTAAACCAATTATTAGAAAGGTTAAACATCATGGATAGGGGTATTGTTAGACTTAGGTTTTATAAAGATATATTATTACTCTATTTTTATTCTTTTTAGGAGTTTATAGCAGGAGGAGGTCCTTGTCCTTTTTAGAGCTTTAGAAAAGAAAAAGTTAATAAAGATGAACTATTTGATATGTTTTTTCTATACTATTATCTTTGCATTTTTAGGAGCAAGGGCTTATTATGTGTTGTTTAATTTATCATATTATTTGTCTAATCCTATAGAGATACCTTTATATATGGCATGGTGGTCTTGCTATTCATGGAGGGATACTCGGTGGACTTCTATATCTTTGGTATTATAGTAAGAAACATAAATTAAATCTTTTAAAACTTTTGGATATACTAGTAGTAGGTCTTATTATAGGCCAAGCGATAGGAAGATGGGGTAACTTCTTTAATAGTGAAGCTTATGGGTATGTTACATCATATGGTTATTTAAAGAGCTTATATATACCAGAATTTATTATTAGAGGTATGTATATTAATGGAGATTATTATATGCCAACATTCTTCTTTGAGTCATGTTGGAATGTAATTGGTTTTATAATTCTTTTATTAATTAGAAAGTTTTATAAGAACTTAAAGACTGGACAGTTAATGGGATTTTATATGATGTGGTATTCATTCATTAGATTTATAATAGAAGGGGATGAGACTAGATAGTTTGATGTTAGGGTCCTATTAGAGTGGCTCAGCTTGTATCTGTTGTCTTGTTTATCGTAGGAGTTTACTTTGTTTTCTTACGAAGAAATAAGAAGTTATATAGATGAGGATGTGCTTTATGAAATTTAAGGGGAGTAGGGAGATAGAAACCAATAGATTAGTTTTAAAGCCTCAAACAATGAAGGAACAAAAAAGACTTTGGGAAATATTGATGCTTGATGATGTCAATAAATATTATTTAACTGTTCCCATTAAATTTAGAAATAAACTTACTGATTGGAATTTACAAGAAAAATATTATAAAGCAAAAAATAGGACATGCTAATTATAAAGATGTTTTTTGTTGGAGTATATTTTTAAAAGATACTGATAAGTGTATAGGGCAGATTGATTGTCATGTGAATAATGATAAACAATCTTTTGTAGATGTTTATGATGTAGGGTGGTATATTGATCCTTTATATCAAGGTAATGGTTATTGTACTGAGGCTGCTAGAGCTATGTTATATTATATGTTTGCAGAGTGTGATATTAAAAAAAATAATAACTGGAGCAGCAATAGACAATATAGCATCATGGAAAGTTATGGAAAAGCTAGGATTTTGTAGAAAAAAAGAAATAAAAAAGGTTCAGTATACCTTTTTAGATGAATTAACTGATATTTATGTATATACTATTGATAGAGAAACCTTTTTTACATTAAATAATTAGAGGAGGTCTTTATGAATAATAAATATAAAGTAGTAATTGTAGGTTGTGGTGTTGGCAGGAATGACTGCAGCGCTTTACTTAAATAGAGCAGGTATTGATTGTATTATTTTAGAGAAGTCTATGCCAGGAGGGACAGATAGTTGATAATGGAAATATTATGAATTTTCCTTCATATGAATCTATCAGTGGAAGTGATTTAGCTTTAAAGATGTTAGAAACAGATTACTGATTTAGGCGTTCCTGTTAAATATGAAGAAGTTAAGGATATCAAGATAGATAAAGAGAAAAAGGTTATTACTAGTAAGGGTGAGTATATCTGTGATTATGTAATAATTGCTACTGGTCGTAAGCCTAAATTACTTGGAGTTAAAGGTGAAGATGAACTTAGAACTAAAGGAATAAGTTATTGTGCTGTTTGTGATGGGGCTTTTATATAAAAATAAAAGATGTAGTTGTTGTGGGAGCTTCTGATGCAGCATTTGAAGGAGCGATATACTTAAGTAAGTTAGCATCAACTGTTACTGTTTTATATCGTAATGAGTTTAGAGCGAAAGCTTATTTGCAAGAGATGATTCAAGAAAATAGATAATATTTCTTTTGTAAGAGGAGAAGTAGGAAAGTTTTTCTAAAGATGATAAAATTACTATTAAGACAAAAGAAGGTAATGATATAATTACTGATGGAGTATTTATTTATATTGGGCAAATTCCTAATGCTAACTTTTTATCATCATTAGATATTTTAGATGATAGAGGTTATGTTAAAAACAGATGATAATTTAATGACTTCTATAGATGGAGTTTATGCCGTGGGTGATGCTTTTAAATAAATATGACTATCAAATTGTTATTGCCATGGGAGAAGCAGCTAAAGTTGCATTAGAGATTTCAAGGAGATGAGTAGTGTGAATAATAAAAAAATAGTTGTTTTTGGAGGGGGAACAGGGCTTTCTTATTTGCTTAAAGGCCTTAAAGATTTTCCTTTAGATATAACTGCTGTTATTACAGTATCTGATGATGGAAGAAGTCACAGGTAAATTAAGAGAAGAGTTTCATGCTCCTGCTGTTGGAGATATTAGACAAGTACTTAGTAGTTTATCTTCTACTAGTGATAATATTAAAAAAATGTTAGAATATCGCTTTAATACCACGAGCGATTTGGATGGACATGCTTTGGGTAACTCTAATACTTATTTCTCTTTTTAAATATTACAGGGAGTTTAAAAGAATCAATTAATGAACTTTTGTACTCTTTTAGATATTAAAAATAAAGTATTACCATTAACAGAAGATGCCAATGTAAACACTTATGGCAGAAATGATGGATGGTAGTATTGTAGAAGGAGAAGCTTCTATTACTAAGAGTGAGAAAAAAGTAAAAAAAACTTTTCTATAAAGAACAACCTAAAGTGTTAGAAGAAGTTAAAACTGCTATTAGAGAAGCAGACTTAATCATCTTTAGTATGGGTAGTCCTTTATACTACTAGTATATTTCCTCATCTTATTTCTACAGAAGTTATTGAATGTTTAGATAGGACAAAAGCTCCTATTATGTATTTATGTAATATCGTAACACAACCTGGAGAGACTGATGACTTTACTGTAAGTGACCATGTTAACCTTATAAATAGTTATTTAGGTAAACATAAGCTTGATGCTGTTATTGCCTCTAATTCTAAAATAAGTGAAGAGATGGCTTTAAGGTATTCTAATAAAGAAAGAAAAGACCCTGTTAAAATAGATTATCCAGTTTTATCTAAGTTAGATACTGAATTTATTGAAGCAGATTTACTTTACTATTGCCGATGGAACTCTTAAGCATCATAGTCAGAGACTTAGTTCTTTAATCTTTTCTTACTTAATGAAATAGGGGGAATGTCTTATGTCTTTTACTGGTACAGTAAAAAATGAAATAAACTACATTAAAAATAACTGAGACTGAGCTAAAATAGCTTTAATCTCAGGCTTTTTTTCGTAATAATTATCAAATAATTAAAGATTCTATTACTATTAGTAGTGGAGAATGATGCTCTTATAGCATACTTAAAAGAATTACTTGATAGTTATGAAGAGATATCTTATAGTGAAGAGCTTTTAGATAATAATAACTTCAGTAAAAATAAACTTAAAGCTTTAGTTATTGTTGAAGGAGATGACTTTATTAAAGAAACTTTTTGTATTGATAGTGAAGTTGTTCCTAGTTATTTAGTAGAGTCTGATGATGAGGTTAGAGGTTATTTAAGAGGAGTTTTCTTGAGTAGTGGTAGTATTAATGACCCTTAAGACTAGTAGATATCATTTGGAGTTTTTAATAGAAAGAAGCGAAGAAGCTGTTTTTTGTTCAGAAAACTTCTTAATACTTATTCACTTAATGCTAAATTATTAAGTCGTGATAAAGGATTTATGAATATATATTAAAGAAGCTGATAAGATAAGTGATTTTTTAAAGATAATTGGTTGTAGTAAAGCAGTGCTTTATTATGAAGAGATAAGAGTTTATAGGGATGCTAAAAATAAAACTAATCGTCTATAATAATTGTGAACAAGCAAATATGGATAGAGTAATAGATTCGGCGATGGAACAGTTAAATTATATTAAGATACTTGAAGATAATATGGCAATAGAATTACTTGATGATAAGACTAAAGAAGCTTTAAGAAATATCGTAAGAAAATATCAAGAAGCTTCATTTAAAAGAATTAAGTGAGATTATCAGTTTAGAGACTGGTAAAAAAATCACTAAGTCAGGACTTAATCATAGATTTAGGAAGATTAAAGAGTTAGCACTTAAATTTTTAGATAATTAAATAGTAACCTTAAAAACTACAAATTACCGAATAAAAAACTCACAAATTGCCGAATAAAAAGTCTACAAATTACCGAAAAGCATTGAAAAGGGGCTGTTGGGAAATTAAGTAATTGATTTCTTGACAGTCTTTTTTTCGTATAAAACAAAAAGTCCCCTTAAAACATGAAAGTTTTAAGGGATATGTGATACAATTATCTTGCTTAAGGAGTTGTATCACATGGAATATTTTTACTACAAAAAGGCCTATTTTTCTAGTACCCTCAGATAAATGTAATGAGGAATTTGAGACGCAGCGCTCGACTG
>CAWVIV010000011.1:0-49468 GCA_963929435.1 uncultured Bacilli bacterium
ACAGTCGAGCGCTGCGTAACAGTTTATACAATTGTAGGGCTTTGTATATTAGTATCTATTTTCTTGGCTTTAAAAAATAGGAAAAATATTGTTTTATATAAATATACTCCTTTATTCGTAATGATTATTTCAATTATTCTAATAGTAGTAATTCAAAGATTATTTCCAGATTTATTTTTAATTAATTTCTTTATATCAATCATAGTTGCAATTCTCTACTTTACTATCGAAAACCCAGATTTAAAAATGATTGAAGAGTTGAATCTTGCTAGGATACAAGCTGAGAAAGCGAATAATGCTAAGACAGACTTCTTGTCAAATATGTCTCATGAAATTAGGACACCTCTTAATGCTATTACTGGATTTGCAGAAGCCCTAAAGGAGGAACCTGATTTACCTGATAGAGTTAAAGAAGATGTTAACGATATTTTAATGGCAAGTGATAGTTTACTTGAAATAGTTAATGGTGTTTTAGATATATCTAAAATAGAAGCGAATAAATTAGAGATTATTAATAATAATTATAATCCATATAAAATGTTTAAGGAATTAGCTACTTTAACTAAAGTAAGAATAGGGGGAAAAACCGATAGAATTAATAGTTAAAATAGATGAAACTATTCCTAAAGTATTATATGGAGACCAATACAAGAGTAAAACAAGTAATTCTAAATATTTTAACAAATGCTGCCAAATATACTAAAGAAGGACATATTATTTTCCAAGTTGATTCTGTAATTAAAGGCGATATTTGTAGACTTATAGTATCTGTTGAAGATACTGGAATTGGTATTAAACGGGATACGATTGATAAGTTGTTTGATAAATTTGAACGTCTTGATGAAGATAGAAATACAACTATTGAAGGAACTGGACTTGGTCTTGCTATTACAAAAAGATTAGTACAACTTATGCATGGACACGTTAGTTGTTCAAAGTGTTTATGGAAAGGGCAGTAAGTTTACAGTATCAATTGATCAAAAAATCGCTCCATCAGATGTTAAATTAGATGAAACTCTTGAATTAAATAGAGATGAACTTACTAAAGATAAAGATATAATAGGTAAGAGTGTTCTTATTGTAGATGATAATAAACTAAATATTAAAGTTGCAACTAGACTATTAGAAGATTATGGTATAACAGTTGATAGCTGTGAAAGTGGGGCAGAATGCTTAGAAAAAGTTAAATCTATAAAATATGATTTAATCTTTATGGATGATATGATGCCTAGAATGAGTGGGACTGAAAACATTCCATAAACTAAAAGAAGATCCTAACTTTACTACTCCTGTTGTTGTTTTAACTGCCAATGCTATCGCTGGCATGGAAGAAAAATATTTAAGTGAAGGATTTAATAGTTACTTATCTAAACCTATTGAACGTAAAGCACTAGATAATGTTATAAATAAGTATTTGAATAATCAGTAATTTATGCTATACTTTATAGTATGGAGGGTATTATTATGAGAGATGTAAATTTACTTATTAATAATGGTGTAAATGTTAAAAAAAGTTTAGAATTATTTGGAGATATGTCGACTTATGATGATACATTGGGCGACTTCCTTCAAGACATTAATGAGAAAGAAACTAAAATTAAACAAACTAAAGAAAATGGCGATATGGCTAATTACGCCATTTTGGGTTCATGGACTAAAAAGTGACGCTAAGTATTTTGGCTTTGACAAATTAGCAGAACTTGGCTTATAATCACGAAATGGCTAGTAAAGAAAATAATATGTACTATGTAACTGAAAATTTTGATGAATTGATAACTGAGCTCGATCGGATTGTCCACTTAGTTAAGCAGTATTTAGGAATGGAAGAAATTGGTACTGCTACTACTTTTGTGGCCCCTAAAAAAGATCGAGCTCTTATTGTAGTTGATGATTCTGCAGTAATTAAAAACTTTGTTAGTAAAATCTTCAATAATCAGTTTGAAGTATTAGTAGCAAATGATGGTAATGAAGCCTTGCAGATGATCGCTAATAATAAAGGTATAAAGATAGTAGGGATGTTACTTGATCTTAATATGCCTAACTTTAATGGCTTCCAAGTACTAGAATATTTTAGAAATAATAACTTATTTGATTTAATCCCTGTTTCTATTATTACAGGAGTTGGAGATGATGAGTTAGTTGCCAAAGCCTTTAATTATCCAATAGTTGATGTCTTAAGGAAACCATTTAATGAAAGAGATATAAAAGAAGTAGTAGAAAAGACTGTACAGTATGCTCATTAATTTGAGTATACTTTATTTTTGGAGGAAGTATGAGAAAGATAGATAATAATACTTATGAAATAAAAAGCAATGATGTAAAAGATTTATTAAAAGAAAGAAATATAGACTCTAATAAAGGAGATTTCGGTAAAGCAGGTATTTATGGCGGTAGTATAGAATACTCTGGAGCTTTAAAACTTGCCTATTTATCATTAGCATCTCTTAGAAGTGGTTGTGGTATTAGTAGAGTTTTGGTAAAGAAAGAAGTATTACCTTTACTTGGTCCTAATATTTTAGAACAGACATTATATATATTACCTGATTATGATGATACTTTTTATGATAAATTAAAAGCTTCTATTAAAGATTTAGATTCTCTTGCCTTTGGTATGGGACTAGGCAGTGATGAACACTTAGAAGAAGTATTAGCATTCTTAATAAGAAATTATACTGGTAACTTAATAATAGATGCAGATGGTCTAAATACTTTATCTAGAATGGATTTAGAAGTATTAACAGAGAGAAGATGTAATATCTTGTTGACTCCTCATTTAAAAGAATTTTCTAGACTTTGTAAAAGAGATATAGAAGCGATAAAAAAAGATTCTTTAAACTTAGTTAAAGAATTTGCTAGTACCCATAATGTACTTGTTTTATTAAAAGGTCATACTACAATTATATCAGATGGTAATGATACTTATTTAGTTACTACAGGATGTGCTGGTATGGCTACAGCAGGTAGTGGGGATGTTTTATCAGGAATACTTGTAGGACTTTTAGCTTACCTTGACTTCAATCTATTATCAATATCTACTGGTGTTTTAATAAATGGCATTGCTGGATGTTTAGTAGAAGAGGATAATACAGATATATCCATGATAGCGCGTGATACTATTAATAAAATAGGGGATACTATTAAAAAAATTAGAGAAAGTTAATAAAAAAAATTTTTTTATTTTCAATAATTAAATTTTTTTGTATAATGTTAATGGAAGGTGAGGATGTGTATGAAAAAGAAAATATTTATTTTTGCATTGTGTGGATTTTTGATTCTTTTATTAACTGGGTGTGGTAAGTCTACTGCCAACTCAAATCAAAGTGGTGGTAATAGTGCCAATAATTTTGATGCTACTAAAGTAGAAAAAAATATCTCTATTAGTGAAGAGACTATTATTTCTAATAATTCTTTAGTTGCTATTATTAAAAATGGAAATGACGAGTCTATAAATATTGAGGTTGAGGCTGTATTCTATGATGCTGATGGCAATCCATTAGGTAGCAATTCAGCGTACTTATCAATTTATAATAAGCAACAAATGGCTTGCAATTTTTATGATATTCCTTCTGGTTATAGTGATTATGAAATTAGTATTAAAGCTACAAAACCTATTTATACAAATTATTCTAATAAAATAGATGTTACTAGTAATGATACTGGAGAACAAATAGTAGTTCAAGTTACTAATAATTCTTCAGATACTATTGACAATATTGATATTGCAACAGTCTTTTATAAAAATGGAAAGATTGTTGGCTATGAAAATGGTTATGATAGTGATTTGAAAAGTGATGCTACTTCTACATCTAATATTTATTATCCATACGATGCAAATTTTGAAAATGTTTCATTTGACAAATATAAAGTTTATGTTTCAGCATATAGTTATAATTATTAGATATAAAAGGCTAAGTAGAAATTAATAATTTTTACATAGCTTTTTTTGATTACAAAAAAGCGAAAGAAAACTTAATTTCTAACGCTATAAGGATACAATCTAATTGGAAAAAGAAGATGTATCATATGAATTATTTTTAACAAAAAAAATATATTTTCATAGATGAACACTTAGAAGAAGTATCAGAATTTTTAATAAAAAAATATACTGGTAACATAATAATAGATGATGATGGTCTAAATACTTTATCTAGAATGGATTTAGAAATATTAAAAGAGAGAAGATGTAATATCTTGTTGACTCCTCATTTAAAATAATTTTCTAGACTTTGTAAAAGAGATATAGAAGCGATAAAAAAAGATTCTTTAAACTTAGTTAAAGAATTTGCTAGTACTTATAAAATAACTATTATTTTAAAAGGACATACTACAATTATAACTGCTGGTAATACTACTTATCTAGTTAAAACAGGATGTGCTGGTATGGCTACAGCAGGTAGTGGAGATGTTTTATCAGGGATATTTGCTGGACTTCTTGCTTATTTAAATTTTAGTTTATTAACAATATCTTTAGGAGTTTTAATTAATGGTATAGCAGGAATACTTGCAGAAGAAGATAATACAGATATATCCATGATAGCAAGTGACACTATTAATAATATTGGTAATGCTGTTAAAGTAATTAGAGAAAGTTAATTATTTCTTTATAAACACTCTTGGTACTCCTTTTCTATCTGTTGTTAAACTATATTCTTTGATAAAATCTTCTAATTCAGCTTTAAAATATCTATTATTTTCGTTAGGGTTATATAGTAACTCTAATTTTTTTCTTAAATCACTATCTGGAAAATTTACATAGTCTAAGAAACTTCTAAACTCATCTATATTTTTTAATTTATAACTAATTGGATCTAATTTAGTTGTAAGAAATAGAAACTCTATTCCCATCATATAGATATCCATATTATAATTTATTAGGCCATCATTAATATATTTTTTGTTTCTAAATAGAAAACGATTATTAATATTAAAGATAAAGTCATTAAATTCTCTTGAAGATATTCCATTAATTTGCATACCATCATAGTCTATGGCATAAATATTCTTATTTTTATCAATAAAAAAATTATTATAGGAACCATCTGGAAAGTTAATATCTTCTTTGTTAGCTTCTATGATTATATCATGTTTCTTTATGTATAATTCTCCAACATCTTGAAGAGATATTTGTTCGCCATTTTTTCTTTTTACTCTTAAATAGTTAGCAATTGATTGGCCATTTATTTTCTTTTCTATAGAACCGTTTATTTTACCATTTTCTATATATAGAAATTCTGGACTAATTAAATTCTTAATACATATATCTTTAGCTAGTATTAATTTTTTTCTATAAATTTCTAGTATTTTTTCACTTGTATTTATATATCTTTTTAAAATATAACCATTTTCTAAATCATATATTTCTTTGTTATCAGTTATTTCTAATATTTTTAAATTGCATATATCTATATTTAGTGCTTTCATAATTCCCCCTAAAAGATAAAGAAAACAGTCCTAAGACTGTTTAATTTTATAAATGGTGTCCACGACGCGATTCGAACGCGTGACCGATCGCTTAGAAGGCGATTGCTCTATCCAGCTGAGCTACGCGGACAAATAAGACATTATTAATATATAACAAACTATTAGCTTTTTCAAGAGTTTTTTGAAAATTTACACTATATTTTGTAAAAAAACTTCTTTTCATTGACTAAAAAGCTCACTAGGACTTACAATAATTAAAAGAGGTGTTTTCGGGTTTTAAACACTTGCGAAATATAAAAACTGCGGAAACCATTGAAAAATGGTTATTTTTTTGTCAAATTTTTAATTTATATCTTGCGTACAATACACGTACAATGATATAATTGCATTGTGATGATATATGAGAGTAAGAAAAATTAAATCTAAAAATTCAATCCATTATGCCATTATTAAAGATATTACTAACATCAATGGCAAAAGAACAACTTGCGTTTATGAAAATATTGGTAATATGGACAAGCTTAAACAAAGAGCCGGTGACATGGACCCTTTAGAATGGTTAGATAACTATGTAAAAGAGTTAAATTTGAAAAGTAAAGAAGAAAAATTACCAGTTATTATTACTAAAGACCCAACACGTTTAATTGATAAAAATTGTCGTTGTTCATTTAATGTTGGTTATCTTTTTTTAGAATGTATTTATTATAAATTAGGTTTAAATAAAATCGCCAATAAAATTCAAGATAAATATAAATTCCAATTCGATTTGAATGATATTTTGTCTAAATTAATATTTTCTAGAATTATTTATCCTGCTTCTAAGCTTAAAACTTTAGAATTATCTAAAAATTTTATTGAACAGCCTAATTTTGAATATCAACATATAGAAAGAGCCTTGCCTATCATTAGTAAAGAAATGGGCTTTATACAGTCAGAACTTTATAAAAATACACAAAAATATTGTAAACGTAATAACAAAATTTTATATTATGACTGTACTAATTATTACTTTGAAATTGAAGAAGAAGATGACTTTAGAAAATATGGTAAATCTAAAGAAAATAGACCTAATCCACTTGTTCAAATGGGACTATTTATGGATGGAGATGCAATTCCACTAGCATTTAATATAACTCCAGGAAATACTAATGAACAAGAAACACTACAACCTTTAGAACAAAAAATTCTTGATGATTTTAATCTTGCAAAATTTGTTGTTTGTACAGATGCAGGTCTTGCATCTAATGAAAACAGAAAATTTAATAACATAGAAGGTAGATGTTTTATAACTACTCAATCATTAAAAAAAATGAAAAAGCATTTAAAAGAGTGGTCATTGGATTTAACTAAAGGTTGGAAATTACCAGGTAGTGATAAAGTATATGATATTTCTAAATTAAGAGATGACAACGAATTAATGAAAAATTTTTATGATGATACTTTCTACAAAGAAAGATGGATTAATGAAAATGGACTAGAACAAAGATTAATAGTTACCTACTCAGTAAAATACCAAGAATATCAAAGAAAAATTAGAGAAGGGCAAATTCAAAGAGCCTTAAAATTAATAGAAACTAATCCTAAAAAAATAGGCAAAGCCAAACAGAATGATTCTAAAAGATTTATTACTACTATTAACACTACTAAAGATGGTGAAGTTGCAGAAGAAAAACATTTTGAAATAAATCAAGACATTATTAACCAAGAGGCTATGTATGATGGTTTATATGCCGTATGTACAAATTTAGAAGATCCAGTTGAAGAAATAGTAAAAGTAAATCATAGTCGTTGGGAAATTGAAGAGTCATTTAGAATTATGAAAAGTGAATTTAAATCTAGACCAGTATTTCATAGAAAAGAAGATATGATTAAGGCTCACTTTACTACTTGTTTTTTAGCCTTAATTGTTTATAGATATTTAGAAAAAGAATTAGATGAAAAATATACTGTTACAGAAATAATAGATACATTAAAAGAAATGAATATGAAATTAGAAAATAAAGATTCATATATTCCAAATTATACTAGAACTGACTTAACGGATGATTTACATGATAAATTTGACTTTAGAACTGACTATGAAGTCATTGATATAAAAAAATTCAAAAAAATTTTTACTCAAATAAAAAAGTAAAAATTGTACGCAGTTTTTTAAGACAATAGAAAGCTCTCTTAATCCTTGATATATAAAGAAATAAGAGAGTTTTTATATGCTCAAAGTGTTTAAAACCAGAATATATAACAAACTATTAGCTTTTTCAAGAGTTTTTTGAAAATTTACACTATATTTTGTAAAAAAAACTTCTTTTCATTGACTAAAAAGCTCACTAGGACTTACAATAATTAAAAGAGGTGTTTTCTATGTATCAAAAATATTATCGTAGACATATGATTAAAAGTGCAATAATTATAATATTTCTTTTCTCATTCGCTATAGTCTCTACATATTTAATATATAATAATTTTTCTAGTAAAAGAGAACATGATATAGATACAGGAGAAATGGAAGTAGTATTTCATGGTAAAGAAGGTAATAAAATTAATTTAACTAAGTTTACGCCTGTAAGTGATGCGGTGGGATTAAGTACTACAGAATATAGTTTTACAGTTAAGAATAGTACAGCTAATAGTGTTAATTATAAAATAGTATTAGAGCCTAATACTAATAGAATAAATAGTGATGGTTGTTTTAATAATACAATTCCATCTGAATTATTAAAACTTAGCCTAAGAGTGGATCATCAAGCTCCTGTCGCTAAAATACTTAGTGAGTATCAAGATAATGTTTTATATGAAGATACGTTGGAAGCTGATAGTGAAGAAGATTATTCTATTAGACTTTGGGCTATTAATAGTGATTTTGTAATAGATAGAGATAGTCATTATCATGCTATTATAAAAGTAATAGAAGAGGGGTAATATAATGTGCTTAAATAATAAGGGGTTTGCAATTACAACTATATTATATGGACTATTATTAATGGCGACTTTAATTTTGTTTTTATTAATAGGAAATTTAAGCTTTGAAAGAAGGACAACAGATGAATTCGTTTGAAAATATCAAAAATGAATTGAATGGTTTTTACCAATATTAATGATACGTCTAATATTATCACAGTAAAGGAAGACGGAACTTATAGTGGTGTGTTTTAAAAGATATTAATAATCATAACGTGGCCGTTGGAGATAAAATTAAGTTAATAACGCCAATTAATGAAAATTATTTAATAAGTATTAAAGATAATAATATTACTCATGCAACACCAATGATCTTATTATTAAACAATAATAGTGATTCCCAAAGCTTTACTATTAGGGCCATCAACTACCGATACATATTATTATATAGCAACTTTTTCTAATCCTGGTTTTGTTATGGATATTGCAGGTGGTTCTACAGAACTTAATACGAAAATACAGTTATATACAACAGATGATGTTCCAGCTCAGAAGTGGCAATTTGTTGAAACTGATAAAGTGGGCGTGTATACTATTAGGTCTGCATTAGGTACTTGTATGGATCTTTTTAGCGCTCTTGCTTCCGGAGGTAGTGCGATTAATTCATATGATTGTAATAAAACTATTGCCCAGAAGTGGGAAGTACTGAAAGTTTAAAAAAAGTTAGCAAAAAGAGTTGACAAGTGCTAACTTTTTTCATATAATGATATTGGCAATGGAAAAGTGGGAATGCTAAAACTAGTATTTAACCAGTTAATCAGTGCTTAGGAGGTAGTTATGCTTAGTGATAGACAAAAGAAAATATTAAAATTAATTGTTGAGTCTTATATTAGACAAGCTAAGCCTGTTAGTAGTAATCAACTCTGTAAGAAAGTTAAAATGTTCCAGTGCTACGGTTAGAAGTGAAATGGCTAGTCTTGAAGACTTGGGTTACTTAGAGAAAACTCATACTTCTAGTGGTAGAGTGCCAAGTGAAGAAGGATATCGTTACTATGTAGATAACCTAATGGAAGCTAGAGAAGATGAATGGAGAAGAGATGTTAAAATTGCAGATTATTTTCCATAATCAATCATTAGAATTAAGTGACTGTATTAATAAGAGCTTACAAGTTGTCTCTGATATGACTTCTTATACAGCCGTAGTCTTAGGTAAAGCAAGCCATGAGAACTTACTTAAAGAAGTTAGAGTTGTACCTCTTGATGCAAATCAATCTAATAGTTATAGTAGTAACTGATAAAAGGTAAAGTAGAGCATAAAGCTATAACTCTTAGATAATGTCAGTATGGAACGATATTAAAAAGACTGTAGAGTTAATTAATAACTTAATAGTGGGTACACCGATTGATGAAGTAAGTACTAAAGCTAGAGTTTGAGATTAAACCTATTATCTCTAAATATGTAGATCAGCATCAACAACTATATAATGCTATTTATAATGTCTTTACAGATATTACTAATACTGACATTAATGTCGTAGGCAGAGCTAAGTTCTTGGAGCAACCTGAGTTTGATAATGTTGACAAGATTAGAGATCTTATTTAAGCTAAACTTGATGATAAAGACTTGTTGCAGGAAATTAAGAAGAGATGACTCTAATAATATTGAAGTGTATATCGGTAGTGAGAACAAACTTGATGATGATGTTACTGTTATTAAGACTAACTTTAAGACTGATAGTGAAGAAGGAACCCTTGCTATCATAGGGCCTACGAGAATGGAATATGATAGAGTTGTTAGCATCCTAGAGTACTTAAAAGAAAATATTGAGAAAGGTAGTGACTAGATGGAAACTAAGGAAGAAGAAGTAAAAGTTACAGATGAAAAGCATGAATGTAACTGTAAAGATAAAGAAAAACCTTGCGAATGTCATGATAAATCTAAAAAACATGATAAACATCATGATGAGATAAAGAAATTAAAAGAAGAACTTGCTAGTAAAGACAAAGAGATTGAAGAATATAAAGAAAAAATTAGATATAATCAAGCCGAACTTGTTAATTATCGTAAAAGAAAAGAAGAAGAAGTTACTAATAGATTAAAATATGCTAATCAGGATTTGATTAGTGAGTTAATCTTAATATTAGATAACTTTGAAAGAGCGATTAGACTTGATGATAATAATCTTACTGATGAGTTATCTAAATTCTTAAAAGGATTTAAGATGATGTATGCAAGTTTTGATGATGTATTAAAGAAATATGGTCTAGAAGAAATAGAAGCAGAACATAAAGAATATGACCCTAATACTATGGAAGCTTTAATGACTGATAGCGATAAGAATTACAAAGATGGTGAAGTCCTTGAAGTATTACTTAAAGGATATCGTCTTAAGGATAGAGTTATTAGACCTGCTTCTGTTAGAGTAAATAAACTAGATGAAGAAATTGATAATAAAAATAATAATGAAGATAAAGGAGAGGATATAAATGAGTAAAATAATTGGTATTGATTTAGGTACAACTAATAGTTGTGTCTGTGTATTAGAGGCTGGGGAGCCTAAAGTAATCCCTAATAAAGAAGGAGAAAGAACAACTCCATCAGTAGTTGCTTTTAAAAATGGTGAAAGAATAGTAGGAGCTGCTGCTAAAAGACAAGCGATTACTAATCCAAATACTATTTCATCTATTAAGAGATTAATGGGTACTGATAAAAAGGTTGAAGCTGAAGGTAAGAAATATTCTCCAGAAGAGATATCTGCTATGATTTTAAGTAATCTTAAAGAGTCAGCTGAGGCTTATTTAGGAGAGAGCGTTACTAAAGCAGTTATTACAGTTCCAGCATACTTTAATGATGCCCAAAGACAAGCTACTAAGAATGCTGGTAAGATTGCAGGACTTGATGTTGAACGTATTATAAACGAACCAACTGCTGCTGCTTTAGCTTATGGTCTTGATAAACAAGATAAGAACCAAACTATTCTTGTATATGACCTTGGTGGTGGTACATTCGATGTATCTATTCTTGAGTTAGGTGATGGTGTTGTAGAAGTTAGATCTACTAGTGGTAATAACCACTTAGGTGGAGATGACTTTGATAATAAAGTAATTGACTATCTTGTTAGTGAATTTAAGAAAGAAAATGGTGTTGACCTTACTAAAGATAAAATGGCTATGCAACGTCTTAAAGAAATTGCTGAGAAAGCTAAGAAAGATCTTTCAAGTATGACAAGTACTCAAGTATCTGCACCATTTATTTCCCAAGGAGCAGATGGTCCACTTCACTTAGATATGACATTAACTCGTGCTAAATTCGAAAGCTTAATTAGTGATTTAGTTGATTCAACTCTTGAACCAGTTAGAAATGCTTTAAAAGATGCAGATTTGAAAGCTAAAGACTTAGATAAAGTAATCTTCGTTGGAGGATCTACAAGAGTTCCACTAGTATATGAAACAGTTAAGAAAGAACTTGGTATGGAACCATCTCGTGAAGTTAACCCTGATGAAGTAGTTGCTATGGGTGCTGCTATTCAAGGTGGTGTCTTAACAGGTGATGTTAATGATATCGTTCTACTTGATGTTACACCATTATCACTTGGTATTGAAACATTAGGTGGAGTTATGACAGTATTAATCCCAAGAAATACTACTATTCCAACAAGTAAGAGTGAAGTATTCTCAACTGCTGCTGATAATCAACCTGCTGTTGATGTTCATGTATTACAAGGTGAAAGACCTATGGCTGCCGATAATAAAACACTTGGTAGATTCCAACTTACAAATATTCCACCTGCACCAAGAGGAGTACCACAAATTGAAGTTAAATTCGATATAGATGCTAATGGTATTGTTAATGTTACTGCCAAAGACCTTGGTACTAATAAAGAACAATCTATTACTATTACTTCATCTACAAATCTATCTGATGAAGAGATTGAAAGAATGAGAAAAGAAGCAGAAGAAAATAAAGAAGCTGATAAAAAACGTAAAGAAGAAGCAGACCTTAAGAATGAAGCAGAACAATTAGTCTTCCAAACTGAGAAATCACTTAAAGACTTAGGAGATAAAGTTGATAAGAAAGAAAAAGAAGAAGCAGAAGATTTAATTAAAGACTTAAGAGAAGCTTTATCTAAAAATGACTTAGATGATATTAAAGCTAAGAAAGATAAACTACAAGAGAAAGCTATGGCACTTGCAACTAAAGTTTATGAAAACGTTCAAAAAGAAAATCAAGCAAATGCTAGTGCAGATAATAGTAATGATACATCAGATAAAAAAGATGATGTAAAAGATGCAGACTTTGAAGAGAAGTAGAAAAATTAAAAGTTCTAGGTAACTAGAACTTTTCTCTGATAAAGAGATAATAGAAAGGGCTAAATATGAAAGAATATAAGAATAGAAGCGAAGTAGAAGAACAGTATAAATGGGATTTAAGTGAGTTTTTTGAAAGTAATGAGGCATTTTTTAAAGCAAGTGAAGAAGTAGACAGTAAGATAGATATCTTTAATGACTATAAAGGTTGTACTAAAGATGCTAATAGACTTTATGAGTATTTAATTAAATTAAGAGAAGTAGAAACTATTATCGAGAAGATGGATGCCTATGCTTGGTTAAAGAATGATGAAGAGTTAGGTAAGAAAGAAAATCTTGAAATGCTTTCTAAAAGTAAAGATGCAGTTGCAAAAATTAACAATGTTAATAGTTTCTTTGAACCAGAACTATTAAAACTATCTAAAGATGAATTTGAAAATTTATTTAAAGAAAATAGTAAATTAGAAGAGTATAGAGCCTACTTACAAGATATCTATAGAAATAAAGAACATACTTTAAACGAAAATGAAGAAAAGATTGTTAACTCTTTAGTAATGGCTACTAATAACTTCTCTGATATGTCTTCAACCTTACTAAATATGGAGCATAATTATGGTAAAGTAACTCTTAAAGATGGTAAGAAAGTAACTCTATCGACAACTAATTCTAGATTTTTACAATCAAGTGATAATAGAGAAACTAGAAAAGAAGCGAATACTAAACTTGCTAAGAAAGCTTTAGAATATGGCAGTACTTCTGCAGAACTACTTAATAGTTATGTTAAATTAGAAGATACTCTTGCAAATATCTATCACTTTAATGATAGTTTTGAAGCTCGTCTTTTTGAAGATAATCTTAATAAAAATATCTTTGATGTCTTGTCTAAAACAACAAGAGAAAGAGTTAGTACTTTACAAAGATATTTTAAACTAAGAAAGAAAATACTTAAACTTGATACTTTGTATAATTATGATTTAACTGCAAAATTAAGTCATTCTAAGAAAGAATATAGTATTGATGAGGGTATTAAAACCGTAAGAGCAGCCTTAAAACCTTTAGGAGAAGAATATATTAGTAAGTATGATAAACTTATTAAAAATTGTAATATTGATTTCTGTGGTTATCCCGGTAAATGTAGTGGTGGATATAATCTAAGTATTCCTGCATGTGATTCACGTATTCTTATGAGTTATCATTATGATTTAGAATCTTTATCTACTATCGCTCATGAAGCAGGACATCATATTAATCATCAATTTATTAGTGAGAATAATCCTGTTCAGTATAGAAATACGGCTATAATCACTGCTGAAGTTACATCTCTAACTAATGAATTTTTACTATCAAACTATATCTTTAATAATGCGAAAGACAAAGAAGAGAAGGTTCTAGCCCTTGAAAACTCTCTAAACGTAATTGCAAGTAATTTATTTGGAGCAGTTAGAGAAGGAGATATGGAAAGACTAATGCATGATAAAGTTCATAATGGAGGAACATTAACTAAAGAATATATGAATGAAATATGTGAAGAGTCTTTAAAATATTATTATGGTGATACTGTTAAATTAAGCCCTTATGCTAAAGGAAGTTGGATATTTAGAAGTCATTATTATAGTGATTTTTACCTTTATAATTATGCTATTTGTGTAAGTGTGGCTTCATACTTTGCTTCTAAAATTACAGAGGGTGATAAAGAAACTTTAGACAAATACTTAAAATTCCTATGTATTGGCTCTGATATTTATCCACTTGATGCTTTTAAGAGGTTAGGAATATCCTTAGAGGATGAAAATATATATAAAAATGCTATTATCTATTTTGATAAATTAATTTCTATGTTAGAAAGTCTATATTAGAAGGAAGGTGTAGTATATGTCAACTAAAAGAGACTATTATGAAGTGTTAGGTGTTTCTAAGAATGCTACTAAAGATGAGATAAAAAGTGCTTTTAGAAAGCTTGCTAAGAAATATCATCCAGATATAAGTAAAGAAGAAAATGCGGAAGAGAAGTTTAAAGAAGTGCAAGAAGCATATTCTGTGCTTAGTGATGATAATAAACGTCGTCAGTATGACCAATTTGGTCATGCTGGTGTAAATGGTCCTGGAGCATCAGGAGGAGCTGGCTTTGGTGGTTTTAATGGAGCAGGATTTGGCTTTGATGCTAGTGATTTAGGAGATATCTTTGATGACTTGTTCGGTGGTGGCTTTGGTTTTGGTGGCTCTAGTAGTAGAAGTCGTGGTAGTAGAGCAAGAAGAGGTAGTGATATCTTAATGCAAGTAGAACTTTCTTTTGAAGAAGCTATCTATGGCTGTGAGAAAGATTTTGACTTAGATGTAGTTACTGAGTGTGATAAATGTGATGGTAAAGGTGGCTTTGGAGAAGAGACTTGTAAAAGATGCCATGGTAGTGGAACTATTACTAGTGAACAAAGAACAATCCTTGGTTCATTTATGACTAAAACAACTTGTCCAGAATGTAATGGTAAAGGTAAGACTTATAAAGAAGTTTGTAGCAAATGTCGCGGTAAAGGACAAGTTAAATCTCATAAAACTATCACTGTAAATGTACCAAGTGGTATTGATAATGGTGAAAGACTAAGAGTACCAGGTAGAGGTCATGCTGGAGAAAATGGTGGCTCATCAGGTGATTTATACTTAGAGTTCCATATTAAAGAACATAAATATTATGAAAGAGATGGCCTTGATATTTATCTAGAGGTACCTATTAATATGGCTGAGGCAGTACTTGGTTGTAAAAAAGAAATACCTACAATCTATGGTAATGTTAAATTAACTATACCAGGAGGTACTGATAGTGGAGATAAACAAAGGCTTAAAGGTAAAGGTATTAAGGACTCTACTAGTAGAAAGACAGGAGACATGTATGTTATCTTTAAAGTGGTTACTCCTAAGAAGTTATCAAGAGACCAAAAGAAATTATTTGAATCTTTATCTAAAACAGATTTAGATGATAGCGAGATAGATAGATTTACAAGATTTACTAAAAATAATGATTAAATTTATAAAGAAAAAGTTACGAAAATCCGTAACTTTTTTATTACTTTTTTCCTTGCTATATAGAAATTAATATGATACTATATTTATAGGAACATTTAATAGTTGGGTGAAGCCTCAGAAAGGAGGCTTATAATGAACAAGAAAGATTCTTTAATTTTTTCTCTAGTAATTATGTTGTTTCTTCAAGATATCTTGCTGTTACTCGCAATACTTTCTCTAAGATGATAGAAACCACCTAACTTAGCTATGGTTTAGGTGGCTCTTACTAAAAAAATAGGGGTACACTCAACAAGCGAATATTAAGTGTTCCTTTTATAGTGTATGAAAATTTTTCTTACATATACATCTTATCACATAAGTAACTTTAATGCAAGAGTCTTTTTCTTTAGACAGAGTCTAAATTTATCGGAAAGCATAATTAATAGTCAATAACACTATGCAATGCTTTAGAAAGACTGTGATTAGAATATAAACCAGGAAGATTAGAAGTGGAATGTTCAAACATAGAATAATTCACTTCTTTTTCATTGTTATAAATATAATCATCATCTGAATCATATGTGTCTAAATAATAATCAAAAATTGAAATACCATTTAATACCATTTCTTGAAGCTTTAAATATGTCTCAATATTGTTTTCAGAGTAAGCTTTAGGAACAGAAGAAAATGAAGATGCAATACAATGCTCAATATGTGCCTCCATAGAAGATTTGCAAAGAGAATTTTTCATATTAATAATGCCTTTCCAATGTCTTAAAATGTAATTTTTATATTCAGTTATTTTTTCTTTTCTAGCATCAGTAGTTTTACTTTCTATTAATTTATCCATCTCTTTTATAAACTCTTCTTTATCTTCTTTTTCATAAATAATATTGGCAATAGTTATTCTTAATTCTTTATCAGTAGTAGATCTATTTATCTTTTGTTTCACATGAAATTCACAAGTATTAATAGTGACTTTATTATTAGAATATAACTTTAATTCAGATGCTCCTGATAATATCCAAGAACCAGCATCACTTAATAGATTTATGGTGTTGATTTCTTCAAAATTATAAATCTTGTAAATCTCATCCATAAACTCTTTCCAAGGTTTATCTGATGAAGTAATAAATATATGTCTCCCAGTTAGTCTACTACGTTTACCTTTTCTTTTAATACCAGTAAATGTAACAAAGCATTTACTCATAATCCATTTTTTCTTTCCAGGATTAAGTTTATCTTGTTTATGAATCCATTTTTCATCAACCATAACATATAAAGTATTATTGGTATCTATTTCTTCATAATTAATTTTTCTAATTTTTGTATCTTGTTTAAACTTATAAATAGTTTGTTTAGGAATTGATTCATTTATACGATTTTTTAAATTCAATATATTTAATGGGCAATGTCTACTTGTATGATTTGGATTAGTGACAACAGAATCTTGAACAAGTATAGCCCTTATAATAGGATCATAATTTTTATAAGCTTCAAGGCCTAGTACATCATCGACATAAAAATAATATTCACCAGTTATTTTATTTATATATAAAGTTCTATAAAAAGTAATAGTACCAAATATAGTAATAATAGTTCTTTTAACGTTGGATTTATTAATATAATAATTTTCTTTTCTTTTCTTAGAATTTTTAAAGACTTTATCTACAGATTCAAAATAGTTAGAAAGAAAAGAAATGCTTATTTCGTTAATAATATTTTGCAACTCTAAAAATATATTTACATATCTGTTTTTACTAACATTAATTATAAATTTATTTAATATTTCACTTAATTTACTTTTAAAAGTAGAAATTATTTGATTAATTATAAAATTTTCTGTACTAATATCTAGAATTTGTGGTAACATATACATATGAAAGAACTCCTTTATTTTATTGTTATTTATAGGTATATTATACCACGAGTTCTTTCATCTTTTTTATTTTCCGATAAATTTAGACTCCGTCTTTCTTTACTTTTGGCTACTATACTACTAATATTGAAGAGGTAAAAGCCTTTGCTACTGATAAATTAGGTATTGCTAAAATAAAAAAATAGGCAAAAATAGAATAAAATGTTTGACAAGTGCGTAAAATAATAGTATATTAATAACATCAAAACATTGATGAAAAGAAGTAACTATTTCTAATCTTTAAAAGAGAGCTTGTGGAAGGTGTGAACAAGTAAAGTGTGAATAGTGAATAACATTTCGGAGTGCTTAAAGAAATTAAGTAGACTAAGCCGGGTGCAGACCGTTACATTTGCTAGATTTGATAGAATCGAAAAAAGTGATTATAAAGTTAATAATTCCTTTATAATAAATTGGGTGGCACCGCGGAAGACTAGTTTCGTCCCATAGTACTATAAGTATTATGGTATCGGACTAGTCTTTTATTATTTATTAGAGAGGATGATTTTTATGTATGAATTAGGAATGTATGATAAATTATCTAAAAATTTTAGATTATCTAAAGAGGAATCTCATCGTATTGAGATGACTAAAGAAGCTTTTCAGTTTTGTAAAAAATTAGAGAAAAGGGGAATTCATTTTGACCGCTGTATAAGACATAAAGAAGCGACAGGGTGTGTTGATTATAGTAGATGGAATGATTATTTAGGAGATGATTATGCTGTAGGTAAACATTTACTAGTTCAAGAAAGAAAAGGAGAAAAGAAGAAATATCTAGTGATAACAGATAGTTCTAAACAAGTGGATTTAAAAGCTTTAAAAGAAGAATTAGATTGTCGTAAATTAGAGTTTGTTAGTCCTAGTGATATGGAAAACTTAATTAATGCAACTCCTGGTAATGTTTCTATATTTAACCTTATATATGATGAAAATAAAGAGATTAAGTTAATTATAGATGAAGACTTATTAGAGGCTGATGAAATAGCTTTTCATCCTTTATATAATGGTATGAGTATATTTATGCCATTACGTGAATGCTTTAATTTTCTTGCAACTATAGGAAGAAGTGCTGAAGTTATGGCTATTCCTGTAAAAAACGAAGAAAAAGTTTTAATAAAACAATAATAAATGTTATACTAGTTAAGAAAGAGAGGATTAATTATGGCAATTGATGCAAAAGAATTATATGATGAAATAGATGAATATATGGATAAAGAAGTTACATTAGAAGGATGGATTAGGAATCACCGTAAACAAAAAGAGTTCGGTTTTATAGACTTTTCTGATGGTACTTGCTTTAAACATATACAAATTGTTTATGATAATAAGTTAGAAGATTTTGAAGAAATACAAAAATATCATGTTGGTAGTGCAATTAGAGTAAAGGGAATGGTTGTTAAATCACCTAAAGAAGGACAGCCTTTTGAAGTGCAAGCTAGAGAAGTTATTTTATTAGGAGAATGTCCAGAGGATTATCCAATACAGCCTAAGAAACATTCGCGTGAATTTTTAAGAGAACAAGCATATCTTAGACCTAGAACTAACTTGTTTCAAGCAATATTTAGAGTTAGAAGTGTAGCAGCTTATGCTATTCATAAATATTTCCAAGATAGAGGTTATGTTTATTTCCATGCTCCATTAATAACTGCAAGTGACTGTGAAGGAGCAGGAGAGATGTTTCATGTTACATGTTTTGACCTTGAAAATGTTCCAAAAGCAGATGGAAAAGTTGACTATAGTAAAGATATGTTTTCTAAGCCTGCATCTTTAACAGTATCGGGGCAGTTAGAAGCGGAGACATTCGCTCTTGCTTACAAAAAAACATATACTTTTGGCCCTACATTTAGAGCAGAGAACTCTAATACTAAAGTACATGCTAATGAGTTTTGGATGATAGAGCCTGAGATTGCTTTCTGTGATTTAGATGGTGATATGGAAATAATGGAAGAGATGTTAAAATATGTAGTTAGCTATGTATTAGAACACTGTAAAGATGAAATGGAATTCTTAGATAAGTTTGTAGAAAAAGGACTACTTGATAAACTTACTAAATTAGTTAAATCTAAATTTACTAGAATTACTCATAAAGAGGTTATAGACATATTGCAGAAAGCAGATGTTAAATGGGAGTTTGAACCAAAACAAGGAGAAGATATTGCTAAAGAACACGAAAAATATATTACAGAATATTTTGCTGGACCAGTATTTATTACCGACTGGCCTAAAGATATTAAAGCTTTCTATATGAAACAAAACCCTGATGGAAAGACAGTTGCAGCAGTAGACTTAGAAGTGCCTGGAGCAGGAGAGATAATGGGTGGTTCTCAAAGAGAAGAAGATTATGACAAATTAGTCGCTCGTATGGATGAGTTAGGTATGGATAAGGAAGAACTTGACTGGTACATTAACCTACGTAAATATGGTGGTTGTGTTCATTCAGGATTCGGTATGGGCTTTGAGAGACTTTTAATATATTTAACAGGTGTAGAAAATATAAGAGATGTTATACCATATCCAAGAACACCTGGTAACTGTGAGTTTTAGGAGGTTATTTATGGATAATTTCTTGTTAAAAGTAATAGATGAGAATGGTATTGAAATATTTGATGATAAACAAGCTTTTGGTAAAACTCATTATGATTCTCTTGAAAAACTTTCAAAAATGATAAATATATCTTTTACAACTAGAAATAGAGAAACAATGGCATTACAATTAGCAGAAGAAAGAAATTTGACAACTATTTTTAATGTTAAAGTAGGTTATCTTTTCGTTTTACCAGAAAATTGTACTGAACGTTTAATAACTAATGAGCATACGGAGTATGTTCATTAGTCTAGGGTTTAATTCCCCGTTGCTTGCAACGTAAGGCCGAACGTAGTATTATAAATACGAAGTGAGGGCGATGTTATGGAAGAGAGTCAATATCTATATTTGTCGCACAATGTAAGCAATCTTGTTTACCACATTGTATGTCCAGCAAAATACCGTCGTGTAGTATTTGATGAAACAGTAGATGAACATCTTCGACAAATTTGTCTTGAGATAGAGAAACGATATGATTATATTGTTTTTCTGGAAATAGGTACGGATAAAGATCATGTACATTTTCTAGTTCAAAGTACACCAAACTATGCACCAAGTAAAATAGTGAAAATAATAAAAAGTATAATGGCAAGACAAATTTTTGTCGAATGCCCTCAAGTAAAAAAGCAACTATGGGGAGGACAGTTTTGGACAGACGGTTATTTTGTGGCTACAGTAGGGAAAAACCAAAATGAATCTGTAATAAAAGATTATGTAAAAAATCAAGGTAAACAAGATGCGGAATATAAGCAGTTATATTTGAAATTACAACAACAAAAATAACATCGCTTTGGGAAGATACCCCGTAGCTTGCTGCGGGGAGTATTCATTCAATTACTTTGAAAATAATTTGCCTTTATATCAAGAAGAAGAACAAAAGGGCAAGATAATTGAAGTAAGACTTTTTGCTAAGGAACCAGTTTATTATAATCACAACCATTATCGTGATTTAATTACAGAAGAAAAGATAGATATTTTAGAAGGTAAGAAAAATGAAAAAGAATTAGTTACAGTTTTGTTAAAAGAAGAACTTGCAAGGCAAAAAGAGATAATTGAATCTAAAAAGAAGTGAATAAAATTTAATCAAAAAAGTTTTATGTAAAAAACAACATAAATCTTTTTTTGTAGCATTATTTAGTTTACAAATGTTCTTTCTGATGATAAAATATAAACTATAAAAGAGGTGAGGATTATGAATGAAATTGGAAGAAATTTAAAAAAAATAAGATTATTAAAAAATCTTTCTCTTAAAGAAGCAGGTAAACTTCTTAATATGTCTTCTACTGCTATTTCAAAATATGAGAAAGGTGATATAGTACCTAATTCATCTAAACTAATAGAATTTGCTAATGCTTATAAAGTTAAAACTATTGATTTAATTAAAGCATATAAGACTCCTAAAATGGAATTTACTTCTTTTAGAAAGAAAAAAAGGTTAGCTGGTGGAAATTTAGAGCTTTTAAAACAATTGATATTAGAAGAAGTTTCTAAATATTTAGAAGTTCTTGATTTAAGTAATGTAAATAGTAATACTTTTAAACTTAAGAAATATTCATGTAATGATTTTAATGATGCTGAAAAAGCAGCGGAGAAGTTTAGAAATTTTATTGAAATATCTAATAAACAGCCAATTTCAGACTTAATTAATATATTAGAGAACTTAGGTATTATTATAATTCAAGTGAAAAATTATGATAATCGTTTTAATGATTTTGATGGATTAAGCGAAATTGTTGAAGGCGTTCCTGTTATTGTTTTATTAGATGGTATAACTGATGGAGCAAGACAAAGATTTACTATTGCACATGAACTAGGTCATTTAATATTAGATATTAAAAATGAAAAAATAGATGCAGAAAAACTTGCAAATCGTTTCGCAAGTGCTTTACTAATGCCTAAAGAAGCGATTATAAATGAGTTTGGTTCACTAAGAAAAAAAATAAGTTTTTATGAGTTAAATGCTTTTAAAAATGAATATAAAGTTAGTTATGCAGCGATTGTATATAGACTAAAAGATTTAAATATTATTAATGAATACTTATATAAAAAATTAAACATATTTATAAGTAAAAATATAGGTAAAAATGATCCTAATCCTATAATACCTGAAATATCATATGGATTTAAACGAATTGTTCATAAATTAAAAGCAAATGGTATTATCACTTTAAATAAAGCTTGCGAACTTTTGGGGGTATCAGCTGATGAGTATAACAGAGAAGATTATAGTTACTGATACTAACATAATAACAGATTTAAGTAATGCAAATATTTTAGATAAGTTTGTAAGCTTAGATAATGTTTATATAAGTGATTTAGTTAAAAATGATGAAGTAAACTTTAAAACTGGTAATTTAGAAATAATTAATAAATTTAAAACACTCAAGATAACAGAAGAACAATTAATTGAAGTGAGTACCTTGGCTAGTAAAGAAAGTAAATTATCTATATATGATGTAATTAATTATATACTTGCAAGAGATAATGATGGGGTACTTGCAACAGGAGATGATAGGTTAAGAAAATATTCTCTTGAAAATGGTGTAAAAGTAATTAGAACTTTAAAAATTATTAGATTGTTAAAAGAAAAGAATATAATATCTTGTAGGGAAGCGATTAAGGCTTGTATTTTATTGAAAGAATGTAAAAAGACTAGAATACCTGAAGAAGATATTAATAATTTAATAGAAGAGTTTAAAACAGAATTAGTTATAGTTTAGAAAAAAGAAGTGATTTATATGTATGATAAATATCATTTAACAAAAGAACTTAATTTATCTTTAGCGAGAAAAATGTTTGTTTCTAACATCTATAATAGTGGAAGACTTGAAGGACTTAATATAACTTATGAAGATACTAAGAAAGTTTTGGAAGGAGTAAATGTTCCTAGTTTAAGATTAGATGAAATAAATTGCATTTTAAATTTAAGGGATGCTTGGAATTTTACTCTTTCTAATATAGATACTGATGTTTGTCTTGATTTTATATGTAAAGTTAATTCGTTTGTATCAAGAAATGAATCTTTTAACAGAATATTATAATACTGGTAAGAAAGAGAAAATAATTCCTTTTCTATATGATAAATGTATATTTGGATTAGAATTAAATAACACATAGAAGCAAATCTATGTGTTATTTAAATATTTAAGTATATTATTTTTTAAATATAAACATTCATCTGTGTCCTTAACATTAAATGTTTTTATAAAGGTATTGATGACATTATCAATAGTATTTTCAGTAATAGTTTTTTTACTTGCATCTAAATTTAAGTCATAAATAAAAGCTAATATGTTAGCAAGTTTATCTATAGCAGTTTTTCGGTTTCTTAAATCAACTAATCTATGACTATCAAAATCTTCTTTAACTTTGGGATTTAGTTTAGCTCCTTCTACATATGGCAAAATATAAAAGTCTTTGATATTATTATCATAGGTAGCGACATAAAATATATCTAATTTATCTGCATCTCTAATTGCTTTACAAAACAGTTTTTCTTTAGCAGTTAATTCATAATTTAAATTCATTTTATTATGATATTTAACTGCTTTATAAATAATATTATCATACTTATTATCATCTATAAATTTTCTAATAAGATTATCTTTGAAAAGAATATCCACTCCTAAATCTGCATGGTCTATAGTTTTACTATCAACAATAGAGTTATATCTTTTCATTTGAAGAAATCTACCAATATCATGTAAATAACCAATTAATACTAAGAGATTTGTATCTTCTAAAGAAAGATTAAGAGCTTTAGCGATTTTTTTACAATTGTCTTTTACTCTTAAAGTGTGTTCATACTTTCTTTTAATAGTTATATTATTTAAATCAAACTTACTAACATAATCTTTAAAAGTTTTATCTACATTTTCTAAATCTATCATATTCCATTTTCTCCTAAAATATAAGAGTCTTTAATATTCTTTGGGTGTTCTTAAAATTATACTTTGCTACATCTTTTAACTTTTCTTCTCCATACTTATTAACTAATTCTTCACCAACTTTATCAACTTCAAGACCTGCTCCTTTAGGAAGAGGTAGGCCAACTTCATCGCATAACTTGTCAAACTCTTTTAGAAATATATATCTACTAATAATGGATGCTGCTCCAACTGCTAAATTCTTATCTTCTGCCTTTTGAACAAAAGTAATTCCTCTTTGAATGTTAGGAACATCTTTAATATAATCATAGTATCTAGCTTCTCTTGCAAATTCATCGACAATAATATAGTCAACTTCTGGTTTTAAATCTTGCATTATTTGATAAAGTGCTTTGTTATGCATAATAGCCTTTATCTTATTCATATTAATATCTTTACTATACTTTTCATTATATTCTTTATTAGTTAAAATTAAACTTCGATAAGGAATCTTTTTAATAAGTTCTGGAGTTACTTTTAAAATAAAGTCATCAGTTACTTTTTTAGAGTCTCTTATACCTAAGTCTTCTAAGTACTTAACATTATCTTTGCTTACATAAGTTGCCGTTACTACAATAGGACCGAAATAGTCTCCTGTTCCAACCTCGTCACTACCAACTGATGAGCAGTTATGATATATAGAATCCTTTTCTTTTTGTTTTTCTTTTTCTTCTTTAGTATTAGATAAAAAAGTTCCCCACATTGCCGCATCTACATCAGCTGACACTCCTTGAAACATAACTTTACCAGATTCATACATCGTAATAACAGTATCTTCATCTTTCGCTTGAAATACGACATAAGGTATTTTTTTATCACGCATTTTATCCTTATAATATTCAATCATTTTTTGTTT
The DNA here is from genome assembly GCA_963929435.1 of uncultured Bacilli bacterium. Lineage (GTDB taxonomy): Bacteria > Bacillota_I > Bacilli_A > RF39 > UBA660 > Onthousia. The sequence goes on from CAWVIV010000011.1 coordinate 24,906, forward strand.
AACTTCATCATTTACTTTTATAACAACGTTCATACTTTACACCTCTTACAAAATATTATAGCATAGTTTTAAAATATAGTTTATAATAAATATAGAAGGAGTGTGGTTTTATGAGCCCAAATATATTTAGTGTTATTATTATTCTTCTAATACTAGCCTGTGGTGTGATTGGAAGTAGAAGAGGAATACTTAAGGAACTTGTTATTATTGTAGGGACAATAGTAGTATTTGTACTATCATTTTTATTAAAGGATGTAGTAGCATCACTTTTCTGTCAGAACTTACCATTCTTTAATTTTAGAATACCTTTAGGTAATTTAGTAAGTTTAAATATTATATTCTATCAATTAATAGCATTCTTAATATTAGTAATTTTATTTAGATTAATACTTCAAATATTAGTTGATGTTACAGGAATATTTAATAAAATTATTAATGCCACAATAATACTGGCTTTACCTAATAAATTATTAGGATTTATTGTGGGACTATTAGAAGGTTATATACTAATGTTTATAATATTAAATGTAGTCGCTATACCTATGAGTGGAAGTGAACTATTTATGTCTTCTGGTGTAAGACAGTTTATTGTTAATGATACTCCAGTTCTTAAAGATTCGATTGGTGGTTTAAACTATGCAATTGAAGATGTACTTAGTTTATCTAGTAAAGATGATAGAAATACTAATGATTTAAAAGTAATTGATATTATGTTAAAATATAATGTAGTTACAACTGATTTTATGGATGATGTTAAATCTACTGGTAAATTAGATGAAATATCAGGACTTGATAATGTAATAGATAAATATAGGGAGGAATAGTTATGAATTATTTAGAAAATGTAGATGATTTTGAAAACTTAATCAAAGAAGGAGATGTCTTAGTAGATTTCTTTGCTACTTGGTGTGGACCATGTAAGATGTTAAGTCCAGTATTAGAAGAAATAGCTGAGAAGTTTCCAAGAATTAAAGTTGTTAAAGTAGATATAGACCAGTTTGATGACTTAACAAGAGCTCATGGTATTATGAGTGTGCCAACTATAGAAGTATATAGAAATGGTACTTTAGTTAAAAAAGAAGTAGGTTACCATAATCTAGATGAAATAGTATCTTGGTTACCAAGGGACTAGTAAAAACTAGTCTTTTTTTATATAATAGGAAATTCATACTTAAAAATCGAAAAAATGTATTGACAAACATATCTTCTATACAGTACACTTTAGTTACTAAAGGAGGTTCGTCATATGAAAATATATAGAGCATATAAATTTAGATTATATCCAACTGATGAACAAAGAATATTAATACATAAGACTTTTGGATGTAGTCGTTTTGTTTATAACTATTATCTAAATTATCAAAAAGAAAATGGAGTACAGAAATCATTTGATTTATGTAAAGATTTAAAAGAATTAGAAAAGACTCATAAATACCTTAAAGAAGTAGATTCATGTGCTTTAAGATGCTCTATATTTAATTTAGAAGATGGTTTTAATAACTTCTTTGAGAAAAGAAGTGAATATCCCAAGTTTAAGAGTAAGTTTGCAAGACAGTCTTATAGAACTAATTGTATAAGAAGTACTTATAAAGGTAAAGAGTATAGTAATATAGAATTAGATTTACTAACTAGAAATATAAAATTACCTAAACTAGGTAGAGTTAAAATAAGAGGATATAGAAATAAAGAAAGAATAGAAGGAAAAATAGTAAATGCAACTATATCAAAAGATACAACAAATAAGTATTATGTAAGTGTATTAGTAGAAGAAGATTTGTTAGTAGAAAAAGTGATAACACCTACTAGTATAGTAGGAATAGACTTAGGTATAAAAGATTTAGTAGTAACAAGTGATGGAATTAAATATAGTAATAAGAAAGTATTAATGAAGTTTGAAAAGAGAATAAAAAGATTACAAAAAGAGTTATCAAGAAGAGAAAAAGGAAGTAAGAATTATTTAAAGACAAAGGAAAAGATAGCAAGACTCTATGCTAAGATAAAGAATTATAGAAAATATTATTTAAATGACATTGCAAAAGAGATAGTGAACGACCATGATATTATAGTAACAGAGAGTTTATTAGCAAAAGATATGTTTAAAGATAAGAAAAAAGCATTTAATAAAAGTCTATCAGATGCATGTGTTAGTACATTACGTTCTTTAATAGAATGGAAATGTAAAATAAAAGGTAAGTTTTATTATAAGATAAATACCTATTATCCCAGTAGTCAGATATGTAGTCATTGTGGCTATAAGAATAGTAAGTTAAAAGATTTGAGTATAAGAGAGTATGATTGTCCAAAATGCGGCTTACATAATGATAGAGATATAAATGCAAGTTTAAATATATTATTTGAAGGATTAAAGTTACACTATAATTTAGTTAGTTTAGTATAAATAATGTTTTATATAATAAAAGCAAGTAAATTATGATAAAAATTAGTACGGTAGCGACTATCGGAGTTTAAGCCTATGGAGAATAGGGGTTACCTTATCTATGAAGTAGGAATCCTTGGAGGTAACGACAAGGTAAAAACAAACTTGTTTGTTTTATTTGTTCTTATTGCAACCAAAAATTTACATAAATTAACTGAAAATTGGTGGGATGCAACCAAGTAATTTGATAAATTTAACACGAGGTGAGAAAAATGAACTTTGCTAGTAATTTGCAAAAGTTAAGAAAAGACGCAAATATGAGTCAAGAAGTTCTAGCTGAAAAGCTTGATGTTACAAGACAATCTGTATCTAAATGGGAAAGTGGGGCAAGTTATCCTGAAATGGATAAACTAATATCTATTTGTAAGATATTTAATGTCGATATGGATACGTTAGTAAATGGAGATGTAGATATAGATAGTCCTGATAAAGAAGCATCTATTAATACTAAAGATATCTTAGATAAGTTTAATACTTTAATGAAAAAGATTGTATGTCTTTTTGAAAGTATGAGCTTTAAAGAGATAATAGAGTTTTTAGTAACAGTATTTCTTTTAGTAATAATTATTATAGTAGGTACTATTCCTAAAGACATTATAGAAAACTTAATAGGTACTAATCTTTTAGAAGGTATTACTTATGTAGGGCCTACATTAAATACATTATTTAGGTTAATAGTAGATATCTTATATAGTGTCTTTGCTATCGTTATTTTTGCCTATGTCTTAAAGATTAAATATTTAGATAGAATTAAGATAAAAGAAGATACTGATAAAGAGATAGATGCAAAAGTTAAAGAGAAAAGAGTAGAAGAAGTAGAGAAGGTTATTATTAAAGATGCTAGTAGTAATAGTAATTCTTTAACAAGATTACTTGCTAAGATAATTATTTATATTATTAAGTTCTTTGTAGTATTATTTCTTTTCGCACCACTTATATGTATAGTAGTCCTTGCTGTTATGTTAGGCTTTGAAGTATTATTTGTTATAAAAGGACTTCCTTTATTAGGAATACTTTTATGGACAATTGCAGGTATAATAATTAGTGCATTATGTTTTGAAGTACCACTTAATTTTGTAATTAATCATAAGAATAATCATAAAAGAGTAATGATTACATTACTTATATCACTAGTTATAGTTATAATAGGTTCTATTATCTTTGCTTTTGAGTTTTTCTCTATTACTTATGTAAATGAGTTACCTAAAGATGTAAAGACTAAAGAGATTAGTGAAACACTTCCTATGACAAATGATTTTAAGACTATAGGCTATTACTATAATGATATAGAGTATGTAGTAGATGATAGCTTAACAGATGAAATAGAGGTAGATGTTACTTATTATGATTATTTAATAAACAATAATATAGAAATAGAAGTACATAACAATAATTTATTAGTATATATGGATAGTCCTAAAAAATTTAGTTTTAAAGAGGCCCTAGATAAAGTAAGTGATGATATTAAAGATGGTAAGGTCTATAATTATGATAAGTTAAATGAATATAAAGTTACTATTAAGACTAGTAGTAATAATATTAATATAATAAAAAATAATAATAAAGAATTCTTTAATGAAAATAATTCCTAGTTATGTTTAGGAATTATTTTTTCATGATTATAGTTAACTGTTACAAGGTTAGAAATACTATCTAATACTTCTTTAGTAGTTTCTATTATATAAGTACAGTTTTCTTCATATAATTTACTTTTTATAATACTATCTTTAAGTAAATAATTAATCTCTTTTTCTTTAGAATAATTAAAAGTAATAGATGCCTCTATTCCCTTAATTAATTCTACTAAAGTAGATTTATTAATAACTTCTTTACAAGTATTAGAATAGGCTCTAATAAGTCCACCTGGACCTAGTTTAATACCTCCAAAGTATCTTATTACTACAACTAAAACATTAACCAAATCATTCCCTTCTATTACATTTAGAATAGGTATCCCTGCTGTTTTATTAGGTTCTCCATCATCACTAAAGCCTTTATTATTGATTAGTTTAAAAGCATAGCAGTAGTGAGTGGCATTCTTATATTCCTCTTTTAGTTTATTTATATTATCTTTAACATCATCAAGAGATTCTATAGGTATAATAACTCCTATAAATTTAGAATTTTTAATAGTTATTTCATATATTTCTTTATGTATAATACTTTTCATAGTTGGTTCCTTTCTTTATTTTATTTTACAGTAAAAAGTTACAAAAGACAAATAAGGTACTTGTATTATCATAAAAAATGGTATAAGCTACATATGGTTAAGATATGAGTATTAAAGATATCTAATTGGTTATATTAATTAGTAAGGAGTGTAATGATAATGAAAAAACGTGAAAGCATAGTAATAATAGTAGTGTTAATAGTAATGGTGCTAGCAATAGTAGGAGTAAGTTATGCGGCCTTTAGTTTTGGTAAGACAGGTAGTAAAGTAAATACTATAACTACGGGTTTAATAACAATGAATTATACTGAAAGTAGTAATACAATAAGTTTAAATGGAGCTTTACCAACAACAGATGCTACAGGTAAGACAAGATTAAATCAAGGAGAATATTTTGATTTTACTGTAAGTAGTGAAATTAGTGGAAATGTTAATATTAATTATGAGATATCTGCAAAAGATATAACAACTAGTGACAGGAAGATAGATGGTTCAAATATAAAATTATATTTAACAAAATTAACAGATGATGGTGAAGAACAGTTAATGATACCAGAGACATATAATGAAGAGGCAAGTGAAAATACATACACAGGAAGGCCATCAGGAGAGATGAGCTTATATACAAGTAGCATGAATAGTAGTGAAAGTAATAATTATAGACTTAGAATGTGGGTAGATGAAGATTATAATCCTCAAGGAGATGGAGGAAACTTACAATTTAGTGTTCAAATAAATGTCTATGGAAAAGATGGCAATCCTGAAGATATATTACCAACGGTATCAGAGAAATTATTAGCAAGTAACTTAGGTAATGGAAGTACTTATGATGATGGAGTGGATATATTTATAACAGGTGAAGACCCTAATAACTATATCTGGTATAGTGGAAAGTTATGGAGAGCAGTATCTGTTAATAATGAAGCGAAAACTACTAAGTTGGTAACCCAGTGGGATATAAGTACAATTAATTACGATGATGATAGTTACGATGATAGTAGTGCTTTTGCAGGAAGTTATATGGAAGAGTGGTTAAATGATACGACAGTAGATGGATTCTTGGGTAATTTAAGAGAACCAGATAAGTTTATAGTAACAGATGCTAAGTGGGATGCAACTATAGATGATAGAGTGTTAGGAAATATAACACGACCTAATGGAACAACAATAGTAACAGATACTGTAGGATTGCTTAATCTTTATGAATATCAGATGAGTTATACTGGAACAACATATAGTAATGGTTATTTAAATAATGGACTTTATTGGTGGGTTTTAACACCATATAGAACGTTTCGCGTGTGGAGCGTGAATTACAATGGCGGTGCGAACCTCGACTTATCGTCCTATGCGAACGGCGTTCGGCCATCTATAAATCTAAAATCTAGCGTTCGTATCGTAGATGGTGATGGAACAATAGATAATCCATATAGATTAAACGGAGATAATGATACTAATCTATCAGGAACACTATTAAATACAAGATATAGTGGTTAATATATAACATTTGGAACAGGAGAAAATAATTTATATCGAATAGTAAGTCATGAGATAGCGGGATTAACAAAAATAACAAGTGCAGAACCATTAAAGGAAAATAATAATTTCAAAACTATATCTTTTGGAGACAGTGAAAATTACTCAAGTAATAACACAATAGGCAATTTCTTAAATGGAGAATATCTAACAAATTATGTAGGCAATGAATATAGTAATATGATAGAAGATAATACTACTTGGTATTTAGGAATTGTGGGCAATGGTGCAAGTTATAAATTAGCAAAATATGCAGATACCAATATGAGTAGTACAAATTCATCTACAACAGATGCTAAAGCAGGATTATTAAGATTTGGAGAATTAATGTCAGGTCAATTTGATAGATATGGTAACAATACTAACTATTGTAGTTTAACACCATATAGTACGTCTAACGTGTGGGACGTGTACAACCATGGCTACGCGAACAACTACAGTCCGTCCAATGCGAACGGCGTTCGGCCTTCTGTAAATCTAAAATCTAATGTAGTAATAACAGGAGGCTTAGGTACTAAGGAGCACCCTTTTGAGATTGCTCTTCAATAAAATACTTAACTGATGAATATTTTTAGCAATATTTGTCAGTTTTTTCTTTCTTTTTGACATATAAATGCTATAATATTATTAGTTTGGTAGGAAAGGTGTGGTATCTTTATGGATTTTACCTTTAATAGTAAAGAAGAATTATATCAGATGATTGAACCTGCTTTAGATGCTAAGAAAAGTGAACTGGATAGACTTAGGGTATCGTCATATTCATAAAAACGATGTTTGGAACTATCTAATACTAACTAAATGGTCTAAAGCTCATAATCTAGAACTTAGTGATATAGTTAGTGATATTTTAAATTGTGATAATAAACTATTAAATAAATATCTTAAAGATAATCTTGCCAAAAGAGAAAATATAGAAATCATTTAGAAACATAATCGGAGGTATGTCATGAAGAAAGATAAGAAAATTAAAGAAAAAAAGATAAAAAAAGAAAGAGGTCATATGGCTAAAGAGAAGAAAAGTATGTTAGTAAAGACAGGATTACTAGTAGTAATAGCTGTCATAGTATGCTTTTTAATAGTACCATTATTTAAGTCATTAAACTTTGGCCTTGATTTACAAGGAGGCTTTGAAATACTTTATGAAGTTAGCCCTATTGATGGAAGTAAGATGACTAAAGATAAGTTAAATGCAACTTATAAAAGTATGCTTAAACGTATTGATACTTTAGGAGTTAGTGAACCGGAAATAACTTTAGAAGGTAATGATAAGATTAGAGTTAAACTTGCTGGTGTTACTAATAAAGATGAAGCGAGAGAGACATTATCTACTGTTGCAACTCTAACTTTTAGAGATAGTGAAGATAATTTACTAATGTCTAGTGATGTCTTAGAAGCAGGAGGGGCTAGACTTACAACTGATGCTAATGGTAGACCTGCTGTTAGTTTAGCAGTTAAAGATAAAGATACTTTCTATAAAGTAACTAATGCTGTTAAAGATTATGAAAATAACGTCATAGTTATTTGGTTAGATTATAATGAAATGACTGATTCTTATGCTAGTGAAGCTAGTATGTGTGGAACAAGTGAGAGTAATTGTATATCCTTAGCTACTGTTACTCAAGGTTTTGCTAGTGATGTTATTATTCAAGGTAACTTTACAGAAGAAGAAGCTAGTAATTTAGTTGATTTAATTAATTCAGGAAGCTTGCCTGCTAAACTTACAGAAATATCTAGTAAGACAGTAGGAGCTAGTTTTGGAGATGCAACTCTTACTATGACAATGTATGCTGGTATTGCCGGTGTTCTTGCTATTATTATATTACTTATTGGTATTTATAACTTTGCAGGTATTATCTCTGCAGTATCTATACTTTTATATACCTTATTCGTATTTGCAGCCTTCTGGCTAATTGGTGGAGTCTTAACTCTTCCTGGTATTGCGGCATTAATTCTTGGTATAGGTATGGCAGTTGATGCTAATGTTTTGACATATTCTCGTATTAAAGAAGAACTACTTAAAGGAAGAAGTTTAGAGACAGCTTTTAAAAACGGTAGTAAAGCAAGTTTTGGAACAATACTTGATGCTAACCTTACAACATTATTAGTTGCCATTATCATGTTCTACTTAGGTGAATCTAGTGTTAAAGGTTTTGCAACTATGTTAATCATCAATATTATTGTAACAATGGTTACTATGGTCTTTATTACAAGAATTTTAATGAAGATGTTTGTTAAGACTAAATACTTTGATAATAAATTAAACTTCTTTATTGGTGTACATGAAGAAAATATTAATAAAACTGATAAGAAACCTACTTATAACTATCTAGGTCTTAGTAAATTCTTTGCTGCCTTTAGTTTAGTAGTAATACTAGCATCAGTCGTTATGTTTGCTTTTAAAGGAATGAATCTTGGTATTGACTTCCAAGCAGGTAGTGATATTACTCTTGCAACAACAGAAGTTAGTGAAAAAGACTTAAGAAGTGATTTAAAAGAATTAAAACTTGATGAAGTAAGTATAGATATTACTAGTAGTGAAACTGATATTAGAGTAAGTGATGAGTTAAAAGAAGATGAGATTAATAAAGTAGAGAGTTATTTCTTAGATAAATATAATGCAAGTGTCGATATTGGAGTTGTTTCTAATGTCGTTAAACAAGACTTAATTAAGAATGCCATATTCTCAATAGTTATCTCTTTAATAGGAATAATCCTTTATATTACCTTTAGATTTAAATTTAGTTATGGTATCTCATCAGTTATCTGTTTAGTACATGATGCCTTAATGATGGTTGCAAGTGTTATCCTTTTAAGAGTAGAAGTAAATTCAATGTTTATTGCAGCGGTACTTGCCATTATTGGATATTCTATAAATAATACAATAGTTGTCTTTGATAGAGTAAGAGAGAATTTAAGAAAGAAAGATAAAGAAAACCTTAATAAAGAAGAACTTAAAGATGTAGTTAATATAAGTATTAAAGAAACTATGGCAAGAAGTATTTATACATCATTAACTACCTTACTTCCAGTAATTGCCTTATTAGTTATGGGAAGTAGAGAAATATTAACCTTTAATGTAGCGATGATAGTAGGATTAATCGCTGGTACTTATTCATCATTATTACTAGCAGGATGGCTTTATGTGTTCTTTGCAAGTAAGAAGAAAAATAACAATAAAAAGAGAAAAGTAGTTAAAGAAGTTAGTGAAAAGACTATTAAAGGTATAAATGATTAAAGTTAAGTAAAGGGGTGAAAGACGTGAAAAAAGATACTATTACAATAGATGATTTAATGGATAAAGTAGACTCTTATATAAAAGACCCTAAAGAGCGAGAAAAGATACTTGATGCTTATTACTATGCTAAGGAAAAACATGCTGGACAGTATCGTAAGAGTGGGGAGGAATATATTATTCATCCCCTTAATGTTGCCATGATACTTACTTCAATTTATTCAGATAGTGAGTGTTTAGTAGCTGGGCTTTTACATGATGTAATAGAAGACTGTGATGTAGATATAGATGAGTTTAAAGAAAAGTTTGGTCTTACTGTCTATAAACTAGTAGATGGAGTTACGAAGTTAGGTAGACTTCACTTTTCTACTGATAATGAATACTTAGTAGAGTACTATAAAAAGATAATTGTTGGAATGAGTGAAGATGTTAGAGTTATTATTGTTAAACTTGCAGATAGACTTCATAATATGAGAACGCTTTGGGCAACACCAGTTGAAAAACAAAAGAAAAAGTCTAAAGAAGTCCTTGAAATCTTTGCACCTCTAGCTCACCACTTAGGTATTCATAAAATAAAAAGTGAACTAGAAGACTTATCGCTTCGTTATTTAAAACCAACAGTATTCTATGATATTGCTGATAAACTTAATAAAACAAAAGCAGAACGAGATACAACTGTTTATGAGATGCAAGAAGAAGTAACAGAACTATTAAATGAACATCATATACCTCATCAGATAAAGGGACGTGCTAAGAGTATTTATAGTATCTATAATAAACTAGATAAAGGTAAGAAGTTTAGCGATATCTATGATTTACTGGCTTTAAGAGTTTTAGTAGATACTGAACAAGACTGTTACCTTGTTCTTGGTCTAATTCATTCTAAGTTTAGACCACTACCTAAACGTTTTAAAGATTATATCGCTATGCCTAAGCCTAATATGTATCAGTCCCTTCATACAACCGTCTTTGGTATTGATGGTTATCTATTTGAAATACAAATTAGAACTTATGAAATGGATGAAGTTGCCGAAAATGGTATCGCTTCCCACTGGGCATATAAAGAAAATGGTGGTAGTAATAAAACGGCTAATCTTCAGTCTTTAACTACCCAAAAGCTTCAATTCTTTAAAGAGATAATGGAGTTAGAAAACGATAAGATGAGTAGTGAAGACTTTGTTAGTTCTGTTAAAGATGAAGTTTTAAATAATAATATCTATGTCTTTACTCCTAAAGGAGATGTCTTTGAATTACCTAAAGGAGCGACTCCTTTAGACTTTGCATATAAAGTTCATAGTAAAGTAGGGGAGACTACAGTTGGGGCTTTTGTTAATGGAAATATTGTTCCTTTGGATTATGAGTTAAAGAGTAATGATATAGTTAAAATAAATACCAATAAAAGTGCCCATCCATCAAAAGAGTGGTTAAATATCGTTAAAACTACAGGGGCTCGTAATAAGATTAAGAGTTACTTCAGTAAAAATGAAAAAGAAGTTCTAGTAGAACGAGGTAAAGAGTTCTTAGAAAAAGAGTTAAGAAAAAGAAAAATACCTCTTAATGACTTTTATAGTGATGAGAAGATTAAAGAAGTCTATAAAACTCTAAAAATAGATAATCTTGATGACTTATACTATGATATAGGTAGTGGTAAACATACTCCTAATAATGTTATTAATATAAATTATGAGAAAAAAGAAGAAGAGAAGCCTAAACTACTTAAAAATATTGTCAAAATAAATGATAGTGCTTCTGACATAATAGTTGATGGAATAGACAAAATAAAAGTAAGTATCGCTTCATGCTGTAAACCAGTTCATGGTGATGATATTGTTGGTTATATTACAAGAGGTAATGGTATTACTATCCATAGAAGTACTTGCCGTAACTTAGCAAGTATGGATGATAGATGTATTAAAGTAAGTTGGGATGATAAACCTACTAATAAATATTATAGTGACTTAATTATTAGAACAGATACCTTAGATAATAAACTAGTTGATATTACTAGTACGGTTAGTAAAGATAATGCTTCTATTACTAGTATTAAAACAGTAAATAGAGATGAATATGCTACTTATGAGATGGAAGTAGTTGTTAGAGATTTAGAACACTTAAATAAATTAATACTAGATTTAAATAATTTACCATATATTACAAGTGTAGAAAGGTTGATATCATGAGAGTCTTAGTCCAAAGATGTAGTAATGCTAAATGTGTTGTTAAAGGTAAAAATATTAGTGAAATAGATGATGGCTTGATGTTACTTGTTGGTTTTACTGATACAGATAATAAAGATACTGTTTTATGGATGGTAAAAAAGATTCTTAATCTTAGAATATTTCCTGATAGTAATGGTGTAATGAACTTATCTATCTTAGATACTAAAGGCTCTATTTTATCGATATCTCAGTTTACTTTATATGCTGATACATCTAAAGGTAATAGACCTAGTTATATTAAAGCGATGGGTGGAGAGAAAGCAAAGTTACTTTATGAATACTTTAATAAAGCATTAAGTAGTTATGTTCCTACAAAGAGTGGAGTATTTGGGGCAGATATGGAGATTAGTTTAACTAATATGGGACCTACTACAATTATGTTGGAGAGATAATTATGTATAAAAATAAAATAAATTATAAATTATTAAACTTTTTAATCCTTATGGGACTTTTATATATTATAGTTACTAATATAGGTACTTGGTTTAATATCTTTGCCTCTATTATTAGTATTTGTATGCCTTTTATTATTGCCTTTGCTATTTCTTATGCCCTTAATCCTATAGTAAGAAAACTAGTAGAAAAAGGGGTTAGAAAATCTCTTGCTGTTACTATTGTGGTTGTGGCTGTCTCTGCTATTATCATCGCTTTATTAGTTATAACCTTACCACTTCTATATAATCAACTTGTGATGTTTGCAACTAACTTTGGTAAAGTAATAGAAGATGTTGGCAATAAATTTAATATTAATCTAGACTTTATAACTGATAGTAGTGAAGGTTATTTAAACGATATAATTACTAGTTTAGGTAACTTTCTAAAAGATGGTACCATTGATATAGTAGGTAAAACGGCATCATTTTTAGGTAAAGTAGTAATCTGTTATGTTGTTTCTATCTATTTCCTTGCTTATATGGATAAGATAAGAGAGGTAGTGGCAAACTTCTTAAAACAAGCGAAATATAAACTATATCGCTATGTTAAAGCTTTAGATATAGAGCTTAGTAACTATTTAAAAGGACTTTTAACCTTTATGGTTATTCAGTTCTTTGAATATTCTCTTGTCTTTTTAATAGTAGGACATCCTAACTGGTTCTTATTTGGAGTCCTAGCTTCTCTTACTACCGTTATTCCTTATTTTGGAGGACTTATTACCAACTTACTTGCACTTTTAACAGCATCAGTCATAAGTCCATCATTATTTATCGCCACCTTAGTAATCTGTTTAATATTCCCTCAGTTAGATGGTTATGTTATATCTCCTAGAGTCTATGGCAAGACAAATAATGTAAACCCATTAATTACGATTATGATGGTATCAATTGGAGGAACAGTAGGAGGACCTCTTGGTATAATTATCGCTTTACCAGTATATATATTAATATCAGCAAGTTATAGATTCTTTAAAAATGATATCAAAAAAGGCGTTAAAAAAGTTAAAGCCGAGATAAGTTAAGTAAGTGTCAAGTAGTCCTGTAAACTTGATAAAGTGCTAGATTTGTGGTAAAATTATATATGCTTATGAAAAGCGAAAAAAGAAAGTGGTGGTTGGACGCTATTATGAGGACTTTTTATCCAAGTGAGGAGTTTAATAATATAATAATGCCAATTGTAAGTAATAGTGAGTATCAAAAGACAAAGAATTGTGTCCATCATGGCATGGATAGATATTCGCATATGATGAGAGTTGCTTACTATTCATATAAAGTAACTAAGTTTTGTCATTTAGATTATAGAAGTACAACAAGAGGAGCGGTTTTACATGATTTCTTTTTAGATGAGTATGATGAGAAAAGAGCTCATATGCTAGTAAATCATCCTAAAATTGCTTTAGAAAACTCTAATAAGTATTTTGATTTAAATGACTTAGAGCAAGATATAATTAAAGCTCATATGTTTCCTGTAGGTAAGACACTTCCAAGATATTTAGAAAGTTGGATAGTCAATGTTGTTGATGATATCGCTTGTTTCTATGAAAGAAGTTATGTCTTAAAGGAAAATATGTCTGTCGCTTGTAGTATGGTTATTTTACTATTCATGGTATTTTTCAAGAGATGGTGAACCTTATGAACATAAAAGAGTTGTTAGATGGTAATGTTAATAATATATCAATAGATGAAGAATTTACTATTCCTAAAGAAGAATATGCTAATACTGATATAATAGATTTAGCGAAAGTTAAAGTAAAAGGTAATCTAACTTATCCTGATGTTGATGATTTATTATTAGAAGTAGATTGTTCTTCTACAATGAAATTAAATGATTCTGTTAGTTTAGAGCCAGTAAATTATCCTTTTTCCTTTAAAATAAGTGAAAATGTGGCTGAATTCTTAGAAAAAGATCAATTTACTCTTGATATTATTAGCATTTTATGGGAAAATATAGTACTAGAGATCCCTATTCGCTATAGCGAAGTCACTAATTATGATGAATATAAAGGGGATGGATGGAGAGTTATTAGTGAAGATGAGAAAAAGGTAAATACTAATAATCCCTTTAAAGATTTATTAAAAGAAATAGAGAAGGAGTGATAATGATGTTAAAGTTAGATATTCAAATGTTTGCAGTTCCTTTTAGAAAGGTATCTAAAACAAGAAAAAGAATGAGAAGAAGTCATAACGCAATTGACGTACCAGGAATGGTTAAATGTCCTAACTGTGGGGAAATGATTAAAGCTCATCGTGTTTGTCCTAAATGTGGAAGTTATAAAGGAAAAACAGTTGTTGATATGACAGAGAAAGAAGAGGCTTAATAAAGTCTTTTTTTGTTGTTATTTTTCTTCTTTTGTGATAGTATAAAGAAACAGAAAAGAGGAAGAGTTATGAAAGTAATTAGAGATGAAGATAAAAATAGTAATAAGTATATAATGAGGTTTGAAGTAGAAAAAGGTACTATTCAAAAAAATACTAGAAAAAATGCTTCTGCTGTTGAGATTAAAACTGAAGACTATAATAATCTAGTAGTTTATATGGCTAATGGTTCTAAACCTAGGTATACTAATATAGAAGAGAATAAAGTAAGGTTATTAGAATTAAGATATCAGCAATTTTTAAAGAATAAAGAGAAGTTAAAGAGTTTGAAAGACTATAAAACTATCTTTAATGTTGTCTTTGGCGGAATTGCAGGTATTATTGTAGGTGTGACTTCTATGGCTACTAGTTCAATTACAATTATTTTGCAGTGTTCTGCTATTGCTTTTGCTTTAGCATATACTTCTGCTCTTGTAGTTAATAAAGTAATAAATAGTAAAATAAATGATATAAATAAATATGCTTTATTTTTCGAAAATGAAGATATATTTAAAGATGTAGATTTAGATGATTCTAATATTTTAGAAAGAGTTAAAAGTAAAGATAAAGCAATAATTGCAGAAATAAAACAAGAAAAAGATAAAGAGAATGAAAAAACATATTTCGATAATAATAGTATTGATGGCCTATCTTTAGATGCTTTAAGAAAGATAAAAGCTAATATAGAAAGAGAAAACTATTTAGGTTTAGTTAGGACTGATGAGGAAACTAAAGGTAAGTCATATGTAAAGTAAAAAAATAAAATTTGTTGGAATTTTGAAAATTGACTTAAAAAGAGGAGTCAATTTTTTATTTTCTCTAGAGGAATTTTCAAAATTAAAGGTAGTAAATACCTCCAATTACTAATTTTCGTAAATTGCAATGTATTTTAACTTATGTTAGAGTGTAGGCATCTGCAGATAAATCATTATTGTTGGAGGTAAAAATATTATGAAACAAGAAAAAAATAAAGAAATTAAAGAAAAGAGTGAGAAGAGATTTATTAGTCTTTTAAGTGATACTACCTTTAAACATTTCTTTAAAATAGAAGATTATAAAGAGTTCTTCAATACTATTATTAAACCTATTATAAATATGGATATTAAGGATTTTAAGTTATATGATGCTGAGTTAAACAGTGGTAATGAAAAACGTGATTATCGCCTAGATATATTACTTGTAAGCGATCTAGTTGATATAGTTATATCAATAGAGATGAATCAGTTTCCTAGTGAAGAGACAAAATATAAAGATAGATTATATGTATACGGCTTACTTGCTAAAAGCCTAAATAGTGGTGAAGATATAAAGAAGAAGAAAGTCATTCAAATAAACTTTAATAAAGAAAAGCATCCTTATGTCAGTAAAGGTTCATTCTATTTAATGGATAAAGTAACTAATAGAGAAATAAAAGATTTCGAAATATACGAAGTGTATCTTGAAAATTACAAAGGAATAAGATATAATCCTGACTTTGACAGTTTTATAAAGTCAAAATCTCTCCAACCCTTATTTTATAAGGATTTAGAGAGATTTTTTTGTTGCAAAAAAATGCGTACGTTGATGCTTATTATTTGTTATTTAAAATTTTTTTGATTTTTTTATAACTTAATATTTCAAAATCGGTATTAAATTTAAATGTGTTGTGTAAATCATCAGTTATTATAGTTCTCTCATAAACTGGTTCATAGCCGCAGCCTTTATGTTCAACCATATTCATATTTCTTAAAGTTTCTAAAATTTGTGATGTAGTATATTTGTAGTTAAGTTTCTTTTCTAATAGTCTGTAAATAAATAGTGATATGAAGCAAGTCATAAAGTGTGCTTTTATTCGATCTTCTCTAGATAGATTAACAGGTCTTGCAAGAAAGTCACTTTTCATAATTCTAAAAGATTCTTCAATTTCCCATCTACCTTTAACTATTTTAAGTATTTCATTAATATCACCAATTAGGTTTGTTGTAAGTGCATAATAACCATCATATTTTTCTTCTTCATCTATAACATCTTGATTAATAGAATAGGTTATATTTTCTGCAACTTCACCATTATCAGTAGAGTTTAAAGAATTAATAAATCTTCTATAATCATTTTGATTTTTACCTTTCCTAGTAACTTGATTAGTTTCAATACTTTTTTTTCGCTCTTTCTATTTGATTATTTCTAATACTTCTGTTATAGTCAAAGTATTTAAAACAGAAAGTAACTATTAAATCTTGTTTAACAGACTTAGTTTCAGTTTCTATAATTTTATAAAATAAAGTTTCATAATATTTTTCTCTTAATACTTCATCGTTTTCTATAGTTTCTAAGTTATAAACATTTCTTAAATCATTTGGCATTCTCCATCCATTTTTATCAAATATTTTTTCTTTATAACTTTCTTTTAGTTTTTTTAAGGATTGGGTAATAACAAAACCACGTCCATTCTTAATATTAAAACTTTTTATTTCATCAGATGCAAGACCTGCATCAGTACATAAAATAATTTTAGTATTATCTAACTTAAAGTTATTAACAATTTTGTTTTCTTCTGGAATTAAAGTCTTTTGTTCATTCATATTTCC
The DNA here is from genome assembly GCA_963929435.1 of uncultured Bacilli bacterium. Lineage (GTDB taxonomy): Bacteria > Bacillota_I > Bacilli_A > RF39 > UBA660 > Onthousia. Next base: position 41,856 of record CAWVIV010000011.1, read on the forward strand.
AGGATATATATTACAAGATAAAGGTAGACCATCACCATCCATGAATAATCCCATGCCAACTTGAGGTTTTGGTTGATGTTGTTTGTTAATACCATATTTTCTAATGTCATCTTCATCATCAATTTCAAAAAAATAATTAGTACAATCATAATATATAACTCTAGAATTTCGATCTATTACTTTTTTACTATTGTTAAATAAATTCTCTTGGATATAGTCCATGTTATCGGCAATATAACTTAAGGCTCTATATTCATCATGAAGTTTAAAGTTAGGCTGTTCAATAAAGTTTTGACATTGTTTAAAGGTTTCCAATTTAGATGATGGATAAATAATTCTAGCATAGACTAAATAAGACAATATTTCGTTTAAGTCAAAATGAAATTGATATTTACTTTTTATATTCTCACATATATTTTTAATATTTAATTCATTATATATTTTTTCTAAAAATAGATATCCAACATTAAATTCTCTTTTTATGCCAGGTAATATTTTTTTATTAGGATTAAACTCTTTTTTTATTATCTCTTCTTTATCAATATTATTAAGTTTAGAAATATATTTTTTTATTTCATTAATTGTATCTGTTTTACCAAATCTTTCTTCAACTTGTTGTTGATTTCCTAATTTTTCAAATATTCTAGTAGTTCGTTTTCCTTTTAAATTTGTATAGTCTTGAATAATAGAATAATAAGAATAATTATTTATCTTTCTAATGTTTAGTCTCATCTAAATCCCACCTTACTATTACTATTTTATCATACATACGAATACATACGCAAGTACTAAAATATAAAAAAACTAGATTTTGTCTAGGGTTGCAAGGATTTTTATATCAAAACTGTCAAACTAGGGAGACAAAATATAAAGATAGATTATATGTATACGGCTTACTTGCTAAAAGCCTAAATAGTGGTGAAGATATAAAGAAGAAGAAAGTCATTCAAATAAACTTTAATAAAGAAAAGCATCCTTATGTCAGTAAAGGTTCATTCTATTTAATGGATAAAGTAACTAATAGAGAAATAAAAGATTTCGAAATATACGAAGTGTATCTTGAAAATTACAAAGGAATAAGATATAATGGAGACAATAAAGAAGAAGCATATCTATCTTTATTTACTGCTAACTCTTATGAAGAGTTAAGAGAAATAGCAGGAGATGATAAGGAGGCATTAAAGATTGTGGATGAATTAGAAAGACTAGGACTTAATGATGATTTTGGATTAGCTTATGATAATGAGATGATGCAGAAAAAAATGATTAATACCGCTCGTAATTGGGGCTATGATGATGGTAAAGAAGCTGGGAAAGCTGAAGGACTAGAAGAAGGTGCTAAGGCAGAAAAAATATCTATTGCTAAAAAACTTCTTAATATAGGTACACCTAAAGAAGACATAATAAAGGTTACTGGACTAAGTATAGAAGATTTAAATAACTTATTAGAAGATAATGATTAGACAATTAATAACTGTAAGGAGGCTACAATATTATGAGCAAATTAGAAAATTTATGGCTTGATGATGATTTTGGATTAGCATATGATAATGAGATGATGCAGAAAAAAATGATTAATACCGCTCGTAATTGGGGTTATGATGATGGTAAGGCAGATGGTGCTAAGGCAGAAAAAATAGAAATTGCTAAAAATCTTCTTAATATAGGTACACCTAAAGAAGATATAATAAAAGTTACAGGTTTAAGTGAAGATGAGATAAATAATTTACTAGAAGAGTTAAAGAAAGAAGCTTAATAACTTCTTTCTTTAATCCTAAAAATGAGGTGCTGATATGGATTTTAAATTTACTGATAATTCTATTTATATTGTTCCTAATAGTTTAAAATTAAAACTATTAGATAAGTTGTCAAAAGAAAGAAAAATTTATAATATAACTTTTATAAGTTTAGAAGAATTAGAAAAACATTATTTCTTTGATATAAAAGAAGATGCTTTACTATATCTTTTAGATAAGACTAATGAGAATATAGATGTGTTAAGACTTATGTTAGGAAATCTTTATAAAATAGATATTACTAAAGAATATAGGGAGTCTAAATTAAATAATCTTAAGAGTCTATATTATGACTTAAAAAATAATAACTATCTAATATTTGATAAAGGTTATATTGATTATTTATTAACTAAAAACGTTTTTATCTTAGGTTATAGTATGCTAGAGGCATATCAAAGAGATATGTTAGATAGTATTAATACTAACTATTTAGATATTAGTGGCAATTTATCTATAGATACTGTATATAAATATCATTCTATGAAAGATGAAGTTATAGGTACGGCTTTAAAGATAAGAGAACTTAATAGTAAAGGTGTTAGTTATAATAAAATCTTTCTAGCAGGTGTTGATAATAGTTATAACTATTTACTTAAAACTATTCTTTCTATGTTTGATATACCTTTATACCTTAAATCAACTAGTAAACTAACTTCTTTAATAAGTGTTAAAGAGTATCTAAAAGATAAAGATATTAATCATATTAAAGATATTAATTTAAAAGCAAAGATTATGAAAATAAATGATGATTTAACTTATGCTAAGAATAGTAAATATTATGATATTCTATTAAAAGATAGACTAGAAAAGGCTTCAATAGACAGCGTAGAGTTAGTAGAGTCTGTTAAAGTCTTAAATGAAGCATTAGATATTCCTTATTTAGTTAGTGATGATGAATACTTGTTTGTCCTAGGTTTTAATCAAAATCATTTACCTAAAATATATAAAGACGAAGAGTACTTAAGTGATAATTTAAAGAATAAATGTAATTTAAATACCTCTACTATTAAAAATAAATTGAGTAAAGATAATTTAGTTAAAGTCTTAGGAACTATTAAAAACCTTACAATATCATATAAACTAACATCATTAACTGGAGAGTATGCTAAATCTAGTTTATTAAATGAACTTAATTTAAAAGAAGTAGATAGTCTTAATTATAATTATAACTATAGTAGAGATTTTAATAATTATAGAGTAAGTAGTGTTTTAGATAATTATTATAAATACCATGAAAAAGATGAAGATTTTGATTTTCTAACTACTAATATAGATACAAGTAAATATACTAGCTTTGATCATAAATTTAAAGGTATTAATAGAAAAGTTACTCCTTATAACTTATCTTACTCAAGTATAGATGATCTTGCTAAGTGTCCTTTTAAATACTATTTAAAATATATCTTAAAATTAGATAACTTTGAAGAAAATTTTAGTACAAAAATAGGTAATATCTTTCATAGTGTTTTAAAAGACAGTTATAATGATAACTTCACTTTTGATGTCGCTCTAAATATTGCCTTAAAGGATAATCCTTTAGAAAAAGATGAGGCTGTTTTATTTAGAAGATTAGAAAATGAGTTAGAGAAAATAGTTAATTATAATAAAGAGGTAGAAAAAAGAAGTTTTCCTTACTGAGTTTTATGGTGAAAAGAGATTAGAGATACCTCTTGGTAACCATGCAACTTTAAAAGGCTTTATTGATAAGATACTATTTAAAACATTTCATGATAAAACTTATTATGCTGTTTTTGATTATAAGACAGGTAGTGCCACATTAAACTTAGATTATTTAGATGAGGGACTATATTTACAACTACCTTTATATATTTATCTAATTAATAAAAGTAATCTTTTTAATAATCCTACCTTTGTTGGTTTCTTTTATCAGTACTTATTACAAAAACTATAAAGATAAAGAAGAACAACTTAAGAATTTAAAACTAGTAGGTTATACTACTGATGATAAAGTAATACTTTCATATTTGGATGAAGACTATGAGACTAATTCTTTTGTTAAAGGGTTAAGTGTTAAAAAAGATGGAGAGTTATCTAGTAGAAGTAAAGTATTAAGTGATAGTGAAGTAGAAGATATAATGAACTCTATTAATAAAGCTTTAGATAAATCTCTTAACATAATAGATAATAATCTCTTTGATATTGCTCCTAAAGTAATTAATAATAAAAATATTTCTTGCGAGTTTTGTCCCTTTAAAGAAGTATGTTTTGTAAGTCCTAGTGACTATGTTTATCTTGATAAGAAAGAAGGTGAAGAGAATGCCTAAATTTACTGAAGATCAACAAAAAGCGATAGATTTAGAAGGTTCTAATATCTTAGTAAGTGCCGGAGCAGGGAGTGGTAAGACTGCTGTTTTAACAGAAAGAGTCTTAAGAAAAATAAAAGAAGGTACACATATTAACGAACTTTTAATCTTAACATTTACTAATAAAGCTGCTCTAGAAATGAAAGAAAGGGTTAGAAAAAAACTTAAAGAAAATGAAATTTTAGATGAGTTAGATTTACTTGATAGTAGTTATATCACTACTTTTGATGCTTATTCCCTTGCTTTAGTTAAAAAATATGCTGATACTATGCACTTATCAAGTAATATAACAATTGCCGAATCTAGTGTCTTAGAACTTGCTAAAAAAGAAATATTAGATGAGATATTTTTAGATTATTATGATATATGTCCTAATGACTTTCTTAATTTAATTACTAAATTTTGTCTTAAAGATGATAAAACTCTAAAAAAGAGAATATTAGAACTTGATAGTAGTCTAGATTTAAAACTAGATAAAGATGAGTTTATTAATACTTATATCTCTAAATATTATAGCGATGAAGTAATAGATAAATATATAAATGAATATTTAGAACTTCTTAAGACTAAGAAGAATGATATTATAAATCTATATGAAGAAGTTAGGGCTTTAACATCTAGTAAATATTTAGAACAGTTAGAAGATGCATTTTTACCTTTTATAAATGCCAGTACTTATGAAGAGTTAAGAAGAACTATTTTTACATCTTTGCCTAGAGCAAGAACAGGTGTAGATAGTGATTCTAAAGAGACTAGAGATAACTTAACAGCATTACTAAAAGAGTTTAAAGACTTAGTTATATATGAAAGTGTTGATGATATTAAAGCTAGTATTATTAAGACTAAAGAATATATCTCTTGTATTTTAGAACTAGTTAAAGAATTAGATAAGAGATTCACTCTATATAAGGAAGAAAATAACTACTATACCTTTATGGATATCGAGAAACTTGCTATTAGTCTTGTTAGTGATAATTTAGAGATTAGAGAAGAAGTTAAGAATGGTTTTAAAGAAATATTAATCGATGAATATCAAGATACTAATGATATTCAAGAGACTTTTATTAGTTATATTAGTAAAGATAATGTTTATATGGTAGGAGATATTAAACAGTCTATTTATCGTTTCCGTAATGCTAATCCTTCTATTTTTAAAGATAAGTATGATAACTATAAGAAAGGTATTGGGGGTAGAGTAATAGATCTTGCTAAGAACTTTAGAAGTAGAAGAGAAGTCTTAGATGATATTAATCTATTCTTTTCTCATATTATGGATGAAATTATTTAGGAGAAGCAGATTATAATAACGGGCATGCGATGGTCTTTGGTAATATGACTTATGAGACTAGTGCTAAAACTACTAATAATAACTACTTGGAGATATATACTTATGATGCTAAAGATAAGGAGTTTAGTAAACTAGAAAAAGAAGCCTTTATTATTGCAAATGATATTAAAGAAAAAGTTAATAGTAAGTACTTAGTCTATGATAAAGATGAGGATACTTTAAGAGAAATAGAGTATCGGGACTTTGTAATTCTTTTAGATAGAGCGACTGATTTTACTACTTATAAACAAGTCTTTGAATATTTAGGACTACCTATTACTTTGTATGAAGATGAAAAGACTAGTGGTAGTACAGATTTATATTTATTAAAAAACTTCTTTATTATAGCAAAATCTATTATTACTAATACTTATGATACTAAGTTTCGTCTAGCTTTCACTTCCATCGCTCGTAGTTTTCTCTTCTCTTATACAGATGATGAAATCTATCAGTGCTTAGTTAATAATACTTATAAAGAGACAAGTGTCTTTAAACTATTTAAGGAAATATTAGAAAATATTGATCTATTAACACCAGTTACTTACTTAGAAAATGTTTTAGATAAACTAAATTATCTAGATAAACTTATTCTAATAGGTAATGTTGAGATTAATTCTAGTAGAATGGAATACTTCTATAACTTAATAACAAATCTTGAAAACAGTAATTTTACTATCCTTGATGTATGTGATTATTTAGAAAAAATTAATAATCTTAAGTTAGAGATAAAGCTTGCTATTAGTAAAGAAGATAGTAATAGTGTTAAGATTATGACTATTCATAAATCTAAAGGACTAGAATATCCTATCTGTTACTTTGCAGGATTTTATAAAGACTTTAATAAAGATGAATATAAGAGTAATGTCTTGTTTGATGAAGATTATGGTATCATTATAGATGAAGTAGATACTAATAATAAACTAATTACTAAGACTCTTTCCTTAGAGAAGTTAAAACAAAAAGATATTAGTGAAAAGATTAGGCTTTTATATGTCGCTTTAACTCGTGCAAGAGAGAAAATGATTATAGTTATGCCTAATATAGAAAATGATAAAGAAATTGATAATATCGTTAGTACTTATGATAGGCTTAATTATACTAACTTTGCTAAGATGGTTATTAGTGTAGCATCTCTATTTAAAGATAAAACTAAAGAAATAACTGATATTAAAGATATATCTAAAGCTTACTTAGAAGTTAAGAAGGTAGATTCTAAAATAAATAATAATATTAAAGAGTTAGAGATTATTCCTTCTATTTATGATAATAGTGTTTTAGAAAAAGCGACGTATCATAAAGAAAGTGATGATGTTAAGACTAATAATGAGTTAAAACTTCTAGAAGTAGGAAGAGTTGTTCATACTTTATTTGAAAGAATAGACTTTACTAATAACAAGTTACCTTATATAGAAGATAACTATTATAAAGATAAACTTACTAAGTTTCTTAATAGTAGTTTTATGAGGCAATATAAAGATTATAAAAAATATCAAGAATATGAATTTATTTATGAAAATAGTAATAAAACTTATCATGGTAAAATAGACTTATTATTGGTTAGTGATAAGGAATCTATTATTATAGATTATAAACTTAAAAATACTAAAGATAAAGCTTATATAGACCAACTTAATGGCTATAGAGAAGTAATTAGTAATAAGTTAAATCTACCAACTAGTTGTTATTTATATTCGATAATAGATGAAGTTTTCGAGAAAATTTGACAAATTGCTAATTTTGTAGTATAATACAAGCAACTTCAAGATATGGGGGTTTTAATAAAGGGGGTTTTACATATGGAGAAGTCATTTATATTTGAATATTTAGATGAGAATGATTTTAGAAAAAGAGAACGTTCTGTAAGAAAATATAATATGTTAGCTTATAAAAAATTAACATTTGAATATTATCCAGAACTTAGACGTGGTCATTTTTTAGGTGAAAAGGTTAGTGAAGATACTAAGGCAGGTACAATGAACTATGAACTTAAATTACCAACAGATGAGTTATTCGCTAAAGTACATGGAGAGATTAGAGTTCATTATACAGTGTATCCTGATAAACGTGTTATTTTACTTACCAATATTACTCCAGAAGGTATTTTAAATGAAGGTCATATGGCTGAATTATCTACTTATAAAGGAGTAATGACGCAGCGCTCGACTG
>CAWVIV010000012.1:0-14986 GCA_963929435.1 uncultured Bacilli bacterium
ACAGTCGAGCGCTGCGTAAAGAACAAAATGACTTATTAATTTACAAAGATGAAAATGATAATATCATAGTAGATGCGATATATAAAGAGGAAACCTTATGGCTAACTCAAAAAGGAATGTCAAAAGTATTTGATTGCACTACAGACAATATATCATATCATTTAAAAAATGTTTTTAAAACGAAAGAATTAAAAGAAGATTCAGTTACCGAGGAATCCTTGGTAACTGCTTCTGATGGTAAGAACTACAAAACTAAAATATACAACTTAGATGCTATTATCGCTGTTGGGTATAGAATTAATTCAAAAAAAGCGACCAGATTTTAGAATTTGGGCAACTAAAGTATTAAAAGATTATATGATTAAAGGTTTTGCTCTAAATGATGAGAGATTTATTAGAGGCAATAAATATGATGCAAAATATTTTGATGAATTACTTGAAAGAATAAAGACTATTAGAGTTAGTGAGAGAATGTCATATCAAAAAATAACTGATTTGTTTATTGCAACTTCAGCGGATTATAATCCTAAGAGTGAAGAAGCCTATACTTTCTTTAAAATAATTCAAAATAAACTTCATTATGCAATTTCTGGACATACTGCGGCAGAACTTATATATAGTAGAGTAGATGCTTCTAAAGAACATATGGGACTTACTAATTGGAAGAATTCTCCAGATGGTTTAATATATAAATATGATGTATCTATTGCTAAAAATTATTTGACTGAAGAAGAACTATCTAAATTAAATGATTTAACTAACTTATTTTTAGTCTTTGCAGAAGACGAAGCGAAAGAAAGACATGTTATGACTATGCAAAATTGGATTGATGCAACAGATGATTTATTAAAATTTAGAAGAAAGAAAGTTTTAAATAATGCAGGAAGTATTTCTCATAAAGAAGCAGTAGATAAAGCAGAGAAAGAATATGAAAAATATAGAGTTATACAAGATCAAGAATATATTTCTTCTATGGATAAATTTTATAAGAGATATTTAGAAGAAAATAAAGATGGGCATTGATAATATATTTAAGGAGACAAGGATGAAATATGAGTGATAAACAAAATAATATTATGATTCATGAAGATAAAGATGGTGTTACTAAAGTAAGTGTTAAATTTATTGATGAAGATATTTGATTAACTCAAAATCAACTTGCAGAAATATATAAGACTTCACAACAAGATATTAGTTTTCATATTAAAAATATTTATAAAGATGGAGAGTTACAAGATATTTCAACTCACAAAAAATTTTTGTTAGTTAAAAAAGAAGGTAATAGAAATGTTAAAAGAAATATAGACCATTATAATCTAGATATGATAATCGCTTTAGGCTATCGTGTTCAATCTGATGTTGCAGTTAGATTTAGAATATGGGCAACAAAAAGATTACATGAGTATATACAAAAAGGTTTTGCTCTTGATGATGATAGATTGAAACAAGGTGGTAATAGATATTTTAGAGAGTTATTACAGAGAATTAGAGATATTCGTTCTAGTGAAAGGAACTTTTATCAGCAAGTAACAGACATCTATGCAACTTCTATAGATTACGACCCAAGAAGTGATATAACAAAAAAATTCTTTGCTACAGTTAAAAATAAATTACATTACGCAGTTCATGAACATACTGTGGCAGAACTTATTCATGAAAGAGTAGATAAAGAGAGAGTTACAAAGTGATTTTGATTTAATGATGGAGTCTTTACCATATAATAATGAAGTTCAATAAAATTTGGTCGGCAATGATGACTAAATTAAATTAATTTGATAAAATAAATTTAATATTAAGAAATGATTGGATTGTTGAGGTTAACAAGCCAATCTGTAATTAAAAGTGAAAATAGTAAATTTAATGTATTTAAGCATTTTGTTGAAATCAACAAAATGATATAATTAGATAAAACTTCAAAAATGAAATTAGAAATGGAAAGTGGTTCAAATGAATGAAAATAAACAAGTGGTACAATGGTTGATACCGATTTATTCAACCCCTTTGAGAAACCCTTATAAATAAAGAGATTGCGAGCATTGAGATCTTACACGTTTTTTTAAAAAGTAACAAAAAATGGCTCAAAATGAGTAAAATTGGCTATTTTTATTAAAAAATGGGGGTAAAACATTTTGGGTTGATACCGCATAGTTAACCCCCATTATCTGTTAATTAAGAAAGGAGCAATTTTATGTTAGAAAAAGACTTTAAAAAAATAATTGGTAATATAAAGGAAGAAATTTTAAACGCACAGATAAAAACAATGCAACAAGTCAATAGCAATTTAATCATGTTATATTTCAGATTAGGTAAGATAGTTTCAGAAAACAAAAAATATGGTAATAATTTTACCAGACAAGTATCTATAGAACTTAAAATTAACTTTTCCAAACATGAAAGGCTTTTCAGAAAGAAATATAAGATCAATGCGGTTATTTTACGAAGAATATGCAGATGATGAAAATTGGCAACAGCTTGTTGCCAAATTACCCTGGGGGTCATAATTTATTGTTGATTGAAAAAATTAAGGATAAAAATGTACGAAAAATTTATGCAGAAAATGCTATTAAAAATGGATGGAGTAGAAATGTTTTAGCACTTCAAATAGATTCAGAATTTCATAAAAGAATTGGTAAAAGTAATAATAATTTTTCATTGCTATTACCTCCAAACGATAGTGATTTAGTAAATAATACAGTAAAAGATCCCTATATTTTTGAATTTATTTCTTTAGATAATAATTATAAAAGAACAAGAATTAGAAAATAAAATGGTTTCAAAAATAAGAGATGTATTATTAGAACTTGGTAAGGGATTCAGTTTTGTAGGAAATCAATATAAAATATCAGTTGATAATCAGGACTTTTATATTGATTTGCTATTTTATCATTTAGAATTAAGATGTTATATAGTAGTAGAACTTAAAGCAGGAGAATTTAAACCAGAATATGTTGGACAGATAGGTTTTTATGTTACAGCTGTTGATAAATTGTTGAAGAAGGAATTATGATAATTCCACAATTGGACTATTATTATGCCGAGAAAAAAATAGAGTTACAGTAGATTGGTCCTTGCAGTCAGCTAATGTACCTATTGGTGTTTCAACGTATAAGTTAAATAACAGATTGCCTAAGAACATATTAGACAAATTGCCAACAGAAGAAGAGATTAATCTTCATATTGATATGGGAAGTGGTGATGAAAATGAATAATAATAGTCAAATTCAATGGTATCCAGGCCATATGGCTAAAACTAAAAGAGAAATAAGGGAAAAGATTAATCTAATCGATATAATCTATGAAGTAATAGATGCAAGAATGCCTATCTCATCTAAGATTAAAGATATCGATGATTTAATTAAAGATAAGCCTAGAATATTAATCATGACTAAGTATGATTTATGTGATAAAAAGGAAACTGATAAATTTATTAGTTATTATGAGAAATTAGGTTATAAAGTAGTGCCAGTTGACCTTGCTAATAATAAAAATGTTAAAGAAGTCCTAAACTTGAGTGAGAGTGTTAGTAAAGAATTAAATGATAAAAGAAAATCTAAAGGACTAAAACCTCGTAACTTAAGAGCGTTAATTATAGGTATACCTAATGTTGGAAAGAGTACTTTAATTAATAGATTAGTAGGTAAGAAAGCTGCAGGAGTAGGGAATAAACCTGGTTTTACTAAGAGCCTATCTTGGATTAGAATTAATAAAGATATAGATTTATTAGACTCACCTGGTATTTTATGGCCTAAATTAGAAGACCAATACGAAGCGAGGATACTTGCCATATTTTCATCTATTAAAGAAGAGATACTTAACAAAGAAGATCTAGCTTTGTTTGCTATAGATATCCTAACAAAACTATATAAAGATAAATTAGAGAACCGTTATAATATTCAATTAGATAATATGACTAATATAGAAGTAATGGAAGCAATTGCAAAGAAAAGAGGCTGTGTTACTAAAGGTAATATTACTGATTATGAGAGAGTATCTAGTATTATTTTAAATGATATTAAAAATAATGCTTTTAAAGAAATAACTTTAGATAGAATAGAAAAAGACTAGAGTATGGAGCCTGCTAGTCTTTTTGTGGGAGATAAACTTTGAAAGGATTTTTGTTTATTATGATATCTTTAATAAAGGAGTAATAATTATAATAAAAAAACACAAGAAATTAGGTTATCAAAATAGAAATATATATACATGTACTTCATAATAAACTTTCCTCCTTTCGCTATCACTATAACAAATAGATTTAATCTTTGCAAAAAGTGAATTTTCAAAATCTGGAGTAAAAACAGGTCGAAAATTGGTCAAAAATGGCCAAATTCACGAAAATTCACTCCAAAATTAGCTCGAATTTTCAAAATTCATATTTTTTAAAAAAAATACAAAAAAAAGAAATGTGCGTGTACACTATCCACATTTCTTTTATTATTCCATAGCATTAACTGCTTTAGTAAGTCTTGATTTTAATCTAGCAGCTTTATTCTTATGAACTAATCCACTAGTACAAGCTTTATCAACTCTTTGTAATGCAATATTTAATTTATTAGCAGCTTCTTCTTTATTACCTGTGTTTACTGCTTTCTCGCAATTCTTAACAGCAGTTCTCATACTAGATCTAACTAAAGTATTAACATCTGCTTTTCTAGCATTACTACGTACTCTTTTCTTAGCACTTCTAATATTTGGCATGTTTTCACCTCACTTTTTGTAAACAATCTAATTTTACCAAATAATAGTATATTTTGCAAATATTTTTGTACTTTTTGTTAATAATATAAATAGAAAGAGGGTTGTGATTTATATGCACGAAGTGGATTTAAGTAAATATAGACTTAGAACAGACTTAATAGTAGAGCATCTTAGTAACTTTAAAGGTTATAAAAAAGAAGAGGAACAATATAAAGATATTAAAATAGAAACTATTACCTTAGATAAAGATAATGCTAAGCTTATCTCTAAAAAAGAAGGTATATATAAGACTATATATTTTGAAGATGTAACAGATGAAAATAACTTTAATAATTTATTACATGCTACTACTCTTGCTTTAAAAGACTTATTAAAGAGTATAAATATTGAAGATAATTATAGTGTTTTAATAGTTGGTCTTGGTAATAGAAAAGCAACTCCTGATGCTTTGGGGCCTTTAACTATTGACTCTATTAAAATAACAAGACAAATAGTAGAGTTGGGGCTACCCTTAGATTCTAAATATAGAGTAATATCTTCTCTTGTACCAGGTGTTATGGGAACAACGGGAATTGAGACTAAAGAAATAATAGAAGGGGTAATAGAAAAAACGAAACCAGACTTTTTAATCGTAATCGATGCCCTTGCCGCTTCAAGTCTTGAACGTATTAATAAAACTATTCAAATAACTGATACGGGTATCCATCCAGGAAGTGGGCTTTTAAATAATCGCTTTGAAATCAGTAAGGAAACACTTGGACTTCCGGTAATTGCCATAGGTATACCAACAGTAGTAGATGCAACGACTATAGTTAGTAACACTATAAATTATATCTTCAGACATTTCTCTTATGAAAAAGAAAATATTAATAATAATAAATTAAAACTAGTCCCTCCAAGTAGTAGAGATTATAAAAATCATGATAAGACCTTAAATAAGGAAGAAAGAGAAGAGGTAATGGGCTTAATTGGTAATTTAGAAGAGGATGAGATTAAAACTTTAATTACTGAAGTACTAACACCTCTAGGTTATAACCTATTAGTAACACCTAAAGAAATAGACTTTGTTATTGAAAAGTTAAGCCTTCTTTTATCTAAAGCCTTAAATAAAAGCTTAGAATTAAACTAATTCGACATAATTTTAATAACTCTTTTATTACTATGTAATAAAGGAGATTTTTTTATGAAGAAAAAGTTTATATCAAAGAATAAAAAAACTAAAAAAATAAAACCTAAAATCATACTATTCTTTATTATGATTTTTTCTTCATTCCTTTTAACTATTAAAGCTTTATCTAAATATAATCTTCCTCATCAAAATAGTGACTTAGTAAATTTTCTAATTGAAAATAATAATCCTTTTATTGTTAATAGTAAATCTAATTATAGTTATTTTCATCAACTTATGACTAAATTAATAGATTTAGATTTAACAGATCCATTATCGATATTAGACACTAATTTTAAAGGGCTAACTAAAAAAATAGATTTAGATGATAAAAAGGTTAGAAAAGTAAGTAATGAAGATGTTGTAAATGAAGAACCAACAATATATCTATATAATTCTCATGATACTGAAGAATATAAACCCTCATCCTTTGCAGAATATAGTGTTATGCCAACAGTTAAACTATCTGATTATGTTTTAAAAGAAAAGTTGGAAGATAATGGCTTTAGTGTCTTAATAGAAGAACAATCTATTAGTAGTATTAGAAGTAGTTTAGGACTTAACTATGCTGGAAGTTATGATGCTAGTAGAGTTTTAATGGAACAAGCGAAAGTTAATTATCCTAGTCTAATCTATTTTATAGATTTACATAGAGACTCCTTATCTCATGATAAAACAACTCTAACTTATAATGATAAGAACTATGCTAAAGTAATGTTTTTAGTAGGACTAGAAAATCCTAGTTATCAGGGAAATTTAGACTTTAGTACTAAGATAAGTGAAATGATAAATGCTAAAGTACCAGGACTTTCTAAAGGTATATATGAAAAAGAAGGAGAAGGGGTAAATGGTATTTATAATCAAGACTTTTCTAATAGAACAATTTTAATAGAAGTAGGGGGACCTGAAAATACAATTGATGAAGTATATGAAACTCTTCTTGTTTTAAGTGATGTCCTAACAGAGGTGATAAAAAGTGACCAAAACTAATCTTGCCAGACTAATTATTATAATTTTGATATTTCTTTTCTTTGTTTTATACTTTATGCAAGCTTCAGGATATAATGAATATACAAGGAATAGAGAAAATATGCTAACAGAAGAACAGATAAAAGAGTATGAAGAAGATATAGAAGCAGGGAAAGATGTAACTATCAAAGACTATCTTAATAAAGATAAAGTTAATTATGATAATAAAGTATCAGACCTAGGACTAGATTTATCAGAGTTAATAGGAGATGTTTTTAATAAAGGAATGAATGCTTTCTTTGAGATGTTAAATGAAGCGGTATCTTCTTAAAAAATAAAATTTATATGAATTTTCAAAATTCGAGCGATTTTTGGCGTGAATTTTCGTGAAAAAGGGCATTTTTTGATAAAATTGCCTCTTTTTTTGGCTCAGATTTTGAAAATTCACTTTTTGCATTAATTTTCTCCTTATGTTAGAGTGTAATCACTTTCTGGAAAGTATGTAATTAAGAAAGGAGAATTTGTGTTGTATACTGGATATAGTGAAGAATTTTTAGAAAAAATAATAAATTTAAAAGAAGCGATAAAATTAAGAGATGAGCTTATAAGAAAAGGGGAGGTTTTACCTGCTACACAAGATATTGTCTTTAAGAATTTAATGATAAATAGCCATTTATTTTTAAGTATAATTTTAGAACACTTTTTAGGTATTGATAAAGAAATAATAAGAAAGAATATGCATTTGGAAAATACAGAGTTACCTGTTAGTAATGCTAAAGAAAAGAAGAAAGTTACAGATATAATTGTAAGAGTTGAAAGAAATGTAGTTAATTTGGAAATGAATGCTAGTTATTATGAAGGATTAATAAACAGAAATATTGATTATATATTAAAAGGAAAGACCGAAGCGAATTTTAGTGGAGAAAATTATGATGATAGTTATATAGGTATTCAGATAAACTTTGATTTAGATTGGCAATATGATGATAGAGACATAATAAAGTTTGTATTAATGGACCCTGAACGGGGGATTATACTTTCAGAAAATCTTATAATATACAATATTGATCTTTTAAAATTCCGTGAAAAATATTATAATAATGATGAGTTAAGTGAGTTTGAGAGGGCTATAACTTTACTAACTTTGACAAAACGAGAAGATATAGAAAAGATTAGTGAAGGAGTTGAAGGATTAATGGAAGCGAAAGAAGAGATAAAAAAACTATCTAATAATTTAGGAATAATTGGTGTATATGATTATGAAAAACACAAAGAATGGGAATGGAAACAAAAGGCAAAAGAGTATGTTAAAGATGATTTGGTAAAAATTGAAGAAGGTAAGAAATTTATAGAAGAAAATACTAAGATTCTTGAAGAGAGGAAGGAATCTCTTGAAGAAGGACAAAAATCTCTTGAAGAAGGGCAGAAGTCTCTTGAAGAAGATAAAAAAACCTTTGAGAAAGAGAAAGAAGAACTGGCAAAGAGAATGTTAGATATGGATTTATCTACCAACGATATTATTAAAACAACTGGTTTATCTAAAAAACAAATACAAGAGTTAAAAAACTCTTAAAAATATGATAATATAGTAACTGATGTTACTATATTATTTTTAAGCAGGTGATAAAAGTGAAACAAGAAAATATTCGTAATTTTTCAATAATCGCTCATATAGATCATGGTAAGAGTACTTTAGCAGATAGAATTTTAGAAGAGACTAAAGCAGTTACTGAAAGAGAAATGAAAGACCAATTATTAGATTCTATGGATATAGAAAGAGAACGTGGTATTACTATTAAATTAAACGCTGTATCTATTAATTATCTATATAATAATGAAACATATCTATTAAATTTAATAGATACTCCAGGTCATGTTGACTTCTCATATGAGGTTAATCGTTCTCTAGCTTCTTGTGAAGGGGCTATTTTAGTAGTGGATGCTACCCAAGGAATAGAAGCGCAAACTCTTGCCAATCTCTATCTTGCTCTTGATAATAACCTAACTATTATTCCTGTTATTAATAAAATAGACTTACCTAGTGCCGATATTCCTAAAGTAACTGAAGAACTTACTAATTTAGGCTTTGATGAAGAAGATATTATCTTGACTAGTGCCAAAACAGGTGAGGGGATAAAAGAATTGCTAGATGCTATCATTACAAAAATACCTGCTCCTAAAGGAGATGCTTCTAAACCTTTACAGGGATTAATTTTTGATAGTATCTATGACTCTTATCGTGGAGTTTTAACCGCTGTTCGTATATTTAATGGTAGTGTTAAAAAAGGTGATACTATCTATATGCTAGAAAGTAAAGCATCATATGAAGTCTTATCTATTTTAAAAAATACTCCTAAAGAAGTAGAAGTTAACTCTCTAAGCACAGGAGAGGTAGGGTATATCTATGCCTCTATTAAAAGTATTAGTGATGTTCATGTAGGAGATACAATTACTTTAAACTCTACTAAAGACAAAGTAGAATCATTACCAGGCTATAAGAAATTAAAAAGCGTTGTCTACTGTGGGCTTTACCCAATTGAGACTAATCAGTTTGAAGAGTTAAGAGATTCACTTGCTAAACTAAAATTAAATGATGCGGCCCTAGTTTACGAACCTGAAACATCAGTGGCCTTAGGCTTTGGTTTTAGAACAGGCTTTTTAGGACTATTACATATGGAAGTAACAATAGAGAGAATTAAGCGAGAATTTAATATCGATGTTATTGCCACAACTCCATCTGTTATTTATAAAGTGACTCTTACCGATGATTCTACTATCGAAGTAGATGCTCCTAATAAAATGCCTCCTAAAGTTAAGATAAAAGAAATAAAAGAGCCTTTTGTTAAGACATCTATTTATACTCCAAAAGACTATATCGGACCATTAATGGAATTATGTCAAGATAAACGTGGTACTTTTATTAATATGAATTATTTAGATGATACTAGAGTTTGCCTTATCTATAAACTCCCCCTATCAGAAATAGTCTATGACTTCTTTGATAAATTAAAATCAATTACTAAAGGCTATGCCTCATTTGACTATGAAGTAACAGGGTATGAAGCTAGTGACTTAGTAAAATTAGATATTATGTTAAATGGCGAAGTAGTAGATGCTCTTAGCATGATAGTTCATAAAGACTTTGCCTATAATCGTGGTAAATTAATAGTTCATAGATTAAAAGATGTAATACCAAGACAACTATTCGAAGTACCAGTACAAGCTTCTATTGGTAATAAAGTAATCGCTAGAACTGATATTAAAGCCTTAAGAAAAGATGTCCTTGCCAAATGTTATGGTGGTGATATTACTCGTAAGAAAAAACTACTTGAAAAACAAAAAGAAGGTAAAAAGAAGATGAAACAAATAGGTAGTGTAGAAGTACCACCTGATGCTTTTCTAGCCATATTAAGTACTAAAGAAAATTAGAGTTGTAATTAACTCTATTTTTTGTTAGAATTCTCTAGGAGAGTGATTTAATGACTGAGTTAATGCAAATATTAGGAATATTTTTAGAAGGATTAATCTCCTTTTTCTCACCTTGTATTATTCCTTTAATACCTTTATATATGGGCTACCTTGCTACTAATGCAAAAGAGATAGATAAAGATGGCAATGTTACTTATAAAAAGAAAGTAGTTCTAATCTATACCTTATTCTTTATTTTAGGAATATCTATGTCTTTCTTTATTTTAGGACTATCTTTTACAGGACTTGGTCTATTCTTTAAAGACAATAGAAAAATATTCTTAGAAGTAGGGGGCATCTTAATCGTAATTTTAGGACTATTCCAACTTGGCGTCTTAAAAGTAGATTTTCTAAATAAAGAAAAGAAATTAAAGATTAATTTTAATCCCAATAAAATGACTAAGAAAACTGCCTTTTTAATGGGCTTTCTATTTTCTTTCGCTTGGACTCCTTGTGTAGGACCAGCCTTATCATCAACCCTAATCATGGCATCTACTGCAAGTACCGCTTTGATAGGAAACCTTTTTGTATTAGTTTATGCCTTAGGTTTTTTACTACCTTTTATAATATTAGGTCTATTTACTACTAAAGTCTTAAATATAATTAAAAGAAAACAAAATATCTTAAACTATGTTGTTAAATTAGGAGCCTTAATTATTATTTTTATGGGAATCTTTGTATCTTATACTGGTTTTACTATGGAAAGCATTAAAGATAAAGAGACAGTAACTAGTACTGGTAAAGTAGAACTAGCAACTCCTATTAACTTTACTCTTAAAGACCAAAATGGTAATACTCATACTTTAGATGACTATATAGGTAAAACCATCATCTTACATTTCTATGCTATAGACTGTTTCGCTTGTTTAGATGAACTACCTAATATAGAGAAGTTATATAACGATTATAATCAAAATAAAGACGATGTTATTATTTTAGGAATCGCTAATACATCACGTAATCCTAAAAAAGATATAAAGAAATTCTTAACTAAAAATAATTATACCTTTACATCATTAAATGCTAGTAATAAATTATTTAATAAATACTATGTAACAACCTATCCCAATACTTATATAATAAACTCTAATGGTAATATTGCCTTTACATCTTTTGGCAGTATGACATATGATACTTTAAAAGAAGAAATAGAAAAAGTAAGAAAATAGACTCTTTAAAAAAAGTTTATTTTCTTATATACTTATTATAGAGGGATAAGTAATGAATAGTAGAATTGAATTAAATAAAGATAAACAAAAAGATATAGATAGAGAAAAACAGACAGAAAAAGTAAAAAAGATAGTTAAGAGAATAGTAATAGCTCTTATTATAATCTTTTTACTTGCCTTTTTTACATTTTTTTACATTACTAATATCGGCACAACATCTCTAATAGTTAATGAAGAAGCAATTGTTAACTCTAAACTACCAGAGTCCTTTAGTGGACTTAAAGTTATTCAGTTTGGAGACTTACATTATAGTAATTATGACTTATTAAAAGAGGTTGTTAATGCCATTACCAAAAGAAATCCTGATTTAATTTTATTTACAGGAGACTTATTAGGAAATGAAGATTTAACTCCTAAAAATAGAAAAAAACTCGTTAAAGAGTTAAAGAAGCTAAGCTCTACCTTAGGTAAATATGCCGTATTAGGGGAGTCTGATAATGATGATGCCATATCTATTTTAGTAGATTGTGGCTTTAAGGTATTAGATGATAGTAATGAACTTATCTATAACGAATCTAATGAACCTATTATGTTAGTAGGACTAAATACTAATAATGATTCTATTAATTATGATAAGGCTTCTACTAATTATAATGATACTACTTATACTATAACAATATTTCATAAACCAGATTATATAGATGAGTTTGTAGAAGTATATCCTATTGATTTAGCATTAGCAGGACATTCACATTTAGGAGAGATTAGAATACCTTACTTACTTAATCTAGCTTCTAAAGACCATGCTTCTAAATATATAAATTCATACTATAAAATTAATAATACAGAATTCTATATAACAAGTGGAATAGGAACAGATACTTATGATGTTAGAATTAATGCAAGACCATCTATTAACTTTTTTAGACTTAGGAAAACAACTTAGTAAAGAAGTTTTCTTTTTTCTTTGTCTCCTTTATATAAAGAGGTATTTTCTTTAAAGTCTTATTATTAAGAGTAATATTAATATTACCAACTTTACCACTTTTTAATGAGTCATCGATACTAGCAAGGACTTTAACATTATCTTTTTCTTTTTCTGTTAAAGGATAAGTAAAAGATTTATTTACATAGTACTTATTATCATCTATAACTAGGTCAAAATCATTTTTATCAACAATATTATAGTTACTATAATTATCAAAAGCATATTCTGCCAATCTTTCATGATTATTATACTCATCATTATCATCTAAAGTAACAATAGTTATGTTTAAATCATTCTTTTTATGAGTAGTAACAAGTGTTTTACCAGCACTAGGAGTATAACCATTTTTACCACCAGTACAGTATTTATAATCTCCTAATAGTTTCATTCTATTATACCAAAGATAACTCTTATTAAGAGTCTTTACATCGGTATTCTTCAGTACCAATTATTTTTCTATAAGTCTTATTTTTATAAGCATATCTTGATAATTTTGCCATATCTCTTGCCGTAGAGTAGTTCTTAGTCTCTTCATCAAGACCATGAGGATTACTAAAAGTAGTATTAGTCATACCAATCTCTTTAGCTTTTTTATTCATCATTTTAACAAAGTCTTCTTCACTTCCTGCTACGGCTTTTGCAATTACAACTGATGCATCATTTCCACTTCTAAGCATAAGGCCATAGAGTAAATCAATTAACTTCATCTTTTCATTTAACTCTAAATAAATACTAGTCCCATACATCTTAAGTATTTCTTCTCCTGCTTTAATCTCTTTATCTAAATCTCCTTCTTCTATAGCGATAATACAAGTCATTATCTTAGTAATTGATGCGATTAATCTCTCTTCATCAGCATTATTTTCATATAAAACACGACCACTGTTTAAGTCGACTATAATACTACTTCTAGCAGTGTCAAAAGTATCTTCTTTACTAATAACATTTAAGGGTACTAAAAATAGTAACAATATAACTAATACTTTCTTCATGAAACTTCACCTAATAAAACTTATTCTAAAAAAATAAAAGTATAACTTTCTTTATTAGTTTAATAATATTAATGGTGAAAGTTGCACTGTCTAGTTCAAGAAAACTGCACAACAAAATTGTAGAAAACTGCACAATAATAACAGTGGTTTTTGAAAAGTGGGTAATAAAAAAACTGAAAAGTGGGTAATGAAATACTTGAAAAGTGGACAATGGTGTTATATAATATCAATATAAGAAAGGTGATAAACATGAGCTTAACAAAAGAAAACTATAGTAAAAGATTGATTGATGACAAATTATCAAAGTATTTAAAAATTTTTGGAGCAGTTTCGATAGAAGGACCAAGAGGGTCTGGGAAGACTTGGACCTCACTAAATCATGCTAATAGTGTTGTTTATATGACAGAAAAAGATAAGAGAGACTTAGCAAAAGCTAATCCAAAATATATATTTGAAGACCTTAGACCAGAGTTAATTGATGAATGGCAATTAGTACCTAGTATATGGGATTCAGTTAGACATGAATGTGATAGCGATCACAATAAAGGAAAATTTATTCTAACTGGTTCTACTACTCTTACTAAAGAAGAGAAGGAGGAAGAAGTATTTCATTCTGGAGCCGGAAGAATTGCTACTTTAAAAATGTATCCTATGAGTCTTTATGAATCAGGTGATTCAAGTGGAGATATTAGTTTAACAGATATGCTTAATAATAAAAAAGTAGGTAAAGCTGTTAAAAAATATGAACTTGATGAACTAGCAAGTCTAATAATAAGAGGAGGTTGGCCAGAAAATATTAACATTGATTCTAGCGATATTGATATTATACCAAGTAATTATATTGAAACTATTATAAATAAAGATATTCATGAAAGAAAAGATCATAAAAGAGATTCTAATAAAATGAGAATGATTTTAAAGTCACTTGCAAGAAATGAGTCATCACCTATTGGTAATGATACTATTGTAAAAGATATAGCAGAAAATGAAAATAGTAATGATTTAATTGAAAGCAGAAAAACAGTTGCCGATTATATTAGTGCTTTAGATGCTCTATATCTAACTGCTAATCAAGAAGCTTATAGTATAAATTATAGATCTTCTAAAAGAATTGGAAAATCTGCCAAAAGGCATTTAGTTGATCCATCATTAAGTTGTGCACTACTAGATTTATCAGTAGATAAACTAATGCATGATTTTAATACCTTTGGTTTAATGTTTGAAGCATTAGTTGAAAGAGATTTAAGAATTTATATGGATTATTTAGATGGACATTTATATCATTTTAGAGATAATGCAAGTGGTGATGAAGTAGATGCTATTTTAGAATTCAAAGATGGAGAATATGCAGCGATTGAAATAAAATTAAATTATAGAAGTATAGATTCCGCTAAAGAAAGTTTATTAAAATTTTATAATAATGTAAGTAAGAAACCAAAATTTATGTGTATAATAGTTGGTAATTATAGTGCAATTATTAAAGATGAAGAAACAGGTATTTATATTATTCCAATAACTACGCAGCGCTCGACTG
>CAWVIV010000013.1:0-52857 GCA_963929435.1 uncultured Bacilli bacterium
ACAGTCGAGCGCTGCGTCATCTATTAAATCATATGAAATATTAACATAATAAATATTATCTGATTCTAATACAATTTCTCTATTCATAAACACTCCAAAAAATAACTTCTCAACCAATATAATTATACTACAAAATCAATTAAAAATCACACAGTAATAACTAAATTAGATTTTAAATAATTAATAATAGTATCTTTTAAATCAGTAATTTCCACATCTAGCCAATTATTTTTATAAAGTAAATGTCGGATTTAGTGTTGACTTTGTCCGACATTTACTCACCAATATTATATTTTCTTTGCTGCTAATTTTTAACTGCAATGTTTTATCCTACATTCAAAATATAAAATAACACTCCATTAAACAATAAAATGGTGCCGACTAAAGGACTCGAACCTTCGACCTACTCATTACGAATGAGTTGCTCTACCACCTGAGCTAAGTCGGCAAAAAAACTTTACTACTCTAGTATAGCAAAGTTTAAAGAAATAATCTATCACAAATCCAAACTATCAGGATTTAATAAGAAATCCATAATCCCAACAACAGAAATACCCTCTTCGGTAATCCAAGGCTTAATCATATCCTTAACAACAATAATCTTTTTAAAGTTATCTCCTATATTCATTAAAGATCTTTCCTCTTGAATAGTCTTTTCCCTAGTTTCCAAATTTAAAGAAGATTGTATATAATAACGTTTATTACCTAAATTACATACAAAATCAACTTCTAATTGTTTTCTCTCACTTTTACCATCCTTATTTTTAACATTCTGCTCTACAACCCCAACATCTACATTATATCCTCTAACTAATAATTCATTATAAATAATGTTTTCCATCAAATGGCTTTCTTCTTGTTGTCTATAGTTAAGTCTTGCATTTCTTAAACCAACATCTGTAAAATAATACTTCTGAGGAGTCTGAATGTATTTTTTTCCTTTTATATCATATCTTAAAGATTTATTAACAATAAATGCATCTTCTATATTCTTTAAATATAGGTTTATAGTATTTAATGACAACTCTTTTTCCCCATTACTTTTAAAAGCATTATAAATTTTTTGAGGATTAGTAAGAGAACCTACTGATGATGCTAACATATTTATTATAGAATCAAGTATATCAACTCTTGATATATTATTCCTATCTACTATATCTTTAACATATGTTTCCTTAAACAAATCTTTTAAATATTGTGACTTTTCTTCATCTGTTTTTTTAGAAAGTATAAGAGGCAATCCTCCATAAGTAACATAATCGGCCCAAGCTTCATATTTATCTCCATCATAACATGATAAATATTCACTAAAAGAAAGTGGGAACACTCTAACCTGATCGCCTCTACCTCTAAACTCTGTTATCATATCACTTGATAAGAATTTAGAATTACTACCAGTTACATAAACATCCATATTTCTCTCATATAAAAAACCGTTTAAAACATATTCAAAACCAGCTACAAGTTGTATTTCATCTAAAATAATATAATACATGTCTTTATCAGTAACTTTACTTCTTATATATTTATCTAAGATTTTAGCATCTAAATATTTTCTATTTTGTTCTTTATCAAGTTCTAATTTAATTATATGATCATCTTTTACACCAATAGATTTTAAATAGTTAATAAATAATGGATCTAATAAATACGATTTTCCACACCTTCTTATTCCTGTAACAACTTTAATAAGACCATTTTCTTTTCTATTGATTAATCTATTTAAATAAATATCTCTTTTAATTTGTTTCATAAAACCAGCTCCTTCTTTTATAATTTTATTATAACTCAAAAGAATAAAGCTTAGCAATAGTTTCGCTGAAGATTTTTGTGTATTTACGCAAAAATCTTCAGCGTTTTTTATTCTGTCCTAAGTGCAATAACAGGGTCTTTCTTACTAGCCATTTTAGATGGAACAAATCCACTTAAAACTGTTAAGGTTACACTAATTATTAAAAGAATAATGGCATGAACAGGATTAAGATTAGCAACATTAGGAAGGTCTGCCAAGCTCTCTATTAAAGAATTTATTGGGAATGTTAATAGATAAGCAATAACAAGTCCTAAGACACCACTACATACTCCAATAATAAATGTTTCGGCATTAAATACTCTAGTAATATCTTTTCCTCTTGCCCCTAAAGCTCTTAAAATACCAATCTCTTTAGTTCTCTCAAGTACAGAAATATAAGTAATAATCGCAATCATAATACAAGATACCACAAGAGATATTGATGAAAATGCTATCAAGACATAAGTAACAGCATCCATAATACTACCAGATAAAGTACTAATCAAAGAAGCATAATCAGTATATAATACTTGGTCACTTTCATCTTTACCTTCATTATAGTCATCTAAATAATCTGTAATATAGTCTTTAGTATCAAAGTCTTTTGGATAAATATAAATAATTGAAGGAGTTACTTCTGCACCTAACACCCCTAAAATATTATCTTTAGTAACAGTAGAAGTTGTATCATCAAAAGCTTGTCCTGTCAAAACATTATAACTGACTTCTTTTTGTCTATTAACAATATCACTATCTTTATTTTTATTAATAACCTCATCTACTAAAGCAGAATTATAGTAAATTCCTGACTGAGTTAAAGAATTCTTATCTTCTTTTCCCCTTATAATAGCAGTAACTTTAACTGTAATTGCATCACTACTATTATACATATCTTCATAATCTTTACCAGGAACAAAATAATTATTAATCTCATTATAGTAAATATCATTAGGAATTACTTTAAACTCTTTATTTAAGATATCATCAAAAGATATATTACTACTTGTATCAAATCCAAGTTGTTCTAAAGTACCACTATCTAACTCATTACGAGAATTAACAGCAATAACAACACTAGGAGTATCTTTATCTATAGAACCTGCTAAAACATCATAATTATCTTCTAACATGCTCTTACCATTAACTTTATCAGCATATAAACTCCAACCCATAACACCAGTCATAGATGTAGTAGACATACTATAATTAGTACTAGTAGGAACTAATCCATAAGTACCATCCGCATTTCTAGTAACAACATTTAAAGTAGTACCATACTCATAACTAATTGCCGAAACATTATCTTTATCCATAGATTCTATATAATTAATATAATCATCATCAATAGTATTAAAGTGCATCATAGTCTCTAAACTATTTTCACGAGGATAAATAACGTTCTTATCAGTATACTCTTCATGTTTATCTCTATTACTAGTCATCTCCTGCATAACTTCTTCATTTATATTCATAGCCTGGGTACTAATCGTAATAGGCATCTGTGATAAACTATCCGCTTCATATTCATCTATTTTCTTCTGAAAACCATTAGATAATGAAAGTATTAAAGCAATACCAATAATACCAATAGATGCTGCAAAAGATGTTAAGAATGTTCTACCTTTCTTAGTCTTAATATTATTAAAAGAAAGTTTTAACGCTGCCCCATATCCAAGTACAGTCTTTTTAATAGTTACTTTATCTTTTGAATTCTCTTTATCTTTAACAGGCTTACTATCACTTAAAATCTTTCCATCTTTAAGTTCAATAACTCTAGTTGCATAATCCTCTGCAAGCTCTCTATTATGAGTAACCATAATAACTAACTTATCTTTTGCAATTTCTTTTATTAAATCCATTATCTGAACACTAGTAACAGAGTCAAGTGCCCCAGTAGGTTCATCTGCAAGTATAATCTCAGGGTCATTAACAAGAGCCCTTGCAATAGCAACTCTTTGCATCTGTCCTCCAGATAACTGATTAGGCTTTTTATGGGCATGGTCTTTAAGACCAACTTTATCTAAAGCTTCAAGTGCTTTAACCTTTCTATCTTTCTTCTTATAACCACTAAGTATTAAAGCCATCTCTACATTTTCTAAAACACTAATATGACTAATTAAGTTATATGACTGAAAGATAAAGCCAACACAATTATTACGATAATAGTCCCATTCCACACTTTTAAACTTCTTAGTACTTTTATTATTAATAATTAAATCACCACTATCATATCTATCTAATCCTCCAAGAACATTTAAAAGAGTAGTCTTACCACTACCACTACTTCCTAAAATAGCGACAAACTCACACTTTCTAAACTTTAAACTAACATCATTTAAAGCATGTTGAACAAAATCTCCTGTCTTATAACTTTTATTTATATTCTTTAACTCAAGCATAAATTCCTCCTTAAATACTCTACATAACTATTATATACTATAAATTAATATTTTTATTTATTTTTTTGAAATATAATGTTAAAATTAAGGAAAGGGAGGGATTAATATGTTAAAAAAAATATCTAAAAACTTATTCCCTCTATGGCAATACTAAGGTTTGTATTGCCTTTTTTAATGGAGGAGTATATGAAAACAATATTTGATTATCAAAGAGAAATAATTAGTGAATTAAAAGAAAATGAGTATTTAACTATTCATGAATTGAAAAAAAGAATAGAAATACCTTCATACCAAGAACGAAGTAACTTTCTAGAAGCCTTATATAATCTAGAGTTAAAAGAAGGCATTTATAATATAAGGAAAGGGACATACACACTATTTCCTAAAGACTTATACAAAGTTGACTATGTAATTCCTATTTCCAAAGGATTATATTTAAAAAGATCTAAAGTAACAATAGATGAAACTCTTAATAAAGGAAAAATAATTTTGCCAGACGATATCGTTGTTGTAACCAATGAAGAAAATCCTAAAATAAAAAGAACAATCGGAAGAAGTATGTATTTCTTTAAAAACTACTTATTGAAAGAATTAGAACAAAAGAATTTAACATATAAACAAATTAAAACCCTTGCTATAGCAAGAAACAAACAAAAAATAACTGAACTAAAAGATTTACTACACAATCTTGAAAAAGAAGGTAAAATCTACTGTCAAGGCAAAACATTTGAAAAGTGGCCAAATAACTTAGCTTTAACTAAATTAGAAACTGATAGTAATAATAAATTATATTTTGTATTAGATAACAAAAGATACTACAAAGAGAAAGAAGAACTTAACAATGCTTTAGATGGAGATATTATCGCTGTATCAAGGAAAGGAAAACACATTGTAAAAACAATTGAAAGAACAAAAGAAGAACTAATATTAGAAGTAGTTGAAATTGAAGGAGTAAAACAATTAGAACCAATACTTTTACCAGGCAAGGGCAAAATTAAAGTTAGAATAAGCTCTAATGACATGAAACATCTTAAAATCGGTGATAGAATAAAAGCTCGAATAAGTCTAAATGAGACAGATGGAGTCTATGAAGCAGATTATATAAATACAATAGGTAATATAAAAGATAATGATATAGATTTAATATCTATCGCCACTAAACACGGCTTCAGTATTGAATTTAGTGAAGAAGCTTTAAGAGAAGCTAGAAACATTCCTCAAACTGTAAATATAAATGACTACAAAGATAGATATGATTTTACTAAGAGATTTAAAACATTTACTATTGATTGTGATAATACAAAAGATATGGATGATGCAGTTAGTATAATGAAAAATGAAAAAGGCAATTATATTTTAGCAGTGCATATTGCCCACGTATCTCATTATGTTAAAAGAGGTAGTGTTCTTAATAAAGAAGCCTATGAAAGAGCCTTATCGGCATATCCTGCAAATTCAGTTATTCCAAACTTACCACCGGAATTATCAAATGGTATCTGTTCTTTAAATCCTAATGTTCCAAGACTAACAAGAACATGCATTATGGAAATATCTAAAACTGGAGAACTACTAAACTATAAATTTGTAAATTCTATAATTGAATCTAAAAAGAAAATGTCTTACAGCGAAGTTAATAAAGTATTAGATGAAGGAATAGTAGATAATGAATACCTACCATTTTTAAATGATCTAACTACTTTTAAAGAACTATCAGATATTTTAACATTAAAAAGGAAAAGTGAAGGTATGTTAACATTTATAGAACATGAAAATAATTTTATCGAAGATAAAGATGGCAATATTATTAGTATAGAAGAGAAAAATAATGGTACAGCAGGTAAAATGATTGAAAATGCTATGATTTTATATAACTACTGTGAATCTTCATATTTAAACTTTATAATAGGTACATCTATTAATAGAGTCCATGACTCACCAGATCAAGATAAATTAATGGATGCTTTTGATAAAATTCATAATCTTGGTTATAATTTACCAAAAATAGGTTCTATGACTACAGCACAATATATTCAAACAATATTAAATATGTATCAAAATGAAAATGATTATCCTATTATTTCAGATATTATATTAAAAGCTTTACCAAGAGCCCATTACTCTATTTATCCAACAGGGCACTTTGGTTTAGGATTAGATTTTTATACTCACTCTACTTCACCTATTAGAAGATATCCAGACCTTAAAGCTCAACAAATAATTGATTCATATGAACAAGGTAAATTATATGAAATAGAAGATAATAACACTCTAGAAGCAATATGTGAGCACTGTTCTATGAAAGAACAAGAAGCCGAAGCTTTAGAACGAGAAGTAGAACTAATCAAAATGTTAAAATATGTTGAAAGACATAAAGATAAAAATTATTATGGAATTATAACAGATATAGATAATGAAAGAGCATATCTAAAAACTATAACAAATATACCTGGTTATATAGAGTATCTTGACTTAGATGATATAAGATTTATAAAATCTAAACGGTATTTAAAAGATGAAAATGATATGGTAGTATTAAAAATAGGAGATACAGTTAAAGTACAAACTCATAATACAAATCACAAAGAATTGTTAGTAAACTTTGACTTTATTAAAAATATTACTTTAGAACAACAAAATAAAAAAGGAGCTACTGCTCTTAGAAAAAGTTATATAAAAAGACTATATTAAAAACAGTGAAACGTCCACTGTTTTCTTTTTATCCATTCAAATCCATAAATTCTTGATTTAAAGTTTGATATTTATTAGATATTTTATTAGCATCACTTTTCTCTAATACATACCATCCCTTACGAAACATAAGTTCATAAACTTCTCTTTGTAATGAAGAATAAGCATCAAACATCTCTTTATATTCACTATATAATGTTTCATTAGATGCTTCTGTTAAGCTAACAGCATAGTTTTTAACTAACTGTTTTAAAGTACTAAGTAATGAAGAAATATAATCTTTATCATTTAGAGCCATTCCTTTAGGAGTCTCTACTTTAGGATTACAAATTTGATTATTATTCATTGTTACCTCCTTCATTTAAGATATTTAAGATTTTACTAATATTACCTTGAAATACATTGCTAGCCTTACTAAGCATATCTTTAATTTCACTATCACTTACACTATTAATAGCATTACTACTACTCTTATATGCACCATAATTCCAATTAAACATATCACTTAGATAATCTAAATCTTTACAGCTAATCATATTAGGTACTGCACTATAATTATTTTCCATATCTTTTCCTCCCAACATTAATATGAGTAAAAAACAAAAAAACTATACATAAAGTATAATTTTATTTAATAGTCTTTAATCTATGTTTAATATCTAAAATTAAATCCATCGGAGCATTATCCATTTTATTTAAAACAAGTAAGGCATCTTGCAACTTAGTCTTAACAGATACATTATTCTTAATGTTCTCTACTTCTTCATCTAAATTAAAGTTTTTACTAGGATTATCTTTCATATAATCTTTAATATAGTTCTTTATATCATTAAGAACATATTCTTTTAACTTATATGAATCCATCTCCATAACTCCAAAGTATCCACTAATCATATATCTATAAACATCTTCTATTGTCATAACATCCCTCTAATCATTAACTTCAAGTTTATCTAATAGTTTATTAATAATGTTATCTATCTCTTCATCTTTACCTTTAAGACTAATTAAAAGTTTATTAGTATTAGATGATTGAGATAACATATATCCTGCCTCTCGAAATAAATCTTCAACCATTACTTTATTAGAATGAATTAAAGCCCTATATAAACGTTTTTCATCAGCATCACTAGATTTACTAATAAGATACTTTAAAGTCTTAATTTGTTCTATCTTACTATCAGCAAGTTTAAATAATTCACTGATAACTCTTTTATCTTTTACTTTTTGTTTAGGATAA
The DNA here is from genome assembly GCA_963929435.1 of uncultured Bacilli bacterium. GTDB lineage: Bacteria > Bacillota_I > Bacilli_A > RF39 > UBA660 > Onthousia. Next base: position 8,120 of record CAWVIV010000013.1, read on the forward strand.
ACTCTAGGCAACATACTAATCGCCCGAGATGGACAAGCCGCTGCACAGGCTCCACATCCAATACATTTATCAAAATCTATCTGCCCAGTCTCATTATCAGTCGCCCCAGTTGGACAGACAAAAAGACATAAACAATCTTTAGTACATATCTTTAAGTCACGATAAGCATGTCTTTCACTTTTCTCCATATTAGCACACCTCCAATATCTTAAGACTAGGAACCTTGCAAACAGGACAAACCTTAGGAGGATTATCTCCTATATAAACAAATCCACAAATATCACAAACCCATATCTTTGTATTTTTAATATAATCTATTCCCATTTCTTTATAAGTATCAATTACTACTTTCATAATATTAGTACTCTTATTAGCCCAATTAACAACTCTTTTAGAACCTCTATCATCATATTTAGAGAATACTTCCATTGCTTTACTAAAGCTATTAATATCACTATTTACCATATCTATAACATCATCTAAACTACCAGATTTATTATCTTCTAAAGACTCATAATATTTAGATAATTCTCTAAATAAATTGCTTTCTTCATCTAAATATTGTTTTTCTGAAGACTTTGCCAAATTAGAACAAATTAAAGATATCTCATAATTAGACAACTCTCTTAAATCATCAGCCACATCTTCTATAATAGGACTGTTAGACTCAAATTTCTCCTCATCTTTTTCTTCTTTAAGTTCTTCAAATAAACTCTTAGGCGCTCCACAGGCTGGACATTTCCAATCATCTGGTAAATCTTCAAACTTTACCTTCTCTTTCTCATCATCATAAATATAACCACAAATAGTACAACGATATTTTTTCATACATACCTCCATAAATAAATCATATCAAACAAAGAAAAATAAATCTACCATATTTGACTCTTCATAAATGAAAAAATCTAATTAGTAAATTAAACTATTAAATATCATTCGTTTATGCAATCTAAAAATGCACAATATTTTAAAAATATTGTGCATTTTTGTCGAAAATATCTAGTATTTTGCACAATGATTGTGCATTTTTACATTTTCAACATAAAGAAGCTACACTTTATTATTAATTATTATCTTTTCTAATTTTTTATAAACTATATCTACTTGTTTACTCTCTCCTTAAATAGCAACTACTTTCATTCTAGGAGCAGTGTATTCTTCATTTATATTTTTTCACCACTAAAACTTATCACATAAATTACAAACTAAAATATATTTAGTATCTATTTAAATTTAAGTATATTAAACCCCTTATAAAATAAGGGGTTATTACTAATTGGTGCCATTGGGGAAGTTATCTACAACTTTATTAAAGATAATCGATATATGAACCAACCACTAACAATATTTTAACACATCAATATAGGGAATGTCTTGTAAAAATAAATAATTTTTTGATAACACATTTATTTTTGATATCATTTATAGTATAATCTTATTTGATAAGAAAAATTTAAAAAAGGCAAAAAAAGTATATAACCCTTATAAATAAAGGAATTTCTTATTTGATGGTTATTTGATAGGATGTGGTTTTATGTATGCAGTAGAAGAATATAAAGTTTCAGAAGAAGAATTAACTAATTTATTAAAATCTCTATTAAAATTAAATACAGAAAATGAATGGATTGAATTTAAAGTTAATAATGATAATCCTTCAATGATTGGTGAATACATTTCTGCGTTGGCAAATTCAGCAGCATTATGCAATAAAGAGCACGCATATCTAATATATGGTGTTGATGACAAGAGTAAAGAAGTATTAGGAACTGATTTTGACTTCAATAATTCTAAAAAAGGAAATGAGCCATTATATAATTGGTTATATAGAAAATTAAAACCTCAACTTGATTTTACTCCCTATGAAATCCATTATAATACAAAAAGAGTTTTGATAATTGAAATTGATAAAGCCAAACTTTATCCTATTGAATTCAATAATATTGCCTATATTAGAATTGGACAACAGAAAAGAAAATTATATGATTACAAAGAAAAAGAAAAGAAATTATGGGACATGTTAAATAAAACATCATTTGAAGAAGAAGTTGCTTTATCTAAATTAGAAATACAAGATATTTTCGAACTACTTGATGTAAGTACATATTACAGAATGCTGGAATTGCCTTTGCCAGAAAACAAAGAAAAAGTCATAGAAGATTTTAAAGAGGAAGGGTTTCTTAAAGAACTATATGGTAAATTAGCAATTACCAATTTAGGAGCAATATTATTTGCTAGAAATATACATCAGTTTAAATCTATTACTAGGAAGTCGATTAGACTGATTCAATATAAAAATAAAGATAAACTAGAGACTATAAGAGAAATCAACTATGATAATGGGTATGCAATATGCTTTGAGGAAATATTAAAAAATTTAGACCTTTTAACTCCTCAAAATGAGCATATTGGTCTAGCACTTCGAACTCAGGTAAAAATGTATCCAGAAATTGCACTTAGAGAGTTAATTGCTAACGCAATGATTCATCAAGATTTTACAATTAGTGGTACAAGTATATTAATTGAACTTTTCTCTAATAGAATAGAAATATCTAATCCAGGAACACCATTAATCAGTATTGATAGACTTATAGATCACAATCCTATATCGAGAAACGAAAAACTAGCAAGCATCATGAGACGATTTAAAATTTGCGAAGAAAAAGGAAGTGGAATAGATAAAGTAATTAAATCAATAGAAATATTTCAATTACCAGCTCCCAACTTTTTAGAATATGATAATGGAACTAAAGTTATTATATATTCTTACAAAAAATTGAACGAAATGGACCGTGATGACAAATTAAGAGCATGTTATCAACACGCTTGCTTGCAATATGTTTCTGGTGAAAAAATGACTAATGAAAGTTTGAGAGTACGATTTAATATCGAAAAGAAAAATGCAGCTATTGCTTCTAGAATTTTAAGTGATGCAACACTATCTGGATTAATAAAGGAATATCAACCAAACTCTGAATCTAGGAGATATAAGAGTTATTTACCATATTGGGCTTAATTTCATTTGACGATTATTTGATTACATATATAAACATATAAAAAAACACTTTAAAATATATAGTGTTTTTTTATTTGATTGCCATTTGATTATTTACAAATAATATATAATTTAAATGTATTAAATATAATAAATTGTATCAATTTATATTTCTTAGATTAAAATACTTTTTCAGACTCTTAAAACATATAAAAACGAACTATCTCTAGTTCGACTAATTTCCCAATGGTGGAGCTGAAGTACCCATAAGTGAACTTTCAATATCACTTACACGTGGTATCTTCTTCTCATAAGTTTTATTTTGTGTATTAAATATTATAGTTATACTATCATCATACAAATAGACCTTATAGACTAGTGTATTAATTAACAACCTTCTGTACTTAATATCATCTATATTTCCTTTTCTCATTTGTGTTAAGAAAAATCTTACTTGTGGAACAGTCAATTTAATAGATTGGCTTTCTTCTATAGCAATTTCATTTTTAATATTTGTTAATTCCACTTCGATTTTTTGTATCTCCTCAAATATAGATGTTTTAACTGTATCTATATCACATATTTTAAGACTATTAAATAAATTGTTTTTCTGTTTCTCTAATTCTTTTAATTTTCTGTTAAGTCTTTTTAATTCTCCACTATCCATATTTTCTTTGGCTAATTTTACAACGGTTTCAGCTATTTTATTTATATTATCATCAGTCAAAAGATTCCTAGCTTGTTCTACTACTAAATCTTCAATATAATCTTTCTGAATAGGCTTTTTATCACAAAAACCAATTCTCGAATTATTACATTTATAATAAGTATGCAATTTCCCAGTTTTAGATGTACCACTATGGCCTGTCATCATTTCTTTACAATGACCACAAAATAATTTAGTAGTTAATAAATATTCTGTTTTTGCTCTTGCTCGTGCAGGAGCTTTTTTATTCTTTTTCATCATATCTTGCACCTTGTTAAAAGTCTCATCATCAATAATCCTTGGTATGCCATCTTTTATCTCCATTTCTTTATAATTGTAAATGCCAACATATTTTTTATTTAACAACATTTTTCTAAGACTATTTTTATTAAATTCTTTGCCTAATCCTGTTTTAATTCCCTTATCATTCAAATAATTAATAATATCAGCGACTCTTTTTCCTTTTGCATACATATCAAATATTTCTTTTACTATATGGACTGTCTCTTCATCTATTGCGAATTTCTTCTTTTTAACAATTTTACCATTTACATCAGTAAAATTACTATCTACTTCTATAAGTTTTAATCCTAGAGGAACACTACCACCATTATAATAGCAATTTTCAGCATTTATTTTCATTCCTCTTTTTATCTTCTGACCTAACTCAACAGAGAAATATTCTGCCATACCTTCAAGTACACTCTCCATTAATACACCACTTGCGTCATCAGAAATATTTTCCCTACTAGAAAAGACTCTAACACCATTTTTACTTAACTTCTTCTTATATATTGCACTATCATATCTATTACGAGCAAAACGGTCTAATTGATAAACTAAAATGCCCTCAAAAGTTTTTTTATTACTGTCCTCAATCATCTGCAAAAACTGTGGTCTATTATCATTCGTTCCAGTTGTAGCCCTATCTATATATTCATGAATAATATTATAATTATGGTCTTTTGCATATTTTCTACAATATTCTAACTGACCTTCAATGGACTGTTCATTTTGATTATGAGAACTATATCTAGCATATATTACTACATTCATTCCTTTTTCCTCCTTATCTCTTCTTCTAATTTATATAATTGTTCTTCCATATTTAATATAAAAAGTTTATTAAATTGAGAGCTAGGTATTATTAAATCTTCTCCACTTTGTTTATCTCTAATTATTTTTACATCATCTGTTGCTTTAAGTTCTAACTCTTTAGTAGATTCATTAACATAATAAAGATTGCTTGTTGTGTCGTATGTATGCCACAAATAACTTCCTATATATTCAAAAACTTTAGATTCAGGCTCTTTAGATATAAGATAGTTAATTGTTTTGAGTATTTGCGAACTTGTAAATACATTATCCTCTTCTTTTTCATTTTTTGCATTCTTTTTAAATTCATTTAATACTTCTATAGCATAATCATTTAAACCCGTTACTTTGTTAACTATTTTCCAATCATCTTTGGTACTTTTAAAATTTGATAATCCTAATAAATAATCTGTAGAGACATTAAAATAATTTGCCATCTTAATTATTTTATCAGCATTAGGAATTTGTTCAGCCTTAACATACGCATTAACACTAGCTTTTCCCAGTTTTAAATCTCTACATAGGTCTGCCTCATTTAGATTTCTTTCGTCTAAACAAAGACATAATCTTCGTGCAAACTCAACCATACTAACATTACCTTTAGCATTTTCTAAAGCTTTCTTCTCATCAAATAAATCAATCTTTCTTTCAGTTTTTTCATATTTTCTTAATTTCGTCATTTTACACCTCATTCCTTCCTACGAATTTTTTTATTGTTTTCTAGCCATTTTAACCAAGTAACGAATTATTTACAAAATAGCAAATTTTAATGTTATTATGGTGGTGTCGTTGTTGAAGAACGGCAAAAAATTTTCGTTCGTTAAAGCAAATATATCATTTGATGTTGTTGTTGTCAAGATATAAAAGGAGGAGTATATGAAAAAAGCAAATAACGATATCAGAGAAGCTATAAACAAAGCTAATCTGAAGTATTATCAAGTAGCTAAAGCTTATGGACTATCAGATAGTAATTTTACTAAATTACTTCGATTCGAATTAAGCAATGATAAAAAAGAAAAAATACTAAAAATTATTAAGCAACTAGAAAAGTCAAATCACATTTAGAAATTTAGAAGGGAGATGTTTCTAATATGCTTAGTGAAAAACAAATTAAACAAATAGCTAAAGAAATTGTAAATGATATTGATAAGTTTGTTAGAGAACATCAAACTCAATATGATTTATTTCTTAAGGAGGTAGAAAAGAAAAATCATGCTAACAAAAACAAAATATAAAAATAAGAAAGTAATAGTAGATGGAATTTTATTTGATAGTAAATTAGAAGCTGAAAGATATAAGCAACTAAAAGAGCTAGAGCAAAAGGGAGTAATAAAAAACTTGCAATTACAAAAGAATTTTGAATTAATTCCAAAATTTAAAAAAAGAGGTAAAGTATATCGAAAAACGTCATATAGAGCTGATTTTACTTACACTATTGTAGCAACTGATGAAACTATAGTAGAAGATACTAAAGGTTTTAAAACAGACGTTTACTTATTAAAGAAAAAACTATTCGAATATAAATTCCCTAATTTAGAAATTAAAGAGGTGCAAAATGAAAAAAAGCAATCAAAAAAATACAGTTTTAGATATAGAAGATAATTCATTTGAAATTATTCCTCAATTAGGTGGAATTATAGTTTACCCACATTTAGAAAGTCCCATTACAATAAGTTACAATGCTTGGAAAAAAGTTTATGAATATATAACTGAACAAGAAGAGAATGAATATTTAATGTTTATTGATAAAGAAAAAAGGGAAGTAGAAGAGGAAGAAGAATCAAAACAATTTAGTAGCCCTCAAACTGTACACGTTACGTATGAGGCTGATGAAAAAACATTAGAAGAAGAGGAATGATAAAATGTTAAAATTTATAGAATTAAATGCAGATAAATCCCCAAAGACCAATTTTAGTATTACTTATTCTAATCTAGACAGGTTAGAAAATGCTGGACTCCTTTTAAATAGGAATACTGTTATTGTGGATTTTGATAATGATAATTTTGAAGAACAAAGAATCATTAACTATTTTATCCAAAACTTTCCTACTCTTAGTGTAGAGACAGATAGAGGGATTCATTTATATTATTCTATCCCCAAAAATATCAACATTAAAAAAAGAGCTGATTTAATAACAGTAGGAGGTTTTCAAGTTGATTATTTAACAGGAGATAAAGCTTATGCTATTGTTAAAAGAAGAGGAGTTCAACGTAAAACTAACCAGCCTTTAACACTAGATAATTTACCAGAATTACCAGTTTTATTATATCCACTTTTTAAGCAAAAAAATTTACTTAGTGGTATGGTAAAAGGAGACGGAAGAAATGAAGCACTATTTCATCATTTACGTTATGTTCTAGAAGAATATAAAACGGTAAAAATAGAGGGACTTGGAGATTTTATTAATAGTAATGTTTTTAAAGAACCCTTATCATTAAAGGAATTAAATAATATTATAAATAGTGTTCCTAACTATGTCGATTTAGAAAAAGCATATACAGGTAATCCAAAAGATATGATTGCTTTTGCAAAATTCATGGTTAAGATACTCGATATAAAATACTATAATAATCTTCTATATTTTAAAGATGATTTAAAGTATAGTACAAACCAAATTAAATTAAAAAGATTAATGGCTCAATATCTAGAGCTTAAAACTACTCAAGATAATGAAGCTATAAATCAAATGTATAAATATGCCAATTTTATTGAAAATGGCAGTGATAATTTTTATGTAAAAATAAGAAATGGGATTATTGTAGAAGATAAAGTAATAAATCAAGATTGTGGCTTTACACCTTTTTATTTAGATATAGAGTATAATCCTATGGCTTATGATGAAAATGTAGATAAATTTTTAAATTTTATATGTCTTGATGATAAGCAATTAAGGATAGTTATAGAAGAATTATTAGGTCATTGTCTTATGATTGATAGATTTCCCCATAAAATGTTTTTTCTTATAGGAAAAGGAGCTAATGGTAAATCAACCTTTGTAGAGATGATTACTAAATGGACTGGAGAACTATCTAGTCATATTGATATAGCCAATTTTGATGATAGTACAAGTATCGCTTCTCTCATTGGAAAACTAGTAAATATTGCAGATGATGTTGACGCAATTTATTTTGAAAAGTCAAAAAATTTAAAGACAATGGCTAGTGGAAATACAATAGGTGCAAGACCTATTTATTCACAGCCCATTACATTTAAAAATTCTGCGACCTTAATTTTTACGGCCAACGAGCCTCCTACCTTCAAAGATAAATCTGATGGAATTATCAGAAGGCTAATGGTTATTCCTTTTAGGAATAAAGTAAAAAGAAAGATTTATAACCTTGATGAATTATTAAGTACAGATAATGCCAAAAGTTATTTACTTAATTTAGCTCTAAAAGGATTAAAACGTCTATATGACAATGGACTAGAATTTAGTGAGTGTAAAGTTATAAGTGAATCAACTAAAGAGTACCAATTAGAGAATGATACTGTACTTTCATTTTTAAATGATTATGCTCACAGTATCGAAAATAAAGAAATTGCTTCAATATATTCTCAGTATATTTCTTACACCGAGAGTATGAAGCAAAAACCTCTAAGCAAAAATAAATTTTCTCGTAGGCTTAAAGAAATAGGCTATACAACAAAAGTTAAGAACATAAATGGTTATAGTGTAAGAATCTATATAAAAGAATAAATTACCTTTTATTACAAAACATAAATTATTAAGTAATCAATTAAATCCATATAAACTCATATTAAAAAGATAATAATTACAAAATTACTATATTTATTTAATTTAATAATAAAAATAAATAAATATAAATAAATAAAGAGTATCTCTAAAAATATGTAATATGTAATTTTGAGGAGGAAAAATGGAAGAAGAATATATTAAAAGATTTATTTTATCTAACAACAGTCCAATAATTTTTGAAAGCTCATTTCAAAGCTATTATACACAGTATGTACTCTACGTAAAGAGCGAAGGAGTCAAGCCAGTAAGTAAAAATAGATTCAGTCGTTATTTAAGAAAATATGGTTTTGAAACAAAAGTTGTCCGTAATCAAAATAGTAGATTGTGCGAAAGAGTTATAACAATGCCTACAAATATATTATTACTTTGGAATGCTATAAGTAATAGAAAGCTAAAGGAGGAAAATGATGAAACAAAAACACGCACTACAAATAACGTTTCTTTATGAAACTGTAGAAGGAAAATGGGGATTTAAAACTATTACCATAAACCTTGAAGAAAAATATAAAAATAGAAAAAAGTTTAGCACTCGCCAATTAAATCAGTTAATTAAAGAACAGCTAAACCTAAAGACTGTATGTATTTCAAACATTACCCACATTTATAAGAACACGTAACACGTAACAAAATAGGAAGAGCTAATATTAGATTCTCTTCCTTTTACTTATATTTGAGTTATAGTTATCTGTTTTGCTCCAAAAGGTATAAAAGAATTATAATCTTTTACTATAACATCATCTACTTTTATCTCATATAAACAAAATTCCTCTACATAGTCATTATAAGACATTCCAGTATTAGCTAATTGATTGTTCATATCACTAGGTAATATAGCCCAAATATTATCACTCCAATTAATTATTTTATAGTTATCATCAATATAATCATTCAATGTACTAAAAACAGGGTCTAACGGCCTATATGAGATATTACTTGTATTATTATTAAAAACAAGTTGAGTTGATTCATCTATTGGATATTCTTCTAAATTACCTAAATTATCTATTTCTATATATCTATATATATTATCATCAGAATTAGAATTTATATCACTTACATAACTACATTTAAAAGTATCCTCATTCTCAATAGAACATTCACTAAAGGCTTCTCCATCAAGAGATAAAGAAAAGCCATCTTCATTTTCTGTAAATTCATAGTGATTAGTCATATCAACATCATTATAATATTGATTATTAGCTTTAGTTACTACATAGAAAGTATTATCATCTGTAAAACAATATAGTTCTTTACCATATAGTATATCTTCCGTTAATTCATCAGGATTTTGTCCAGTATAATAACAACGGTTTGATAGCCTTGTTATATCTCTAAAATCTTCTATTTCTTCACTATTTTCATCAGCTAAAATAGTAATAAAAGTAGAAAAGCCAAAAAATATAATAACAAGCAATATCCATATTTTTGTTTTATTTTTTATATTATCTTTTTTCATATTAAACTTCCTTTTCTTATACTTTATATCTACTAATATTCTAAAGATAAAAGTAATTGTTCAGATTCTTTTGCAATGCCCCAAAGATTTTCATATTCATATTGAACTGAGGTCTCAAATAGCAAACTAGTAACATTTCTCACATTTGTATTTCTTAAAAATCTTTCTTCACAATAATTATTACCAGAGCATGGACTATAATCATATATTACCGTATATCCACTTTCTTCTCCTCCAGCATAGGCTGTACATAGTTTTATAGAACTACCATCATAAAACCTATACAATGTTCCAGAAGGGAAAGAAGAATCTAACTGCATTTGATAATCATAGCCATTTTGTGTTAATAATTCTTGGAATTTTTCAGTAGGACTAAATCTTATCCTACCATAAGGGGATTTATCAACACCTATAGCTTTATCAAAAAAATCATAATAACTATCTAATTTTTTTAAAGATATTTCTTGATTATATGTATCTACAGTATCTATTTTTGTGAGACTTGTTATATCATTATATTCAAAACTAAATGTATCATTACAAAATTCATTATAATAATTATGAGTAAAAGAATCTCTTATTTGTTCACTACTAATATGATTTTCTTCAACATCAATTAACATTTTGCAATTTAAATCTTTTGTATATTCATTAGAGTAATCTAAGTCAACATATAATTTTGTTAATTTATTATCAGCTTCACTATATGACAAATTAGCTATTTGAACATCAGTTATCTCAGTCTTACTACTAGAAAAAAGCAAATTGTAAGAATATAATGCCACATACTCCTCAACTATTGAATCTATTTCTTTAACATATAAAGCACTGTCATTATTACTATCATCAGTACACCCAGTTAAACTTATCGCTCCAACACCTAGTAAGAAAAGAATTAAAAGCTTTCTTCTCATACCAAATTACTCCTCCCATCTTTTAATTTATCTTTTAAGAATGTTTATTTATCTTATTTTTCATTTCTATTAGTACATTATAAACATCTTGTCCAAATACCCCGACATATATTTCTTGTCCATCTGTTAATAAAACAGATACATTATATACAGTTATAGTTTTATCTTTTTCAGTCATAAGATTTTCTTTAACAAGTAATTCCTTAACTTCACTCAATTTATATGTTTTTTCTATTAATTTTTCATCTTTCTTTGTAAAACTAAAATAAATTAGCTCTTTATCTTTTATGATTAAATATGTAAAGTCTAAATAATAAAACTTTTTTAAATATATTCCTATATTTTCATTTAACATTTCATCTAATTCTTTTAATTTATTAGTTAAATCATATTTTTTAACAATCTCATTTCTCTTTTTATTACGATTAAATGAGATTAGTAAAATAATTCCCCAAATAATAAACCATATAATATATTGAGATGTTGGTAAACCCGGAAAACTCCAAGGTAATTCGGGATATATCATTACCAAAAAGTTATAAATTAACTCTATTAAACATACAAAACTACTTACAAAGCCAAATACCCACTTTAAAACAAACATCATAATAAAATCAACAATAAAGCATATAATAGTATTTCTAAAATTAATTGTTAATAAATCTAATATAAGTCCTACAATAATAACCCAAATAACCGTTACAATAACCGTTAATATATCCATACAATACTCCTCTCTTCATATACTAACTATCCAATATTTATAAATTGTTTAGTCTCTCAATATGTCTAATACTACATCTTTATCACTATCCGCATATCTATAATAAGAATCCCCATCTGCTGACTCTAAGTAACCAAACCATATTGTTTCTGAGTCATAATAATTGATTAGTTCATCATGAGTCGTTGTACATTCAACTAAAATAATACCATCATCTTCTTGAGAATTTGCTGTACAGCTAAGTTCAGATTTTGTAGGAGTATCAAAAGCTTGTTCAGAAATATATTCTAAAGCAGCTTCTTCAGAATTCCATTTATCTACTTCTGCTATTTCATTTTCATTACCGCAGCCTGTAACACCTATTAATATACATACTAGAATAGAAAAGAAACATAGTTTTTTCATTTCCAAATTTCTCCTTTCTAAAAAATAATACCCTTGAAACTTTTATAATCCATACCACACTCCTATCTCTCTTATATTAACTATTATATATTATTGCAATACATTTTGCAATGCATACTTTTTGTGCATTTTACAATACGATAAATATGTACAGGAGGTAATACAAAATGTCTTTTCAAATTAAACCATACAAAAAAGAAACAGAAAACAAGACTATAAGGTTTCCTATTACACTAATCGCTAGAATAGAAAAAGCTATTAAGAATAAAGATATTACTTTTTCTAGATTTGTTATTCAAGCTTGTGAGTATGCTCTAGATAATATGGAAACCGATAAAAAAGACAAATCCCACTAATTATAATTTACATAATAAAAACGATTAAGTATCTTGCCTAACCGTTTTTTTCTTTGAAATATTTAATTTTATATTAACTACGAAACCTCCTACAAAGTATAAAAAGTTCGTTTTATTTTCTAATGGTGGAGATGAGGAGATTCGAACTCCTGTCCAAAAATAAAGCTACATAAACTTCTACAAGTTTAGATGATTAAGAAACTTCAAACTATTTCCTAGTAACCATCAACTAATAAAATAGTCCTAGTCTAAAAGATTCCATCATAGTCTAGACAAACCATAACTATATCCTGCTAAAATAAACCATCTTAACTTAACACAGGAAATTAAGAGAAGACAGTGCATTTACCTATACTAGGCGAAAGCTAACTCAGTGTTTTTATTAAATAAGTTAGCAAATGCTGTTTTAATACTGTTTCCAGTTATATTTAATTTAGTTTGTAACGTAAACAACTCGACTTGCCATTTATGCTCTATTATTCCTGTCGAAACCAAAGCATCCCCAAATACACCTATATTATATCATAGAAGTATCAAAATAGCAACTGTTTTTGATTTAATTAGATGCCACGTTTATAACATATTTTATTTAACTAAATTGAAAAAGTAAATGCAACCTAAAAAATATTAATAGTTGCAGTTAAACGTTCAAATAAAAAGTGTTGCATTTAAATGTTCAAGATATATAATAACCTATTGATGGTGCTTATAAAGTGAAAGGAGTTTTTAAAAATGAAAAATAAGCATTTATCATTAGATGAAAGATTTGAAATAGAAAAAGGTTTAAATAATAATCTATCTTTTAAACAAATAGGAAATAGTATAGGTAAGAGTTGTACTACTATATCAAGAGAAATAAGGAATCATTATGTTACTAAAAATACAGGTGCAGTGGGTAGATCTTTCTTTGATTGTATCCATAGAAACAAATGTGAATTTAGAGTTAAAGGAATTAAATGTAATCAAAAACATTGTATTCACTATCAAAAAGAAAAATGTCAAAAATTATCAAAACCTCCATATGTTTGTAACGGATGTAAAAACAGAAATCAATGTACTCTTAGTAAAAGATTATATGATAGTGTTTACTCATATAAAGAATACAAAGAAAATTTAAGTGAAGCTAGAAGTGGAGTTATCATAGATCAAGATGAAATTGATAATCTTAACTCTATATTAGTTCCTTTAATTAATGAACAAAATCAATCAATCTACCATGCTATTATAAATAATAAAAACAAGATTATGCATAGTGATAAGACAATTTATAAACTTATTGATTTAGGTATTTTAGAGGTTAGAAATATAGACTTACAAAGAAAAGTTAAATTAAGACAAAGAAGAAAACAAACTTCTATTTATAAAATTGATAAGAAATGCACCAAAAATAGAACTTATGAAGATTTCTTGAAATATATGGAAGAAAATCCTGATACACCTATAGTAGAAATGGATACCGTTGAAGGAAGAAAAGGTGGTAAAGTTCTATTAACTATTCACTTTGTTAATTCTTCTTTTATGCTAGCATTTATTAGAGAACATAATGATGCAGAGTCTGTAATTAATATTTTCAATAAATTACAAGACATCTTAGGACTAACAAAATTTAAAGAGTTATTCATTATTATATTAACAGATAATGGTAGTGAATTTTCAAATCCTAAAGAAATTGAATATAATCCTATTACAGGAGAAAAGAGGACACAAATATTTTATTGTCATCCTTCAAGTCCTTATGAAAAAGGTTCTTGTGAAGTCAATCATGAATTACTAAGAAGAATTCTTCCAAAAGGAACATCATTTGATGATTTAACTCAAGATGATATAAATATAATTATGTCTCATATTAATTCTTATAAAAGAAAAAAACTGAACGATAAATCACCCTATTTTATGTTCAGTTCTATCTATGGTAAAGATACCATAGATAAATTAGGTATTAAGGAAATTAATCCTAATGACGTTAACTTATCCACCAAATTGTTAAAAAAATAAGTTAACTTAGATTATAAGCACCATCGTATTATTATCATCAAAATAAAGGTTGCATTTTAAAATTCAAAAAAATTTTCAAAAATTCAGCCTCTTTTCGTCGTGTAATAATTTATTAATGATGATTATGTACATATAATACACCATCTTCTTTGAAAAATCCACTATTTTCAAAGAAAAGTCAAGGACGAGACATAGCGAGTGCATTTTATCCTTGACTTTTCACACTTGAGTTTATTTAGGTACTATCCCCCTAGCTTATATTTTATAATGTGAAAGGGGAGTTGATAATATGAGAAAAATAAAGAAATTCCTTTGTTATATCATATTTTCCACTTGTTTTCATAATACTATTTTTATTATTTATGTTAATAAAAATAGTACCTACTCCTTAGAGTGGTACTAAACCAACAATAAACGGGATGTACCTAACAGCCAAAGCTAGATATTCCCTTTTTTAACATAGCATTTTCCACTCTAAATAAAGTATGCAAAACGTATAAACTTTCAATTTGACTTTTATATTCTTCAGATAAACCTCTTTCTTTCATTTGTGTCTCAATATTTTCAACACACTTTATAATATCTAAAATATTTGGTATTTTATCTATAAAGTCTTTTATAGTTGTATTCATATTTACTCTATAATTATAAACTGGTTCATCTAAATGAAATAATTTTTCACTGCTTGCAATAACCACAGGTATAACTGCTAAATCTTCCCATTTAGTTTCAGGAAATCTTAAGTCTCCAATTAAAGCTCTACTTATTAATTTATTACCAATTCCAGGAGTTTCAGTTACAATATAGTCTTTATTTTTTCTTAAATCAATTATCTGACTACCTTTTATATCACTCCAACTACATTTATCTTCCATTTTTATTGGGCCTAAAATAGTTTGATGATTTCCCCTTACTAATGATACATCATATTCTTTTGCAATATTATACATTTTTTCTAGAATATCAACTTTTAAGTAATCATCAGCATCTACAAATTTTATAAATTCTCCATTAGCATTTTCAATACCAATATTTCTAGCAGATCCAGCACCTCCATTTTCTTTAGTATAAATTTTTAATTTTCCTTTATATCTTTGTGATAATTCATCTAATACATTTAAACTATTATCAGTAGAGCCATCATTTATAGCTATTATTTCAATATCTTTCATTGTTTGATTAGCAATACTTGAAATACATTGATTTAAATATTTTTCAGCATTATAAACTGGAATAATAACACTAACTTTTGCCAAATACATCATCCTTTCAAAAGATTTATTACATAATCATAGAAGTCCAATAATTACTAATTTATCTATACTTATTAATCTTAGCAGCCTCTCTTTTTAAATCTCTTTCTTTAATACTTTCTCTCTTATCATAGTTCTTCTTACCCTTACAAAGACCAAGTTCTATCTTCGCTTTACCACGCACAAAATATAGTTTTAAAGGAATAAGAGTATAACCTTCTAATTTAAGTTTACTATCTAACTTTCTAATCTCACTTTTATGAAGTAATAGCTTTCTACTACGTGTCTCCTCATGATTAAAGATATTACCTTCCTTATAATGGTCTATAAACATATTAACATAGATAAACCTCGCCACCTCTTATAATAGCATAACTATCTTTAATAGAAGCTTTCCCGACCTCTTATAGATTTAATCTCTGTTCCTTTTAAAACAATACCAGCCTCATATGTATCTTCTATAAAATAATCAAATTTAGCACGTCTATTAATAATCTCCATAATAATCACTCCAAACTAGGCATCTCTATATTACTATCAAGAGATAACACTATATTTTTATATGTCTCATAATAATCTCTATAACCAGGAAGTAATTCATCATTCAAACTAGTATAAGGATAAACAACAAAGTTTCTTTTCTCTTCCATAAGTAGAATGTGTATATAAAAGTTCTGCTTTAGGATTTCTTAACTCTATCGTACTAACACCGTTTTCCACAGACTTGTGGATATCTATACTAGCCATTAAGCCTGTAAGACGCTCCACCCCCTCTTGGTCAGATATAAAGTTACCTAAAGAATATATTACCATAGTCTTTCCAATAAAGGCAATGGGCTCTACTACATGAGGATGACTTCCAATAATAATATCAACACCAAGACTAGATAGGTAGTTAGCAATTTCCTGTTGTGATGCACTAACACTAGTAGAATATTCTGTTCCCCAGTGCATCGCTACTATTACAACATCTACCTTGTCACGAACCTTATCAATATCCTCTTTCGCTTTCTCAGGGGACTATAGACATTATTTAGATATTCTTTACCACTAGGAGTCTCTAACCCATTAGTCCAAGTAGTATAAGAAAAGAAAGAATAAGTAATACCATTAATCTCTTTAATAACCGGCTTATCTCTATCTTCAAAAGATAAATAACTACCAGCCGTATAAACATCATCTTTACTATTCCAATAGTTTAAAGAATTAATTACCCCCTGTTCTCCTTTATCCATTGTATGATTAGTAGCAAGACTAACTAAGTTAAAACCTGCATCAATAAAAGCATCTCCTACTTCATAAGGAGAATTAAACCTAGGATAATTAGATAAGCCTAACTCTGTTCCACCTAAAATAGTTTCTTGATTATAATATTTTAAATCATAATCTTTTATTAAAGGCTTAATCTCTTTTAACATCGGTTTAAAGTCATAGCCATCACCTGTATAAGCATCATTATAAACAGTACTATGAATTAAAGCATCTCCTACCATTACTAAAGAAGCATCCATCTCTTCTTTCTTACTAACTACTTCTTCTTCACTTTTTTGTTCTTTTGCATCATCTTTTTTAACATTATCATTAGTTAAACGATAATAAAATCCTAAACTCGCTCCAAATAAAACACCAATAAAAAGAATAATAACAAAACGACCTAATACTGTTAACTTTCTTCTTTTCCTAACTTTACTCATAACTACAACTTCTTAACAATTTCAAAGTCAATAGTTTTCGCTTCTTTTGAAGCAGCCACTACTTTAACTAAGACCCTTTCTCCAATAGTATATTTAATTTTACTCTTCTCACCTACTAAAGTCATTCTCTCTTCATCAAAAGTAAAGTAATCATCCATAAGTCTAACAGGAACAAGCCCTTCCACCAAGTTATCAAGTTCTACAAACATACCAAAACTCATAACTGATGATATCATTCCTTCGAATTCTTCCCCAATATGACTTTCCATATATTCAGCCATCTTCATATCTTCAACTTCTCTTTCACAGTCAACAGAAGCCCTCTCCATCGCTGAGGAATGGTCTGCCACAAAGATAAGTTTTTCTTCATAATGATGAATAGTATGACTACTTAAATCATGATTAAATAAATATGTTCTTAAAAGTCTATGTACCGTAGTATCAGGATAACGTCTTATAGGAGAAGTAAAATGAGTATAACAACTACTACCTAAACCAAAGTGTCCCACATTAGTAGGAGAATATATCGCTTTTTGCATACATCTAAGTAATAATGATGTAAGAATAGGTCCTTCTTTCTTATCATGAACAAACTTAAGTAGTTTTTGAACAGCAATGCTCTTATTACCTTTTAAATCTCCTGTTACTTTATATCCTAAATTACTAACAAAACTTAAGAAGTCTCTAAGTTTATCCTCTTTAGGGCTCTCATGAATACGATAAATAAAAGGTAAATCCATATTATATATATGAGTTGCTACACACTCATTAGCAGCAATCATAAAGTCCTCTATTAAATTCTCCCCAGTACCTCTTTCTCTTTTAGTAATTTTATAAGGAACACAATTTTCATCTACAAGTATCTTCGCTTCATCAACATCAAAGTCTAAGTATCCTCTTTTTACTTTAGCCTTTCTAAGAATAGTAGCAAACTCACTCATAGTCTTTAAATCATCAACAAACTCTTCATATCCTTCTGGCACAATATTTTTCTCTAATATACTATTAACATTTTTATAAGTCATCTGTTTTCTAGATCTAATCACACTAGGGAAGATATCATAATCTAAAAGCTTACCTTCACTATCATATTTCATTACACAACTAATAGCAAGTCTATCAACATTAGGATTCAAAGAACATATTCCATTAGATAACTCATGAGGTAACATTGGTATAACTCTATCAACAAGATAAACTGATGTACCTCTATCCATTGCCTCTTTATCTAAAGGACTTCCTTCTTTAACATAATAGGAAACATCAGCGATATGAACCCCTAAAGTATAAGTATCACCATCTTTTTTTATAGATATGGCATCATCTATATCTTTAGTATCATCACCATCGATTGTAAAGATTACTTCATCACGTAAGTCCCTTCTACCTTTTAAGTCCTCATCTCTCACTTCCATAGGTAAAGACTTAACTTCTTCTTCCACATCTTCTGGAAAACTAGTATTAATATCATATTTATATACTATTGATAGAATATCTACTCCAGGGTCATTCTTATGTCCTATTATTTTAATTACTTTGCCTTCTGCTTTCTTATTACTAATTCTCTTAATTATCTCAACTACTACCTTATGTCCATCAACAGCATTAAGACTATTTTCTTTAGCAACTACAATTTCTAGATTAACCTTATCTTCATCTAAAGTAACATAACCAACATTATTCTTAAAATTAATCTCCCCTACATAAGTATTACTTTCATGTTTTAAGACTTTAACAATTCTACCTTCTACTCTATCAAGGCCCTTTTTATTGACAAGTTCAACAACTACTAAATCCCCATGCAAAGCCCCATTAATATTTTCTTTAGGAATATAAATATCAACATCACTATTATCTACATCTACAAAGCCAAATCCTTTCTTATTAGAATGTAAAACTCCTTTAAGTAAATGACTATCTTCAAACAACATATATTTATCTTTATTAGTATGGTAAACCAAAGTCTCTACTTCAAGCTCTTTAAGTACTTTTAACAATTCCTCTAAATTATCAGTACCTAACTTCTCTTCTATTTCAAAAACAGTAAGACTTTTCCCTGCTTCTTCTAATATTCTAAGTATATCTTCTCTCATTTTATCGACCTCAATTCTTAATACCATTGTACTCTATATTTATCATAATGTAAAAGAAAAAAGACATTATTTCATGCCTTTTACATAAATGAATATACTAAACAAATTATAAAGAATGCAGCACCAAGTACCATAGTAATTCTTGTAATAACTAACTCACTACCTCTTTCTTTTCTATTTTTAAATAAATCAGTAGAGTTACCTGAAAGAATTTGGGCTGCACTTTCAGCTTTACCACTTTGTAATAGTACAATTATTATTAATAGTATTGATATAATTAATAGAGCTATTTGCATAGTTTACACCTCCGATAGATTTCTTTTAAACTGTTAATATAATAGCATAAACACCCAATAAATGCAACTAAGATTTGGCTTTATTCTTTGTTTTCTCACTATTTTTCATAAGTTCCTCATAATCACCAGTCTTAGAAACAATATTATAACCATGCTCTAATCTAAACTTTTTCCTATCTTCTGCTTTCATAACAAGTACTTCATCTGCAATATCCATATGTAATATTCCATCTAAATGGTCATACTCATGAGATAAAACGGTCGCTTCAAAGCCTTCAAATATTTCTCTATGTTTATTACCATTAATATCAAAATATTCCAAAGTGATTTTATAAGGTCTCCTAACATGTCCAAAATTATCTAAACAACTAGCACAAGATTCCCAATAATCAGTTAACCCTTCTCTAGATAAAATAACTGGATTTATTAATACCCTCGCTTCATTATAATTTTTCTCTTCTAAACTAACACTATCATCTTGAATTTTGTTTACAATATCTAAATTTGTATTTTTTAAATAGATTATTCTCTTAGGAATACCTAATTGTACTGCCGCCATAGCGAGTACCTCTTCTTCTTTACAATATTTATCTAAAACAGCAATATCTTTTTTTAATGATTTATCATTAAAATCTACAGGAAGAGAAACTTGTCTTAAATACTCTTCATTATCGGCAATTGTCACTACTTTTATATCACTCATTTAAATAACCTCCATATAAGAGAAAGAGCCTATTTACTAAGCTCTTCTTCTATTCTCATTAATTGATTATATTTACATATTCTATCTGTTCTAGACATAGAACCAGTCTTAATTTGACCAAGGTCAAGTCCAACAGCAAGGTCTGCAATAGTAGTATCTTCAGTCTCACCACTTCTATGAGAAATAATAGTTTTATAATTATGAGCTTTAGCAAGTTCAATAGTCTCAAGTGTTTCTGTAATAGTACCAATTTGATTTACTTTTAATAGTATTGCATTACCAGCTTTATTATCAATACCTTTTTGTAAACATTCTTTATTAGTAACAAATAAATCATCACCAACAAGTTGAATCTTGTCTCCAAGTAATGCTGTTACTTTACTAAATCCTTCCCAATCATTCTCATCTACTGGGTCTTCAATAGAAATAATAGGATAAGTATTAACTAAATCTTCATAGTATTTAATTAACTCATCAGTACTAAGTACTTTACCTTCTCCTACAAGGTTATATTTACCATCACTATAGAATTCTGATGCTGCAACATCTATTGCATAACAAACATCTTTTCCTGGTTCATATCCAGCACGTTTAACAGCTTCAGTAATTAACTCAAATCCTTCTTTATTAGTTTTAAGATTAGGAGCAAAACCACCTTCATCTCCAACACTAGTAGCATATCCCTTCTCTTTTAAAACATTTTTAAGACTATGGAATACTTCAGCACCAACTCTAACTCTCTCATGAATAGTATCACGTTGTGGTATAATCATATACTCTTGAAAATCTAATGAGTTATCAGCATGAGCACCTCCGTTAATGATATTCATCATAGGTACAGGTAAAGTCTTACCATCTCCAACATACTCATATAACTCTTTTCCACAAGCTTTAGCAGCAGCCTTTAAACAAGCCATAGAAACACCAAGTATAGCATTAGCACCTAATTTACTCTTAGTCTTAGTACCATCTAACTCTAGCATTTTATAATCTATTTCTTTTTGTTTAGTAACATCCATTCCAATTAGATTATCACGTAAAATAGTATTAACATTATTAACAGCATTTAATACTCCTTTACCATTAAATCTATTTTTATCTCCATCTCTCATTTCTAAAGCTTCTCTTTCTCCTGTAGAAGCTCCACTAGGAACAGCAGCCCTACCCATAACACCATTATCTAGTATTACATCTACTTCAACAGTAGGATTACCTCTTGAATCTAATATTTCTCTTCCTATAATATTTTTAATATTCATAAAATCATCCTCCTCTTGTCATCTATATTATAACACTTATTTACTATTAACAGAATTATTTTTTCTTTTAATTAATCTTTTTCCTACACTTTCTCTATTTTCTAAAGCACTAGAATTATTATCAATATATTCATCTAAATTAACATATCCATCATACATTCTTTTTTCTTCATTATAATAGAATATCTTAGGAGAAAATCCCCCTAATCCTTTAAAAAAACCATGTGGTAATGCTTCATCATAACCTAACTCTAAAGAAGTACTAACTAATTTATCAACTATATCAATACTCTTATCTATAGTCGAATCCTTAGTATCTTTATACACAGGATAAAACTTAGCATTCTTAACTCCTAACAATGATGCCAAATACAAATCTCTTTGAAGTTCAGCAACTACAGTAGTATTAGGATTAAATGGATATATCAAACACATTTTTCTTTCAACTTCTAATTTTTCATTCATTATTATCACCCTTTCAAACTAACATAACATTTATCTTTTAAAAACTGCTTAATCTTATCAATATCTTTTCCTTCATAATACATAATTAACAGTTTCTTATAATCTTCCACCAAATCTCCAGGAATAGAGATAATACCTAATCCTCTTGATATCAAATGATGATTAGCAAAAATAACAGCAGTTCTCTTATTACCATCAATAAATATCTGTCTTTTCATAACATACAACAATAACTCTATTGCAAGACTAACATCATCTAATTTACTATTTAAAATGTCATTAAGCTCCTCTACTACCTGACTTTCTATAGGAATATTAGGAACCCATGTCGTTCCACCTATCTTAGCAGGAGTACTCCTAACCTTACCTGCATTATAATAAAAACCTTCAAGAATTAACTTATTAATTTGTGATAAAAAAGAAAAATTCTCTTCAGCCATAATAACATTTTCGTCTAAAACAAATTCCCAAGCATGTTTTAAATTAACAACTTTCATAATATCAGTAGAAGTCATACCATTTACTTTACCGCCTTCTATAATACTTTCAGTATCAGCATAAGTAGTAACCACACCTTCTAACATCGCTTGATTATAAATAGAATCTACCAAATTTCTCTTAGCAAAATCTATATTAAGTTTAACTTCATTACTAAGTTCACTCTCTTGATAATTTAACTCTTTTAATTTTTTCTCTAAAGTCTTTATTTCTTTCTTTAACTCTTTAGACTTTAGATTATTATTTAAAATCAAATTATACAAATCATCACTATATTCTCCCACATACTTAGATATATTTCTACCAAGTTCTCTATAATGTACATAAATATATTTCTTTTCATCTTTTTCTCTAATTTCAATAGAACCAAAAATCATGTTATTAAGTTGTTCTTCTAAACTATGTTTATAATGTAAAGTGTCCATTATTTCAACATTATTATTCATAAATATCGCCCCTTTCTTAAACATATTATACATCAAAAATAAAAAATGTGAAACATTTTTCTAACATTTCTTAATATTTTGTTTCACATTTTTATCATTCTTAAACTCACTCATTGATAATGCAGAAAGCAAATTTACAGGAACAATACTACAGCCGTCCCTTTCTTCTGCAACAGCAACATAAGCTTCAGGATAGAAATCTCCTAATACACTAGCAGCATAAGAAACATCCTTAATAGGGCTTTCTTTTAAAAGCTCATAACAAAATTAATATTTTCTTTTCCTTCTCTTTTTACAAACAGCCGTTTTAATATATTGATATTTCTTTTCTAAAGCTAAATTATATAACTGCTCTAAATTTAAAAAATAAGTCAAAGATGCTCCTGTCTCGTTAATTAAAGAATTAATTAACACATTTTTTGAATTCTGATAAAATTCCATATCATCTTTAAATGCCTCTTTAAAATCAACCTCTTCTAATTTTATTGTAATATCTTTTTTTATATTAGTATAAGGTTTCTCACACATTTTATATGCTACATCCACTGCTATAGAAGCATTAACAAGCTTTTCTTCAGTAAAGCCATGTTTATTAACAGCAACCATCATACAAGATGCCATTTTAAATGTATCTAAGTCTCCCACAACATAATTCTTTCGCAAATATTCACATAGAACTTTATATTCCAAAATAATATCATGTATTATTGATAAACTATCTTCCTGTACATCTACACTATTTTCATTTGCCACACCAATAAGTAAATTAATTAATTCTCTATTCCCTATTTTAGCACTATTTATACTATTTTTCACTGTCTTTAAAACTCCTAACTATATCTCTAAATTCATCCCCTCTATCTTCACACTGTTTATATTGGTCCCATGATGCCGATGCCGGGCTAAGTAACACCGTATCACCATCCACCACTACACCATTAATGTAATCCATCGCTTTGTTTAGTTTTTCAAAGGTATTAGTCTTAATACCAACACTCTCTCCATATTCTTTAACTCTATCACGACATTCTCCAATACCAACTATCTCTTTAACAGGACTAATAAAGTTATCTAAATCATGAAAGTCTTGACCTCTTTCTAAGCCTCCAAGTATTAAGATAACATTTTTATCAAATGATGATAAAGCTATCTGGGTACACTTAGTATTAGTAGCCTCTGTATCATTATAATAATCTACTCCCTTAACTTTATCAATAAACTCTAATCTATGTCTAACACCAGTAAATGTTTTTAAAACACTAATAATAGACTCATTATCTACTCCAACTTCTTTAGCAATCATCATAGACCCAAGAGCATTCTCGACGTTATGATTTCCCTTTAATAAAAACTCATCCCTATTCATAATAAATTCATCATAGTAATAAAGTTTATCATCTAACATATAAGCCCCATTTATCTCACGTTTAGAAGAAAAATACTTAACATTACTCTTAATATTTCTAGTACCCTTCATAACTTCATCATTTTCTATATTTAGTATTGCAATATCATCATCCTGCTGATTTTTAAATAGTTTAAGTTTATCTTCTTTATAAGCTTCATAACTACCGAAGAAATCTATATGCGCTTCCGACAAATTAGTCATTAAAGCAATATGAGGATTAAACTTATCCATATTAGCAAGTTGTTGGCAAGATACCTCCATGACAATAATATCACCGCTTTCTAATTTATCTAGAAAACTACACAAAGGATAGCCAATATTACCTGCTAAATGTACTCTTTTTCCACTCTTTTTTATCATCTCATAAGTAAGAGTTGTCGTAGTAGTCTTTCCATTAGTACCTGTAATTCCAATCAAAGTAACATCATCTGGTAACAATCTATAAGCCATCTCTGCCTCATTAATAACAGGAATACCTAACTCCTTAGCCTTTACTACATACTTATGGTCATTTCTAATACCAGGATTTTTAATAATATAATCAAAACTATCATCAAGTAAATCATCAGGATGACTATCAAATATTAAAGTAACCCCCAGTTGTTCTAACTCTTTAACTTTCTTATCATCTTGTTTATCACGACTACCACCATCATTTAATATAATAGTATTATTATGTTTACTTAAATACTTACATGCTTCATACCCACTGCGAGCCATTCCTAATACTAATATTTTTTTATTTTCAAACATAAGCATTCCTCATTTCTCTACTAACATTATACTAAATTATGGAAATATTTAAACCCTTTAATTGAAAAGTATCTAATATATTGATATAATTTAATAAAGGAAAGGGAAGTAGAGGATATGAAGATAATAACTTTAGATGAAATAAGTTTTGATAAATTTGCAAGTACTCATAAATATCGTAACTATTATCAAACATCAGCATATGCCAAGACTATAAAAAATCATGGCTATGATATTCACTATATAGGTATTATAGATGATTTAGGCAACCTAATGGGAGCATCTCTCCTTCTTTATAAAGAGGTATTTATGAATTATAAAATTGCCTATGCTCCTCGTGGTTTTCTCTTTGACTACACTAATGTTAATAATTTAAAAGAATTAGCATCTAGACTAAAGAAGTTACTAAGTAAACAAGGCTTTATCTCAGTTACAATCGACCCATATCTTCCTGTTAATATCAGAGATAAAGATGGTAAAATAATGAATATTAATAATGAAGCTAATATCGCTTTAGAAAACTTAAAAGCCAGTGGTTTTAACTATCTAGGGCCTAATCTTTTCTTTGAAAGTAAAAAACCTAGATTTGAAGCAATTGTAACACTTGATAACGATATTAAAGACATTTACCAAAGTTTTGAAAAAAGAGTAAGACACAAAATAAAGAAAGCTATTAGAAGTGGCGTTGAAATATATAAAGGCAGTAAAGAAGAATTAGAATTATTTTACGAACTTATCAAAAAGAAATATAATAAACCTCTTAGTTATTATATTGATTTATATAACAATTTTGAAAATAATATTGATTTATACTTTGCTAAACTAAATACCGAAACTTTTGTAATTACAAGTAGATTACAATATGAAAGAGAAATAGAAATAAACAATGATTTAGCCAATAAAATTCAAGCAACATCTAATGCCAATTCTAAAAAGAAATTAATTAATGAAAAGATGGAATCAGACAAATTAGTAAACACATACAAAAAGAACCTTGTCTGGGCTACTAACTTATTAAAGGATAATCCTGAAGGATTAATTATTGGAACATCTTTAAATTTAACTTATGACAATGTCTGTTATTTAATTATAGAAGGTTTTAATCAAAGTTTTAAAACTCTAAACCCTAACTATCTTATAAAATGGAAAATGATAAATGACTACAAAAATAAGAATATAAAATATATAAATTTAAATGCTGTTAGTGGAGAATTTACTAAGATAAATAAGTATAGTGGTCTTAATGAAATGAAATTAGGTTTTAATTCTTTAGTCACTGAATATATTGGTGAGTTTGAACTAATCATCAGCCCTCTACCATATAATTTATATAAGAATTTAAACAAAGAAAAGAAAAAGTAAAAGAAAAATATTCTAATCGCTAGAATATTTTTTTATATCATCTTCATTAAAACAAATGCTATCCATTATTTCATTAGCAACTTTTTCCCACTCTTCATAAGTATTAACAGAACAATTGAACTCAACAGTAACTAATTTATTATCAAGAGTAAAGAATCTCATATTATAATATGTATTCGCATCTGTTGCCACTAATCTTGCAAAAGTCTTATCATATTTTTGATATACTCCACTGTCTATTACAGTCATTCCTGTAAGACCTGCTACTCTATTATTAAGATATGCTTCTAAGCCATCATCAGTCATATCTTCATTAGTAGTACTAACAAAAACATGTTCAGTATCTGATTCACTCATAAACACAAGTTCAGGACGATTATTATAATTATATTTACTCTTTAACGTCGCCTCATCTAACATTGTAAAAGTATCAGGAACATTTAAAAAGAAACTACTATCAACTCTATAAGTCTTAAAGTTAATCTCTACTCCATTAACTTCAATTTTGTCTTCCTTCTCTTCAACTTCCTCTTGTTTTTTATCCTCTTCTTTATTAATTGATTTTACATGATTATCATGAATCATATTAGCAAGAAAGAAAGCAACCACTACTATTACAACAATACCTACAGCCCCTAAAATAATCTCTTTTCTTTTCATATTTAACACCATAAAAAGTATAACACATAACAAACAAAAAAAGAAGTCCTAAGACTTCTTTTAAGTTTCTATTATCCTTCGATTTCAGAAACAACACCAGCACCAACAGTACGTCCACCCTCACGGATAGAGAACTTAGTACCTTTTTCAATAGCAATTGGGTGAATTAATTCAACTTCCATTGTTACGTTATCACCAGGCATAACCATTTCTACACCTTCTGGTAAAGTAATTACACCAGTAACATCAGTAGTTCTGAAATAGAATTGTGGACGATAGTTACTGAAGAATGGAGTATGACGTCCACCTTCTTCTTTGCTAAGTACATAAACCTCAGCTTTGAATTTATGATGTGGATGTACACTTCCTGGTTTAGCTAAAACTTGTCCACGTTCAACTTGTTCACGAGAGATACCACGAAGTAAAACTCCTGCATTATCTCCAGCTTCTGCAACGTCAAGTTGTTTTCTAAACATTTCAATACCAGTAACAACTGTCTTTTGAGTTGGTTTAATACCAACGATTTCAACTTCATCATTAAGTTTTAATTGTCCACGTTCAACACGTCCAGTAACAACTGTACCACGACCTGTGATTGTGAAGACATCTTCGATACTCATTAAGAATGGTTTATCAGTATCACGTTCTGGAGTTGGAATCCAAGAATCAACAGCATCCATTAAATCATAGATAGCTTGAACATACTTAGGATCTCCTTCAAGAGCTTTAAGAGCAGAACCCTTAATGATAGGAGTTTCATCTCCTTCGTAACCATATTCATTTAATAAGTCACGAACTTCCATTTCTACTAAATCGATTAACTCATCATCATCAACCATATCACATTTGTTTAAGAATACAACCATACGAGGTACTCCAACTTGACGTGATAATAGGATATGTTCACGAGTTTGTGCCATAGCTCCATCTGTAGCAGCAATTACAAGAATTGCACCATCCATTTGAGCAGCACCAGTAATCATGTTTTTAACATAGTCAGCATGTCCTGGGCAGTCAACATGAGCATAATGACGTTTTTCAGTTTGGTATTCTACGTGTGCAGTATTAATTGTAATACCACGTTCTCTTTCTTCTGGAGCTTTATCAATGTTTGCATAATCTGTAAAATCAGCCCATGCAGGGTTTTTATCATGTAAACATTTAGTAATAGCTGCAGTTAATGTAGTTTTACCATGATCTACGTGTCCAATTGTACCAATGTTAACATGTGGTTTTGAACGATCAAATTTTTGTTTTGCCATATTTTTTTCCTCCTCTTTTAATTTCACTATATATTTTATCTAACAATTAGCAAATTTGCAACTGTTTAGAACTAAATTTATGAGTTTCTTTTAATTTCCACTCTTTTTAATGATTTCTTCAGCAATATTTTTAGGAACTTCTTCATAATGATCAAATGTCATAACAAAGTTTCCTCTACCTTGAGTATTACTACGTAAGTTAGTAGCATATCCAAACATCTCAGAAAGTGGAACCATTGCTGATAATTTAACCACATTTCCAAGAGACTCTTGTCCAAGTGGACGTCCACGACGACTAGTTAAGTCTCCCATAACGTTACCGAAGTACTCATCAGGTGTCGTAACATCAACTTTCATGATTGGTTCAAGAAGTACTGCTTGACACTTATTCTTAGCTTCTTTTAAAGCCATAGATGCAGCAATTTTAAATGCCATTTCACTAGAGTCAACATCATGATATGAACCATCAAATAATGTCGCTTTAATATCAATCATAGGGTATCCAGCTAAAATACCAGTTTGCATTGCTTCTTGTAATCCCTTATCAACAACAGGAATATATTCACGAGGAACAACACCACCTACGATTTGATCAACAAATTCATATCCTTTATCAGGATTTGGTTCAAACTTAATCCAAACGTGACCATATTGTCCACGACCACCAGATTGTTTAATGTATTTACCTTCACAATCAGCTGCTTGTTTAATAGTCTCACGATAAGCAACTTGTGGAGCACCAACGTTCGCTTCAACATGGAACTCACGTTTCATACGATCAACTAAGACATCAAGGTGTAACTCACCCATACCAGCGATAACAGTTTGACCTGTTTCATGATCAGTATGTACTCTAAATGTTGGATCTTCTTCAGCAAGTTTTTGTAATGCAAGTGCCATCTTATCTTGATCTGCTTTACTCTTAGGTTCTACAGCAAGTTGAATAACTGGCTCAGGAACAATAAGTTTCTCTAAGATAATAGGTTTCTTCTCATCACATAATGTATCTCCTGTAGTAGTATTCTTAAGACCAACAGCAGCAGCTATATCACCAGTATATACATCACTAATCTCTTTACGAGTATTAGCATGCATCTGTAAGATACGACCAATTCTTTCCTTAGCATCTTTAGTAGAGTTAAGTACATAACTACCACTAGCTAAATGACCTGAATAAACTCTAAAGAATGTTAAACGTCCAACGAACGGATCAGTCATTACTTTAAATGCTAAAGCACTAAATGGTTCACTATCACTTGGATGACGAACTTCTTCTTCTCCCTTTAAGTTATGTCCCTTAATAGATGGAATATCTAAAGGACTTGGTAAGTAATCAATAACAGCATCAAGTAATGGTTTAATACCCATATTACCTAAAGCAGTACCACACATAACTGGGAAGAACTTAGCTGCAAGACATCCTTTACGAATAGCACGTTTAATCATTTCTACTGTTACTTCTCCACCTTCAAGATATGTCTCCATCATCTCATCATCGAATTCAGCAACAGCATCAAGTAAATCAGCATGTTTCTCTTCTGCTAAATCTTTTAAGTCTGCAGGAATTTCTATTTCTTTAGACTCTTCAGCCTCAGTACCATCAAACTCATAAGCTTTCATAGTAACTAAATCAATAACACCATGGAACTCAGCTTCAGCACCAATAGGCCATTGTATAGGTTTAGCATTAACTCCTAAACGGTCTTTAATAGTTTTTAAACTATATTCAAAGTTAGCTCCCATCTTATCCATTTTATTTGCAAAAATCATTCTAGGAACTTTAAATTCATCAGCTTGTCTCCAAACTGTTTCCATTTGTGGTTCAACACCAGCTTGAGCATCAAGCAAAGCTACAGAACCATCTAAAACTCTTAAACTACGACTAACTTCGATAGTAAAGTCTACGTGTCCTGGAGTATCGATAATATTATAACGATATCCTTTCCAATATGCAGTAGTAGCTGCACTTGTTATGGTAATACCACGCTCTTTTTCTTGCTCCATCCAATCCATTTGACTAGCACCTTCATGAGTCTCACCAATTTTATGGATTTTACCAGTAAGATATAGAATACGTTCAGTACAAGTAGTCTTACCAGCATCGATATGAGCCATAATTCCAAAGTTTCTTGTTTTTTCTAATGACGTATCTCTTGCCATAATTTCTCCTTCCTACCAACGATAATGAGCATAAGCCTTATTAGCTTCAGCCATTCTGTGGGTATCTTCACGTTTTTTAACAGCAGCACCTGTACCATTAGATGCATCTATTATTTCATTAGCTAAATTATCAGCCATTCCACGTCCTCCACGTTTTCTAGAAAATCCAACTAACCAACGTAAAGCTAAAGCTTCAGCTCTTGCTGGAGTAACTTCTTGAGGAACTTGATAATTAGCACCACCTACTCTTCTAGATTTAACTTCTAAAGCAGGCTTAATATTTTCCATCGCTTCATTAAAAGCATCTATTGCATCTTTACCAGTTTTCTCTTTAACGATATTAAAAGCATCATAAACGATAGTTTGAGCAACACCTTTTTTACCATCAAGCATAACTGTATTAATAAGTTTAGCAACAGTCTTAGACTTATATATAGGATCTGGTAAAATATCTCTTTTAACAGCACGTCTTTTACGCATAATTTATCCTCCTTCCAATTCTAAATATTATTTCTTAGGCTTTTTAGCACAGCTTATTTCTTAGGCTTTTTAGCCCCGTATTTACTACGTCCTTGTTTTCTATCTTTAACTCCTGCTGTATCTAGTGCGCCACGAATAATATGATAACGAACTCCGATTAAGTCCTTAACACGTCCACCACGAACTAATACAACACTATGCTCTTGTAAATTATGTCCAATACCAGGAATATAAGTATCTACTTCCTTACCATTACTTAATCTAACACGAGCATACTTACGTAAAGCTGAGTTTGGTTTCTTAGGTGTCTTAGTACCAACACGAGTACAAACTCCACGTTTTTGAGGAGATGGATTATTTGTTTGTTTTCTTCTAATTGTATTAACTCCTACTAAAAGTACTGGAGCCTTACTCTTACGAGTCTTACTTCCTCTACCTTTACGAACTAATTGATTTACTGTAGGCATTGTAATCATTAACTCCTTTCTTTACACATATCCAGGTGTATCATTTTCACTTTTAAATAAAATTTTGCCCATGGCAAAACTAAATTTAAATCAGCATACATAATATAACACTATGTTTAATCAATTGTCAATATACTTTTCAATTTGAGTTTCGGTTTTTTATGAAAAATTTAAATTACTTAAATCTCTTTTTTATTAAGACACACAAAAACAATGTAATTATTGATTTACATTTTGTTTACTAAAATTATATTTAAGTTGACACTATATATAGTCTAAGATTTATGTTTGTTTTTTAAATTGCTAATTTAAATGATAACTGTTTATCTTTTTCTTTATGCTTTATATGTTTCCATTCAGATATACCATTTCTAGCATATTTTAATATGTTATAAATTCCTTTAGATATTATTCCAAACATAATAATTAAATCTTCCTTTAGTGCCATTGCTCTTTCTACAATAATATTGCAAAAATAATTAGTATCAAGTTTTTCTACTATTGTAGCCATATAAAACATTACTAGTGTTAAAAACATATTAAAATTATTCATTGATTTTAATGTTCTAAGTAATGAATTTTCCCAACCAAATTCTTCTTTTTTAGTTTTAAAATATTCCTCTATTCTCCATCTCAAAAAATATAACTTTGCTATTTTTCTCGCAGTATTTGCATCTTCTATTTCTATATTAGTTAACAACATCATTGGTAAGTCATCGTCAGTATTAAGACCATGTATTGTTAATAATGTTAATTGTTTCTCTTTCATACAAGGAAGAGATACTTTAGTATAACTAATATAACACTCTCTATTTTCTCCTTTATACATTAACGTTGTTAAAACTTTTCCTTTTCTTTCTAATGCTACTTCTTTTACGAGTCTCAATTTATCTTTAAATCTCAAATTTCTATTACCTTTTAATCTAGTTACAAACTTATTATCTTCTTTTATATCTTTCTTAAAAAACTCATTTGCATCATAGCCTCTATCTCTTATAAAAATAGGTGTTTTATTATTTTCGTTTAATAAGTTGACAACATAATCTTCACCATTAATAGTCTCATCATTCTCACTTTTAAACTCATCACTCTTTGTAGAATAAATTTTTGAATACAAACTTATTGGAGTTTTACTTTTTCTACTTAATGCTGTGTATTCACATACTTTATAGCCATTAACATATTTTTCTGTTTGACTACTTGCATCTCTAACAGTGCAAAGATCTTCAAGCTTTTTACTATATTCTTTATTTAAGTCTGTATCATCATTTAAAACTATTACTTCATTATCTGGTAATAATTTCATTATTTCTTTTTGGCAATTTTGAATTAGCATTCTTTTCATGTAATCATCTAAATCTGCTAAGCCACTAGATAATCTATCTATTGTATATGGTAATTTAGTATTTTCTTTTAATGTTCTTGCTATCTCACTCAAATGAGAACTTCTACTGGCAGATATTCCATAAATAACATCTTTACATAAATTTTTAACAGATTTACACGTTCCTTCTGAAATTTTTGTTACAGTTCAGATAGAACATGACAAAAATTAGGTAGAACTATCAAGTTCTATCTATTTTTATACCCGAACTGTTTTATTACTAAAAACCTCTTTTAAAGAAGAATTTAATGATTTTTTATTTTTAGAACATGTAGATGCAAAACTTCTTATAACTACAAAGTTATTCGCTCCTTCAATACTTCTAAACTTACCAATCTTTTGTCTAATCTTTGCAAATCTTAAATCTGCTTCCGCTCTGTTATTAGAAAATGGAACATAAAACTTCTTCAAAAATAGTAAATGATTATCTACATATTTTTCTAAACGATTTAGTAATCTTCTCTCATCTTTTTTATAAGAATTTGTTTTTAAATCTTTTTTATATTCAAGATTACCTTCTTTTAAGATTTCTAAATATCTATTTTTAAAGCTTTCATATTCTGTATCAGAAATTCTTTCTATACCAGATGCTATTAATTCTTCTTTTCTATTCTTCATTTCTATTAACAATGAAGAAAGTTTCTTAGCCCATTTATGTTCAGTAAAATCTGTAACTCCTTTTAAATATCTTAAAGCATGAACATTACATTCTGCATTTCCACTTCCATAATTGTAATACATGATAAAGTGGTCATGGACTAATATACCATTAAATTGCTTTAAAAGTCCAAAGTCCTTTATCGCTTTTTCACCTCTTTTTTTACTAACATATTGTAAAGTATACTTATCATTTGAAATATTATGTATGTAATACTGTTCTCCATTAATTTTGATTGGAGTTTCATCAACATGTAAAACGAGACTATTTAATAATTCTTTTTTGATTTTTTCATATTCTGTATTAGATAGTACATCTGATAGTCCATGAATCCAACTGTATATAGAACCTTTTGATGGAATTAATTTATTATCAGTAAATTCACCAAGTAGTGATTTTATTGCATCTAAAGAAGAACCTTTCATATACATTAAGGCACTTATTGATTTTATATTATTTCCATATATTACCGGACTAGAAGTAATGTTTTGAGGAGTAGTTGGATAGTAAACATGTTTTATTAAGACTTTTTCTACTTTAATATCTATTTCATAAGTTACAATTGGTGTATTATTTTCTGTTAATTTATTTTTATTTTCTTCTACTATTATTATTCTATCAATTTCTTTATTTTCTATCATTTTATCTATTTTTTCTTTAGTTAAGGTTTCTCCTTTATGACCAACTTGACCACCTTGTTTTTTACCTGATTTCTCGCGGTTATTGGTAATTACTTTTTTATATCCATTAGTAGAAGAAGGCTTACTAGAGTTAGAACTATCTTTATCATTATTATTTTTTAATCTTTCAATTTCAAGTAATAATTTTTGATTTTTTTTATTTACCTTTTCTAGTTCTTTTGTAAGTTTCTTATTATTCTCATTTAATTCAGATATTATTAATGACATATTAAAGATAGTACTATTTGCTTTATCTAACTTTTTATTTAATTCTTCAAATTGTTTATAAAAATCATTTACATATCCTTTTGTTGTCATATCAAATACCTACCTTTGTTTTAATTATAAATAAATTGTGTTTTAATTAACAGTCTATTATTTTCTTTTATCTTCTAGTAAAATAGTAATAAAAAAGATAGATTTGACTTTTATTTAGTCTTTTCTATCTGAACTGTAACAAATTTTTTCTGAAAATTTTAAAATATCTCTTTTCATACTATATGTTTCTGTAGTAAAATAACTCATAGGAAAACACCTCCAATTGTTGTTTAGTAATATTTCATTACTATGGTTATTTTATTAATATTATTATACTACAATTCTTGAGGATTTTCCTTATTTTATGCCTAAAAAAGTGAATCTGTGGATAACACATTTTCACTTTTTTCTTGTCAACTATTTTTTTCACCGAAACTCAAAATACACATTATACAAGTATTTCTACTTTTTATTTACTTTTTTCTTTCTTACTATTCCCTCGGGTTTTAAACACTTGCGAAATATAAAAACTGCGGAAACCATTGAAAAATGGTTATTTTTTTGTCAAATTTTTAATTTATATCTTGCGTACAATACACGTACAATGATATAATTGCATTGTGATGATATATGAGAGTAAGAAAAATTAAATCTAAAAATTCAATCCATTATGCCATTATTAAAGATATTACTAACATCAATGGCAAAAGAACAACTTGCGTTTATGAAAATATTGGTAATATGGACAAGCTTAAACAAAGAGCCGGTGACATGGACCCTTTAGAATGGTTAGATAACTATGTAAAAGAGTTAAATTTGAAAAGTAAAGAAGAAAAATTACCAGTTATTATTACTAAAGACCCAACACGTTTAATTGATAAAAATTGTCGTTGTTCATTTAATGTTGGTTATCTTTTTTTAGAATGTATTTATTATAAATTAGGTTTAAATAAAATCGCCAATAAAATTCAAGATAAATATAAATTCCAATTCGATTTGAATGATATTTTGTCTAAATTAATATTTTCTAGAATTATTTATCCTGCTTCTAAGCTTAAAACTTTAGAATTATCTAAAAATTTTATTGAACAGCCTAATTTTGAATATCAACATATAGAAAGAGCCTTGCCTATCATTAGTAAAGAAATGGGCTTTATACAGTCAGAACTTTATAAAAATACACAAAAATATTGTAAACGTAATAACAAAATTTTATATTATGACTGTACTAATTATTACTTTGAAATTGAAGAAGAAGATGACTTTAGAAAATATGGTAAATCTAAAGAAAATAGACCTAATCCACTTGTTCAAATGGGACTATTTATGGATGGAGATGCAATTCCACTAGCATTTAATATAACTCCAGGAAATACTAATGAACAAGAAACACTACAACCTTTAGAACAAAAAATTCTTGATGATTTTAATCTTGCAAAATTTGTTGTTTGTACAGATGCAGGTCTTGCATCTAATGAAAACAGAAAATTTAATAACATAGAAGGTAGATGTTTTATAACTACTCAATCATTAAAAAAAATGAAAAAGCATTTAAAAGAGTGGTCATTGGATTTAACTAAAGGTTGGAAATTACCAGGTAGTGATAAAGTATATGATATTTCTAAATTAAGAGATGACAACGAATTAATGAAAAATTTTTATGATGATACTTTCTACAAAGAAAGATGGATTAATGAAAATGGACTAGAACAAAGATTAATAGTTACCTACTCAGTAAAATACCAAGAATATCAAAGAAAAATTAGAGAAGGGCAAATTCAAAGAGCCTTAAAATTAATAGAAACTAATCCTAAAAAAATAGGCAAAGCCAAACAGAATGATTCTAAAAGATTTATTACTACTATTAACACTACTAAAGATGGTGAAGTTGCAGAAGAAAAACATTTTGAAATAAATCAAGACATTATTAACCAAGAGGCTATGTATGATGGTTTATATGCCGTATGTACAAATTTAGAAGATCCAGTTGAAGAAATAGTAAAAGTAAATCATAGTCGTTGGGAAATTGAAGAGTCATTTAGAATTATGAAAAGTGAATTTAAATCTAGACCAGTATTTCATAGAAAAGAAGATATGATTAAGGCTCACTTTACTACTTGTTTTTTAGCCTTAATTGTTTATAGATATTTAGAAAAAGAATTAGATGAAAAATATACTGTTACAGAAATAATAGATACATTAAAAGAAATGAATATGAAATTAGAAAATAAAGATTCATATATTCCAAATTATACTAGAACTGACTTAACGGATGATTTACATGATAAATTTGACTTTAGAACTGACTATGAAGTCATTGATATAAAAAAATTCAAAAAAATTTTTACTCAAATAAAAAAGTAAAAATTGTACGCAGTTTTTTAAGACAATAGAAAGCTCTCTTAATCCTTGATATATAAAGAAATAAGAGAGTTTTTATATGCTCAAAGTGTTTAAAACCAGATTATACTACAATTCTTGAGGATTTTCCTTATTTTATGCCTAAAAAAGTGAATCTGTGGATAACACATTTTCACTTTTTTCTTGTCAACTATTTTTTTCACCGAAACTCAAAATACACATTATACAAGTATTTCTACTTTTTATTTACTTTTTTCTTTCTTACTATTCCCTCAACCACAAAAACAGTTTCTAAAACAGCAAAGAAAAATAACACAAATCTAAGAAAAGTCATAACAAATGAATAAAGTTCAAAATCTCTATTATTAACCAAAAAACTACATAATATAATTATAACAATAAAAACATATGTAATTTTCTTATATTTATCATTATATGCAAAAATATTATCATTTATAAGATAAAGTGTTCCTAATAACAAAAATATATTAACAATAAATTCGGTATTAGAACTAATAGAAGGACCAAAAATAAATAATACGTAGCATATAATCATTATATTAATAAATAAAATTCCCCTAGATTTTTCATATATATTCATAAGCATTACCTTCCAACTACAATATTCTCCCATAAGTTTCTACATAAGGTTTTTTCAAATATTCCTTAAAAATTATTTTATTATAAATATTCATCTGCAATTTATAACACTTAGCATGAGAACTATGCCCTAACCAAGAATTCCATTCAAGCACAGTCTTATCTAAATCGAGTAATCCCTTTTCATAAAGCATATTCCAACGCCTTACTTTTCTTTTTATCTTTTTAATACTTCTTTTCCTAAGCAATCTATAACTCTCATATATCCTAAACCCACAAAAATCAAGCCCCATCTTACTAGGATAGTATCTACTTTTATTATTAAATTCTAAATGAAGTACTTCCCTAACATATTTAGATACATCTAAAAATATTTTCTTTGCTTCTTCTTTACTTCTAACAAACATGATAAAGTCATCCATATATCTAACATAGTATTTAATATGAAGCTTTTCTTTAACATAATGATCAAGTTCATTCATATAAATATTTGCAAAAAACTGCGAAGTATAATTACCAATAGGAAGACCTACTTCTTCACCATCATTATATATAAATTCATAAGTCAAATCTAAAAGTTTATCATCCTTAATAAATCTCTTTAAAATATTATATAAAACATCTTTATCTATATTATAAAAAAATCCACTTATATCACATTTAACAATATAATAAGCACCATAGTTATTCTTCATTTTTCTCATATACTCTTGAGCTTTATCTACTGCTTTATGAGTTCCCCTACCTTCTATACAAGCATAAGAATCATTAATAAAACGAGGCACAACATAAGGCTTAATAAATTCATAAATATACCACTGATGAACAATTCTATCTACATAAGGCAAAGCTCTAATTACTCTTTCTTTAGGTTCATATATTTTAAAAGTTCTATACTTACCCATCTTATAAGTACCATTTTTTAACTTTTTATAAAGATTAACTATATTAGTCTCTAAATCTATTTCAAACTTTAAAACCTCACGAGAATATCTCTTAGTCTTACTAGCACGTTCATGAGCATTGAGTAACGCTTCAACAGTTAAATGTTTATCAAAAGCATTTCTTATCGTGTGAGGCATGACCTAATCCATCCTCCATTAAGATTAGAAATATTAGTAAGTTTCTTACTCCAAGCTGTATAATTTTTAGAATTAATATACTTTTTCTTATGAGAAACTCTAATCAATACTTTAATAATTTTAAGATTAGCATCAAGCTCATTTAAGTAGGAAAGTCTTTTTTTCTTGTCAAACTCTTTCTGAGCATAAATAATATCCTTAAGTCCTTCATAAGTAGCATTTTTAATATCTTGAGCCAAGGAAAAACGTTCACTTTTAGGATATTTGAGAAGTATTGTAAGAGTATAATAAATAAGTTCAACATATTGTTTATAAATAACTAAGCCCTCTAAATCATCCATATAGTCGCCCTCCAAAATACTATATTTTTCTAGTATTCGAAATCTACTAACTAGAAACATATTACTTCAATAGTTTATTCACTAAGTGAATTGGAAAAAATTTTCTATGACATATATTTTTTATTATATTAATAATAACTTAAATAATTCTCATATCATAGTCCCCATCACGAGGCGGAACGAGCCATTGTTGTTAGTACCACCTAGGTTAATAGTAGCATTGAAGTTAAACACACCTGCATTAGTAGTATCGTTTATAACCACCGCCGCGCAAAATATATTTACAAATTTTTTCCTAACTAAAAATTATCATAATTAAAAGAATAATACAATATATTAAAATTAAATTATTATCAATGTTTTCTAGTATTCGCAAAGCTACTAACTAGAAAGAATTACTTCGTTTTTTTTATTTACAAAAGTAAAAAGGAAAAAACTTTCTATGGGTTCTTCCGAAAGTTTGCGGATTAACCAATAATAGGAAGTAGGATATATTCCTACTTTTTATTGTTGGAAAATTTTGGTATTATGTTTAAGATAGAAGGAGAAGCAGCATGAATAATACTTTTTTATATGGAGAAAATTATCCAGTAATAAACATGGAAGAAAAATCAAATGAAATTATTTTAAATATAGAATCAAAGAAAGAAAAATGTCAGTGTCCTGAATGTAAACATATAAGTTCTGAATACCATGAATATTACATAAGGACAGTTCAAGACACTCCAATACATAATAAAACAGTATGGTTAAAAAATAAAGTCTCATAAATATGAGTGTACAAATCCAAATTGTAAAGTTAAAGTATTTACAGAAGAAATTGATTTTGTTAGGAA
Source organism: uncultured Bacilli bacterium (assembly GCA_963929435.1). Taxonomy (GTDB): domain Bacteria; phylum Bacillota_I; class Bacilli_A; order RF39; family UBA660; genus Onthousia. The sequence goes on from CAWVIV010000013.1 coordinate 47,980, forward strand.
ATATAAAGTTATGACAGATTATTTAGTCCAATTTATCTTAGGCATTTCAATATATTTAAGTTCAAGTTGTAGTTCATTAGTACTTTCTTTTCTAGGAGTGAAAGTAAGTGCCGATACTATTGATAATCTTATAAAAAAAATAGAAGTTAAGGATAATAAAGAAGTAGAAGGGATAGGAATAGATGATGTTGCCAAAAGAAAAGGTCAAAGTTATGCAACAGCAATTTATGATTTAGAAGATCATCATCTAATTGCCCTACTAGATGGAAGAGATGCAAATACAGTCAAGGAATGGTTAAAAGAACACCCCAAAATTAAAAAAATTGCAAGAGATAGAGCCAGTGAATATGCATCTGCAATTAATGAAATATTACCTAATTGTATTCAAGTAGCAGATAGATTCCATTTATTTCAAAATCTAATTGTTTATTTAAAAGATATTTTTTATAAAGAAATACCAAAGAAAATATTTATAAAGGGTGGAGAAATATTAGATGGTAAAATAGAAAAAGTTTCAAAATATCAAGTCTCAATAAATCAAGAGATTCTGAATAGTTTTAAAATATGATAATCTCCCTCCAGTAGATGAAAATGGAAATGTTATTACTTTTGATAATAGAAAAAGAGATTTTGACTCCAAACAATATAAAGAGCAAAAAGAAAGAAGAATTGAAAAACAAAAAATAATAAAAGAATTAAGAGAGAGATTAAAAACTATTGATTGTCATGGAAAACAGGCTCTTGCCAAAGAATTTAACATATCATATTCAACATTATTAAAATATTCTAAAATGAGTGATGAAGAAGTAGAAAGTTTAAGTGAGATGAGAAAATATAAAGATAGAAAAAGCTTATTAGATAACTATCGTAATATTGTTTATAAAATGTTAATAGATAATATACCTCAAGAATATATTTTGGCTTATGTTTTAAAAGAAGGATATAAGGGTTCGATTAGTAATCTTAGTAGTTATATTATTATGGTAGCCAAAAACAATAATATTTCATATAAAAGTAAATTCCCGCTTCAAGATATTAAAATGGAATATCCTGATGATATTACCATTATTACAAGACAAGAACTTTTAAAAAATTTATTAACAATTGATGAGAAAAAGAAAAATAATGAAATTGGAAAGTATTTACCTATTATTGAAGAAAAATATCCAATAATAAAAACTATTAAAACAATATTTACTGATTTCCACGATATTATATTTGGTAATGATATAGAATTATTAGATATATTTATAGAGTTATATAAAGATGATATACCATCATTTTGTAATGGTTTAAAAAAAGATATTGCCGCCGTTAGAAACGCAATATCTTCTGAAATAAATTCTGGATTTGTTGAAGGTAACAACAACAAATTCAAACTTATCAAACGTATTGTATATGGAAAACAGAAATTATGCAACCTTTTTAAGAAAAGTTATTTATGTTTTTTGTCTACTTTAGACAACTTTGCTTTAGAAGAGATTGTTGCACAAATATTAAGTTCATAATAAAAAGGGGCTGTTGGGAAATTAAGTAATTGATTTCTTGACAGTCTTTTTTTCGTATAAAACAAAAAGTCCCCCTTAAAACATGAAAGTTTTAAGGGATATGTGATACAATTATCTTGCTTAAGGAGTTGTATCACATGGAATATTTTACTACAAAAAGGCCTATTTTTCTAGTACCCTCAGATAAATGTAATGAGGAATTTGAGAAAATTGATAAATTTTTAACTTTTTTAGAAGAATCAGGTGTCTGGAAAATAATAAAAAGTGTAAAGTTAAAAAGAAGTATGTGTAAAGGACGAAAAGGTTATGAATCCATATAAACTACTCGCTGTAATTATATATTGTTTTGCAAAATTCAAAGCATCTTTAAGAGACATAGAAGATAAATGCATATTTGATATAAGGGTATTATATATTATGGAAGGAGAAGTTCCTGATTATTCAACTATTGGTGACTTCATCAATAATTATATAGTCCCATATCAATACGAAATATTTACAACTATTGTTAAACATATAATCAAAAGATTTAATTTAATTATTACAGATGCTTATATTGATGGAAGCAAATTAGAAGCTAATGCTAATAAATATAAATTTGTTTGGAAGCCTACTAAATTCCACCAAAAACTAGATATAAAAATAAAAAGTCTATTAGGAGAAATGGGATATATTGATGAAGCTAATAATAAAGACTTAATTAAAACTGGTAAATTCAATTCAATATTAAAAGATTATGTATATAGGAATAATATTGATATCTATAATTTACCAAGTGGTAAAGGTGTTAGAACTACTAAAGAAATTAAAAATTATAAACTTGCATATCAATATTTAATTAAGCTATTAGAGTATGAAGAGAAAGAACATATATGTGGAGAAAATAGAAATTCATATTTTAAAACAGATAAAGATGCAACTGCAATGATGTTAAAAGAGGATTATTATTCTAAACTTAGTCATGATTTTCATGCAGCATATAATGTTCAAGTATTAGTATCTAATCTACTAATTGTAATGTATGGGGTATATCAAGATAGAACAGATTATTATACATTTACGCCTTTATATGATAATTATTATAAATATTATGGAACTTATCCAAAAAATGCAGTTGGAGATTCTGGTTATGGTATTTATACCAATTACAAATATCTTAGGGAGCACAACATAGGTAACTATTTGAAGTTTCAACAATGGAGTGGTGAATCTAGTGGCAAAAGGCCTCAACTTTTTTATACATTTGATGATGGTATAATGTGTTTAAATACTAATATTGGAAAAGAAATATCATTTAAAACCAATACCACTCATCAAAGAGTCAAAGATACAAAACTCTATATATTTGAAGGTTGCAATAACTGTAACTATTCATATGTATGCAAAAAAAATATAAAAAATAAAGATGAAAACTTTAGAAAAGTCGAATTAAATCCCGACTATGAGTTATTGAAAGAACAGGCAAGAAATAACCTATTGAGTCCAAAAGGAATTGAAATAAGAATAAATAGAAGTATTCAAGTTGAAGGAACATTTGGCCAAATTAAGAACAATATGAATTATGAAAGAATAAGAAGACGCGGGTTAAAAAATGTTTCTTGTGAAGTGATGCTTGAGTGTTAACATAAGAAGATTGCTCGATTCTTTTGAAAAGAGTAAGTTTAAGGATAATTATTGGGACACACCTAATAATTTACATAAAGAGACCTTTCCATATGTAAAGCAAAAAAAAGAGACTGTCAAGAAATCAATTATTTAATTTCCCAACAGCCCCTTTCTATTATTGGTTAATCCGCAAACTTTCGGAAGAACCTTTCTATGATAAATATTTTTTATTATATTAATAATAACTTAAATAATTCTCATATCATAGTCCTCATCACGAGGCGGAACGAGCCATTGTTGTTAGCACCACCAGTCGTGTTGTTATGATTGAAATTGAACACACCAGCATTGGAATTATCGTTATAGTTACCGCCGCGCAGATTAATTCAAAATAAAACTATAACTTTTTTTAAAATTTTTCCCTATAAAAAAACTAACACAAATAACTAAAGAAAACAATATATTAAAATCAAATTATTATCAGTTTTTCTAGTATTCGAAAGTCTACTAACTAGAAAAAGTTACTTCAATTTTTTTTACAAAAGTAAAAAGGAAAAAATTTTCTATGATAACTATTTTTTATTATATTAATAATAACTTAAATATTTCTTATATCATAGTCCTAATCACGAGGCGGAACGAGTTATTATTGTTGTTAGTACCATTGATATTGTTGAAGTTGAACACACCAGCACTACTGCCAGTAGTATTCCAGTTACCGCCGCGCAGATTAGCTCATAAACAAAATACTATAAATATTTTAAATTTCTCCCTACAAAAAAGTTATCACAAAAGAAAAAAAGATACAACAAAAAAACTTTTTAGTATTCAATAATTTACTAACTAAAAAGCACTACTTCTATTTTTATTTACAAATTGTAAAAAGGAAAAAACTTTCTATGATAACTATTTTTTATTATATTAATAATAACTTAAATATTTCTTATATCATAGTCATCATCACGAGGCGGAACGAGCCATTATTATTCGCACCACCAGATATGCCGTTGTTGTTATTATTGAAATAGAACACACCAGCATACTCAGCAGGATTAGTATTATAGTTACCGCCGCGCAGATTAACTTTCAAACAAAATACAATAAATATTTTAAATTTTCCCCTATTAAAAAAACTAACACAAATAATTAAAGAAAACAATTAGCTTCTACTTTATTTACAATTGCAAAAAGGAAAAACTCTCTATGATAAATATTTTTATTGTATAAACAATAACTTAAATATCTCTTATATCATAGTCCTCATCACGAGGCGGAACGAGTAATCAGTCGCACTTACCACCGTTAGTACCACTAGCTTCAATCGTATAAATACCGCCACTAGCATTGTTATAACCACCGCCGCACAAAAATTATTATAAATTAAGTTTTCCCAACAAAGATATTAACAAAAAAATAACAACAAAACAAGGCTAAGCCTTGCTTATGATTATTGATATTCGCCCAATTAAACTACTAACCATCATCATATATATAAGTTTACTTTTAAAAGTAGGAATTAAATCTCTAGGATATTAATTTTTTATTATATACATAATAACTTAAATTATGATTATATCGTAGTCACACTCATCACGAGGCGGAACGAGCCAATCCACTCACCAAACAAGAATAGAGCAACAAAGAATATTGTCAAATCACAAACAAAAAACGCCACCGCCGCGCAGCAATCTCAATAAAACAAAAAAACAGAGAATGAGCTTCCATCTAAAATCAAAATGAAAAACGATTACGCAGCGCTCGACTG